>JAJPHP010000026.1 GCA_021325255.1 Nitrososphaerota archaeon | reverse complement strand
CTGGGTTTATTTCCTTCCTCCCTTATCCTCTTTTGCTTTGATGTCATGGCGTCAGCGGCGAATTGCTCTAACTAGCATATATTGTTACTTATCCAAAGAGCGATAATAATTTTGATAATTGATAGGACAATCACCCTTCACATCTCCGAAGGGAATCTAGCAGAGTTATACTGCATAATGTGCCGCAGGCTGTAGGTCCTGCAAAGGCTCGATCCAAGTACGAAGTTCTGAGGGAATCACTAACTACCTTTCAATAACAGAGACATCGGATCTAACGCTGCTTGCGGGAGGATACAAATGTGAAAGATCTCTCTCCCTTGCTGATTGTTTTTCACTTGCAGTTGGAAGATTCATGGGAATCCCAGTCATATTCAATAAGCGTGAACAAGTGCTCGAATTGGCGTCGAGGAGGAATGGCTCGATGTGGAGATATTGTTTCTGGAAGACCATCTAAAAGAAGGGAGGGAAGAGATTTGACTTCTTGTTGTTAAATACCGCTTGTTGTGAGCCCTCTCATTGTTACGAAATTGCGCGACTATTACATCACAAAGGCCGGAAGGCTTAGACGCAGCGACAATACGATAGACTTTGAGCTCGCGGATGGCACAAAGCGCACAATACCGATAAACGATATCAAGTCAATTCACCTATTTTCCGAGGCCGACCTCAACGCCAGGGTCCTGATATTCCTAAACCAACACGGGGTCCCCGTTCACTTTTACAACTACTATGGGTATTACTCTGGCTCATTTTATCCGAGAGAAAAGCTCGTCTCCGGTGTCATAGTCGTAAATCAGGTCGCGCACTATACAAATGCCGAGAAGCGTCTCTTACTTGCAAGAGAGTTCGTAGAAACCGCGATACACAACATTGTGCAGAACCTGATCCATTACAACGACGCCGGCAAGGCTGTTTCCTCATATGTAGACAGGATCAGGCTCGAAGCGGACGGTCTTCAAAATCAGAAGACGATCGCAGACATCATGGGCGTAGAGGGTAGATGTAGGGAGATCTACTACTCCGCGTTTGACTCTTTCCTGAGGGAGGGGTTTTCTTTTGAGCGGAGGTCCAGACAACCGCCCGAGAACAGGTTGAATGCTATGATTTCGTTTGGAAACTCTTTGATGTATGCAACTACCCTCTCCGAGATTTACCATACCCAACTGCACCCTTCGATTTCGTACCTACATGAACCGGGCGAGAGAAGATTTTCACTCGCACTAGATCTGGCGGAAGTGTTCAAGCCGATCGTAGTAGATCGCGCCATCTTCAACCTGATAAACAACAGAATAATGAATCCGGATCAGCATTTCGCCCTGGAGCTCAATTCGTGCTACCTCAACGAGGAGGGAAGGAGGGTCTTCCTGAAGGAATACGAAAAGCGCCTCTCGATGACGCTCCACCACGCGAAGCTCAAGAGACACGTGTCCTACCAAAGGCTGGTCAGGATAGAGGCTTTCAAACTGGTGAGACACCTCTTAGGTGAAGGAAGGTACTCAGGTTTCAAGAGCAGGTGGTAACCTCTCACATGCATGTGATCATCGCTTATGATATTGAGGTCGAACGCCTGCCAAAGGTGTATCACATAATGAAGCGATACCTGAACTGGATTCAAAACTCCGCATTCGAGGGCGACCTGAGTCCGGGTCAACTGGAGGAGCTGAAGATCAAAGTATCGAAGGTGATCGACGAGTCAAAGGATTGCATCGTCGTTTTCACGATGGAAAACCCGAAATGGATTGAGAAGACCGTATGGGGAAGGGAGAAGAGCGTTACCGATTCAATAATCTAAAGAAGGTTGCATTTATAAAGAGCGCACACAATCGGCGGTTAAGCCCAAAAAGTCCATCGTCGAGAATACCATCGAGCGCTTTCGGCCAAAATTTGTAAATGATTTCCCTCATGGTACAAGCACGGGGCGATGTAGCCGGGAGACGAGGGAGAAATCTCAGCAGAAGGGGGGTTAGAATCGTACTATTGTAGGATTGAAAGTTCGCATCAGTGCCCGTTGCCGTGCACGTTGTCCACGTTAGAATCGTACTATTGTAGGATTGAAAGATAACTTAGCTGCTGTCCGCCGTTCCCCACGTTTGCGTTAGAATCGTACTATTGTAGGATTGAAAGGAGGAAGAAATGACGACAGTAGATCCAGCAGGCCGCGTTAGAATCGTACTATTGTAGGATTGAAAGGCGAGTATTCGCCTTCCAGTCCGAAACTATAGATTGGTTAGAATCGTACTATTGTAGGATTGAAAGAAAGGTACTCGAAACCGGACAGCGTCGGGTGCTTTGGTTAGAATCGTACTATTGTAGGATTGAAAGACCTATCAAGTCAATCTCGGGCTGGCAGACGGGCTAGTTAGAATCGTACTATTGTAGGATTGAAAGAGAACCAGGCCCACGCCAGTGATTGCTGAAATCAAAGTTAGAATCGTACTATTGTAGGATTGAAAGTGCGCAAGCATAGAAAGATCAATATCGCAGCCTCGAGTTAGAATCGTACTATTGTAGGATTGAAAGATCTCGAAAATGGTCTCTTATCACAAGACAGGCCAGGTTAGAATCGTACTATTGTAGGATTGAAAGCGATTGCGAAACTCATGGACAGACAATGGACCGGGCGTTAGAATCGTACTATTGTAGGATTGAAAGTGAGTTTTTTCAGGTCGTAATTGTGAAAAGGTTCTTGTTAGAATCGTACTATTGTAGGATTGAAAGTTCATCAATGAAGACTTTGACTGCCGCAGCGACCTCGTTAGAATCGCACTATTGTAGGATTGAAAGCAACAAACGACTCGCGTCAGTGGGCTAACGCGCCCGCGTTAGAATCGTACTATTGTAGGATTGAAAGTAATTTCGAGCAGGCCGATCTCCCTATCTGGATCTTTAACCGTTGGTGGAGTCTCATAGCAGCGACGAAAAAGTTGGCGGGGCTTCCCGGGACCGACCCTCCTCTTGGGAGGCTCAAAGATCCCTCGCTGTGATTGTCTTCCGAGTGGTCTGGCTCCAGGACCGCGAGCAATTCTGGCAGGAGAAGGTGCGCTTGATCGTCAGGTACTGTACCGGAATTTCCTCGCGAACCGCCTCTGTACTAAACCCACCGCCTCTTCTGACTCTTTTTCGCTTGAGGCGGATTTCGATGCCACGGCGCCTTCCCACAACGCTCCGACTCATGAGCTCGACCTTTCCCCGGTACTTGCAGAAGGGGCACTTCTTTCCGGAAGAGCCGTACAATGAAGTGGTAAGAGAACTAGGGCCGTCAAAAGTACTCCTCTTCTCGCCGGACCCCGAGGCTTCCGAAGACGTTACCGATGCCAATCCCTTTGTCGTTGCTGCCCGAAAAACTCATTCGGCAACGACCTAAATTAAAAGAGTTCGGAAGCAACCCTCCTCCGCGAGCTTGCTCGTAAATGCGCACTGCTAAATTGCCATAAAACTCGTGCAAGAAGCTTGGTCAAGGCGAATCATCACAGTCGTCGGCGTCGACTTTGCCGCTGCCCAGCACGCGAGAGCCAGCGCAAATGCGAGGTCATCGTGAGATCCTCGTGGATGGGAAAAGGTGAAATGCCCGGCCCCGGTTCGGGCCGCCTCGATGCAGTTTAGATTACTGACCAACGTCAGGTCGTCCGGGAGAATTATTTTTCTCTTCTCCAAAAGCAATCTCAGATTCGAAAGGATCTGCTCCTTCGAATTGAGTGTGAGTTGGAGTCCCTCTGCGGGGAGTTTCAGGCCTTTGCAGTGCTCGACGATTGGACTTCCGAGGCCTGTTGAATCTACCATCAATTTTTGAAAATGCATCTTGTCGTGCAAGTCCTTTATCTCAGCGGTGAAACGAGTGTAGAGATTTTCATCTTGATCTTCATTGTTCTTCTTCTCCAAGTGCATTTTGAGAAAGCAAACTCTCAGAGTTTGGTCCGCAAGCTTTTCCAAAACGACGAGCGCAGCGGGGTCCGACCTCCCGCCCGGATCGTATCCAGCGTACAATTTCCTGGGCGGCAGTAGTTTCTCTTCAGGCTTTAACAGAAGCTCGCAGTACTCGCAGCTCTTCTTATTCTCGCAGGTGTGTACGCACTGCCTGATCAATGGCATAGGGAAGTAGGACTTTTCATCATCGACAAACTCCGCCAAGTATTCCTGACGAAAGGCCAGCTCCCCGTGGAGCTCCTTTTGCTCCTCCAGAAACTCGGAAGAGATGTGCGGATTGATGCTCGAGGGGAAGTGATACTTTGACCATTTTGGAGAGGTGAAAGCCTTGTAGAAAATATGATTCTTATCGAAGGGAGTGCTCAGCAGGATTGCCGTGCCCTGGGTTGTCGCGAGCATCGGGAGCACGACCTCCGAGATTACCCGCTCTGGGACGAAGGCCGCCTCGTCTATGATGATCAGGTGCGCTGTGAACCCTCTGAGCGTGGAACCGCTGCGCCCGCAGGGAAGCGCGATAATTGAAGAACCGTTCTTGAAGCTGACGCTCGTTCTGGAGTGCTGAGCGACCGATTTCCTAACCATGCTCGAGGATTCAATCATCGACCAAATCTTGTCAAACATTAGCATTGACTGCCTAAGTGTGGCAGACACGATCAAGGTGTTCGTCTTCTGATGGGTTGTCGCGAACCATATCGCCCTCGCCGCAGTCATAAAGGACTTGCCTACCTGACGACCCGCGCAGACTAGGATCCTCTTCGAGGTGTTCCTGAGAAAGACGGATTGATAGGGAAAGGGCTCGATGTTCAGCACCGCGCTTGCGAAGATGGCTGGGTCGTTGAGAACTGCGTCTATGCCTTCTTCTTCATCATTATTATTAACATCAGGCAACTTATAGTAGCACCTATATCCTCTTTTCAAATCGTACAAGAAGTGAGAGTGTTATCTACTCGGGTTCCTCTTCTTCCAGCACCTCTAGAAAGTTCTTGATGGCCATGAGGGCCTGCTTTTTCATTTCTCCATTCTTGAGTGCCCTAGCTTTGCTGAGAATGGTCGCAAAGTTGTTCCCATCCTCTTCGGTTGACGCAGCGACCTCATTGGTTAGGCAGTTGAGGAGGGACGCGGCGAGTTTCTGCTGTATCGTCGCCAGCTTTGCGTACTTGGTGACGTCGTCCTCGTACAACTCCATCTTCTTCGAGATGTGAAGAAAGGAGCGCCATAAACGACTCTTGATTTTTGTCAGGTCGGGTGATTCCTTTTCATAAGATTGTGTTGCCATTGCAATCGTTCAGCCCTTCTTTATATATTCTCAATAGTCGAAGCCGTTACACACGCGAGCGGGAAGCTCCAATATTCTACAACGGCTATGGCCGAAACCGAGCTTCTTGCAAAAGCTTGAAACAAGAAAAAAAGCGCTCCCAGCTTGCTCTTAAGATGCCCAGATGTACTCCATTCCAGTAAATGGCCGGGAGGAAAGAGGACCGGGCTTTCTTCCGACCAAATGATTATTGAAGGAAAATGGCGAGTGTAATTCAAGAGCCTAGTATACTGTAATATTACTGTAATATTACTGTATCGAATTTGAAGAACTCCGACCGAAGTAATAAAAATGTGCAGTTGGAGCAGGTTTCACAGCACCCGTTTCAAACGAAGAGAGAGAAGCATTGAAGCCCCAGGGAACAGACGACCTTTCCCGTATCATTTCTCACTCTCAAGCCGAGAATTTCAGGTCCGTGAGGGCAGACCGTTTAACCAAAATCTCCTGTCACCCTGTCGGCAGGTGCTTCCGATGCAGATTGACGCCGGTCCCGCTGTGAATTCACGCCCTACCAGTTAACCGAAGCACCCATGAGAGCGGGGGAATTTGTGCGCTCCACAGACTAGGAAGTACTCACTCTGACGTTCGCATAAGTCCGATACGCAATGAGGAACATTACAATAGTCTCAGCCAAGAGAACCAGCGTTTCTATCGGGTTGAACACGCTGAATACGTAAGCTGGTGAGACTAGACCCGCACGTATGCCGTCGGTCACATACGTGAGCGGATTGATGTAAGAAATCAGCCTCAAGGAGAGCGGTGTGAGAGAGTTAATAGGATAATAGGCGTCGCTGACGAAACTTATTACGAATATTATCAGAATCTGGATCGAGTTGTACGCTTGGTTTGAGTCCACCTTGGCGGCGACGAAAAGCATGAGGGAGCAGAAGAATATCCCTCCAAGGCCCAGGTTCAGGAAGACAAGCGCCGAGCCGATCGCTGAGATCTCTATAGCGGCTCCCAGCGGGGTTGCGAGAAGAATCAGGATAACCGATCCGGCAAGTGAAGCGGCGACCGTAGCAAGTATCACCCCTCCGAGATACTGTGTCCTAGTAAAAGGACCAGAGAGAATCTGAGAGAACATACCAAAGCGCCTGTCGGCCCAGAGCATGCTCCCACCCATCGTTCCAGCCATCACGCTCTCAAAGGCGAGAATCCCTCCGGGGAGGAATGAGCTGTAGGTAAAGCTGTACCCTCCGATAGAAAATGGAGGGATTATGCTGACAAACATCGTACCCATGAATACGAGATAGATTGCTGGGAGCCCGAGAATTATCACAAGCGAACCGGGATCAGTATTTACCCTGAGGTTGCGCCACGCAAGTCTCACAGAGTTCGGGAGGGTACTCGATGCAAGGAGTTCACTTCTGGAATTGATACCGCTCCTTCTTCGCTCTTGTGATTTCCTGATCGCTCTGCTTCGCTAGATGAGACTGTGTGGATGAACACATCCTCAAGTGTGCTCTTCCTGATGTTGAGCCACTCGATTTTCGCTTTCTGCTCCGACGCCACGGCTATGATGGTCTCTATCACCTTCTCGGGTTCCCTAGAGACGATCAACGCGGGCTCGGAGCCAGTTGGTTCTCTTGTTATCTCGATGTCAGCATGGATCTGTGATAACCTGTCAAAGAACTTGACGTAGGACGGGTTCACACCATTTGTCTGCGCGAGGGAAAGCTCGATTGCCTTCGTGCCCCCGTACCTGCGCTTCAAATTGTCCACGGTATCCAGCGCCTGGAATCGGCCCTGATCCATTATTGCAACCCTGTCACAGATGTAGTCAGCCTCTTCCAGGTTGTGAGTTGTGAAAAGTATCGAGAGCCCGTCTCTCCGGGCCCTTTCTTTCAATAGATCAAGGGTTTGCCTGCGCATCAGCGGGTCAAGCCCGACTGTTGGCTCGTCGAGAAATAACAGGTCCATATCATGAATGAACTCCCTCGCGACCTGAAGCCGCCTCTGTTGACCTCCGGAGAGGTCAAAGGCGCGCATCTTTGCAAGCTCTTCAAGCCCGAACATCTTCATGAGCTCCGCAGAGCGTTTTGCTCTAATCTCTTTTGGGACTCCCCAAAGGAATCCATAGATGTCAAGGTTCTGCCTGACCGTTGCAAAGTCGAAGGAATTGTCCTGTTGCACGACGCCTATCCGCTTTCGTACCTTGCTACCCTCCTTCCGGAGGTCGTGACCTAGGATCTGTACGTCTCCCTTTGTAGCCTGAACCAGCGTGGTCAGGATCTTGATCGTAGTGGTCTTGCCAGCGCCGTTGCGCCCCAGGAGACCAAAGATTTCTCCGGTTCTCACTTTGAATGAAATATCATCAACGACGTACTTCTTTCCGTCGTAGGTGTGCGATAGACCGTCAACAGAAATAGCATAGTCATGATTGTTTGTGAGTCTATCGGCCATTGTCACGAACACCTGAGAGCGCGTGCTCCCAATCCAACTACATTTGGATTAAGGAACAGATACATTCACTGCGTATAAGGAAAGCTCTCTCCAGTACATCTAAGGGAGGTGATTCGGCAGAGGCTGCAAGGACCTTCCCATATATAGAGAGGGGTACGTAACAGAGCCAATTCGCTATGTATATCGGGAAACGGTACGATGATAGAAAGGTGATTAGGGCAAGAGCCCTTTTTGCAATTGAAATCGATTTCCGCTTAGAAGAAAATGAGCAATAACTTGGAGACATAAGAGAAGTTGTTTCAATTGAAACCATCCTCTTGTTTGCCTGTGTTATTTTAACCCTGGTAAGGACAGGGAGCGAAACAACCGAGATTCTCCTGAGCATTCTCCTCATTCCGTCCTTTTTGGGTTAGGAGTCGTCTAGACCTCTTGCTTTTGTATTTTTACTGTGGTAGGAACCGAAATCCAGGGGCAGTCGCGACAAGTTAATAGAACCAATATTCTGCTACTACAGCGCAATTTGTCGTCAGCTGAGCAACAACAGCAGGTACTCCGCCTTGGGTCGGTAGTGGCGCGCGGAGAGAGGGGGAATCTCGACTCGCCGTTCTTTCTGGACGAGGAGGATGTCGGAGAGGAAGGAGCAGCAAAGAGTGAGCCCTTCGAAGTAAGTGCAGACCTGATAGCAACCGGCAGAACCTGTGTTATCGGATCGAGCGGGTGTATACCAGAAAGCGAGTACTTCTACACAAAGAAAGGTGTAGTTCAAGTCTCAGAGATATACGAAGGCATGCCATCGCACAACGGATACATTCGCAATATCGAGAAGAAAAAGGACAGCATCTACAAAGTCTATTTGTATGGTCATGGCAGAGGAAGTATCGAGTTCGTTGCCTCTGGCGAACATCCAATTCTGGTTTCCTTGCCTTGCAACAGGGGCCTCATCAGAGGAAAGATACCGAAGAAGGGTAGCCATTTCGGTCACAAATATCACGAACACCAAAGATGGATTACTGTCAAGGAACTATTTGATAAACGGTACAGGTTCGCCTATGGTAGAGCCAGCGACGCGACAGCATTCCATTTCGACACAATTTCTGTAGGAAAAGAATTGGCGAAGCTATTCGGATATCTGATGTCTGATGGAACGTGGTCATTAAATCAGTCAGTAAAGTTCACCAATGTAAGAGATGAGGTTTTGCAAGATGTCGAAAAACTAGCAATCAACTTTGGACTACTTACCAAGAGATTTCGGAAGGGGAACGGTCAGGATATAGTCATAACTCATGAGAACGGGCACAACCGATTTGTAAGCCACCAGTTGCTTGATAGCATCGTTAACCTGGAGATAGCAAATCATTCAGACACCTTTGGAAAGCTTCAGCTGCTTGAAAACGCCGAGCTGGTCGAATTTCTAAAAGGATACTTCAACGGCGATGGGAGCCTCGAGTATATTCTGGATGACCGACCAAATCATCGACCTGTAGCCCAGATGAGGTTCTACACTGGAATCAACAAACGCCAGGCGATAGAGCTTCAGTTCATGCTATGGAGGCTCGGCCTATATTCCACTGTCAAGTTCAGATTCCGAAAAAATAGTGTCAGAGGGTGTTGGGAAGTCCACGTATCCCCGCCTTCTATCAAGCTCGCTGCTAGACTCCTAAAGGACATCAAGTACCCGGAAACTTTCGACAAAGTAATATCCATGGAGGACCCGCCGATTGAGAATAATCTCGGCACATCTCATTGCTGCGACATCAACTGGATGAAGATAAGAAAAGTCGAATATTTAGGGGAAACAACCGTGGTTGGGTGGGAGAGTAAACCTGACCACCAGATAATAAGCTATGGCGGCCTCGTTACTCACAACTCGGGCAAGAGCTACACCGTCGGCGTCATATGCGAAGAGCTTTGCAAGAACAAGGTTCCGTTTGTGATTATCGACATCGAAGGCGAGTACTCGGGTCTAAAGGAGAAGTACGAGGCGGTGTGGGTCGGCGAGAGCAGAAGCTGTGACCTCCGATGGAACAACAAGGTCGACCTTAAATTGCTTGCGCAGTACGCTCCAGATTGTCCCCCGCTCATTCTCGATCTCTCGGAAGCCGACAGACCACGGGAGAAGGTCAGCCAATTCCTCGTAGCGATCTACAGAGAGATCTCAAGGCGCAGAACTCCGTACCTAGTGATTCTGGAAGAAGCGGATAGATTCTCGCCGCAGTCAGGTGAGAGGCTACCCATCTTTGATGAAATTGCGAGGAGGGGGAGAAAGCGCGGACTAGGACTAATGCTTTGTACCCAGAGGCCCTCCCTCGTAGATAAGAACATCCTGAGCCAGTGCTCAAACCAATTGATAGGAAAACTCGTAATCAAAAACGATCTGAATTCTGTAGCTCAATTCTTCCCTGGACACAACTTCCTCAACCAGTTGACGACCCTATCTCCCGGAGAGTTCTTTGCGCTCGGAGGTCTCGCGCCAGAACCTTCGCGTGTGAAGATGAGACCCAGAGAGACAAGGCACGGCGGAATCACGCCTAAACTCAACCCGAAGGCAGTTAGAGCATCGGTGGAGAAGGTGCTTGAAACTATCCAATCGAGAGAAGGTCCTCACGATCTGCCATACTCCGCACCCGCGCGGATCGTTCCGGCGCGTGTGATTGTCAAGGAAGGGGATGAAGTACAACCACCGCCACAGATCCTGTCGAGCCGACTGCAACAAGAAGAAGAGGAAGGAAGAGTAGCTCGCCCAGAAAGCTACACACGGATGATTGATAATGCCGAAGACCTGGGCAAACAATACCGCAGGACTATTGCGCCTTCGGCTCAGATAGACCTTGAAAACGTAGAGACGGAACAGGACGAAGATGAGGCTCTGGACAAGCCGCAGGGACCGAAGATTCTCGGACTCGTCCCTCAACTCGAATCCGAGGCTGTTCCTGCGCTCGTAAAGCTCGAGAAGAGTTACAGGCTGTTCGGGCAGAAGGAGAATGTGGCCAGAGTCGACCTCGCATTCAGGCCGCTAATCGAAGTCGCCGTAAGAATTAGGACTGGAGTGCTGAAGAAGAAATTTGAGACAAGGTATTTCCTCCTCGACGGGATGACGGGAAAGCTCGCCTCATCGTCTGATCGATTGAATCTGCGTGAAGGTATAGAACGCTTCTTGGGTCTTGAGGAAGGGCAGATTGCCATTCTCAAGGCGCTCTACCCGGACAAGGAGCAGAGTCTGATCGAAGTTGCGGGCGCGGCAAAGAGGACCGAGGAAGAGTCTCGCAGGCTCCTCAAGGGGCTTGAGGACAGGAGGCTCGTCCGGTCGAAGAAGGTCGGTCGAGCGAAGATGTACAGGCGCCTCATCGACATTCCAAAGATTGATCTAAGTGGACAGTCTGTGCTTCCTCAGCTCAGCGAGCTGAACCTCATGGATGGATTCAAACTTTCGAAGCAGAGGATCGGGGAGGCACAGGTGAGGGAAGTTGTGAAGGGTATGTGGGATGGTGCCGACGTGGAATATTTCAGCCAGTTCTACTACCCAACTTTCAGGGCCGAACTCATGCTCAACGGTAGGAGCCGACGGATCTGGATCGACGGAAGATCTGGCAAGGAGCTAGACATCTAAGAAATTCTTGTTCCCACAGGCGGGTCGCATCCTTGACCGCGATCAAATCACCCTAAAGCTTCCACCGAATCAGGTCGGGATGGAATTTGCATAATCCCTCTCAAGTGCCGCAACGTATTTGTCCCAACTTGACCTTGAATCTTTCACTCTGTCTTCTTTTGTGGGGACGTTGAGAGAGTAGTAGCGCAGTTTGAAAGCGATCGCAAGTCTCGTCCGTTCCCGAGAAATTCGAGTTAGCCGGTACTCTCCTACAGAATCAAAACCGTTGCCGTGGGCCTCCATGTGCCATGCCTTAGGCGGCGCCAGATCAACAAGATAAACCCGCCCTCCGGTGGAGTTGCCAGCTGTCGGAGTAAGGGAGACGTATATAGCTCTGTTCTTCATCTTCTCGAGTATGATCCTTTTCGAGCTTGATCCTGTTATTTTGGGATCGTCCTCGCTGAAATCAGTACACCACTGGAAGACGTAATCTAAGGGCGCATTGATTTCCTTGGCGAACCGATAGGCGATAACATTGTTCCTACTCATGCCTTCTCGAGTCACGCTTTCCCATGTTTGAATGTTTCTCGCTCTTGCTATCTTTCTTCCTTTATTTGGCATCGAATAATTCCTAGAATCCAAGAGCAACTCGACTGCGCTAATCTTGGGTAGCGATGGAGCAGAAACTAGAATGGTGCAAGATAGCGATGACACGGTAGGAGAAGAGAGAATTGCGGAACTTATTGTGAACCAATAAGCCCCCTGACGCTGAGGTCTCCCATTCTTCTTTCATCGGAAATCGGGTGTGGGACGAGAAGAGGAAAAAAAGGCCCTCTCTCGAGATGACGCCTTCTGAAATACTACGAGTTCTTCCGCTAATGAGTCTTGACCTTCTCTGCAGCCTTTTTGATGTCATCCGGCGGAGTAATCGATCGTCCTTCGTGACCGTGGTGGTGAGTGCTTGCCATGCCGTAGTATGTGAGAGTCGGGTTGAGTATCCCCATGAATCTCGCCCACTCTGTCTCTGAGTCATTGTAGAAGACGTGCCAGATGTTCGAAGGAACCATGAGAAAATCACCGCCCTTCCAATCTATCCTCTGACCCACGGTAGTGGCTCTTTCATCATCCTTGCTTCCTCCGATGAAGGAGTGGCCCTTGCCCTTCACGATGTATGTGACCGCTTCTTCGAGATGTTTATGCTCGATGTTATGGCCGAGCGGCGGAATGTCCTCATAGAATATGCGGATTGTTTTTAGCGGAAAGTCTGGCGGATAGTAGGTGTATCCGTGCCCGTTCCACTGTACATCAATGTCCTCGCTCCTTACGATCCTCTTTGCCTTCAGCCTCTCAGCGACCATCTTTGCTTCGAAGTCTAGTCTTGCCTGATACTGCTCAAACGATACGTTTCTTTCGCGTTCTCTTTCCATGAATCGCTCTGGAGCAAACGGGATTATTTAAGGTTCAATGCACTCATCGAATATGCGAGAGTGCTGATATTTTTGTAACGACGGGAAAAGATCATCGAGGGATCGATTTCTTAAATAGCGGCCAGGGTAGAAGGCGGCGACCGACGTTCGCTTTTCACCGATTAGGTTGACAAATTTCCAAGCATGCCCACTAGTGCCAAAGCAAAGCATGCATTCGCCGACACGCCGCAGGGCCAGATTCACTACCTGACGGCGGGAGAGCTTGGCGACCCAGTCCTGATGCTTCACCAGACTCCTAGGTCATCCGACGAATTTCTGGACGTGATCCCAATCTTTGCTAGACACTTTAGAGTATTCGCGATGGATACCATTGGATACGGGGATTCCTACAGGCCTGAAAAGCCACCTAGCGTAGGCGACTATGGAAGTGCCGCTATCACATTCCTCGACACCTTGGGGATTGACCGCGCACACCTGGTCGGCCACCACACAGGCTCTGTGATAGCAATCGAAATTGCTTCTTCGCATCCAGAGAGAGTGAAGAAACTCGTCCTTTCCGCAGCGCCGTACGTCAATGAAGATCGAAGGCGGGAAATAATGACCAGACCTCCAGTGGACAAGGTGGACTTGCGAGAAGACGGCTCCCACCTTGCGCGGCTGTGGCAGCTCAGGATGGGGTTCTATCCTAAGAGTAGGCCTGACTTGCTCACAAGATTTGTCATCGATGCCCTAAAGGCTGGTGAGAGTGTTGAGGTCGGGCACAGAGCGGTGGCGTCCTACCCTATGCCAGAAAGACTTCCTTTGATTCGTGCGCCAACTCTGGTCATGTGCGGAACCGAGGATCCTTTCTGTTTCCCAGACCTCCAAAAGGTTGCTGGCGCAATCAAGGGGAGCAAAGTGATCCAGGTTGAAGGAGGCAGGGTTCCTCTGGTCGACCAGATGCCTGAGGTATTCTCCAAACACGTAATTGACTTCCTACTGTCGTAGTGCGTCCTCCCTTCCTTCCTCTTCGCTCATCTTGAGGAACTTGCCGGGATTGAATATGTTGTCCGGGTCCCATATTTTCTTGATCTCTTTCATAAGTCCGTACGCACGCGTCCCACCATGCGAATTAAGCTGTGCCAGCGCGAAATCTATCTTCTGCTCGCCTATGCCATGCTCACCGGTCACGGAACCGCCGACCTCTATGGCATACGAACATATTTCCTCGAAGGCCTTTTTCGCCGCAAGGGTTGCTTCCTTCGAGGATTCATCATAGAGAATTATCGGATGGACGTTTCCGTCGCCCGCGTGTCCGCCGGTGGGTATTCTCACTCCATATTTCTTTGAAACAATTTTGAGAAACTCGAGATAGTCGATCAACCTATCAATCGGAACGACGACGTCCTCCGTGTGGAATGATAAGCCGATTCCCCTGATACCTAGGTAAACGAGTGCACGAGCGCTGTACAGTCGCTCGCCATCTTGTTCGTCCTTTGCGATATAGTTTCCACTGGATCCGTTGTCGCCGCACACTTTGAGGATTTCATCGACGCTGCCGTCCGTCTCTATGAAGAGCGTGGCTTCGTGCTCAGGGATATTGAACTCTTCAAATGCAACATTGAGAGCTCGCACAGTCTCTCCGTCCAAGAATTCTAGGAGTATTGGTTGAATCCTTTCCTCCCTCATCTTCTGTATTGATCTCCCTGCGCTTTTCCAATCATCGAAGAAAACGAGCATCCTAGTGCTCTTTCTTTCTTTCGGGAAAGGTGCTATCTTGAGCCACGCCTCTGTGATAAGGGCAAGTGTCCCCTCGCTCCCGCAGAGAAGATGTACAAGGTCGTAACCGGCTCTGTTCTTGGGAAGCGGCTCGCCGAGTGTCGCGATAGATCCGTCGGAGAGTACTACTCGAAGTGAGTAGACCCAGTCCTCGACCGTGCCGTAGCGAAAGCATCTCATTCCCCCGGAGTTTTCGGATACGGCGCCGCCGACCGTGCACCAGGGAGAACTTGAGGGGTCGGGCGGAAAGAAGAAGCCCTTGGATCTTAGGGCATTGTTAAGATCCTCGAGGACGACTCCGGCCTGGCAGTGGACGTACCAGTTGACAGTATCTATCTTGAGTATTTTGTCCATGTTCTTTGAGAAATCTATCGTAATGCCGCCCTGGGTAGACGTAGCTCCGGTCAGGCTCGTGCCGGCCCCTCTTGCTACGATCGGTATCTTGTTCTTCCTCGCGAGCGAAACTATCGCTGAGACCTGCTCATTGGTTTTGGGCTGGAGTATGAGAAGCGGGTTTGAAGGATAATCGCCCATGTCCTTGAGGTAATCCTCTAACTTTTCAGGTCGCGTCCTCGGGTCGATGACGTTTTCAATTCCGAGAATCTGAGCGAAATCTTGAACGAGACTCTCGGGATCTATCATTGTCAGGGGAGGAGCCTTTTTACTGCCCTCCTGGTGCTGGTTCTGCATTTGTTCTTTCAACGTCTCCAATTAGAAACTAGAGCCCGTATCAGCATGGGTTGTACGACAGAGGAAGTCGCCAGAAGGCGTGCTCTATATATTTAGGGGTCTCCGTCCTACGCTGTGGCTTAATTCGTGTGTTTCGATGATTTCATCTTGGAATTTGCTTATTTTCTAACTAGGAAGACATGAACTTGTTGTAAAGCATCACTTTGAAGGAAGCTTCTGCCTTCTGACATAGAAATTTATTTAATCTGAGAGCATCTCCAAACACTCTTTTGAATGATGAGAAGACAATCTCCACGATCCATCTCTTTCCATAATCTTTCGCTTTCTTCCATCCGTCAAGACCGAGTTTCTTCATGAGGATAGTTTCTTCTCTACGAAGAGGAGCGCCTCTCGATAGTGTTCTGGCATTCTTTCTGATCTTGGTAGCAGGCTCGATGTCTAGTTCGTCTAAGAGGTTGAAATTCCTTCTTGAATCATAAGATGTGTCTCCGTACACCTTTGAGATCTTGTTTTTCTTCGAGGCTTCCTTGACGAGCGAAAGGAACTTCTCTGAATCGTCCGTGTGCTCTGATGTTACTCGAAATCCCGCTATATCTTGCCTGTCTTTTTATCAGCTAAAATGTGCAATTTCAGAAACTTTCTCTTCTCCTTCTTCCATTTGTCCTCGATGTATATGCTCCCTTTGGTCGTTGTCGTCAGACCAGTCGAATCGACTGCGAGCGTGATTGGCTCTTCCGAACTTTCTTCCTCAACTGAATCTATAATTTCTGATGGCTTCTTTCCCTTCATGAGACGAAGCATCCTTCTCCTAATCTGCGTGAAGCAAATGTCCTTGATAAACGAAATGTATTCGGAGAGAGCTTCCGTAGCTCCTTCAATCATCCTGAATCAATGGAATTAGGCCACAGTGTAGTAACGTACTATTCTTTCTTCTCCTCGCTCGATTTCACCTTGTCTACCAAGCGTTTCAATTTGACAACTTAAATTTTCTCGAACCAGAATTTCTTCTAGGGACTCGTGAATATGGGCTCAAGTGCTGCCTTGTGTATTTGGCTTAGGCAGAAGAAAATTTGGAACGAGCTCCGCAGGCAGTAAAAAATCTCAAACAATAGTGATGCAAGAGCTCGAACAGGGTAATGCACAGGCCTTCTGGTACGCTAGATAGGAAACTCGTATGCTATTCAATTTTGACTGAACTGCCCGAAGATTTCTTTATCGGGAACCGAACCACGAGCAAACCGTTAGATAGCCTGGCCTTCGCGCTCTCCGGATTTACCTTCACTGGAAGCTTCACTTTCTTTGAGTATTTGTCAAACTCAAGGTTCTTCTGATGATGGCCTCCGATCATCAGAAACACGGGCTTTCTCATCTTTGCCTCCAAGCTGAATGAATCTTCCGTCGCACTCAGCAAAAGATCTTCCTTACCTTCCACGCAAGGCAAATCAAAAGTGACCGTTAGCTGGTCTTCGCTCACTTCGATCCTGTACAGAGGCTTGAGGCATCTCGTCTCCAAATCAAATAAAGATCGATGGAATCCCGAGAAAACCTCGTCCACGGTCCTGTCAATTTCTGCAAAGATGTCAGAATCTTCTTCTCTTCCATCATCATCAGGATACGTCAATTCTTGGCACCGCCATCCGAGTTATGCGTAAACTCTTGGAGCAGCCTGCTGCGACATCTGCTGCATAGATTGCTGCGTCCTGCTCATAAGCTCTCGCATCTTCAGTCTTATTTGTTCCGATTCATCCAAAAGCTGCTTGACGTCAACGTTCATAGAAAGGAGCGGATTCAGGACATCAATTATCGCGGCTGCCGCTCCGGGATCCGGAAATTGAAGGTGCGATTCTGCAAGTAATGTAATATTTGGCTGGTTAAGCGAAAGGCACCTTTTCAACAGCAATGCGTATCCTCCCGCGATGACTCCTTCGTCAAATGATTGGACTCCTCCAAGTTTCTCGATGATCGGATCCTTACGCTCTGCCGTCGAAACGCTGAGAACTCTTGGCTTCCCTTCCATGCTCACCCTCTCTTCAGAAGGAATCCCCGTAATACCAATCAAAACCCGCGAGTTGTGGAGAAGAGACCACCTTACAATTTCATCAGTAAGCTCGTATGCAAGCCTAGCAGTAAGGGGAATGTCGGAGATGAAGATCGCAAGATCTTCTTTGCCAAAGAGCCTTATAGGGAACTTTGGCATGCTTTTTTGAACCACGATGACAGCAGGTTCTAGTGAAGATTCAACATACCCCAGCTCCGGAAGCGAGAGCGTTTGTATCAGATAGGATGCTGCAATTGTGCCCACTAATCCTGCTTCAGGGAATCCGACTATAACGCTCGGCTTGTCTAGATTCGAAGCGGCGTATTCGCTTATGATCACTTTCTTTTGCGTTGCACTTGCCATCGAAACTTTACTCATTGTGAACTACAACAGATCCAAGACGACGATTAATTTGTGTTTTCTGCTCGACCCCTTCCAATGCTGTCATCAACAGAGCAACATCCGCAAGCAATCAATCTTTACTGTCGACCACCGACGTTGGACTCATTTATATCAGAGCCTTTCAAGGTCTTGTGTGAGCCTACCTGCGACAATCTAACGAGCTCCCTGTATCCCTTGATCATGCTGCCCACACCTATCACGCCTACGGTTCCTAAAACAAGCATAGTGGAAACACCCACCGAATCTAGATTTGGAATCGGATTTCCGGTGCTGATGGCGACTTTGTTGAGAAGCGGGAATGCCACAACCAAAGCGCCGATGATTGAAAAGAGGATTCCTCCATAGTAAAGCGTACGACCTGCCGTGCTCCTTCCCAGGTATTTTATTGCTTCTTCGCCCAGTTTCTTTGCCCCAACAAGTCGCGCGAACACCGCGCCGAAGATAATCTGCATGACCATCGTCCCCAAACCGAACAGGACACCGACCAAGGGCGCATAGAGAAGTGAATGCACTTGTGGAGCCAAAATGAAAGTGATTATGGTTGCATATGCGCCGAATCCGAAGCCTGCTATCAGTCCGTGAATTAGGGCCATTCTCGGCGGAACGTTGCCGAGAGTTTCGAGAGGCTGGATCCTCTCTGCCTGGGCTGTGTGGTGCTCCCTACAAAATAAACAGCCAAATGGTACGTGGAGGTACTTGCCCTTGAGGACGTAGGATCCTGCTATGAACATGGCAATTCCCACGACGATGTATACTGGGCCATTGAGGTTGTAAGTAATGTAGAACGCAGCCAATCCGAGGAAGCCGAGTGTTGTTAGAAATGCTCTTTGAAGTGTGAAACCAAGAGAAAAGATGAACCCTGTCTTCATTCCACCTTTCGTGCTGTAACTTCCAACTGCGTAACTGAACGTAATCGGCCAGGTGTGCTCATCAGGCGTAGCACCGTGCAGCAAGCCCAAGATAAAGGATATTGTCAGTATGGTCGCCAAAGTGAGCCCTTGGGGCGGGTTAAATAGAAAACTCAAATCTGGCAATGCCATCTTTCACAGATGCCTCCTGACTTCGTAGCTTTGAAGTTTGTTAAGCGTCCTTCTCTGTTAAGCATTCTACCGTCGTACAACGGTAAGACCACCAATTTAGAAACAATGGAAACCGCTCGGAGAGACTCCGAAAGTGTCAGCAGTCTCTGCATCACGGCATACCATATGCGCCGCAACAAAGAAGTGATCGTGGCCTACGAGTCTCGTTCTGTTTCGCATTTGGGGCTCCTCTCGGCGCTTTGAGCATGATTCCTGATGACAGAACATTCAGATCCAAATCCTCTTTCTTCGCCCCGAGCAGGATGATCTCAATGTGAAGCTCGTTCTTCTTTTCGTCATAGTCTACGCAACACTTGGGCGCGACGAGCCTCCTTGTTCTGCTTATACTTTCAGTTTTGATTGCCATTCTTTCACAATGTGCAATTGTTTAGTATGAGCTCGGACTTACTGGTATACGATTATCATCTCTGAGAAAATCGTAGAGCGTGGCTGCGCAACATCACGCCAGGGTGGTGGCGGCAGAACATCCAAGTTGCTATGGGCGCAATCATTGCGACTAGCCATGTAGGAAATAGAAAGAAGAGCGATGATTGTGAAAACCCTAGTGCGGCAACGATGCTTCGCACATTGGCAAAGAAGATGCTGGAAGGAACGACCATTGAAAGTGCCATTTCCGCCAAACGTTCATAGAACGTGTTCATGTTATGCTCGGTGTCTATTGCTCAGCCGTAGGGCAACGATCCTGACCCGGTCGCTATTTGTGATTTGATTTTCGATTCCACGAAAGTCTTGGGGACCGCGTCTGTCACTCCGTCTGCCACGCTTCCATTCTTGAATATCAGAATCGTCGGAATGCTCTGAACCTGAAAATGCGCGGAGACTAGTGGTTCTTGTCCACGCTTAATTTTCCAAAGGTCACCATCCCGGAGTATTCTTTTGCAAGCCGCTCCAGCATCGGAGATACCATACGGCACTGAGCGCACCAAGGCGCCCAGAAGTCGACGACCATTAGTTTCGATTTCTTGACTGTTTCGAAAAAGGTCGCGTCTCTGAGTTCGACAGGTTTTGAAGGCAGCGCAGATCGTTCATCGGTGATCATTTGGTTCTTCTCCACATTTCTTACAGAGACTTGCTTCATCGAATCGCCGAAGAAATTCATATCCTCCACTATCCGTATATTGGATCCTTCTTTATCCATAGCCCAGCACCTAATTCACGTTATGTTCTGGCTGATCTTTTGCTGGTTTGTTTCCCTTCGTCAATTGCCACAAGTTATGGAGCTTCTCCTCTGCATGTGATAAAGTGACGTCTACGAACAATTCGCCGGTTGACGACAATCCGATCTTTGCGTCTTTGCGCGTACTCCTGAAGGTCTCGTATTTCTTCCCGGTGCTAGTAATCACAATTTTTTTTGGCCTCAGCAGACGGAGACCCAGCAGTTCGTGCACACGTCTGTAGCAGCTGCTTTTCGGTATCCCAGTCTCATCACTGATATCTTCGACGGACTTTTCGCTCGACATCGTTGATGCGATTATCTTTCTAGCATACTCGTCGGCCACCGCACGCAATACTGCGTTGGCTCTATCTTCCTCAACCACCATCATTGCCTATTTCGACCCTGCATCCTGACTCGAGTTAGGATTAGCTGGCATGCTCACCTTGACGTCAACCCCCAAGCCATTCCGTACCGCACCGGTAACTACACAATAATTTTCAAAGACATCCAAGCAACGCCTGATTCTTGTCTGATCGGCATCGTCAGCGAGCTCTGGATAGAGTGAGACATTGACCTTTGTCACGCGCCAGTAGCCTTTCTCGTTTCGTAAGACAATCGGTTCAGCCTCTGCGCTCATGTTCTTGACTGGAATCTTTGATTTGTTCAGACAGAAGATCAGGCTCGCGCTCAAGCAATTCGCAATCGACGCTGCGAGAACTCGTGCGGCGTTTGGCCCTCTCATTTCTCCCAACGGAGGAGGTTCATCCATCATAAGTGTCGTTTTTTCTGCATCAGGAAAAGTGATTTTGAATCGGTAGCCTCCAAGATGTTCAAGCCTTACTTTGTCGCCTCCCTCTCCACCATTGTTCTTCTTATTGGCTTCCAGATATTGGAAGGACATTTTCGTATTTCAACCTCATGACGACGACAGCGCTTCTTCAACCTTTGAAAGGAAGATTTCCTCGGGCATCGCGCCCTCAAATTCGACGTTGTCGTTTATGACGATCTTAGGAACAGCCATCACCGAGTACTTGTTAGAAAGTTCTGGAAACTCCGTCGCCTCGATCATATCAGCTTTAATGAGTTGATTTTCCATCGCAAATTGATGCGCAATCCTCACTGCTCTGGGGCAATAGGGACATGTTGGCGTAATGAAAACTTGAATGTGCACGGGCTTGTTGATTGTCTTGAGTTTTTGCTTGGTCGGTTCAGAGAGTCTCGTTGCGTGTTGGGAGGCATCAATTATGTCATCAATGAGGCTCGTAAATTCGTATCCGGCGGGTATTCCATAGTATTTGACATGGTAATCCCTTTCGCCGAGGATAACAGTCGCCGGTATTTTGTCGACTCCTAGTTCCATTGCTTTGTCCTGATCTCGCATGAAATCGTAGGTTTTTATTGTAATTTTGTCTGACAAAGTGGCAAGTTCTTCAGCAAGCTCACGGGTTTCTCTGCAGTAATCGCACTCGAACTCCTGGGTAAAGTTGATGAGAGTTACTGGGTTCTTCATCTTGCCCGCGAACATTTTCTTGATTTGTTCTCTGTCTTTTTCCTGAATCATCGGCATGGTGATCTTATTTCCTTTCTTTTGTTAATCCAAAAAAGAAGGCGTTAGGCAAGACTTTCCTTGCTCACGCCGTAGAGTACGTCGAATGGCTGAACCGAATTCCTAGTTGGTGGATTGACAGACTTGAGTAGCCCCTCGAGGCCGCTCTTGCTTTCAGCTTCCCAGACGCAGTATGCTCTCGGTTCGTCCTTTGATAGCATCACGCCGAGCAGTCCGTATCCCGCTGGCAGTTTGCCCGCCCTGTCATTCTCTATGATTTGAGACACTATTGACTTTACTTCGTTCGACCTGTTCGCTTCCCACTCGTGCTGTACTAGGTAGATTCCCATTTCTTTCTATTACCTCTGTACTTGTAGAACGGGCTGACCAAACAGTATAAGTATTCTACCGTTGCACAACGGTATGATACTAATTTTGAACAGGACTCAACTCCGCTTGGAACATGACATGCCCTTCAACAATCTCTCGAAGATGTTTCCGGACGCGAGCATCTCGCGCTGGTGCAATCTCCAGGTTGACATACTCGAAGTGAATTCGCAGAGAAAAGACGAAATCGAACAAGTTAAGGGTAGTCTGAAAAGAATGTTGAGAAAACTTTCTGCCAAGCTGATCAACATCTCGAGCTATTCGGAAAGGTCGCTCGAAGCAGTGATAAAGTGCAGATGTGCTCTAAACAATTCTTCAGTTTCGATAATTGAAGCGTCAAACTGCATTCCCGTAATGCCAATAACATACAAAGCGGGACACGAATTCTGTGAGATACTGGCATTCAGTTCCAAGGATCTGAACAAAGCTCTTGGTAACCTCTCCAAGTTTGGGAAAGTCGAAATAGAGTCTCATGGAAGCATCTTTCGGCCAAACGCAAGGTCGTCCATGACTATATCCGTGGCTGATTTCTTTGGCGAGCTCACCCAGAAGCAGCTGGATGCGCTTGTCCAATCAATCGAGATGGGTTACTACGGATATCCGAAAAATAGGACTATTGCGGAAATGGCTTCGCTTCTGAAGGTACCAGCGTCGACATTCGAAGAGCACTTGAGAAAAGCTGAGATCAAGATAATGCGCGCGATTAGTCCATACGCAAGAATAGCTCGCTCTTTGGGAACCGAAGAAAGAAGTGCAAAGAGAATGATGAAGCCAAAGCTGGGGCAAGCCTCCGTTTAGTCGGATTGAGCCTAATAATGAACTGGGGAAATGCTGCCGTGGAATGTCTAATTGCAATATGCTTAGCGGTCGTAGATTCCAACCAGACGTGACTGTTCCAGGATGTGTGAGCTGATCTTATCTAAAAGCCGATCAATAGTCAGTCAGACCTGAATGGGGTCCGAGAGATTCGTCTAGTGCGCAGATCCAGAAGTAGTAGTGGTGCGTTCCGTGTCCCTTTGGCTGGTAAGGACCATAATAGCCAGCTTTTCCCGTTCCGTTAACGCCGGGCACATATATATCCGGAGACTGGCCTTCGATAAGTCTCGGCACGTCGGCGGGAATGCCGTAAACTACCCAGTGAACGAAGCCTCTTGGTAATGGCGCGTCAGGATCGAAGCAAAGCAGTGCGAACTGCCTCGCGTTCTTCCTATATCCGGACCATTCCAGTGGCGGTGAAAGATTTTCTCCATCACCTGCATTTCGCTTCGGATGCGTCCCCGTTGCCCAAAAGCCGAACTATATACCTTCATGCTTCCAAGCTTCAGCGACATGACTATCTTTGTACGCTTGAATGAAAAGCGGCAATTATAGTTATGGCCGTGATCAGTTAGGACAAAGTCTGGCACTCGTCAAAATGGCTTTGTTATCAGGTGAAAAGATATTCGAACTAGTCGAATCGGGGCAGCTGAAAGATAGAGCCCTTCAGGAAGGAGCAGATAGGTGCGGGTTCGATTGATTTGCACCTAGGAAATGAGTTCAAAGTTTTCAAAGTCCGCGATATATTCAAAGTGACTGACCCTGTAGATTATACGAAGGAAGCAATGGAATTAGGCCACAGTGTAGTTAACTGCCGTTGCTTTATATATTCTCAATAGTCATGGCGTTGCACACGCGGGCGGGATAAGCTATAGCAGTATCTTGCTTTACCTTGGTACAATGCACACCTGAAAGAGTGCGTCCTCCTCCTTGAGTTAGGCAAGAAGGAGTCCAAGAGACCCCCCTATTTTGACGTCTTTCAATGCCTTGCTATGTCAGGTTGACCGAAAGAAAATAATTGCCATACTCGTGTATGAATTCCGACGGCCTCATGCATACGATCTTCGGGTCGTGGAAACCCAAGCCCTGACCGCTCGCCTGTTCGAATATCCTCAAGGCTTTGAGAGAAAGCGCCCTCCCGCCGGCAGATTCGATATGAGAAAAGTGGGTGAGAAACGTGCGCCCCTCGCCGTCCAAGACCACAATGTAAATTACCCGGTTGTGGACCGTGTACCTTATCTCTTCCGCTCGCCCTGTCCTCCTCTTCTGCTCCTGTTGCTCGATCGCGCTCAAAGTCCGTTGCGACATTTCCTCTAAGTTGGACTGCGTGATAGGGGCTATAGAGTGTAGTTAAAGAGGCTGGACTTTTTGATACAGGATTTTCTTCTAGTACGTTCGCACGCTCTAAGATCTTAGACAATATTTCTCTAAGCGAAGCTTGTCCGTGAAGAAGGGAACACGGTGATTACATTTGATAATTCGCTTTTACTTTTCAATTTGCCATCGGACAGTGGTCAATCTGGACTGACAGGTTGACCTACTTTCTTTGACTGCCCTCAATTAAGCCAAATTCCTGATGTCCTCACAAATACTCAGTGCTGACTATGCCTCTGGCGGGAAACTGCGCTATTGAGAAAGGGATGGCTATCTCCCCCCGCTCATCATTTCTCTTACTTCCTCCCTGGAACTCAGAGTGCGACGCCAGTGGCACGAAAAATGCGTAAAGCAGGTGTAATGTGCGCTCTCAATGCTTGACCCTCAAAAGATGAAGAAATTGCAGGAGCTTGCCCAGACCATCAGCGGCCAGGCGCAGGCTGCGGAGAAGGAGGGGAGCAAGGAAGAGGCCGCCAAGCTCTACATCAAATTGGTAGATATACTCCTCCTCCTTGCGAGAGAATCCGGCGATAACACAAAGTGGGCCCAGTACACTAGACAGGCGGAGGCCTATCAGGCAAGAGTGAAATCTTTGATTGGCAGTAATCCTCCTGCCCAGTTTGCCACAGCGCAGCAGCAAGGGCCAAACTACGAGGGGATGCAGCAGACGCGTTCTGTCTCAAGGGACGCGCCTGCTCCTCAAGCGGCCGCGGAGCAGCCTGATTCCGAAGAAACCGACCTTGCTGCGTCCAAGAGAATCGGCTCATTGAAGAAACTCTTGAAACCATTTCAAAAGAGCGAGGCTACAGAGTCCGGCCCCGGCCGAACTCCAGAAAGCAGCACTGTATCACAGCCGCCTCTGGCAGCCGAGACGATCACGCAGGCAGGTGTAAGATCAACTGTGTCATCATCGACGCAACAACAACAACTCCAGATTACTCAACCACCAGCAACGGCTCAAATTTCTCAGGAAGCGGCCGCTGAGGCGGCCCTGATCGCTGAACAGCGCTACCAAAAAGTTGCTTCGGAGAACAAGAATCTGAGAGAAAGACTCGAGTCTGTTACGAAGGAAAGGGACGAGCTCGTCCTTCTCCTGGAAAGCAGGATAAAGGAGTTTCAGACCAAAATTGCGAGCATGGTTCCCAAAACCGAGTACGATTCCCTGGCGCAGGCCCACCTCTTATCACAGCAAGCTTCAAAGGCTGAGATTGAAAGGCTCGAAGCAAGGCTGGGCAGCTCCGTGCCAAAGGCTCAATTTGACCAGCTGCTCGCGATGGTCTCGGCTATGGTCCCGAGGGACCTCTACATCCAGGCGGAAGTTAGGGCGGCAAGGTTAGAATCTGACCTAAGGAACGCGCTTCCCAGAAATCTGATCGACAGTCTCGCCACCGACGTATCTATCATTTCCGCGCTTGCCGCGATTCCAGAGCCGGACGAGATTGGCGACAAAGACACGCAAGTTTCTTCGAGAAAGAAAGGGAGCAATGGCGAGCCGAAGGGGGCAACTTGAGACAGAAGAGAGGAAAAAGAAGATAGAGACTGTTTTTTCACTTTTAAGCTTGGGCCACAGGAGAAACGACGCTTGCTGAGCTGCTGCTCTCCTCACTCGCAACTTTCTCGTCCTCTTTTTCTATCCGCTCGAGCTCGGACCTCAAGAAATCCCTGTACCTCGCTCTCTGCGCTGACGTCGCCTTTGAGATATTTTCTCTGATACCCTTCATCACGGTTATCAGCTGATCCGAGATGTCCTGAGCCACGAACTTGCCCAAGGCGCCAAGCTGCGTGAGGGGTGTGAGCAAATGTTCATACCCCGGATTGCTTGATAGATACTGCTCGAGAACTTTCTCGCCCCTTGGCGTGATTGAATAGCCTGCGCCGCCTTCGTTTTCCTGAACAAGCTCCTCGCCGAGCAGTTTGCCGAGTAGTGGGTAAACAAGCCCCGGTGAGGGCTTCCAAGTCCCGTTCGACCGTCGCTCTGCTTCGTCAATAATCTGCTTGCCAGTCATCGGCTTTTCCTTCAGCAAGTAGAGGACATAGAACCTTGAGAAACCGCGTGGGACGACGCTTTGAGCTCTTGGATTGTTGCTCATCTATTGTAATATCACTTGCGATATCATTAGTAATATCACTAGTGATATTTAAGGAAACCGATTACTTTCATTGAATCTCAGCATTCCCCAAACTACTCGTCCACCGTGGAAAAGACGCGCGTCTCTCTTACACAGCTCAATATCCGCCAAATGCAACTGGTTTATCAAGTCAAGGATGAGGGTGCTAGGCGGCTATGAGCACTAGTCCCGCGACGATGAGTAAAGCCCCGATGACTATTCTCCTGTTGACGACTTCAATCCTCTTTAGAAAAAGGAAGGCAAAGAGGATCACAAACAGAGGCGCAATAGCTGAGAGGGGGCCCACAATTGTCACGAGCCCAAAATTCAAGGCTCCGAACAAGGCGATCAGGGCGAGGCTGTTTGCAACGCCTGAGAGCGTAAAGAAGACTGTACTCGTCCGGTTCATCCTGATTTTTCGACGCTGGTTTGTCACAGCGATAAACGCAAGAAGGCTCAGCATGGCAGCGTAGACGTTTATCGCCACATCGAAAATCGGATCAGGAATCAAATTCAGCCCAAATTTGCGCAGCGCCACGCCCGCTCCGAAAAATATGGCCGAAGCGAGGGGCACGACCAAGTATTTTTTCGTCCATCTTCTCTTCTGCCTTCCCATCGTGATTACGAAAAGGCCGGCCACCGTCAGGAACGTCCCGATGAGTATGAATAGCGTGACGAGCTCGCCGAGAAAGAAGATTGCGATGAGAGAGGAAAACAGGGGAAACATGTTCGCTATCGGAGTTGCGATCGCCGCCCCCATCCTATCTATTGCGTAAAACTGCGACATGCGACCGATTGTGGTGCCGATGATCCCCGAGACCGCGAGCCAGAACATACCCATTAGAGCGATCGACGAGCTCGTCGAGGGGTAAACGAATGGGAGCAGTGCGGTGAAGAGGATAGAGCCGGTGACCATGTCTACAAAGAAGGCTGTCAGCGGGTTTGAGCCCTCGAGCCCTCGCTTTACGAGCACGTTTGACGCCGCAAAGAACAGGGAAGAGAGAAGTCCGAGGACAGCGGGAATTGCTGTGGTGGTCGTAGATATTGTATGCTTCTCCGTGAGTTATCTATATTCATTAGTTAATCAAATGAGAAAAAATGCGCCCAAAGCGAGAGCAAGGTAATCGAGGCGAGGTGCGTGTCCTCCCGCTAGCATATTACACTTGTCATACTCTCTCATTTTTGTTCAATGCGAATTCCAGTGGGAGTCAAAAGACTTGCTCCATCGAAGAAAGGTACATGGCGCAGCGAAATTCTCCAATTTTTATTACGTAGTTGTAAGCTATCGACTCTCAAGAACAATTAAATAAGAAAATAAAGATTTGAGCTCGAAAACTCCGCATCAACAAAGATCCTGGTCAATTGATTCAATGGAAAACTCACTTGTTGAGAACCTAAAGCGGTTCATGCGCCAATTCCCGCAGGGAGTGACTTTGATCACGACCATCGAAGGCGGAAGACCTCGCGGTATGACCGTCAGCTCGTTCACTTCGCTTTCGCTTGCTCCTCCGCTCATCATGATAGCCATAGCCAAGGACGCGACATCCTACAGCGCCTTCGTGTCTGCCCGTTCCTTCAATGTACAACTTTTAGACTCAAATCAGAGTTCGATTGCGATGAAGTTCGCGACGAAGATAGATCACGAGGAAAAGTTTCGGGGCTTGAGCTCGACATCTGATTCAAACAACAACCCGATAGTCAACGGTGCGCTGGGATACTTGGAGTGTACGAACCACCAGATCCACGACGTTGGGGATCACAGCCTGATAATCGCGAGGGTGACTGGAGTAAAGTTGCTCCGCGATTCGCCCCCTTTGGTATATCACAACAGGCAATTCACAACCGTGGCTGATTCGACGCCTTCGAGTTGAAGTGCTTTTTTTGCCTCCTATTGTTCGAAAATCAGACTTGCTATTCTGACAGGAATTCTAGTGCAATCTTGTTGAAACTTTCACTCTGCTCGATGTGCGGGCAGTGCTTGGAGTTGGGCAGGATGTGGAGCGAGCTGCCCCTAATTTTGCTTTGAATTTCCCTCGCAGCTTCTGGCGGCGCGAGCTCGTCGTATTCTCCGCAAACCAGGAGCACTTTGTTTGCTATCTTTGTGTGATCCGTGGAGGCTCCCGCCCCCTTCCACGGTTTCTCCTTTCCCGGCGGGGCGAGCCTAGCAGCTGCGATTGCCTCCCAAGCTCCGAGCTCTAGAGTGCTCCTGTAGCGCTGCTCCAAGTACGGATCGGTCCACCACCTTTCGTCGTGAAAGAGGATCTTGAGAAGTGAGCGCATGCCTTCCTTATCCGGAACGTAAGCGCTCAGCGCCTTTCGAACCTCTTGATTTGAACCGTAACCTGCGGACACGGCGACAATCTTGTCTATTGGTAAGGTAGCGCCCTGTTGCGATTGATGATCCGCGGCGAGTGCCAGAAGCAGGTTTGCGCTGAAAGAGTTTCCTGCAAAGTGAGCCCTGCGTATCCCTAGAGAATCCATCCAGCCGCGCAGTTGCCTGAGCCGAAAGCCGTTCGAATTTTCAAAGTTGTAAATCTTCTCAGAGCCGCCAAAGCCCATGAGATCAGGGCAGTAGACGTGGAAGCGGCTGGAGAGGGAGTCAATGTTGTTGCCCCAGCTGAACTCTGCGGACGCGGAGAACTCGCCGCTGTGAATCATGACTAGGACGTCCGGAGAATCTCCGGCCTCGAGATAGTGGGTCCTAAGACCGTTGACCCAAATGTAGTTGCTTCGATACTTCATCGGAGCTGACATCTCTGGATTTTCCTAATCTGATTCCGGGGCGTCTCTTTCTTGGGGCGAATTAAGGTGTCTCTTTCTTTTTCCACTAGTTTCCTTTCAGAGATTCTTTACCTTGGGCAGAACTTGCTCCGCGAAGAGTCTGGTGTTTTTTTCAACGAGGTCGTTAGGCATGCTGCCGAACTGGAAAAGGCCGAGTATAGTGCCGCAGCCGAGCTCTCTTTGCTGGTGTTTGATTTCGTCCAGAACGTAACTGGGGTCTCCCACGATGATGTCTCCTTCCTTCTGGAAGGACTCGAAGGTAAAGTCGTTGTACCTCTGGGCCTTGTCCGGCCTGGCTCTCGTCGTGTAGGCATACGATTTCTCCGATCTATACCCCTGTGCCTCCGCCATCTGCCTGATTGGCGAGCGGTAGGTCCCCGACACTAGGTACTTGTAGAAGTACTCGAGGTGCTTTTCAGATTCGCGCCTCGCCTGTTCCATCGTCTCAGCGACGTAGATGTGCCTCAGGGGCATAAAGTGGTCTGGCGTTGGCGTCCAGCCGTTCTTCTGCGCGACATCCCTGTAGTAGTTGAAACCCTCCTTCATGTCGGCTGTCGAGACGTACACTCTCGAGGTCGGAACTCTGCGCGTCGCTGCGAACTCTATGGACTCTGCGCTCTCTGCGGGCATCCACAGGGGCGGGTGGGGCTTTTGGAGCGGCCTCGGCCATATTGAGACGTTCTTGTACTTCCAGAACTTGCCATCCCAGTCGAAGGGCTCCTCCTCAGTCCAAGCCTTCACTATGAAATCCCATGCCTCCTCGAATCTTGCGCGCGACTCTCCGGGGCTGATATTGTATGCAAAGTACTCGGAGGGGATGCCTCGCACGAAGCCGCAGATCACCCTCCCGCCACTTATCACGTCGATCATTGCAATCTCCTCAGCGACTCGAAGGGGCTGGCCGCGAAGTGGAATCGCATTTCCGAAGATTGCAAGTTTTGCCTTCATCGTCCTTCCCGCCATGATTGCGGCTATCAGGTTGGGCGAGGGCATTAGGCCGTACGCTGTAAAGTGGTGTTCGTTGAAGCAGACTGCGTCGAATCCTAGTTCGTCTGCGAGCGTCATCTGGTTGATGTAGTCGTTGTACAGTTTCTCCCCTTCCTTTGGTTCGAAGAGCTTGTTCGGGTACGGCCAGGCGAGCTCCTGCTTGAGGTGTGGCCAGGGCATCAAGTGGAAAAAGTATACTTTCAATTTGTCGAATTCGTAACTCTCTCTATATTTTTGGTCGGTTTTCCTGCTCTTCTGAGATAAGTGTATTGGAGGATGGGAAAGACATCATGTATTCTCAGAGCTTCTTCATTTTTTCACAATGGCTGGGCGGCGATTTAGCTTTCACTTCCGAAGCGACGAAAGTAGTACTCCCGGGAGTACTACGTGTCCTTTGGCTTCGCGCTGACTGTTCGTGGAATCCCGATCAACCTCTGGAATGTCTTTCAAGATCTCTTACTTTCTGGAAAACTGATGAATTTGAATTGGAACTTTCGCACCTTCTCCAGCTAGGACTTGCAAACCTTCCAGCGACTTTGCAGCTGATCTGTCTTTGTCTTCGTCTAGCAGGCTCCAGTGCTCGTGGAGCGTCCTCCAGCCACGATTCTTACCATTAACATCGTTCTTGTTCTTCTTCTTCACCAGGACGATCGTTCCGCGGGTGATCCACTCCTGACCTTCAAACGCTTCCGTGCCGATGTTTTTAACTACTAGGGCGGCCACCGCGACGTCCCCCACAATGTCGATCTTCTGTTCCAGGATCTCCTTTTGAGAGGTTGAGACCTTCCCAAACCACTCTAGGGATCTCGAGCGTGCGTCGGATTGCTCTAAAAGATTCATCGGTGGAAAGTACGAGAACTGGCTGTAGCCTTCATTGAATAGATGGAAGCTCTCAAAGTGGTTGCTGTCCTTCTCCTTATCTAGGTTGAGAGTCTTTGAGAGAATCTGTGTGATTGCTTCTTTTTCGTTGTCGCCTGAAACACTCGGGCCGACTGCCCTAGTATTTAAGCGGGAATTGTCATTAGATGTCGATGATCCAGCTCTATCGTGTTCTTCCTCGCTTAGCGAAGCCCTTGTCGGCCCATCGCGGAACCAGCTTCGGAGCCTGAAGACTATGTTGGACACCTCTCGAACGGAGAGCCCCTCCTTGACAGTCCTCATTGCGAGTTCGATTCTCGCCTCCCTGTCGCTGACTGTCGAGAGGACGCGAGCGTGGTGCTCGTCGAGTCTGAATATCGCACTACGCAGCTCGGGATGCGATGAGAAATCATCCGAGGAGAAAAGCTTCGTCATCGCAACGTAGGAGGAGATGCGCTGCTTTGAGAGGCCGACGACTCGCCCTATCTCATCATATGTCTTCCCAAACTGGGTGTTGAGTCTGTAAAATATCGTCGCCTTCTCATAGTCAGAGAGGTCCTCGCGCTCTAGGTTCTCTATGAGAGATTGTTCGATTGATTCGGTGTCGCTCGCTGAAATGACTTCCGCCCTGATCTGTTTCCAGCCGAGTTTTTCCGCAGCGAGGCACCTCCTGTGTCCGTAAATCACCTCATATTTTCCCTCATCAATGGGGGAGCGCCTAACTTTTATCGGGGATAATTGACCGTATTTTTCAAGAGAATGCGCGAGCCGCGCAATGTCAGCTTCTCCGTAACAGATACGACAGTTGAAGGGGTTGATCTGAAGCGAATCCAAAGGCAGTTGCTCGGTCATTTGAGAAGATTCGGAAGTATGATTTCTGAAAATTGAATTAAGCCTTTTCGCTTTCCGCCGTATCGGCTCCTCGAAGAAGAGAGTTGCGTCAGACCACATACAGGCGAACATTCCCCCTCTCCTGCGTGGGAGTCCACGACCTGAATTTGTGTATGTAGGACACAACGCGCGTGCCTGGCCTCGTTTCTCTTGCTATCTTTTTCTGAAGTTCTGTCATGATCTTGGTGTCCGCGGAGAGGAAAATGAATATGCCCGAAGCGTCCGAGAGATCAACCTGGAGCAGGTTCCGCCTGATGATTGCAACGTTCCTGGTCAAATCTCTGCGCTTTACCTCTGAGGCGCTCCACCAGTACTTGAGCGGGTCGATGTCCACTCCCACAAATCGTGTCTCCCTGTACTTTGACCCCAGAGTCATCACGACCCTGCCAAACCCGCTCCCGAGGTCGTAGACGATGGATCCAGGCTTTGGGTCGAGCAGCTCACCTGCGGCGAGGATTTCCTTCTTTGGCGTCGGAGAGTATCCCGCACCCCAGACAAAGCCAAACACGAAGAGGTATGCAATCGCGCCGGCGAAGACAAAGAGAGCGATGCTGATTATTGGTACTTCAATCAAAGTGTTGGGTTCTGCACTTCTATTCTCATTTCAAGCTGAGTTGATTTTCTTCCATCTACTTGGGCTTGTGTCTATCTTGTTTTACGGTGCGATGAGGCGCTTATCTAGCATGGATCTGCGGAAGAAAAGTTGAGATGAAAGCCAGAAACAAATGGGTTGCGACAAGTTCACAGCAACGATAGGCTAATATTGTTTGGAGACCAATTGAAGGGATTGCGATAGGTAGGATCGGGAGGATAGTCGTCTCCCCTTGTCCTGAAACCGACTATATGCAGGGGTCAGTAACCTTCGGGTCAAGTTCGTTCTGCGAAGTACTTGTCGGACCCGCGGGCATGAGTCCACGCCACGGCGGGCGGCTGCAGAAGCGTGCTTTCCGAAGGGAAGGCTCCGACTTTGAACCATCGAATCGGGCGAGGTCCGGGAGGGAGCAACCCTAAGGTGGGGTGGCCGCGCTGACGTGTCTACGCGGAGGATCTGTGGAGCCCGGAGAGAGGCTTTGCGGTCGGACGAACACCGGTGGAGCTATCGCACTTTTTCTCCTAGATTGTCTTCTTTGCTTTTACTTGGTTTTCCCTCCACCGATGACTGCTCTTGTGTCAAGCTTACGAGTTAGCGAATGCGCCCTAATTCAACTCTTCATACTTTGCGCTATCACCGTTTCCCGCTTTATATAGCAAAAAGAGGAAGCGCCGGCGTACCCTCGGGGGGGCCCACGAATAGGGTCGGGAATTTGGTTGACACCCGACGAACGTTCTGAAAAACTCCTGACAAAGTCGGCTGATGTTACAATAATTGTAGAGTTTTTGCACCGTTCCATTGATGAATTACCCATTACTTATTCTTCTCACCGCGTGTTATCCACTTGCCGGAATTCTCAAAACATCCTCGAAAATCCGAGAGAGAGGACTTTCTTGCCCTAATTCTGTCCTGCTGATAATGGACGGCTTACTTCGGTTTCCCGCTTTATATAGCAAATTAGCTCCGTTACGTACCCCCCTCTAGGGGGGTACCCCCTCCATTTCTCGACAATTGTCGAGTAACTGATAGTATGTGTGGGTGTGGATATCGGATTCAAGGATATGCTTTCTCCCCAGGTATTTCGCATCGTTCTGCAACGACAGAGGACGACAAAGTTTGGAGTTCGAGCTCCAATTCTTATCGACCATTCTACTTGTTATTCGGCCAGGTGTTTAAGCGATGTGTTCTGCCGATACTGAGCTAGACATCTGATCCTAAGCTTCAGAATTCCAAAAAAATCAGGTTCGCCTCTTACGGACACTTGTAAGAGACGTATATTCGAGCCGTGAAATAAAGAAGAGGAGTAATTGGAGCTCGCTTGTCGCTTGGTAGCCTAGGTAAATCTAGGTGTCACTCTGCTTGTAATTAGTTTCAGCGCAGCGACCGGATCCTTTCCGAGCGGGTATCCGAAGCAGATGTGTTCTGCCCCTGCCCTTATCATTTCCTCAATTTGATTTGAGATCTCATGGGGCGTGCCGCAAGCAGTAAAGTTCTCGACCATCAGCTGAGTCTTAGATTGTCCTAGGGCGTTGTCATCTTGTACTTCGGATTCTTCGGCGAAACGCAACACCTCGCTATAATCCAGTCCGGCAGATTCCATCATGCCTGACCTCCCCATCAGGTGAGGCATATAGCGCCTGAGGCTCTTCTTGGCTTCCGTAACCGCTTCGCCGTGGGATTCTGCAATCGAGCAGAACGGACGTGGTACAAGTTCAAATTCTTTGGAGGATCGATGGAATTGTTCACAGGCCCCATCTATCCATGACCTCATCCTCCTGAAGTACTCGGGATTCCATAGATTGTCAGTCACAACTCCACTGACTGCTCCTAGAGATACGGCTTTTGAAACCATCTTGGGGCCGCTCGTACCAACATAAATTGGGACCTTCCCACTTCGTCCCTCTCCTGATCTCCTTGCATAGGTCCACTCGAAGCTCGTTCCTTTAGGGACCCTGAAGAATCGACCGTCGAACCCTTCCTCCAACTTTCCTGAGGTAACGAGTGAATTTACTATTGCAACACACTCGCTCACTGCTTCGCGAGAGTCTGGCGCACTTTGCGGTCCAACACCCAGTCTTTCGTAGAATGCTCCCCTCGAAACTCCGAGCATTTCCCGTCCGCCTGTGACCTCATTCAAGGTTGCAAGATTTGATGACAGGTAAAGCGGATGCTGAAGTAAGACAGGGACGGTGACCGGGCCCATGAAAATCTTATTTGTACTTCTGGCTACCGAGAAAAGAATTGACCAGGATGGACGGAAGCCAATGTGTTCGTAGACTTGGAAGGAATGAAACCCAGCTTCCTCTGCAAGTCGGGCGAGGGCAACGTATGTGTCGAAATCGTCGCAGTCTCCTTCAACCACGATGCTGAATCTTACCAAATCTCAGGAAATCCGAAGAATCAGATCAGCGTTGGTCGTTTAATAATGACAGTGTTAGTTATGAGGCTCATAAAGAAGGGAAAAAATGTCGAAGCGGGGGCATCACGCACCCCGCCAGAAAAAGGTTTGGGTTCTTAGATTTTTGGATTTACGGCGAGATCTAGTCCATATCTCCGCCGCCCATGCCGCCTGCTCCGCCGGCTCCACCTGCTCCCGGTGGTGGTGTCTTCATCTTGCTCGAGGCGATCACGTCGTCGATCCTCAAGATCATTGACGCGGATTCAGTCGAGGACTTTATGATCTGCTCCTTGACCGCGGATGGCTCGTAGACCTCTTCGGCCTCCATGTCTCCGACCTTGCTGTGGAGACAGTTCACTCCCCACCACTTCTTTCCCTGGCCGTGCTTTGCCCTGAGCTCGACCTGAGTGTCTATCGGATCCATACCTGAGTTTGTTGCGAGAGTCAGGGGGATGGATTCAAGTGCATCGGCGTACTTTTGCACGGCGAGCTGCTCCCTTCCAGAGAGTGAGTTTGCATACTCCCTGAGCTGGTAGGAGAGTTCAGCTTCGGGGGCTCCTCCGCCGACGACTACCGAGGGATGCTCGATGACGTCTTTCACGACCATCAGTGCGTCGTGCATGCTGCGTTCGGCCTCGTCCGTGACTCTTTGAGTGGCTCCGCGCACTAGGATGGTTGTGGCCTTAGGGTTCTTGCAACCTTCAATGAAAACCCACTTGTCTTCCTCGACCTTCCTCTCCTCGACCACCGCGGCCTTCCCAAGATCCTTCTCGGTGAGGTCTTCGAGGTTCGTAACCACGCGTCCTCCAGTTGCTTTGGCGAGCTTTGTCATGTCGGATTCCTTTGCTCTCCTCACTGCTAGTACACCTGCCTTTGCAAGGTAGTGCTGAGCAATGTCGTCAATGCCTTTCTGGCAGACGACTACGTTTGCTCCGACTGAAGATACCTTGTCTACCATGCTCTTCAGCATAGAGTTCTCTTCATCGAGGAACTGCTTTATCTGGGAAGGATCGCTGATGTTGATCTTTGCGTCGAACTCTGTCTTTTCGATTTCCAGAGGCGAGTTGATCAGCGCGATCTTTGCGTTTTCGATCTTCTTTGGCATTCCGGCATGGACGACTTCTTTGTCCAAGACAATGCCTTTGATCAGCTGAGTCTGTGCGATTCCACTGCCGGGCTTTTTCTCGACCTTGACATCGTCAATGTCAACGCGGTAATTTGTTTCGTCCACCTTCTCTGCAACCGAGAGAAGAGCATCAACCGCGATCTCTGCGAGCTTTGACGAGTCGGTGTGAATCAACTTTGAGGCCATGCTCGTCTTCGCGATCTTGACAAGCCACTTTCTGTCAGTAGGCGGGACTTTGATCGAAATCTCCTCAAGGCTCTTGAGAGCTTTGTTTGAAGCCTTGCGATACCCGTCAACTATGATCGTTGGATGAACGTTATCCCTGATCAGCTCCTCGGCGTTTTCGAGCAGAGCACCGGCAAGTACTACGGCGGAAGTTGTTCCGTCGCCCACCTCATTGTCCGTGGTCTTGCTTATCTCGACAATCATCTTCGCGGCCGGGTGCTGGACGTCGATCTCCTTGAGCATAGTTGCTCCGTCGTTTGTGATTGTCACATCTCCGAGCGAGTCAACAAGCATCTTGTCCATGCCTCGCGGACCGAGAGAACTCTTGACAATCTCCGCGATCAACTTGGCAGCGAAGATGTTGTTGCGCTGAGCATCTCTACCTTTGTTTTGACTTGTACCTTCCTTCAGAATCAGAACGGGTGTTCCGTTTTGTGTCATTGCGGGAACTTGACTCATTTTTCTTGTTTCGAACCTCTTTGTGTGTCTAATTAACAGATACTAACCTGGATACAGTAACCCCGCATATGATTTTATTTAAATTTAGCGGAGAATATCACGGGCTAGATCTCAAATTTCCAAGAACTAAATCTCAAAGAGATAAACCTTTTCCGCGGATTGCATTCTCTGCGCGGAAAGTCACAAGAACAAAGACGGAAGCGCGAGGTCTCGGCAAGTTGGGCCAATGGAGAGATCCTGATAATTGTCTAGTCCGCTTCTCCTAGCATAGAGTAGAGCCAATAGCATTTTTCCGGGTAATCGACCCAAAAAAGTACTCTCGTCTCGTTCGGGATTCTGGTTTATGATTCCCTTGCGGCGAAAAACAACGGCTATCCAGATCCTAGAGTTGTATCATGTGCAGCCGAGAGGGCACCCGCTTGGAACAAAGGGGGCACGCTCACGCATATGGGAATTCGATCCCGAGGAATCAGAATCTGTGGAGACGGGAGATTTCAGATGAGTAGGGCGCAATACAAAAAGCAGAGCCACGCACCTAACTTGAGAACGAAGCCATGTTATAGTTCACGGTGAACAAGAACTTATTTCCGATTTTTCTGATTGAGTGGATTTTCAGAAAACGACGATGAGGTTTGGATTTGACTATTACTCAAGGAGATGAATGTTTTTCTTTTGACACATCACCCTCAAAATTTCAGGCCATACGCTTATGCTCACTTCTCCAAGTGCAGCCTTTTTCAAAAGTAGCATGAATGTTCTCGACTGCCCTATTCCGCCCCCTATGCTCAAGGGAAGTTCATTGTTCATGATTGCGCGGTGGTATGGTAGCTTGAGCCACTGCAGCTGATGAGAAATCTCCAACTGCTTCCTTAGCGATTCTGCGTTCACACGAATTCCCATAGATGTTAGCTCGTGTCTCCGCTGTGTTACAGGGTTCCAGACCAAGATGTCTCCGTTGAGGCCGTGCATGGGCCTACCGTCATCTGAAGTAGTTTCGGTGACCCAGTCGTCATAGTCAGCTGCTCGCATCTCATGAGGATATCCATCCTTAAGAGTCCAGCCAATTCCGATAATGAAGACTGCAGGATGTTTTTGTAAGATCGCGCTTTCTCGTTCCTTCCTTGGCAAATCAGGATAACCGTCCAGTATATCCTCCGCATGAATGAACTTGATCTCTTCAGGAAGATCGGGATATTTTGAAGTTCGTAACTGGGGAAATGATTTCTGGACGTGCGCTTCGGCTCCTTTCAGGACTTTCCATATCTTTCGCACTGTCTTCTTTAGAAAATCGAGATTACGCATCGCTTGCGAAATTGCGAGCTCCCAATCCCATTGATCGACATACGCACTGTGATCGTGATCCAGAAAGTAATCCTTTCTCACCGCTCGCATATCTGTACAAATACCTTCTCCTATTCCCATTCCGAATTGCTTTAGGGCAACTCTCTTCCACTTTGTTGCAGCTTGAACCACCTGGGCGTCGATCGGATGTCTATCAAAGTCATTTTTGATATGAAACTCAACTGGAGTTCTCGAACCGTCGCGGTCAAGCATGTCGTTAATTCCACTTTCGACATCAACTATCAGTGGCACTTGAACCATCATCAAGCCAAGCTCCTTGCAGAGATTTTCTTCAACGTAGCTCTTTGCCAAGAAAACAGCCTTTTGTGTGTCTTTAGGGTCAAGAAGAGGAAGATAATCTTCTGGCAGAATTCGTTCAAGCTCCCCGTAGCTACCGATTCCAGGCCCCGAGAGATCAGCCCTCTTCCTTTCCTCCGCCGAGGTTTTTGGGTTGTTGGCCATTGTTTTGGATTGCCCTCTCTTGCTATGTGAAATTTGGACTCTGGAACGAAGGGAAAACCATCTTTCAGATCCTAGGCATTGAGCTTGTGTTGTTGATGAAAAACTCGGGAATAAGCATAATCAATCACTTTGGGCAAGATAAATTGTCGCCAGCTATTGTTCATATAACTTGGTCGGACAACAACACAGGCAATTTCGCTACGAGAGACAGGAGGTTGTAGTCGGGCTCACTACTTACAACAAGAAATTTGGTCATGTCTTCGAACCTGAAAAGGCCCAGGTTGATATTTTTGTAACTCATCACGACTCCATTTAACTTGCCAAACCACCGCTCCGAAGACTCTGCGGATTTGGCTATTCTTGCAAGTTCCAGATCCACTTCCCTTGCTACTTCCTCAGGGTCGTACGAGGGCAACCCGGGCTTCATTCCACCAGCAAGCAGATCTCGCCCGCCGTATACCGCGACGAATCTTATTCGTTTGTCTTCATTGAAAATACTCTCAACGAGAGCCGCATAACCTCGCTGTCCAACGCGTTTGCTTAGAGTGTTTGGGTCCATTCGATCACAGATTAGGTCAATTCCAGAGTAATTAGATTTGCTCCCCTGAACTCTCCTTTTTCCGCAAAACTCGAGGAGCTTCTTTATCAATCAACGCACTTTTTTTGATCTTTATACACGCTGGAAAGAATGTTAAGTTAAGTGAAGGGAGCCTACTAAAATCCGCTCTGAGATGTCCTAGCTGGCCATGGAGCGTGCTGTTTAAACTATAATTGTGAGTTTCGAAATTCCTTTCGTGCTCCTTTGTAAGACTATTTATAGTACACCTCTTCGACCAATCCAGTTCTCACCAGCCATTTGTAAAATCGAAAGCTCCAGAAAATCAGTCGCTTGTCTAGAGTTTGACCAAGGGCGTACAAGACTAGCATCAGCAAAGCCCCAAGGAGGAAGTCTGCGAACAGAAGACTGCTGAGCCCGCAGCGAGCGACTAGGAATAAGACATTGAAGGATGACATAACAAGCAATGCGAATATCATTCGCAGTGCATATCGGCCGCCCACCTTACCGGTAGCCTCTTGTGTACGGCTCAATCAAAAGACATGGTTAGACTCCCTTGGCAACGCACTTAAGGCAAGTATACGATTCTCAATGTTGAGAAAGAGCCCAGAAAGGAGAGCCTGCGGAGAGTCTTATTGGAGAAGGAAGAGCTTTTCGGGTAGATTTTGCACTTTCACGGTTTGACTACACTATTTCCTAACCAAGAACTGATCCATATCCGCATCAAACTCCACGGCGGCAGAAGTTCCGTTTTCAGTATTCGAACGCGAACCTGACTTACCTCCAGGAGAATGCATCACCTGAGTGGAGACACATCTGGAATACCTGTTTTTCTCCAAAGTAACTATTCCGTAGATGATTTCGTAGCATTTCAAAAAAATCGAGTGAAAAAGGTCGATTTCAGATGTGAGAATCGTGTGCATGGGTTAAATCCTTCGGAAGAGGCCTATCTCCTTGTCCAGCTCTATATCCGGAAGGGGAGAAGAGTTTACCATTGCGAAGTAATCGCCAAAAATACGGCTCTATCTCTCAAAAATGCATATCTCAAAAAGTCGTAGCGCGGCGGGAGAACGGGAGCAGGTCGGGACTCATCGAAGCTCCCTCCAGTACGCAGTGGATCATAAAGATCCACCATCATAAATGTTGATCACCCAAAGAGAGGGTCGGCGCGAAAAGAGTTGAGCTCTTCGGATACAAAACACGCCTCGGTGGCTGAATTGCTCCAGCGACTTTCGACAAATGAAAGGGAAGGCCTTTCTTCGTCTGAAGCGACAAAGCGACTTCAACAATACGGCCCCAATGAGATCCAAGAGAAGAAGCAATCTCGGATCGTTGCGTTCCTACGGTACTTCTGGGGTCCGATCCCTTGGATGATCGAGGCGGCGGCCTTCATCTCCGCAGTAATTTACCACTGGGAAGACTTGGGCATAATTTCATTGCTGCTGGCGGTCAACGCGGTTGTTGGCTTCTGGCAGGAGAACAAGGCGAGCAATGCGATTGAGCTGTTGAAGCAGAGGCTGGCTCTCAGGACGAGAGTACTGCGGGACGGGAAATGGGCCGATTTGCCAGCAAGGGAGCTTGTGCCCGGAGACATCATACGTTTGCGTCTAGGAAACATTGTCCCCGCGGATGCGAGACTGATCAACGGCGAGTATCTGCTTATCGACGAGTCGGCTCTCACCGGCGAGTCACTTCCAGTTGAAAAGCATCAAACTGACCTTGCTTACGCTTCTTCGATTGTTCGCCAGGGTGAGATGAACGGCCTCGTCGTTACCACGGGAATGAACACCTACTTTGGGAAAACCACGAAACTGGTCGAGGAAGCCGAGACAAGGAGCCACTTCCAGAAGGCGATAGTCAAGATAGGAGATTATCTAATTGCGATTGCGGCATTCCTGGTCACGCTGACTTCCGTCGTCGGGGTCTTTCGCGGGCAGGGGGCCCTCGAGCTGCTCCAGTTTGGTCTAGTGCTAATCGTGGCCGCAATCCCTGCTGCGCTCCCCGCTGTTTTGTCCGTATCAATGGCGGTCGGCGCCGAAGCCCTCGCGAAGAAAGAGGCGATTGTGAGCAAACTGGTGGCGATTGAAGAGATGGCAGGTGTAGACATCTTATGTGCCGACAAGACGGGCACGATCACGAAAAACCAGCTCACGGTTGGCGAGGTTAAGACGCTAGATGGATATTCGGATAAGGATGTCTTGTTGTTCGCAACTCTTGCCTCGAGGGAGGAAGACAAGGATCCTATTGACGATGCAATCATAGCTAGAGCAAAGAATTCAGAGGGTGTTTCACCGCTCATCGCGAGCTACAAGGTCGTCTCCTTCAAGCCGTTTGATCCTATTTCAAAGCGAACGGAAGCTGTGATACAGGACAGCTCAGGAGCGAGGTTTCAAATTTCGAAGGGGGCGCCGCAAGCAATCCTGAGTCTCGTTCAGAAAAAAGAAGGCATCGAACAGGATCTGATTGAATCAATCAAGAGTTTCGCCAAAAGGGGATACCGCGCTCTAGGAGTACCCAGAACCGAAGGTCAAGGAAATTGGCAATACGTTGGACTGATCTCGCTATATGATCCTCCTAGGGAAGACTCGGCGGACACCATAGCCACCGCACAATCCATGGGCATGGAGGTCAAGATGGTGACCGGGGATCACACAGCCATAGCCGAAGAGGTATCTAGACTCGTGGGCTTGCGTACGAATATAGTCACCGCTTCTTCCATTCTCGATAAGCCGGATAACGAGGCTGAACCGATTGCAGAAAGAGCGGACGGCTTTGCGGAGGTGTTCCCGGAGCACAAGTACCGCATTGTCGACCTTCTACAGAAGAAGGGGCACATAGTCTGCATGACCGGTGACGGCGTGAACGATGCGCCTGCTCTAAAGAAGGCCGATGCGGGTATTGCGGTCGCTGGCGCGACCGACGCCGCAAAGTCCGCCGCAGACGTTGTCCTAACCAAGCCCGGCCTCTCTATCATCATTGACGCTGTGAAGGAGAGTCGCAAGATTTTCCAGAGAATGACGAACTATGCCATTTATCGCATCAACGAGACTATCCGCGTGCTCGTCTTTGTCACGCTCTCAATAATCGTTTTCCAGTTCTATCCAGTCACTGCGCTGATGATCGTCCTGCTGGCACTGCTTAACGACATGCCGATAATGACGATAGCCTACGACAACGTCAGATATTCCCAAAAGCCAGAGAGATGGGACATGCGCTCTCTGCTGGCGGTCTCGACGTTCCTCGGGGCAATAGGCGTCGTGTCAACGTTCATTCTTCTCTACATTGGACTCGAGGTATTGCATCTCAACCCAGCCATCCTTCAGTCGTTCATTTACCTGAAACTCGCAGTCGCGGGTCATTTTGCCCTTTTCGTAGCGCGAACGAAAGGACCGTTCTGGTCTATACGACCGGCGAAGCCCCTTCTCCTAGCCGTTGTACTGACGCAGCTGACGGCAACCATCATTACAGTTTACGGTATCTTGCTCCCGGCGATGGGTTGGGGCCTTGCTCTAATGGTTTGGGGGTACGCGTTCGCCTGGTTCCTACTACAAGATTTCCTCAAGGTCCGGTTTTACAGATTGCTTGCTAGATCGCAATCCTCCTTCGCCAAATGAATTCCAACTTCAATCAGATCAGAGTAGTTGACCCTCTCTGGACTCTACGATCGGTCCTTTTCCTGCGTAAGGTGGCACTCTATCCTCGTACACACCTCAAATGATTCAATTTCTAGAAATTGAATAATGGTCATAGAGAAAGCTCAACTTGCTCCTGCTTCTTTAGCTGGCGCAATTCCTTTGTCTCGTATCCGCTTCGGATGCCCCAATAAAAGAACAAAACCGAGAGAATTATCACCACGCCAAAGTCGAGAGGGAATCTGATGTAGTTTGCTCCGTAGCTCCCGAGATATGAGACTGCAACAAGTGCAACGGAATAGACGACTATCCAGAGCCCGCGCTTTACGTCTTGATTTGTGAACAATTTTGTTTTACCCCTTGTTGCAAAGAAGACTGCAACGCCAACGAGTATGGCTAAGAATGCATACCCTGTGTGTAGGGCCACGTTGTCCAGTACACAATCAGGCTTGCCATGATGAATGCTAGAGGAGCGAGGAATCGCGCGATAGCTTTGGGCGTTGGGATTCCATCGCTTTACGGCTCTGATAAATTACCAGCCCATAATTGCGGCACTGGAAATACCAGTACTCTTCTTTGCAATACTCCTTGCTGATGGGAGAGCAGCGAAGGGATGCAGCATAGTGCAAAGTCAAACGAGCCCAAACAAGAGAGATATCGAAAGTTCAGCCAAGCTCACTTGACTTGTCCTTTCATCCTACGCAAGTGTTTTGCACTGCCCTTCTGATTATACAATCTCGGCAGAATTTTCGCTTATTTTCTTACTATAGAGAGTAAAAAGATCCGACCGGGTCAGTATAGCGACGAGCTCTCCACTCTTCGGAGAGACCACCGGCAGCCTACCAATGCCGTGCGTTGTCATCTTGTTCAACGCGGACAACAAATTTTCGTCAGGGCTTGCAGTTATGACGTTCCCGGTCATGATCTCCTTGACCTGCGTTGACTTCATCTTTTCTCCCCCAACCCGGAACACGTCGCTCATGGTCACGATGCCAAGTACCTTCCTGTCGTCGGAGACGACGGGGACACCCCTGAAATTGCCTCCGCTCATTAAGCGGAATGCGTCGTCTGCTGTGTCGTCGGGCTTTAGAGTTTTTACGTTGGGGTTTGCCGCGTCTACAACTTTCAGTTTCGACATTATTGGGATATTGTACTCTCCCCTGTGCGCAGGGGAATCGGCTCTTGAAAGTACCTGACTCCGGTAGATACTGTGTCTTGGTCCGGTGAGGTAGTAGGAAATCACTACTGCGACCATAGAGGGAACCAGCAGCTCAAGAGTTCCAGTCATCTCGCTGACCATCAGGATCACAGCGATTGGAACCCTCCCCACTCCAGCAAACAGCGCCATCATCCCTATTACAACGAGCGGAGCAGATGACGGAATGAGACCTGGAAACATTTGATTCACAAATATCCACACAACCGATCCAACAAACCCGCCGATGACGAGGGATGGTGCAAAGACTCCTCCACTCCCGCCAGACCCGACCGTGATTGATGTAGCAAAAATTTTGAGGAGGACAATTAGGACAAGGGTAACAAACAACGGGATCGTAAAGTAGTTGGTAGTAATGAGATTGAAGTTGCCATCGATTAGAAATTGAAGGAAACCGTATCCCAGACCAACTACCTGAGGAAAGAAAATTCCTATTGCGCCGGCTACTGCGCCTCCAATCATAGGTTTTACATAGTTCGTAATCTTTAGGCGTTCAAAGAAACGCCTAATCGAGTAGAATGAGTAAACGTAAAGACGACCGACGCCTGCACAAACCACCCCGAGCAGAGCGTAGATGAAGAGATTGAGCGGTTGGGTAAAGGAGTAGTGAACGGTATAACCAAAAACTGGAGTAAAGCCAGTGAATGATCCAAATATCACGTAGCCTATTGGCGAGGCTATGAAGGAGGGAATCAGCGCTTCGGCTTCGATATCGGGCCCGCTGTAAAGTATCTCCGCGCTTAAAATTGCGCCGCCGAAGGGGGATTTGAAGATCGAACCAATTCCGGCGCCGATTCCTGACGCGAGGGCAATTCGTCTGTCTTTAGCGGAGAGGTTGAACATTCCTCCGATTAGAGAACCAAAACCCGCAGCAATCTGTGCAGTTGGACCCTCCCTCCCGGCACTACCGCCTGAGCCAATGGTGAACGCCGATGCGATTGTCTTCACGATTGGAATCCGACGCCTGATGTACCCTCCCTTATTGTGGAACGCGTCAATAGCCGCGTCGGTGCCGTGACCCTCGGCTTCTGGCGCGAACCTGTAAATGATTAGCCCCGCGGCCAGACCTCCAATTGCAGTAGAGATTGGAATGAGCAAGTACTTGGGATTTATCGTCAGAGGAGCTCCAGGTTCCCCTGCCGGATTTGGCGGATAGAACCCGGTGATCCCTCCTAAGAGGTAGTTCGTGACGCCTTGAATCATATAGTAAAATGCAGTTGCACCGAAGCCGGCCACGAGGCCAATCAGGAGCCCTATGATCACCCACTTTGTGAGATAGCTTCGATTGAGTAGGCGGTTGAGCCCTGCAATCCGCTTTGTTGTTGTTATTGTTGCGTCCTTTTCTGTCAATTCAGTGTTATGTGCACTTCGGTTTTGCATCCTCGCTTCGAGTCAAGGTAGCATGTCTCAGTTCGGAATAATGCAAACTCAAAAATGTAGAGTTTTTACATTTTTCGTGTGCCCTAATCCACCTGCAGGGCAATCGGTTTCTAATCCCATTTCCTGTTTTCAATAGGTTATAAAATATTCACGGCTAGAGCACGGGTTGCGACTTCCTCTATATCGACTATAGATGTCGGAGCCCCGGAAATATTTTGGCAACTGCCCAATACCGACTCTCAAATTTGCTGGACAAAAATGACACTCATCGCCCTGAGTACTCGGGTCGTGGGCGTTTGCTAAAATTGCGCCACAGCCAAAGGTGCAGATGATGGATTGAGGACGACTAACTCTTCCTAAACTCTCAGTTGTCGACTGTGTCGAGCCAGGCCCTCTAATCTTTAATTTCACTCCTTTCACCTCGTGTCTCTACCATCTATGGATTTGGAACATGCTGCACCGAATAACCTTTCATTACTTCCTCGAAAATTTGATTGAGGGATTCAACGGTTCTGTCCACGGAGCACAGTGAGGCGGTTCTGAAACCGATTTCACCCATCGACACAGCGGCTTCCGATGTTTGGAGCATCTTCTCTATTTTCTCGGCAAGATCCGTGTCGTTAGAAGGTTCAAAGGTAAGGCCGTTTACCTCGTCATGGATCAGCTCCGAAACTCCGGCACCTCTGCTCACGATGCATGGTTTCTTGTGCAGCCATCCTTCCACCGCAGTCAGGTTGAACCCCTCAATCCGGGATGGCACAAGCACAATGTCGCATAGCGAGTAGATTGCGTCCAATTCCTTATGACTCAAGTGCCCCGCGAAGACCACCATGTCCTCGACTTTCAGGTCTCTTGTAACTTGTTCCAGATGCGACCGCCATAGGGAAGCTTTCGGATGACCGATGCCCCCTTGCGAGCTTCCGGTGAAACTCCCGTTTCCCACAAAGACGAGTTTTAGATGGTGAAAAAAATTCCTCAACCGCGCTACCGCCTTCAATGCGATATCCTGACTTTTGACGGGATCCATGCGTCCTATGACGCACAGCACGATGTCATTTCGCCCTAATTTCAACCGGGAACGCAGATTATCCATGGTCGAGGACGACTGCTGACTATTGCTACCGCTTCCCCCCCAGCTTACCATGTCCAAGTAAGGATAGATAGCATAGGCTTTTCCCCTATACCCTGCGTGAATGAGCCCTTGTAGATCTCTCTTTGTGCTGACAATCATTGCATCAAATCCTTCGATGCTCTTGAGGATTAAGGTTCGGAGGCGTTCGGAAACTTGACCAAGGTTAAATGGGATGTGCCACCGAAGTATGGCGGGTGCCGAAGGGCCGATGAGATTGCCAATGTGCAGTTGCTGGAAATCGTGCACCCAGAAGAGGTCAATGTCTCCCATCATTTGCAACATAATTTGCGCGCATTTCCAGTTGTAACTGACGTAGGCTTCATACTCTCGTGGTTTGAAGGAAAGTTTGCCCAATCCGTGAATCTCATTCCAGATCCCCTCCTTGAAGTTGGCATAGAGCGCCAGAGTCTCGGGATTCATCCAGACATTGTGCAATAGTATTTCATCAGAGATGGCAACTTCTCCCGGCCCGCTTGGTCCCAGCGACACCCACTGAGCCCGATCGATAAGTTGAATCTCCTTCATCCTCTTGATTGCAGGATAAACCATTGACGTCACTCCGCCAGGAGTAAAATCGTAGTCTATTCCCTCCTTGAACGTTCCAAGTTGATGAGCTCCTGATACTTCATCTGAAATCGTACCATACTTCTCGACGAGGTCTGGGTAGTCTAATTTGAATCTAATCGGAGGGGTCTGTGTATTCACGCAGAGCCTGATTGGGCGCCTTCTTGACAAAATGAGATAGAGTCTTACCTCCTTCTTTGGATTACTCAAGAAGTCTTACTATAGTCTACATCAGTAGGAGCAACGATGCTTTTTGGTACATTTTTTGCCGGAATCTCGTTTTCCTCTAACGCCGCGCTCCCAACCGAGGCAGAGTTCCTGGCCAAATTCCGAACTTGTTTGCTTGGCCCAAGGCGATTGGACGCCGGTATCCACTTCGCGGATTCGCCCTCGGCAGTATTAGGTAGACTATCAATGACAACTTGGCGCCTTGGAAATGCCAAACGTATGTCGTTTGAATCGAAGAGCTTCTTGACTTCGTAGAGTATATCCTTTGACATTTGGAAATTTGTTGGCTGATCCTTCGCCCGACTGAGGAGTCTGAGGTTGATTCCGGATTCTGTAAAATCCATTACGTGGACAACAGGAAGATTTCCCACGGGCAGAAAGTCCGGATGGCGTCTTGCAACATCTTTGAGTATCTCAATTGCTCTGTCCATATCAGACTCGTAGGTGATTGTAACAAGCACAATGCAGAGTTTGGATGAGTCATTAGCATCATAATTTACAATAGTATTGTTAAGAAATAACTGATTCGGCACCATAAGTCTTCTATTGTCCCACGTCTTCAGGACAGTAAATGTGAGTCTAATGTCCTCGACCCAGCACCACTCATTTGAAAACAAGACAGCCTCTCCTATCTTAAATGGCTGAGAGGTTGAAATCACCATGCCCGCTACGAGATTGGACAAGCTTGCTTGGGCGGCTAATCCTATCACGATGGATGCAAATCCCGCCGCTATGAACAAGGAGGCGATGAGGCCTCCCGCTGCTGGGAAGCTTGTAAATGTAGCAGCTGCCACCCCTATCAGTGCGACCAATGACAAGATCAGTCTTCTTACGAAGGTAATGGTTGTCCGAAGTCTCGACTCTTTGCCTTCGATTGCTTGGGAGTAATGTTTGAAGACGACGTTTACTACATACACACCAAGATACGTCATGAAGACGCCAGTCAGGAAGTTGACTACTGCCCAGACATTCGCTGCAACTCCAGGACTTATTGGAGAGGTTAGTACGATATACGCGAGGGTAACGAGGCCCAGTGTATAGACTAGGTAGACAAGAATTCTGTCCGCTTCTCTGGCCTTTGTAAGGGATGGCATAGTCTGCTTGATGACTACGCCTGCAGTCCGCACCGAAACCGCGAGAATGATGAGCTGGACTATAAGGAGCAAGCTTTCTGGGTGGAAGAAGGAAGGAACATAGTCGGCGTTTAGGTCAATGGCTGATTCTACTGCCGCTACAAATCCATAAGACAGAATTGCTACAACCACTGGTCCTCTGATGATGCTTACTATCAGATACTGGATCACATGGTGAGCTTTCGTCAGAGCAGCGATTCTTCTCGACCCGTAGAAGAGTACCAATGAAATAGCGACTACGAAAATGATTATCAAAATTGTAGGAAGATAATCGACAGCCAATTATTGCTCACCCTTCAATCTGTCTTTTTCTTTGCTATATTTTCAAATTACAGAGCTAGCTTCTCTGATACATATACTAGCATTGATTTGACATATCATAACGCTTAGATAAGCCTTATCATCGGCGCAGAATAAACCCGGATGTAAGTTTTGCCAATTCGGTCGAAACTCTAGTGTCCTAGGCTAGTACAAACTGCAAACAGAAATAGTCTTGTAAGGCACACCTGTAAAAGAGGGGCTAGATTCTTATCTCCACGCGCAGAGGGGGCGCCAAAGCCTATCTCCTGACTAGGAGCGTATTTCTAGCAGTTTCGATTTTTTCTCAGACGACGCATACTGATTCCCTCTAAGAGAATTAATGAAATCAAGTCGTCAGGGATACCTAAATGGATCTTGTACTAACGAATAGAGACTGCGTTATTGGTTAGTAAGATTTATCATAACGTTATGTCACTTCATCTTCGCGAAAGAACTGCGTTATCGGATGGCAACGGGGAGGCTGATCGTGAGCATCACGCGCAACAAGAAAGAGAAGTCGAGTGAGAATTGTGCATTCATGCTGAAACAAGGCAACAGACATTGGATACAGAGAATCCCTCGGCGGTGCGAGTCACTCATATGACAGGAAATTTTCTCTCGGGAGTGTCCTCCTGGAGAAATGCGGTGTCTGATGTTGGACAGCGGGAAAACTCTCACAATGAACCTGACCAAAACATTCTTCGGAGTCTTCACCACTCTCGCCGCCGACACAGATACAGCATCTCAATAATCGCCGCGATTCTAAAGATAACGAGGAGAGACGTGAAAAAGACACACATCATGCACAGGGCAAACCTAAGCTTTGCCCAACTCCAAGACTACCTTTCCTTCCTGATGCGGAATGGGCTCGTTACTCGTTTTACCGACGATCAGGAATTAGTCGCTCACTATAGAATTACGCCAAAAGGCTTGGTGTTCCTTCAAAGGTTCGAGAGTATGAATGAAGTATTGAATCTGTACGATGGTCCAACCGTACAAGAATGACAAACTAGGCAAAAAATTTGGATTTAGAAAAAAATTGATTTGCTATTAGTCTTGCAATAAGAATTGGGAGGTTGGAGAGACTTAACATGAAAAGTGGCACAGGCAGGAACGTACCGCGCTGGATCCAGAATCTTTTTGCATTATTCTTGGTAGTGCTTGCGGCAGTAGGATTAGATCTTTTTTACTTTGGAGATCTCGTAGACCCTCCAATATTCTCCGATGCTCTCACGGCCTCTATCATTTACGCCGTAGTTATAGCCGGCATCCCGTGTTTGTCTGCGATAGCCTTCGTTGTATGGCCGAGTGGTGACGAAAACATCCACCAGGCGATACCTAGTCAATCAAGATAACAAGTTGAGAAACGTCATCGCCTACGCGAGCGACTCACTTTGCGGAGACCAGCGCACGCTCTAACGATGGAATTGTCTCCTTCAGGGCCCTCCGATAGATTTCGATTGTAATCGATTCTCTATCGAGGCGAGTTTTCTGATTTCCCAATCTCCTTGCCTGCCTCGCTATTGAAATGGCCAAGTTCTCCGCGATCTCCTCCGACCTCTTTGTATTCATCTTAGTTCTCGTATCCACTACATTCTCGCTAGTCAAGGCGGCGACGGCTCCCCTCAATCTTTCAATGTTTATCGGGAAAAAGTATTTGGAGACTGATTTCGACATGCGCTCAATATCCACGACAATGCAAAGCGCAACTGATCGGTAAAAGTTCTGCATTATTCCGTGGATCTCTTCTTCTCTCCTCACGACTTTGATCAAATTAGCTTCTGAAAGAATTCGAATATGGTGTCCGACCGAAGCGTTCGTCAGTCCAACGATCTCTGCCATCTGAGACTGCGTGTATTCTCCATCTGCTAGAAGGTTGAGAATAGTCCTCCGCATGGGGTCAACGAGGAGCATTGCGATCTTCTCGTCACTTACAACGTACGCGGCACGGTACATGGCGGATGGCAAGTCTGGCTTCTGTCTATCTTGCACCGCAATAATTTGCTTATTAGGCAATCGTCTTGCTTGTCGTACTCTTGTGGGATTTGTTCCCGACCATGTTCTGTGTTGTATCGTACTGGGTCATCTCACAATAATCGAAAGTATAGCAGGTCAAACATTTGAAGATGTCAATAGACTTCCACTTCGGACAATCCATTGTCGGCTAGTTGACTAGGTGCCAGCCCACAGGAGGATTGGACCCCACCTAGAAGAAGGGCGACGAGAACGAGCCTTTAGGACAATTTAAGAGCTCAAAACCTGTAAACAGAGATCTGCTTGAAGAGAGATCGATTCTTCATATCGCAAAGTTGCTACAGGTGAAGACTGTGGAGTCTAAGACCAAAGATTCCTAGAGGAATTTTCCTTCACAATTTTAGGAGTGTGCGACAGTGTTCCCCTTAACCAAATTTCGGAGGCTGCGTATTGGCTGTTGAATTCAAAGGACATCTTGGATAAGGAAGTAATTGGGGCCGGTGGGTGGAAGCTAGGAAAAGTCAAGGAAATTGTGGTAGATACGACTTCTTGGCAGGTCACTTCCCTGGAACTTGACCTAGAAGGTGACATCAAGCGTGACTTTAACGTGAAGAGTCACCTGGTGGACGGCCGCTTTCCACTCGATCCACAGCAGATTCAATCAATAGGTGACAGGATAGTTTTGAAATCTACAAAGGAAGAACTTTTCAGGCTTGTAGCATCGCCCACAACGTAGTTATCTCTTAGTACAAGGGCTACCCGGACGCGTCAGGTACGTCTCATTCTGTCACGGGAAGTGTTGCGCTCAAAGAACACGGGAAGTACTTACTTCAGCGACACTCTATCTTGCGCATCTTCATCCCGTTTTGACAAATACGATTGAAATGGTCAGCCTTTCCCTCAAGTCCGGCCTAGACGAGGCGTAATTAATTGCTACTCGCTGGACGAAGACCCGTAAATGAGAATTGCTTAATTACCACCGAACCAGCGCTCACCTTGCGCCAAAGGAAATGGCACAACCCGACTATGTCGTGTTTGGACTCGTATCGGGAATAATAATCCTCGGTTTCGGTGGAGAATTATTCTTCAAGCGCACGGGAATCCCGTCGTTTCTTTTTCTAATCTTTGTCGGAATATTACTTGGTCCCATTCTCGGAGTTTTCCCCGGTCAACAGCTTGAACCAGTGCTCGGGATAATCGCCACGCTTACGCTCATAATGGTAATCTTCTACAGCGGAATGGACACGCAAATCAGAACGGTCCTTAGTGGTAGCGGAAGGATTCTCGTACAGGTGACCCTCTACGTAATCCCTAGTACCTTCGCGATAGGATTTGTTACGAGCTTCCTTTTCCATTGGGAACTCATTCAGGCACTTATCTTTGGTTCCATGGTTGGCGGAGAGACTACCGCGGCGGTTGTCATTCCTCTTTCCCGTGGGCTGAACCTGGGAGAGAACACCGTCACTTTCATCACGGTCGAGTCAGTGTTGAACTCGATTTTCTCTGTGGTATTGTTCACAGCTTTCATCGGAAGCTATCAGACAGGAACCGCGAGCGTCGAAGGCGCTCTCACCATAATTGCGTCCAAGTTTTCCGTGGGAATAGTTAGCGGAGCAGTTCTGTCCTTTGTCTGGATAATTATCCTCAACCACTTGAAAGAGTACAGATACACATACGTGTTCACGATGGGTTTGGTTTTCGCAACTTATGCGATTAGCTCCACACTAGGCGGAAGCGGGATACTCTCAATACTCGTCTTTGGAGTCCTTTTGGGAAGTTACAAAATTCTGAACAGTCTTTTCAAGACACGGCCGCTGGAAATGGACCCACTTCAAAAACAACTCGGTGTTTTCCAAGGCGAGATATCCTTTCTCTTGGAGACGCTGTTCTTCGTGTTCCTCGGACTGATATTCGTAGTCAATTTTTCGCAGATCATTGAGAATTTTGTAATTGGTTTTCTTCTACTTGGTCTCTTACTGGTCTTTCGAACTTTTGCAGCGAGCGTATCTACTCTGAAATCTGAAATCGCGAAAGACCGAAGTAAAATCGTTCTCCTATGCGCTCAAGGGCTGACTCCCGCAACTCTTGCCATTATCGCAGTGAACGATGGCCTGCCTCTTGGAGCCATATTCTTGAATTTGGTAACTTACGTGATCATTCTAACTAATATCGTCACGACTGCCGGTTCGCTGTGGATTACAAATAGCACATCAAGGTCAGCCCGTAAAGAAAAGATCGGTCTGTCCTTCCGAGGTGACGAGGCGAATTCCTAAAATTCACCGAATCTGGAGAAAGAATTGGCGGCCAAGTTCACTTCAGTTGATAATTGGCAGTATAGTTCGACCTCATTATGATTGTCGGTGACATGCCTGAACTCCTGTATGCCGGCAGAGAGATCAGGCATCCTCTGTTCCAGGGCATCAAGACTTCCATAGTGCAAGAGTAATCCTTATTCGTCTTTAATAACTAACCTGTACAATTTTCAACAGGCACTTGAGTTTCGTTCATCCCAGGGGGATGGGTTTGTTGATTCCAAATTGGCGCTGAAGAATAATGCCTCTACTGTACAATTGTAACCCTGAAGCAGACAATGACCTATCTTTTCAGAACTTCTCCGGGCTGAATAATTCATTCAAGGCCACGATACTCGTGGTTCCGTGCTCGCTGCAAAGACGTACGGCGCGTACCTGTTCAGGTCAAAGTGGTAGATTACCCCTATTGCACACTAGATTATGAGGAACGCTAGGCCCATCTTTAGTATGAAGCGGGTACCGAGATAATCCTGCTTGATTCTTTCGCCTTCCTCTCACCTATCAAGAGTGAGCTCTAGCTGCCGCTGAAGGCATTGACCGACAATTTGGTCAGAGGACGAAGAGGGAGAAGCAGATGAGGGGTTGGATATGATCCCAAACTGTTGTTTCCTCCTCGACGGTGGTTCGCAAATACTACCGCCTAGTGAGTACAGGCTCCTGCACCATAGACGGTCATTACAACAAATTTTTCGATAAAGCGTTGTCATCCTTTCCTCTGTAACGAAAGAAAAATTGGCGCCCTCTAAGCGGTGACTTCCCTACTCAGTTCTCTGATTTTCCTCTTTTTTTTGCCCGATTGTTTTGCAAGAGCGGTTGGTTGTGAACTTGGTGGAAGCGTTGGAAACAAGGATTTGAAAGCGCCGAAGACTCACTCGATGGATTGATTAGGCGCTCCGGTAAGCTGCTCACTTGGCGGGAGTCTCGGTGATGCGGCATGCCTTATCCAATAAAGAAACTAGACCTAGATTCTTGTGAGGCTTGCCTTATCTTTCAGAGTTGGCTTCATCTTTTCGCGATCGTAATCCGAAAGTTCGATGATTTGATTCGCGCTTGAATGCTAAAGAGAGATCCCGCGCTTTCAATCAACGTAACAGCCTCCTTCTATAGGTGCCACAAAAGAACTTGATCGACTTCCCAGTATGGCTGCGAGCCGCACACCTAATCAATGTAATTTTCATAATTCTGATCATCCGCAGCGGAATAGAGATACTCAGCGCTCACCCTAAACTGTACATCAACGACAATTCGGTTGACGGGAAGCAGTGGATCAAGTTCACGAAGAAGGAAATGCCGAGGGATAGATTGTTCACTTCGACGGACGAGGAAGAATCTTTCAACTCATTCGTAGCTCTGCCCGGACACTCAAATCTGGGGCTCGGAAGGCATTGGCACTTTTTCTCGATCATCTTCTGGGTTTTGAATGGCATCGTATACTACGCCCTGCTCTTTGTGACGGGCGTCTGGCAGACGCTGATACCAACTTCGACGGCGGTGTTTCCCGAAGCGATCAATACGATGCTTATCTTTGCGAGCGGGAAACTGCCTCCTCCGGGACATCCCTTCGATCCTGCCCAGCAGCTCGCCTACGCAGGCGTGGTCTTCATCATCGGTCCACTTCTCATACTGACAGGGGCAGCTATGTCGCCAGCCTTCGCGGCGAGATTTCCGAGATACCCGCGTGTTTTCGGGGGAAGGCAGCGAGCAAGGAGCTTTCACTTCATTCTCATGGTGCTTGTAGTGCTCTTCATAATCGTCCACATCGCACTCGTGTTATACGACAGATTTCCTGACAATATGGCGAACATAATTTATGGCGGAGGAACAATTCCAATCGCAACTGCCGCGTCGTTCTTTGCCGCTTACTGCATCATAGTGATAGCGGTGAACTACATTGCGACGGCAGGCTCTCTGCGCAACCCCTCGGCTTTCCAGGAAGCGCTAGGGTTCTTGGTAGAGCCGGTGAGAAAGTTCATCCTCCAGAGAGCCAAGTCAAAGCAGACCTTCTCGAAGTCTTCGTGGACTACTTACTTCAGAGTCAACGGACGACCTCCAGAGAACGAAGAATACTCCAAGCTCCTCAAAAATGATTTTGAAAACTACAAACTGAAGGTGTACGGCCTTGTTCAGAACCCACTCGAGCTTTCCCTCGAGGACTTGAAGGCGATGCCGAAACAGCAGCAGACCACGGAGCACCAGTGCATCCAGGGCTGGACCTCGATAGGAGAGTGGGGAGGGGTGCGCGTGAGCGAGATCTTGAAAAGGTGCAAGCCACTTCCCAATGCAAGATATCTTGTGTTCAATTCGATTGGCACGGGAGAGAAAGATGAGTACGGCCACGGAGATCCTTCAAAGAATTACTACGAAATAATTGACATGGAGCTCGCAAACCATCCGCAGACTATACTCGCATTCGAGATGAATGAAATGCCGCTTCCCATAGTGCACGGGGCGCCGCTACGTCTTCGTGTTGAGACCCAGATGGGGTACAAGATGGTGAAGTGGGTAAAGTCGATCGAACTCATCGAAGATTACAGAAAATACGGCGGCGGTCACGGGGGATACCGCGAGGACGTGCAACACTACGGCCAGAGCGCTTCGATTTAGCGCTCGTTGCTTTTTTGGGACGGCTTGCCCCTTCTCGCTTTCTGCACCCTATTGCCTTTCTTTAAGGTTGCAAATTGGCAAGCAGATCTACCGAGCAAGCATACATCATCTCGGTTTCAGTGAATGCATTTCTCTTGGAAATATTGTTTTACGCCACGAGCGTCACTGGTAGTTCTGTTCTCTTTTACGAGGGAGCCCACCCACCCTTGCAAACGTACTCAACTTCGGTTCATCTATACAAGGGACGAAGGACGAGCGAGCTCCCTGCTGGCAAGACGCAATCTTTCAGCCCATTAGTAAGAAACACTCGGAGATTAAGGATTTCTTAATCAACGTCGAGGGCCTTTCAGTCCAGGCCGAAAAGTGAACATTTGATTTTCTTCTCATTTTCTAGTCAAATGTACCAACAATGCGCGATCTAATTGCCGAAGCAACGGTACTGATATCAAATCGCTTACAGAGAGCATGAGAGAAGCCTCTTCCTCTACCTCTCTCGCCCTATCCGTATTACTATAATAGCAGAACGTACGCAACTGGAATCGCGAACCTCTCCTTCTTGAGTTCAATCATTTGCCAGAATTGCGGCGAAGAAGTGCGGGCCGATTCCGTCTTCTGCCCGAACTGCGGCGCCAAGATTACGAATCCACAGCCCTTCCCTGCAAATGCGAAGAGGTGCTCTTTTTGCTCAAAGCCACTTGTCGGCCAGGATGCGTACTACTTCCGCTGCAATTACTGCGGGCAAGACTTTTGCAACGAACACAGGCTGCCTGAAAATCACCTTTGTAGAAGCAGTCCGGTTCGACGGGTCGTTCCTTCCGGCGCTAGCTCCGGAGGATACTGGAGCTCATCGGGTGGAGGTTACAGCCGCGCCTCGAGAGGTGGGGGTGGCAGAATGCGATCCTCGTTTCTCTCTTACTTCTCCGAGGCCGGCAGGAATCTGACAATTGCTATCGTCCTCGGGATTGTGCTCGGTTACGTATTCTCGTTCGTTCCATTTTCGCTCTTCCCGAACCTTCCCCCGACGTCGCTGACTGACTATCTCGTCCAATTCAACTACTTTGTTCTACAGGGCTGGATCGTCCCAATTTTCACATCGATGGTAGTTGTCTACCCTAATTCGCTCGGAGCTTTGGATGTGCTGTTCAACGCGATTGCTGTGCTCTTCCTCGATCGCCTGTTCGCCAATACGTACACGAGGAGGCAGTATTACCTGACCTTTATTATTACAGGGGTTGCAGGGAATGTACTCTCTCTCCTCTACGGTCCGGCGCTGATCAGCTTTGGCGCTTCGGGAGGAATCTTCGGATTAATTGGTGGAGCGGTCACTGCAGATTACGCAAGGAACAGGAGAGTCAACCCTTCACTGCTCGTATGGTTCGTGTTCATCTTCATTTACAGCAGCATTGGCAGCCAGGTGGACCTGTTTGCTCATCTCGGCGGGGTGGTCGTGGGGCTCATCATAGGATACCTCATAGGTCGAGGCGGGAGTAGCGGAAGATATTTCTTTTGAAATCGCGCTTTGGGGCTGAAGAGAGGTAAGCTATTGGACCCCCGGGAGACTTTGGAAAAGAGGCGGCCTTCTCCTACCACTCTCTTCCGTATCCTCGCTTAGCCTTTGAAGAAATATTGCAATCCGGGGAGCAGCGGAATTTTTTACCTTCAAGCACCCATGATCTGGTAAGCTCACCGCATCGGTAGCAGCAAACGAAGCCCCGCAGTTGCCGAATCTTGTTTCCTACCTTGTCTTCCTCATCCTGCTCGAAGAGATTGTTGCCAGTGTATGCCATGGGTTCAGTGCTTCGTATCAGAAAATGGGCGCGAATCTCTATAATTGGTTAAGGGATTCAGGATAAGCATCTGGGAAGACGTATCGAAGGCCGATATGTAGCGCTTTCCAATCTTGAGTGGTTGTTTTGCATACCTATCTTTACACAGAGAAAAGCAAATCAAAACGCGTGGATCATTCGGCAGTATCAGCGCTTCATTTGCCGAGTTGCTGGGGTTTTCTTTTACATCAACTTAATTCGCTTCAAAGCGATTACTTTGTTTCTGCCCGGTCAGGAATATCATTGTTCAAATTCAGCAATTCATTCACGAGGCGGGGAAGATCTATGGTGGGGTAATTCTTCGGCGATAGTTGGAACTCTGAAATTATCTCCCTCATTATCTTGCGCTCAACGAGGAGAGAAGCCTGAGGCCCGAACATCCCCCTGAGTAGGCTCACAAATTCCGAGATATGAAGAGGGATCTTGTCCTTGGACATGCCATATTCAGTTTCAAAGTCCCAGTAGACAGCCTTCTTCACATTGGTTCCGAAAAACCCAAGGGCAGAGTCGATACAGTATCCCAAGCGTTCCAAAATTTCCCTGTCGAAATCTGATTGGCTCATTTCACTGCGTGTTTTGATTTAGCCAAATTACTGGCGCTATTTCTCTGTTTGCATAAACTCCGCAAATTTGCAATCCTGAAACTTTTCTAAAGAGAGGGTGTGAGCTCTTTCTCTCCGCATTCTTCCATTACGAAATTTCTCACCAATTGTAGGTTAAAATGTCGCCTGCGTTCCTACCTCATCGACATCTGCCTTTGATAGACCGGACATGACTGGCACGGCAGGGATTCCATCTTTCCGGTCGACCAGAGGCTGAGCACGTGCAGCGCTCTCGCACCCAATTTTGAGCCAAACGCCTCACTGAATCTCTCGTACATTGAGGCGAGCTCTCTTATTGACGAGATGCGAGGAGCCTCGTGGGGAAGAAGTGCTAGTTTGAGAGCCTGTCTAGTGTCATCGTCAAAGATCTCTAAAAGTGCACTTTCAAGGCACAGAGGAAAACCAACTGTGCAGCAAACGACGGTCATGCGCTGACTGTTTTGTTCCTGAGGGCGTTGCAAGGATTTCCACATCTCTAACCTTTCAAATGTAACGAAGACTTTTTCCAGAATCCTCTGTAAAATCGGGAATTCGATTTTCCCGTCACCGCAAGTGAAGAAGAAGATTAGGGAGACCGGATACTAATTTCAGATACCACGGAAAGCATGCGATATTTCACAACACTATAGTGGAAATAGGTGTCATGTTTCGGATCCGAATGCGGTTAAGTCATTGGATTCTTTTTCTCTCTTCTAGGAAGAGTAAGATGAATTAAACTGAGGTGCATTGTATATCTCATGCAAAAGGATTGGAAGGCCGAGCTGGGCGAGGCAGAAAAAGAAAACTTGTACGAGTGTCGCTAGAGTAAGATGAAAATCACAAGAGAAATTGAGAGATGTGAGAAGTAAAGAGGAGGTGTGATTTTCTGGTCCGGGCGGTTAAAAATACTTAAAGTCGATGCGACGGCAATCTTCGTTTGTGCAAAATCAGCAGAAGGCTCCAATGCAGGAAGTCATCGGAGTTTTTGGTCTTGGGTTTGTCGGCTCCTCAATCGCGGCTGTATGGTTGAGATCTGGAGCCAATGTAATTGGATACGACATCTCAAGTGAGAGGTTAGAGTCTATCAAGAAGGGGTCAAAGGCCTCTGAGGCCGACCCAGATGTTGAAGGCGCCCTGCGCGAAGGCGTGAGGTCGGGAAAGCTCGATCTGTCTACTGATGGAGTGGCGGTATCACGGCGATCTGATGTGAAGTTCGTATGCGTGCCGGTTTACCTTCAGAATAACAACAACTCCGCGGATCTCTCTGCTCTTGAGAGCGCGTGCTCAACCATAGCGAAAGGGCTGAAGCGCAAGGATGCGGTTGTGATATGCCCTTCCGTTCCTCCAGGTACCACTAGAAAGGTTGTCGCCGGAGTCTTAGAGAGGGAAAGCCAGGATAACCTCAAAGCTGGCTTGGATTTTGATCTCATTTACAGCCCGGAGAGGATCCTGGTTGGCAGGGCAGTGAAAGATATCGAGGAGAACTACCCAGCCGTTGTTTCGGCAATAAACGACCCAAGCTTGAATCGAGGCGAACAGATTTACCGGCGGGTAGCGCGGAGAGGCGTCATCAGGATACCTTCGCTCGAAGCTGCAGAGCTGGAAAAGCTCGCCGAAGGAGTTTATCGAGATGTGAACATTGCTCTCGCCAACGAACTCGCGTTAGTTTGCGATGAACTAGGCGTTGATTATTTCACGTTGAGAGAAGCTGCGAACTCACAACCGTACTGCAACCTGCACCTCCCAGGTTTCGGCGTCGGCGGAGCTTGCATTCCTGTCTATCCGATCTTTGTCAGGCATTCGGCGCGCAACACAAAGACCGGCCTGATCGGTGATTCCAGAAGAATAAACGACTCAATGTCGCTTTGGCTTGCTAGGTCGCTGAAAGGTAATTTCGGGGCGAATGAGAAAACCAAGATAGCGATTCTCGGGCTCGCCTTCAGAGGAGGGATCGCGGATAGCCGACTCTCAGTAACTTATAGAATCGTGGACAATCTTGCAAGAGAAGGCATGACGAACGTAAGGGTTCACGATCCTCTGATTTCGAATGACTCGGTACTTGGAAATCGCCTGACAGGAGACTTGAAGGGGACGCTGGAATGGGCAGACATCGCGGTGATTGCGACGGATCATCAACAATACAAGAATTTTGAATGGGGCAGCTTAAGTCGAAGTACGCAATTGAAAGTAATTGACGGCAGAGGCATCCTGAGGGGAGACAAGGCATCTGCAAACATTCAAGTGTTCGGCCTTGGGTACGGAAAATATAGGGTGGGCCTTGCGGAAGAATGAAGCGGCTGGATCTTCGGAAAAAGTGGCTATCGCTCTCATTCTTTGGCAGTTTGTGAAGTGTATTTTGTTCCTCTGATTAGCTCACATCTTCGTGTGAACGAGTTTCAAATCTCCACGCAATGCCCGCAGTTTTTCGTGAGTCCCTTCAATCTCAAGGATGACCCATTGCTTCAATCTACCAAGCACTCTTGCTCGGACATGCATCTCCTTATGATAGACGGTATCGCCAAGTTTCAAGGGCGCGCGTGAAATTGTCATTATTTTAAGAGCACTACCTCTGAGGAATAGAGTGTCGAATTAGATTTCATTTATTCTCTTTCCGAAAAGTTTCCCAAATCTCTACAGTATCAGTCCGCAATTAGAATTGAGGCCTTCGAAGATGTTCCTCTCATCTCTCTATGTTTTTATAATATCACAACAGCTTTTGGGGGCGACCTTTGCCGGTTTCTCAATTCGAAGCGCTTTACAGGCGAATCCCGGGCCTTTTTCTCCTCTTGATTATCTTATTCCCTTGCCCACATGCAATGATGTCGTGCTGGCCTTAGGCCACTTTGAAGCCTGCACGCACCTTTACTGCCGGCATTAGACTTGCATACTCTTAGGAATTGACAGATTTCATAGTTGTAAAGTATCCTGCGAGAAAGGGAGTCTCGCTAAGCCCACACCTTGATCACACTTTATGAGTTTCAGGCAGGCAAAGAAAGAAAACCCAATATTTCGTTCCTTGGAAAAAGTCTCAAATGTTGAATCTTTAGTTTAAGCGAACTCTCTCCGACGAGTCGCTAGTGGGAAGCAAAAAAGACATTTTGCCTAGAATATGTAGAGGCATGAGCGACTGAGGAATCGGTTTAGGAGAGAAAAACTCTACTCAATTGCATTTTGGCGTCTGCCTCTTGATTTTGTTTTTCTCACGAGTACTCCGAAAAGGTCATTTCATTATTCGGGAATTGCTGCTGCGGGATCTCACTTTATTTCTTTGACAAATAGTATCCATTTCATTTTTCTTTTTGGAGATGCGCTCATTTTCCATATCGTAATTTCAAGTGATGACCAAGAGAATTTTCTCGAGCGATCGTGAGGGTGCGAAAATTTCCAACTGAATGATTCCGGGAAGAACGATCGAGCCTGCTTCAGCTGACCGTAGACGAAACGAATAGAATATTTCTCTATTTGACTATAATAGCACGTCTTTTTCCCGAGAAAAACACTGGTTCTGCAAATACGTAGCTAGCGTGATATTGTAGCCTCTTCCGACCGAGACGAGCGAAACATTATTCTTTTAATGAGTACAAAGAAAGCTATCGCCCCACCATCCAGTAAACCACACTACGCAACGCGTCAATTGGGATCAGAAATTGGAAAAGAATCAGCGAACGGACGACACCCAAGCAACCAAAGTCTTTAAGGGCGTCGATGCGACGACCTCTGTTCGACTTCGAGCCATTTCCACCGCAAACTCGAAGCTTGACATCTGCGATGATGCCTACGGCACGGTTGCCTTGGTGCAACTTGAAAAAATCAAGGATGCAATAATTGAAGCAGTAAGAAAGAGGCACGTAAGGGCGCGGTTTATCACAGAAATCACGAGAGAGAATTTACCATCCTGTAAACAACTGATGAAACATGTGGAGCTACGACACATAGACGGAGTCAAGGGAAACTTTGCCGTCACGGAAAAATTGTATTACGCCTTTGCCCCGCTCAAGGAAGCAAGTATCCTAACCGAGACGGTCCTGAGTAACGTAAAAACCATTGTTGAGCTGCACCAGTATCTTTTCGACGTTCTCTGGCAGAAGGCCATTCCAGCCATCCAAAGAATCAGGGAGTTGGAAGAAGGAGTCGTACCTGTAGAGACAAAGATCATCTCCTCTAAGGATTCCATTGCGCGAACGATCGATTCCTTCATACGAAGAGCCGCGGCGCCCAGGGATAGCCATCACGATTCTTTCATCTTTGCAGTTACGGATATGAAGACCCCACAGGAACCCGAACAATCGCAAAGTCTGTTTAGAGAGCTCAAAGAAAGAAATCCACATTTCAGAGCGCTACTGATAACAGACATCCAAGAGAGCAACCTACAATACGTAAAGAAGCAGCTGGAACTCGGGGTGGAGATTCGGCACATTGACAGAAACAGGATCTCTTTCGCCGTCTCCAAGGACGAATACCTTAGCTCGAGCCCAGACTCCATGGAGGACTCGCGAGCACAGAGCGGACTCCCATCCGAAGTGATATGGAGCAACAACCCCGATGTAGTCTCTCAAGCCGTGCAGATTTTCGAGATGCTATGGGCGACAGCAATTACAGCCGAGCAAAGGATTAGGCAGATAGAGGAAGGAATTGTCGAGCTCGGAGAAACCAGGGTAATCAAGAATGTTGCGGAATCCGCTCTACTCGCGGAGACTCTCATCGCTGAGACGAAAAGGGAAGTTCTCATCATCCTGGCGTCGGACAAAACGATAAGGCGCAACCTCGAAATTTACGGTGAACTCATCAAAGCGGCGAAACAAAGAGGATTTCAGATAAGGGTACTTGCCCCAATAGATCCGTCCGATAGCGCCGCAGAACTATTGAGGGATGTCGAATGGAGAAGCGCGGAGCCGATGAATGTGGGCATTGCCATCTACGACAGAAGTAAAATGCTCATCACTCAGTACGTTGATGCAACGGCACCCAGTTGGGAAGAAGCATTCATCTCCAACATCTATATTGCGAATAGTCAGACCATCGCTGGGATGGTCTCGGTCTTTGAGGCTCTCTGGAGAGAGAGCGAACTGCGTAGGCGCGAAATGCTCACAAGAGAGAGGGAGGTTAAGGCGAGGCGGCAGGCACAGCTTTTGCAGGACATACTTACACACGATATAAGGAACTACAACCAAGTCTCTCGCCTAACGGCGGAATTGATGAAGGAGGAAGCGCAGGGGAACAGGTCGCTCGAAGAGCTCGCCGAATCACTCCTTGCCTCTATCGACGGTTCTACGATGCTCGTGGATAGGGCAAAGAGTCTGGGCAGAATAGTCTCTGAGGAAAATCCGAAACTTCGCCCCGTGGATCTCAACTCGTTTCTAGATGCCTCGATCGACCTCATCAGAGAGGCATTTCCAAAGAAGCAAATCAACGTGGCAAAGTTCACCAAGTCATCGAACGGGGAGGTTAGGGCTGTTCACGATTTTGAAGAAGTAACTGTTCTTGCGGACGATCTTCTGAGCGAAGTCTTTTCCAACATCTTTTCAAATTCGGTAAAATACACCAATTCAAATTTCGTCGACATCGAGCTTCGGGTTAGTGAGAATAACCAGCCAGGGGAGGAGAAGATAGAGGAAGGAAGTGTCTTGGTTGCGGGTCAGGAGCCGCTGAACGACGATCGGCAGAACGTATCAGAACTGATGAAACAGAGACCAGGTAACAAATACGTCAAGGTCTCCATTACCGACAAAGGCCGCGGGATACCGGAAGAATTGAGGTCGATCCTTTTCAACAGGTACCTTGTTGGGGCCAGGGGTAGCGGGCTGGGACTATCCATAGTCCATGCGCTGGTCGTCGACAGGTACAAGGGAGGAGTGAGTATCTCAAACAAACCTGGCGCAGAGGGCACTGTAGTAAATATCTGGCTGCTGAAAGCAACGGCCAATTGAACTTGAGGCTTCCACTCCAGTATCAGATTTGCAATTCAGGGCACATTTTGGCCCATCGTAAGTGACTGCCACAGCTGATTCCCGTGGAGAGGGCGCGAGTCCAGTAAAATCCTTATTTTCATGGTATTCCGGGAATGCAATCCGAAAGATTCGTCCTTGTGGATTGTCGTCCTATCTGAACATGAGATGGCAGAACTGGCCAGACAGAGGATTCAACAACCCGCGAGGACAACCGATGACGCTGCTTACACTTTTACAGCATCTACGCGATCATCATTTTCTTGTTCTGCCGGAATGCCGTCATCGTCAATCCCTGGATCCAGCCTAACTCTTGTTTCTAACTTTCGTTCATTGCCGTCAAGATCTCGAAGTCGTCCGCCGGCGATTCCACGCTTGTACAATGAAGAGGCAAGTGATGAACCCGAACGGAAGCCGGATAAGAAGCATAAAGACACCGGTGAGGAACGCAGTTCAGGCTCCTTTACTAGGCCGAGAGATCCAGGCGTCGGGCAGCACCAGAAGCACATTATGATAGTAGATGACGAACCCGATATTAGGCGTCTTTTCTCATTGATCCTTGAAAACGCTGGTTTCGTAGTTTCGCATACCGCGCCGGATGGGCTCGCGGCGGTTCATACGTTAGAGCGGGAGAGAGATGTTGACCTTCTCATCATAGATCAGCGCATGCCCGTCATGGACGGCATAAAGGCGTCAAAGGAAATCAAACACATTTTACCGAATCTGAAAATCGTAATGGTAACTGCCTATGATGTCCCAAAGGAGGACCTGCCAATGTTCCGGGCGGTACTCCTGAAACCGGTCTCTTCACAAAAGCTTGTACAGACAATCTCGGAAGCACTCAAGGATTGAAAGCAAGCGCGCTGAGGGGACAAAGGGACAAAAATCTACACGGCCCTGCACTCTACACTGAGGTGATGAGGACTGTGCAATCCCCCTGTTCCATGAGAGACGTGCGCAAGGTTGTGACAGGCTGATATCCCAAAAACATTCAATGTCTTTCTTTTCTTCCTCCCTTCCCTTTACCCCTTTTCAAAAAAGACGCGTAGCTTCGGCAATTCGTCCACAAAAGTGCTCTGTTGCACGAATATGATGTTTTGATGCCTTCCTCTGTGTGTTCTCTGAATGCTTCTTTTTTTACATCGCCGCAACAATGAACGAGTTGTAGATGGAT
>JAJPHP010000067.1 GCA_021325255.1 Nitrososphaerota archaeon | reverse complement strand
TGGGGTTGTCCTACAGGAAAGTCTCACTCGCAATGGGACTCTTCTACGTCTTCTCCTACGAATCATGCAGGCTCTGGTATCGGAAGATCGGCTTGATCCTTCCACAGCCAGAGAAGATCTGTAGGCATGTCATTGATTGCAGTCGATGAGACAAAATTAAGCGTTTCAGGTGGAAGATTCCTCTTCATATGGAGCGCGATAGATGTGAAAAGATACGAGGTTCTAGCTCTCAAAGCGTCGTTCACACGAGGAGAGCTTGATTCTATTCTCTTCCTGAAGGAAGCTCTCAGATACTGTTCGAACAGACCACTCGTCCTCGTGGATCACGGTCCGTGGTATCCTCCAGCTCTAGAACATCTAGGCTTGCGATACAAGCCGGTAACATTCGGAGACAGGAACCCTATAGAATCATGGTTCAACATCCTGAAGCAGAAAACCAAGCGTTTCTACAATAAATTCCCATTCCATTCCAGCATGCATTCAATAGCAAGTTATCTTGTGACATTCGTAAGGATGCAAAACATCCTTACTGGAAAGATAACTTGACATCCTCAGTATTTAGGTCCTCAAAACAAGTGCTCCATCGCTGCGAAAGCGATCGAATGCAACGCCTTTAGAAAGTTCTTCCATTCCGACTTATCGGGAGGTTTTAGCGGATTGTTTGAGCCCATTTTCACTTGCTTGATTTCCGTCTTTCTCTTCATTAGCATAGTCCGCCTGCAATGCAATTCGATACGCTATCACAGGAGGCCACCCTGATCTAGTCCTCACTGGCCAACCACGCATATAAGAACGTGAATAATTTGCAGAAGAAAGACTCCTCTTTCTGTGCTACTACTGGGAGCTTCGATTGCAAATACATCGCTGTGTACAAGTTAAGCGGAGGAGTAAAGGAAACTCAAGCAAAGAATCGATGCGAACTCCAAACTCGCCCAATTCATTCAATAAGCGGTACGTAATCTTAGCACTGTGTTTTCAGAACTATGACAACCGGGGACAATGCATTTACTGCGAAAACGTATAATGATGCAAGGATCTATGAAAATCGCCTCTTAGCTCTCTTCTTTTCTCCGTCAACGTATTTAGGGCGACTTTTAGTTAAACCGTACGATTTTTTTGCTCGACTATAGCATACCTAAAAGATGTTGATACTTTCAATGGTGAAGCCACAGGAATTGTGCATCTTCAACTACATTGAAGAACCGATGAAAAAAATGCGCCTGTGTGAAAGAGATGCTCGGATTTTACTATATGAACTCATTACAAATAACTTGCTCACACATGATGGCAAACTATATTGATGAAAAGGCAGAAGGGCGAGGGAACAGGAAATCCCGCGTACCGTTAACTAAGGTACAGATCTCTTTACTGGCCAAATCCTGGGTAAAAGTATCGGCATTGGATGTACGTTGGAATGGGAACTAACCTAATTTTACTGCAAAATTTGTTCAATTTTCTTTGCCGGACCAACAAGTTCCAGGGGGTTGCAGCCAAGTAGTCTTGGGAGAATCTCGAGTATCTCCATTATGATATGGGCTGAAAAGTTGCTCCCGCTCCGACGGCTCCGAAGGAGCCACCGCCAAATTAGGCTGAAGATTTCATGAGAATCACGTCGATCATGTTCGCAACACTTCCTTCGGGCTCCAGTTTAGCGAACTTGCTGAATCTGGCGAGAATATCTACCCAGCATGCTTTTGAATTGTAAAGACGAAAGGCGAGAGATCAAACGAAGATGTTCGAAAAGGTTGTTTTCAACATGCGTAAATCGGTCTTGAAGGCCGGTTCAAAATGTAAGATGCTGTGAGCTCGATGCAAGTTTGCAGGTCGCATTATTGCAATAGCAGATAAAAGTATAGATACTTGTTAGTATCTATACTCCCTTGGAGGCAGTGGAAAAGAAGAACTATGAGCACCGAACAAGAACAAGTTCAAACCTTTGGGACTGGCATCGGCCAGGATACCTGCCCAGAATGCGGAAGAACGTTCGGCCACTCGGCCTTCTTGGACCATCTTTTTGCGAATAAGGAATGCATGAGAAGGTATTGGAAGGAGGAAGAGAAGACGCACGTTTACAGGCTGAGACACAGAGTAAAGGCAAACATTCGCAGGTAGTCAAAAGTTACAAAAATAGAAACTCAATCGGCCTGGCATTCAGGGCGGGAAGGAAAGCTCAAAGTGCAAGCCGTGAGGCATTCTACTGTTGCCTCCCCGCCGATTTCTGCATTTCATTTGATGATAGCTATGACAAACATTTTTCGGATCAAACCCCAAGCCTAATTCTTTCTTCAATCAAGCCACCTGAGGGATTTTTTTCTGTTGGTCCTTCAATGTCGACCTTTCGCGCTCAAAAATCTCCGCGGCCTCTTTCACCGAGGCCTGCTCATGCACGATCGACCTAATTGCTCTTATCATCGCGACGGGGTAATCGTTCTGCCAAATATTTCGGCCCATGTCCACTCCTGCAGCTCCCTGAGAAATCGCATTGTGAACTAGTTCGAATACATCTCTTTCAGTGTCAAGCTTCGGACCCCCTGCAACGACGAGAGGCACAGGGCATCCTTCTACAACCTTTGAGAAATCCTCGCAGTAGTAAGTCTTCACCAAGTGAGCGCCGATTTCTGCGGCGATTCTACATGAGAGGCTCAGATATCTTGCGTCCCGCTTCTCAAGTTCTTTGCCTACTGCTGTAATCGCCATGACGGGCATCCCGCAGCGCTCCCCTTCATCCACGAGCTTTGCAAGATTCAGCAGAGTCTGTTTTTCATGCGCGGTGCCAACAAAAATGGACAATGCAACGGCAGCAGCATTGAGCCTCACTGCGTCATCCATGCTCGTTGTCAAGCCCTCATCACTCAGGTCTTCTCTGAGGATGCTCGAACCTCCAGAGACCCGTAGGATGATCGGTACCTCCCAAGAAGGATCCACGCAGTTCCTCAAGACGCCCCTTGTGACGGCGAGTGCATCTGCGAATTGGTAGATAGGTGCGATTGTCCTCCGAGGGACTTCAAGTCTGTGTGTGGGCCCCATAAAGTAGCCGTGGTCACAAGCAAGCATTACAGAACGTCCCGTGAAGGGCTTTATCATACGTGATAGTCTATTCTCAAGTCCCCAGTGGGTTGGCATTTCTTTAGAAAATCAGTCTCCGCTGGAACATTTGATGAATATTATGCTCTTTAAAGGCATTTTTGCGTTTTCCAGATTGCTGGCCTCGCGAGATCGTGCAAGTTCCTCTGAGAGACTCGTGCAAAAGTGGTCAACTCATTATCCAAAAGTATAGGCCGGCGCGAATAGGTTAGCAAAAAGCCTAAAGGGAGAGAAGCCATGATTGAATCTCCTTTGCTACGAAGAGCACAGCAAAAATACAATTAGTGAGAAACGCATGACCTCAGGCAGCATTGGATCAGAAGAAGATGAAGATGCAGCTGGCCCGATGAGGCATGATATTTCAAGTGCTCCTAATGGAAAAGAAGACATGCGAGCATTGAAGGAAAAATCCCCTCCCGCAGCTGAAGAGAGCGGAATCAAGGAAATACATAATCACATCCGTGGCCGCGGTCTCATTAGTAGCATAGCTCTTGGCATATCTGACGGGCTTGTAACCAACGTGGCATTCTTGGCAGGCTTCTCTGGAGCTGTAAACAGTATTGGGCTCATCAGGCTTGCGGGAATTGCTGCAATGTTGGCAGGTGGGGTTTCGATGTTCTTCGGAGCTCTTCTCGCAGCTCGGTCAGAGATTGATTTGTTTCATGCGGACTCCAGGAGAGAGGCAAGTGAGATCGAACACGAACCCGACGAAGAAAGACAGGAGCTCAAGAACTTCTATCTCCTAAAGGGTTTGACGCACGAAGAAGCAGAAATGGTGGTCGATCGCGTGACATCGAGCAAGAAGAAGTGGCTGGAAGACATATTGATTCACGAACTCCATCTTCACGAAGCGGAGCTCGAGAACCCTTTCGCGGTCGCCGCATCAACTGGCCTGGCATTCATTTTGGGAGCAGCCGTGCCGCTATTTGCTTACCTTCTGCTTGACGCGACAAATTTCGCAATCCTAGCCTCTATGGGCGCCTCATTTCTTTTTCTATTCGTTGTAGGCGCGTGGAAGGGCAGATTGGTCGGCAAGAGCATTTGGCGTTCAGGTTTGGAAATGCTCTTGGTTGGTGCTGTTGCCTCGATTTTGCTTTACTTCATAGGAAGGCTCCTCGTGTTTGTGTGAAAAAGAGCACGAAGAGGCGATGATAATTTTATTTACATTTTCTGAAACTTGCCGGTCTTACCGTTGTATGAGAGCAGTCCAGCGTATATCGCCCAGTGAATCAACAGTCCCTGTATCAGAGCCTCATTAAGCTCACTCGTGTGATGCCAGCGAATATCCCTGGCAAGAAGAGACTCTGCAATATCATGTGCCGAAATATTCTTCCTAGTCGAAGCAAGTTCGATGGCCGTTTTGAAGGGCTCGATCTTGGCGAGCTGATCCTTCAATAGAGTTACCTTGTGTCTCGACGTCTTTTGGAATTTCAGCCCAAAATCAGTGAGGGAGATGTCTCCCTTTTCGGACTTGATAAGCCCGAGCATTTCGGCAGTGTCCACTATGGGAAGAAGAATGGCAATATCGGCTCCGAATTCGTCCGCAAGTCGGGAAACGTCGATCAGAGAACCTAGTCCTCCCGTGATTTCCACCAGCCCTATGACCTGTCCTGCCCTAACGTTGGCAGGCATTATGGGCGGCCGATTCTGATCAGTAAACTGCCGTGGTTGGTTTTGCCCCGAAATACCTGTCGCTGCCAACCTAACTGTTCACAGACTCCATTTCTATTTGTTCTTCCGGAGAATTGTTCTTCAATATCTGAGCTCGCAAGTGCTATCCTTTCAATTCTAAATTGTCAATCTTTCCTGCCCGAGGGATTCATCTTCGCAGTTTCACGAGCAGGAACGCTTTCTTTTAAAGAAAACCTCTAGAAAAGAATCGAAGGGAACAAAAAGTTCTTCTGCGGGTATCATATCGCCCTCAAGCGAGAAGTGCGTAAAGCCTGTCCACCCATTGGAAGAACTCTTCCGATTTCTTGTTTCTCGGTCGATTCAGATTTATTGCAAGGTCTCCCACAACATGAGCAGGCCGCTGAGAGAGAACAACAACCTTGTCAGAAAGCTCCACAATTTCCTCAACGTTGTGGCTAACCATGATAACAGTCTGGATGGGAGACGACGGATTGATCAGGAGCGAGTAGATTTCCCTTCGAAGGTGCTCGGCTGTGAGATTATCGAGGGAGCTAAAAGGCTCGTCCATTAGAAGAACGTGGGGGGCAAGAGCAAGCGCTCGGGCGATCCCTACTCTTTGTTTCATCCCGCCAGAGAGCTCTCCGGGATACACGTTTTCAAACCCCTTGAGCCCAGTATCATCCAGTGCCTTGAGTGACTTTTCCTTTTTTTCTTCTTCAGACAGGTCCTTTCGCGAGGAGAGAGCGAACATTACGTTTTCAAGTGCCGTTCGCCAGGGCAACAACACAAAATTCTGAAAGATCATTGCAACCTCACTCCTCGGTTGAGTAATGGGTTTTCCTCGAAAATTGACCGTCCCCGAAGTCGCCTTGTTCAGTCCAGCGATTATCCTGAGTAGCGAGGACTTGCCACAGCCAGATGGGCCTGTTATTGTTACAAATTGGTCTTTGTATGCGGCGAGCGAGACATCAACTAGCACCGGCATCTGTTCCTTTTCCTTTCTGTAGTCTAGGCTAACATGGTCTACTGAAATGATCGGAGAACCTGCGCCAGCATTGTCAAGAGGTTGATTCAAGGAAGTAACCTTAGAGCTCGCACCCGTTTGTTCGGTCACATGTCTAACCCCCTATAGCATAAATTCCCCGGAACAGAATCGTCTGAGGACCTTGAATCTTTGACGGTTATACGTGTACCTCTTCGTTGTCTAATGGTAGACACGACTCCAAACAGTGAGGTTGTATATGATACCTAATGTCATGTCGAGAACTTTCCCGAGATGAGAGCTTGGGCCGGGAACGCAATTGTGAGTCAAGTCTGAGCGATTCTTTATACAAAGTCTGCTTCATCAACGACCCTCAAATGGTAGGAATACGTCTGTTGAAAATAGGAAGAGCAAGTGTTAGGATTTGTGGGATCTTGCTGAGCACTCCAGCGCTCCGGAAGTCACCTACTAACTAGTATGCGATTTACGTATTTCGCACAAAATCGGAGAATCTGGAATCGACGATTTGTACTACAAATCCACGTGGTCTCGAACTCAGTGACCTAGACAAAGGACGACAAGTTAGAGATAAGAAGCAGACTAGGATTTTGCGACGATCTGATCTTTTTAGGCTTCAAAGTCTTTGGATTGGCATTCTAGCCTACGATTTCTGGACTAATTGCCCGGCAACTGGTTGTGGGGTTGAACGGAGTGGCTCCTGTGCACCCGACTGTAGAGGCCGTTGTTGTTGCGCCTGTCTTTCCTCGATTACTTGGTGCTTTTCTTTTTCAATCGAGGCGAGCGCTATCAGGGTCTTTACCTTCTTTTGCAGTGTTTCAGCCTTTCCTGTACACTGCACCCACGCCGTGTAGTTTGGAGCCGCATCAGACATTACAAGAAGAACATCAACGACCTTGAGATATTTCTCAATTGCGAAAGCATACTCATTTTCCTTCTCTTCAGCCTCACCCTGCTTGATTAGAAGTGTCGCATATTCCTCAAGTTTCTTGTACTTTGAAGGATCCAAGATGATTGAAGGGCCTCTCTTTGTTTTACCTGCCTAACAGCAGGTCCAGCCTCCAGTCAAAAGCAAGGCGGTCAAATAGGCCTAACACAAAGACCGAATTAATCGAACTCAACAGACACTAACATCTGCTCTTTGAGGTCAAGGGCCAGACGGATTATGTCCTGAAAGCGGAATTAGAGGTCCAATCTCAGTCGCATTCTCAGACGCCTCTTCTTGAATTAAGTTAAATGCCATCAAATAGGAAGAAAATAGTAATCATATTGTAGATCTTACTTTACAAGATTGCATTTGAAAAGTAACTCTGCTAGACGCAATGTAGCGGTATCTAGGATAAGAATTTGGAGACGCTCAAAAGGAAGATTGATCTGCATCGATTTGAGACAGAAACTTGGTCAGAAGCGTGCTCGCAGAGATATTATTTCGAACGAACACAAAACACGTGAGACGCGAATGCAGACTGGAGAGCAGAACGTACACGAGAAAGCCGGAAAAGATCAAAATTCAACGTCATTTTCGACACCGGCAATTCCCGACGTCGAACAAGTTGACAAGCCGAATATAATGACGCTAGACTGTCACTCCTGCGGAAGGTCCTTTGACAGCACTTTTACATCGAGCGAATTCTCATATTTGCCAAAGGAGCAGTATGAGACAGGTACTCTGCATCTCTGTCCTCATTGTGGTAATCTTTCGATGTATCTGTTGAAGGATTATTTTGAAAAGTGAGGACGTACCCATTTCCGCTATTCTGGAGTAGACCTTTGGGAAGTCAACGAAGTGTTTCTGATGGTTCCCTGATCCGCCAGTGGATTGATGCTGGTCCCGAGTTTTGAAATTACCGAGTCAGTATCGGGCCCCTCGACAACTCTTAGTCCGTATGCCTTCGCATATGATCGCGCGCTTTCAGCAAGAGAGGGTATTGCAACAACGGTGGATTGATAGGCGATATCATTTATTTTCCCGTACACCGTCGTCACCTCCTCCAGTTTTATCGGCGATTCGGAGACAAGAATCTCCACGATTAGTTTCTTTCCTTCGCCCTTTGGTGAATTTGAATTCACAGCTGCTTGAAAGGCTGCAGTGTGTTTGAGTGCGGATCGCTCCAGGACCAACAGATCGAATGTGTGTTCAGTCCCTGACTTGCCCCTCACGATAGCCGGCGTGAAAACTGTATAGCCACAACTATCAAAATAATTCGCAATTGTTTGGACTGGCTTTACGAATTGCTTGAGCTTCAAGCTCATGGCAGGATTGAGTGCGTAGGAGAACAAGTAGACTTCGACCTCCTCTTCAGGTTTTGCTGAGTTACTACATCTAGAACATTTTAGCGAGGTAGTGAGCTCTTTGTTAAGCGCTCCGCAAGATTGACAGACAAACATTGACCCCAGACTTCTGTAGTCTAAACCGATGAGTTCGAGCGCCTTGTTACATTTGGGACAGATGAGGTCTCCCTTTTCGCCCCGAAAATTCTCCTCGCGATCTATCATCCCGCACGGGAAGTGCTCCAGCACCTTGTGCCTTTCCGCCCCGAGCGATCCACATTCAGGGCATTGGCTGCGGACTTGGAGACGCATCGATCCGCAAGCTTTGCATTTCAGAGTTTTTTCTTTAGGCGATGCTACAAGATAATTTCTAAGCGTAAGGGCGTTCAGCGCTTGCGTTTCTCTCGGTGTATCCCATTCAAGATTGCGTAACTGGTCATAGATGTATCCATCAGGGCTAAGGTCGTCAAGTTTTGGAGACACTTCTCTCACCTTGTTGAAGACAAACAAGGAAGCAAGTGTTCGCTCGTCTTCGCTCAGGTTAGGTCCGAGCTGTCTCATGTTTACGGATCTTGCGATGTACTGGGCGGCCGAAGTTGATATCGGGCTGAACCCTTCTTGACCCTCGTTTTGGAGATTTCTTCCTTGATCATCAGTGGGATTAGAAGGGCCAATGACTTGTTCGACAACAGCTGTTCCCCCTACAGTCCGTACCGACGACAGTCCGATTCTTTGGTAAGGAGTGACCCCGCTTCCCTGCAAAGAGTTGACTACGGGCTGCTCCGACTTGCTTGGCGATGCACAGCCTACGATGTAACCAATTTCCAGCAATCCGATAAGTGTAAACACCGCAGTCAATAGCTGGCTGCCGAAGACGAAGGGAGAGCCAATGACGGAGTTGGCCATGCTTACGTAGTCGAGAAAAAAGGGAATCGAGACGAGATACGAGGAAAACAGCAGCGATCCAAGCCATACTAAAGAGCCTGCGAATAGTGCCACTCCGAAGATAGCGAGTTTGTTCGCTCTGGAAGTTACGAATCCAACGGTAAGTCCCACAAAGAGGAAAATCAGGGAGATGGTCAGTCCGCCGATGATGCTTATGAATGAAACCATTGCTTCTTTTTCGTCTCACTTTTTCTAACTGTTATGCGGTCCGATTGGCATTTTATTGTTCAAGTTAATGGTAAATGAAGGAAAAGCAGTCTGCGTAGACAGGTTGTGTTGTAGAGTTGCAGAACTCTGCCTTTTGAAGCTCATTTCCCGAACCTTCTGGCTATTTCCTTTGTTTGTCAGTTGATGCGCTATTCTTTCAGTGTGTGTCTCTTGCGCTTCGATTGTTGTCATCGGAAATTGAATAAGATAAGGAACGCAGACAGCAGGTCTAGAACTAATGGGATTTCATTAAAACATAATCCCTAGCTACCTGCTGCGCAAAGCAAGGCGGTTTGCAGTGTCGGCAAAGTTTTAGTCATTGTAACTAAAGCTATGTCAAATACAGGTTAATACTTATGGATAAGAGCTATAGTATTTGGCAATAGAAGTTTATGGACTACCAGGGTTTATTTGAATTGTTCGTCAACTGCAGAATATTCTGCAAAGGGTCTTATCGTCAAGACAAACGAAAGATTTCATAATCTCGAGTAAGGCAAGCTGCAGGATTCCAATCCCGCTCTATTGTCGGTATCCGAGAAATATTACCGCTGTGGCAGGCTGTGATAAGGCGCGAACACGAGTAATAATCACTTTCTCATTGAAAGACTTGTAAGGTAAGGATAATCTGATTAGTGCAGATTCTTTCTTTAAAAAGAATCGAGCGATCTAGACGAACTCGATAACAGATTTGATTTCCTCTTCGCTTTCTAAGTCGTAGGCGGCAAGCGGGTCGTCGGGACTGGCTATTCTCGTAATCATCTTTTCCAAGAATCCAGGCCACTTCTTTCTGATGTCGGAGAGGTCTTTTGCACCCTTTTCGAAGTAGCTCCTATTCGCGTTGACCGAACCAAAGTGGATCTTGTTCCCGAGAACCATGTCGGTGAATAGCCTCCCTGCATCCTCGGTTTCTTGCTTTTCTCTGTATATCCCGAGGTAGCAAACCACTCCATTTACCCCTATGAACTGCTGCGCCTCAAGGGCAATGGAGGGGCTCCCGGTAATCTCAAAGACAATATCATACTTCGAATCCAGGGTCTCAAGATCGGTTTGTTTAGCGTTAATGTAATTCGCCCCCGTCTGCATGACTAATTTGGCTTTCAAGCTGTCCTCAGACCTCGTTGCTACAGTGTCGACCATCAATCCGTTCAGAATCAGAGTGGCAGTTGCAAGGAGGCCGACAGGCCCTGCCCCGAGCACCAACGCCCTTTGAGGCTTCCACTTCATTCTTGAATTCTGAATGAGGAAAGTCTGAATCAACCCCTTTTCAACGACGGTCAAAGGTTCAAGAAGAACGCCTACGTCTGAAAGCGATTCGTCAGGCATCTTCACCACGAAGGAAGAATCACTGACGGCGAATTGAGAAGCAAAACCATCAAGCAGTTTTATACCGTGCTCGCTATAGTGACCAGTCAGGCAAAAATCAGATTCACCGCTCCTGCAGTTGAGGCAACCCTCTGGACAGGGTCTGCGGACAGTCGGAACGACGAGCTGACCACGTTCTAGCGAATCTGCGGCCTCGCCGGGTTCGGCGACTCTGCATAGAGATTCGTGTCCCAGAGTTAGACTGTCAGAACCCTTTGGCGCTTGGCCATAAAAGCCAGCAATTATATCTCGATCTGTTCCACACACCCCCACTCTTAGAACCTCGAGGAGAACCTGATTCACTCCAGGTACAGGTTCGGGTACATCCTCGATTCGCAACGACCCACTCCTCATAGGAGTGACCACAATAGCTTTCATAGACGCCTAACCCTCTTTGCAAAATCTTGCTTGGCTTGAATTGCTAATCTACTACGCTTCAACCTTCATCTTATCAATGTGATTCATGAAGCACGGAGGTCCCTCCTTTATCCAGACGTAGGGTCGAGTAATGCAGCCGAGTCCTGCGTCGGTGGTGTGCAGGCATTTCACCATCATTCCCTCGCGAATTTCAGCCGCCGTTGGGGATTGACAATGAGGGCAACGGCCGTCTCCTGAATTGTCCCTCTTCAAGAACACGTGAGATTCCTTTTCATTCGAACATTTAACCCAAGTTCCCAGCTCGTGTCCATTCGGACAATGAGGTTTGTCGGTTCTGAGGTAAGTGTAGCTCACGTGCTCACCGCATACAGGGCAATTGATCAAATCGCCAACTTCACTAGCATTACAAATGTCAAGAGATTATGTATAAAGCGATTTATCTGCGAGGTATGGTCTTCCCCGTTTGTTTTATTCATTGGCGACCGTGCATCCCGGCACCCTCGAGGAAGGAAGTTTGCTAGAAGCATGAATGGTAAGATGGACTGCGCATGTGGAGTGTTGACTTTAGTGAGTAATGTCGCAAATTCTTCATCAGCCGACATTGCGCGATATGACGCAAGAGGGTTCACATAGATCTATTTTGAACCAGTTAGATTTCTTCGCGGATCGAATCAAAATCTTAGAATTAGGACATAATGAGTAGCTACGCAATAATCAGGATTCAAGTCGGAAAAACAATTCGCCCTCTGTCAAAATTCGGAGAATAAGGTATCAAAGAGAAATTTGGAAGCGGTACTCTGGGTGCGAAATCGGAACAGAAACATGTTTGCAAAATTGTTCGAAAAACGCACCAACCCTGCGGTAGTTGCATGTGGTATGCATTAAACTTTAAACGGTATTCGAAACTGAGAAGACGATCGAAGAGAGTCAATTCTGTTCAAGTTGGCTGAAAAGTCGCTCCGGGTTGGAATCGTCGGCGCCTCGGGTTATGTTGGCGGCGAGCTACTTAGGATCCTTGTAAATCACCCGAAGGTAAATGTGACTGTCGCGACGTCAAAGCAATACAGCGGAGAGGTACTCTATCGCGTCCACCCGAACCTCCGGTCCTTCACAGATTTGAAGTTCACCGAACCTAAGCTGGACAACATCTCTTCAAGCTGTGATTTTGTATTCACAGCAGTGCCTCATGGCTCAGCGGTAAACTTGGTGCCGGCGCTCTCAAAAGTTGGCCTGAGGATTGTTGACATGAGCGCAGACTTTAGGCTGAAAGATACCTCCGCATACGAGCACTGGTACAAGTACAAACACCCTCATCCGGAGATGCTTGAAACAGTGACTTTTGGGATTCCCGAAATTTACTCGGATTCAATCAAGGGTTCAAAAGTTGTTTCGAACCCGGGTTGCATGGCGATAACGAGCATCCTTGCGCTAGCTCCGTTCGTAAAAGCAAACCTGATCGAATTGGATCACATAGTCGTGGATTCAAAGATTGGAAGTTCGGGAGGCGGTACAAAGCCCACAATCGGCACGCACCACGCTGAAAGATACGGCGTCGTAAGACCGTACAAGCCGGTTGACCACAGACACACCGCCGAGATCGAACAGGAAATGTCAGCACTGGCCGGTAAAAAGGTGAGCGTATCGATGACGCCGCACGCTATCAACATGGTGAGGGGTATCTTGTGCAGCATACACACTTTCGGAAGCGAAAAGCTAGAAACTCCAAAGGTATGGAGGGCTCTACGCGAGTTCTACCAGAAGGCGCCATTTGTCCGCTTTGTCAAGGACAAGAAGGGAATTTCAAAGTATCCTGACCCAAAAATTCTTCCCGGGTCAAACTTTTGCGACGTTGGATTTGAAATTGACGAGAGGCTCAATCGACTGCTTCTCCTTTCTGCAACGGACAATTTGATGAAGGGTGCGGCAGGCAACGGGGTCCAGTGCATGAATCTGATGTACGGCTTTGATGAAAGAGAGGGCCTGACTTTTCCGGGGTTGCATCCGGTGTGACTTCGAAAGAAAACTCGCCGATCGTCGTGTGCAAGATCGGGGGGAGCGTGATAGAAGGCGTAGACCCCAGCATGATAGAGGACGTCAAGAGCCTTCACGCTCAAGGATACAGGTTGGTCTTTGTACACGGCGGGGGAGATCAGGTAACTTCAATCGCTGAGAAACTAGGCAAGCAGCAGAGATTCATCACTTCACCTGATGGAATCAAGAGCAGGTATACCGACAAGGAGACAGCAGAAATATTCACAATGGTAATGTCCGGTCTTCTTGCAAAACAAATCGCCCAGACGCTTCAGAAAAATGGAATAAATGCGATCTCGCTGACAGGGATTGACGCGGGCCTCCTAAGGGCCCAGCGGAAGAAACGATTGGTGGTTCTTGATGACCGAGGAAGAAAGATTGCAATCGAGGGCGGCTACACTGGAAAGATCAGCTTGGTTAACACAGCGCTCTTGGAAAGTTTGCTCTCGGCTTCGCTCGTCCCGATCATCTCACCCGTCGCGGCCGGCGAAGAAGAGTGGGAACTATTAAACGTAGACGGCGATAGAGCGTGCTCTCACGTAGCAGGCGCCCTCAAAGCCGACGCTGCGATATTTCTCACGGACACCGAGGGTTTAATCCTCAACGGAAATGTTGTAACGAGACTGTCCGTGAAGGAGGCAAGAGCTGCTCTCCCATCAATCGGGTCAGGAATGGACAAGAAGGTAATCGCAGCGGCTGAAGCAATTGAGATGGGGACGAAGAGATCCGTGATTGCTTCAGGTCTTAAGGGTAATCCGCTACAAAGCGCAATAACGGGCAGAGGCACTGTAATTGTTGCGTGACTGAGACAAAATGCACAGACAGAATTTGGATGCAACGTGAGAACGAGGAACATCAAGAAAAACAAGTGAAAAGAAGGGTAGGAAAGATAGAGAGAAAAAATGAAAGAAGGAGTAAATCCAAAGAACCCTGAGGACAACTTCCTAGTTCCGCTTTACCAAAAGTTTCCTATCAAAATTGTCAAAGGGGCAGGCGCCCTAATTTACGACGACATAGGTAGAGAATACATTGACCTGTCTGGAGGATATGGCGTCGCAATTGTCGGCCATGCAAACAAGAGCGTTGCTGACGCAGTTTCGGATCAAGCTCACAAGCTTATCACATGCCATGGCTCATTGTACAACGATGCAAGAGAATCATACCTAGAACTGCTTTCAAGACACCTCACGGGCGACTTGAGCCGGGTTTACTTTTCAAACAGTGGGGCGGAAGCAAACGAAGCCGCGATCAAATTCGCGAGGAAAGCTAGCGGTCGGAAGAAACTCGTCGCATTCTCCGGTAGCTACCACGGAAAGACCCTTGGCGCGCTCTCCACTACTTGGAACCAAAAATACCGCAAACCCTTTGAACCTCTCATCGAAGGTGTACAGTTTGTTCCGTTCGGCAACTCAGAGAAGGCGATTGAAGCGATCGACGCGGAAACCGCTGCGGTCATTGTCGAACCGATCCAGGGCGAGAGTGGCATACACATCTCGCCTCCGGGTTTCCTGCAGTCGTTGCGGGAAGCGACAAGCAAACACAATGCGCTCCTGATCTTCGACGAGGTCCAATCGGGCTTTGGCAGGACGGGGAAGCTTTGGGCATGCCAGAACTGGGACGTGTCTCCAGACATCATGACTGCCTCGAAGGGTATTGCTGGCGGAATTCCTTTCGCATTCACTGCTGTCACGGAGTCTATTTCGGACGTCATGAAAGCGGGCGAACACACAAGCACCTTTGGAGGAAATCCCGTCGCATGCGCGGCCGCCAAGGCAGCTCTTGAATTCATCTTGTCTGGCGGTCTTTTGAACAACGCGAGGGAGCGTGGTGAATACTTCATGCGCAGGCTAAACCAGCTGAAGACTGACCACCCCCGGACAGTAAGGGAGGTTCGCGGTCTCGGTTTAATGCTCGCAGCCGAGCTGAAAATTCCGGTGAAGGACATCATAATCAAGGGGTTTGATCACAACCTCGTTCTGCTTTATGCGGGCCTCAATGTTCTTCGCTTCCTCCCGCCGCTTGTGATAACAAGAGAGCAAATCGACCTAGTCGTTGACCGATTGGGTGCCATAATTGGACAGGTTGAATCAGCGGCTCCGCAGGCCGCTTCTTCGACGCCGGGGCTAACTGGCGGAGGATAATCAGATTCGTGATGCATTTGGGATGTAGAATCGAAGCAAATTCACGAAGAGTTAGGGCAACAGAGATTGAATAGCAGTATTCATCAAAGGGATGCATGTGGGAGGCTCTGACTGGGAGAAGAATGATCGATTCAACTGACGAAAAGATAATTTCGATACTGAGGGACGACAGCAGGAAGTCTTTCGTCGAAATAGCGAAGAGTGTCGATCTGTCAGAGGCCGCTATCAGGAGGAGGGTTTCAAACCTAATCAAAAGCGGCGTGATTTCACGCTTTACAATAGAGACAAACGTCGGCCCCAAGGCAAACGCCATCAGCCTACTCTCGGTGAATCCGAGCTATCCGACTTCCGAGATATCTTCCAAACTGAAGCGGATGCGCGGAGTTGACTCTATCTTTGAAATTACAGGCGAATATGACATAGCCGTCATCGTTTCAGGGTCGAATATAGCGGAAATCAACGCCACGATTGACGAAATTCGCAAACTTACCGGCATTGATGATACGAATACCGTAGTAGTCCTGAAGGTTGTTCGCTGAATTCGCAGTCAAAATGGTTATATTCGCCGCAAAACTGCGATTAGCGTAGCAAGCTAGTGTTTCAGAATCAATCTGAGATCGACATTGCATAGTCGCTTTGCCAAAAGTGACAATGGTACAAACGTATCAACCCAAAGTGAATGTGAGAGAATACAACCTACCAAGACGAGATGTAAGAGAAAAAATTAGCAAGGATGGAATTAGAGCAACACATGACGATTGAAACCAGACGAAACAATGCCGTAACGACGGCGAGCGGCCCGACAAATGCAATCAGAACCGCAAGAAGCTTCGCCGAAGATCAAGGTGCCGAATCTTTCGGCGCGGGCGAAGCCAATTATTACGCATACAGGTGGAACGTGGAGGAAGAAAAATCAAAATTAAGAGATCTTTCTAGAGTTTCAATCCTCGACTCGACACTCAGAGAAGGCGAGCAAAGCGTAGGAATCTCATTCAGCAAGAGGCAGAGGCTTCAGATCGCTTGGATGCTAGACTACTTTGGCGTCGATTTCATCGAAATATCTCCGGTCATATCCGAAGCTCATAGGGAGTCCCTGAGGGAGATGCAAAGGGCCGGTTTTGCTGCAAAGATCGTTTCGCATGGGCGGGCGCTGCCGGAAGATGTTGACGTTGGAAGGGCCTGCGACGTGGAGTGGGTTGCCATGTATCACTCTGTTTCTGATATCCACCTTAGGTCGAAGCTTCACATAACCCGGGAGATGGCACTTGAAAGATCAATCAAGGCGATAGAATATGCAAAGAGTCACGGATTGAAGCTCAGATTCACTGTTGAGGATGCCAGCAGGGCAAATCCAGAGTATCTTTCACAATTCATTTCCGACGCCACGAGGGCTGGAGCAGACAGGATAGGGATCCCGGATACGGTCGGGGTTATGCTGCCTCGTGGGATGATTCGCTTGATCGAGCTCGCAAGGCAGGCGACCGACAGGCCGATCGATGTCCACTGCCACAACGACCTGGGTCTAGCACTCGCAAACTCCCTCGCGGCCGTAGAGGCGGGCGCCGACCAAATCCACTGCACGATAGACGGACTAGGGGAGAGGGTCGGTATTGCTTCTCTTGCCGAAGTGACGATGGCGCTGAGGCTCCTATACGGGGCAAAGAGAAACTTCCGGTACGAGATGCTAGGCGAACTTTCAGCACTCATTGCAAACTATAGCAACACGTCAGTGCCGGCCACCCGACCTCTCGTGGGGCGGAATGCGTACACTCACAAGGCCGGAACACACCTAGCAGCAATCATTCGCAATCCTGAGGCATACGAGCTCATACCTCCGTCCGAGGTCGGAAATTCGAGAAGAGTTGTCTTCGGAGAATTGTCGGGCAAGAACGGGGCCGCATTCCTGTTGCGCACACTGGGGATAGAACCGTCCCTCGAGACAAGCCAGAAGCTCGCGCAGGGATTGAAGAATTTGCGCTGCGGCGATTTGTTCGAACTTGGTCTTACGGATAAACTGGAAGCAGAAGCAGTTCAGGCGTCAGAAAAAATCGCCGCTGCGACCGCGAGGTAAAAAGGAAGGGAGGTGAAGAAAAAGTAGAATGGCGACAAATTGTCCAGAGTGTTTGGCAGAGATAAGCGTACCGAACGATGCAATCGACGGAGAAATTGTTACCTGTAATGAGTGTGGTAGCGCCTTCGAGCTCGAAATTTCTCAATCTTCTTCAGGGGTCGTAACTCTAAAGCCAGCCGAGAGCGTCGGTGAAGACTGGGGAGAGTAAAAGTACTCAAGAATTCAGCGAGGCAGGGAGAAATAGGAAAGGCAGATGTCACGCAATACGATATCCATGGTCTACGACTTGGTGAGGCTCGAGGAGAAGGCGATTATCGAGGCGGCGAAGAAGAGCCAGAGGAACATCGAACTGAAGATTTATGATTCAAGGGATCTTTACTTTGACCTCTCCGATGGCGGGAACGCCATGCAGGTGTTTGGATCTGTTGTGTTGCAGCGCTGTGCATCTTATTTTCGAAACCTCCACCTCACAGCCGTGCTGGAGGGTTACGGTCTCAGAGTAGTAAATTCGCTCTCCTCAGCCATCACAACCGGTAACAAGCTGCTCTCAAGCATCATGCTCAAGAAGGAAGGAGTTCCGATCCCGAGGACGAAACTCGCCTTCACCGAAGACTCTGCCCTAAAAGCTCTCAATGAATTAGGCTATCCGGCAATAATAAAGCCCACAATCGGGAGCTGGGGGCGGCTCGTCGCGTGCCTCAACGATGTAGATGCTGCAAAGAGTGTAATCGAGGACAGAGAAGAGATGTTTCCGATATACCATGTGTACTACATTCAGGAGAAGGTAAAGAGGCCTCCGAGGGACATTAGGGCAATAGTTATAGGGGATCGGACGGTGGCTGCAATTTACAGAATATCGACGACTGGAGACTGGCGAACGAACACTGCGCGCGGGGGCATAGCGAAGAACCTCCCGATCACAAAGGAGCTTGACGAGATTTGCGTAAGAGCAACAAAGCCTTTTGGCAACGGAATTTATGGCGTTGACCTGATGGAATCGCAAGATCAGGGGCTGCTCGTTCACGAGGTTAACAACACGACAGAGTTCAAGAACGTCATGGCCCAGAGCGGAGTGGAGATTCCGCGGCTGATCGTGGAATACCTAGCCGATCTCGCGGTTACGAATTAGGCAGTCTGCAAAGTCGAGAGAATATGTGGAATAACTTTCTTCACTTTTTCAAGAAGAAGATAATGAACTCTGCGTTAACAAACCAAAAGTAAAAAGTGGTCCTAGGCTAGTGTTTTCGGTATGTCGAAGGAAGTCAGCGAACTTAAAGAGCAATCGCAGGAAACTATGGTTAGGCGGCTTGCTCTTATTGAGCGAGCGCTTTCGACATATTCCCCTTCCGGGAACGAGCGGCCGTTTGCCCAGCTGATATTTGATGAACTTTCGTCGCTGTCTTTGAGACCACAATTTGACTCTGCCGGAAACGTGTTGTGCTTTTCCGGCCCAACAGAGGATAATGAAAGGTCGATCCTTCTATGCGGACACATGGATACCGTCCCCGGAGAACTCCCATTCAGGCGGGAGGGAGACATGGTCTACGGAAGGGGAGCATGCGATGCAAAGGGGCCCCTGCTTAGCCTTCTCTTTGCGTTTGAACATATCGCGCTCGAAGGAACTCAGAGAGTAATCTTCGCGGCGGTGACCGAGGAAGAGCGGACAAGCGCAGGTTTGAAGCAACTCCTGAAAGATAACGTAAGCGCATCGTGCGCAATCTTCGGGGAGCCGTGCGGCTTATCAAAAGTGACCATAGGCTATAGAGGGCACCTGCCTACGACGATCTCGGTTGAAACGAAGGAGACGCACGGGAGCGCGCCGTGGCTGGTTCAGAATTCCGCGGAGCTTGCTTTTTCTATATATAATGCTCTAAAGGCGATGCTTTCCGGACAACAACAGGTTGATAGCTTGCAAAGAAGGGATTCGGTAGACTCCGTCTCCGTTGCTCTGACGGAGATACACGGAGGAACCGCGCACAACGTGACGCCTCTCAAAACAGAAATGACACTAGATATTCGAATTCCGCAAAGCAGCACGGTTAAGAAGCTCGAAGACCAAGTACTTTCAATCATTGAAAGTTACAGAAAGGATTATCCTGAGGCAAACATTTCTGCGGATTTCGACGATCCGACTGAGCCCTACAAGGCAAGGATAGATTCAGATTTAGTAAGAGCAATTTCACGCGCAATGCTAAAAGCCAATGTCCCTATTCGTCCCACTTACATTGAGAAATCAGGAACTGGAGACATGAACAGCTATGCGAGGCACTTTGGAGTCGACGCCATCACCTACGGTCCGGGAAACACGAAACTCTCGCATACCGCGGACGAGGCAGTAAGCATAAAGGAGATCTTCGATTGTTCGAGAGTCCTAGTCAGCACGGCTCGCGAGTACTACGCAATGCGAAGTAAAAGCCCGGAAAAGGCCTGAATGGTAACGAGTTAGACTGATTGTAAAGGAGTTAGTAGAAAGGTAGGATGTCAGGAGGTAAAACGCTCGCAGAGAAGATAATAGGAGAGCACACGGCCAGCGGTAGAGTATCGGCTGGAGAGGTAGTAATAGTGAAGGTTGACTACACCTTCTCTCACGACGCGGCGGGGCCTCTCTTGATAAACCAGCTGAACAAACTAAGAATCGATCCTGCAGGAACAAGCAGGGAGAATACGATTTTTTTCATAGATCATGCGGTGCCGAGTCCAACGAAGGAGCTATCAAACGATCAAGAGACTGTGAGGAGGCATGCTCAAAGCAACAACCTCACTCTTTCAGACGCAGGAAACGGTATCTGCCACCAGGTCATGGCTGAGGATTACACGTCGCCAGGAGACCTCGTCGTTGGAACTGATTCGCATACCTGCACCTCTGGCGGCCTGTGCGCATTCGCGACAGGAATGGGGGCCACAGATATTGCTGTTGCGATGAAACTCAGAAAGACCTGGCTTCGAGTTCCCGAGACAATCAAGGTCAGAGCGAACGGCCACCTCAAGAAGGGTGTCTATGCAAAAGATGTAATACTGAAGACGCTCTCGATCCTGGGAGCTGACGGAGCGACCTACAAGTCGATTGAGTTTGATGGGAGTGCGATTGATGAGCTTGACGTTTACGGAAGGCTCACCCTCACAAACATGGCTGTGGAAGCTGGGGCAAAGACAGGTCTCATAAAATCCGACGCTCATACTAGGCAGTATCTGAGCGATTTCGGGCGAGAGGAGAAATGGAGAGAAATCCTCGCGGATGAGGACGCAATCTACGAATCGGAGACCAACTTCGACGCTTCAGACCTTGAGCCCCAGGTGGCTTTGCCATACTCTCCTGACAACGTCAAGCCGATTTCAGAGGTCAAGGACGTCAAGGTGAATGAAGTCTTCATCGGGAGCTGCACAAACACTCGCATTGAAGACATGCGGATTGTGGCAAAGATTTTCGAGAAGAACAAGAAGGCAAAAGGGCTGAAGCTCATTGTAACCCCTTCCTCAAGTAAAGTATACCTTCGGTGCATAAAGGAAGGGATTGCAGAGAAGTTACTTGACGCGGGGGCAGTGATTACTCCGGCTGGATGCGGTGTCTGCTTTGGCGCACTAGGTGGAATACCGGCAGACAACGACGTGATATTCTCAAGCTCCAACAGGAACTTTCCTGGCAGGACGGGCAATCCAAATGCAAAGACGTACTTGGGCTCTCCCGCAACCGCAGCCGCCACAGCTATAAACGGCTACATCTCGGATCCGAGAGAGTTTCTTTGACGCAGAAATACGTGAGGATGAAGACGATCGGATGAACACGATGGTTGAATGAAGTAGATCATGAGCGGAAGAGCATGGAAGTTCAAGGATAATATAAGTACAGATGAGATCACTCCTGGCAGGTACATTAGCCTGCGCTCCAATGTGCCTGAACTCGCAAAGCACACGCTAGAGGACGCAAGGGCAGAGTTTCCCTCAAGAGTAAACCCAGGCGACTTTGTCGTCGCAGCCAAGAACTTTGGAATGGGGTCGAGCAGAGAGCATGCACCACTCGTAATCAAGACCTGCGGAGTTAGGGCAGTACTGGCACTTTCCTTTGCAAGGATATTCTACAGGAACGCAATCAACATCGGCCTTCCCGCACTCATCTGCGACACCACGAAGATCGACGAAGGTGACCAGCTAGAATTGCACCTCTCAGAAGGGTACGTTGAGGATCTAACAAAGGACGCTCGCATCCCGTTCCCCAAGATGTCGAAGACAATGGAAGCAATTCTCAATGAAGGCGGTCTGATTCCATATGTCGAAAAGCACGGCGATCTTTTACTCGCATGACTCCTGGGAAAGACCGGCATATGGTCGGCGGGCAATCAACATCAACAGCTACTAGGAAGAAAAAGTGCAGGATTGCGGTCCTCGAAGGCGACGGCATCGGACCGGAAGTCGTATCGAGCGCAAAGCGAGTGCTTATGGAAGCAGCTTCGAAATACTCGCTCGATATAGAAGCAATCGATCTAGACATAGGTCTTTCAGCTTACAGAAAGTTCGGGAGGTCACTCCCGCCTGAGACGCTTGAGGTGATGAGAGATTGCGACGGATGGATACTCGGTCCACTTCAGGCTGGTTCATACCCGAAGGACGACAAGGATTATCCCATGGCATCAGGTAGGATCAGAAAGGCCTTTGATCTATATGCGAACATACGCCCGGTAAAGTCTCTTCTCCCATCAAGCAGGCAAGGGATCGACCTTGTGATTGTGAGGGAAAACACAGAGGACTTTTACCCTGATCGGAACTTGTACAAGGGGTACGGGGAATTCTGGCCAAACGCCGACACCGTCCTCTCGCTTAGGGTGATTACGAGAAATGCTTGCAGAAGAATCTCGGAAACTGCTTTCCAATTAGCAAGATCACGAGGCAACAAAAATCTCGTAACTGCGGTTCATAAGGCAAACGTTCTCATCGAGGGAGACGGCCTCTTTCTCGAGGAGGTTCGTAAGGACGCGTCAAAATATCCGAACGTGAAACTTGAAGACAAACTAGTAGACTCGGCCGCACTGCAGCTGGTCACTTCGCCAGAGAGTTTCGATGTGCTATTAACGACCAACATGTTCGGCGACATACTTTCGGATGAAGCAGCAGGCCTGGTCGGAGGTCTGGGACTCGCCCCCTCTCTCAACGCAGGAGATCGTCACGCCATGGCGCAGGCGGTTCACGGCAGCGCCCCTGACATTGCAGGAAGAAGGATTGCAAATCCCACAGCTGAAATTCTATCCACCTCGATGCTGCTGGAGTGGCTACACTCGAAGTACGGAGACGAACGTCTCCTCACGGTGGCGAGATCAATCTCAAAGGGTGTGTCAAAGTTGCTGCAGAAGAATGATTCTAGGGTACTAACTCCGGATCTGGGCGGTTCCGCCACAACTGAAGAGTTCACGTCTCATGTTGTCGAGAATCTGTGAGAGCACCTGATCGCCTTTTTCCTTCTCATAACTTTGATGCTCACATTAAGGAGAGAATTGGGTTTGGGGACTCATGAGAGGAGAGAAAACAAACAGAAATATAGCACCGTACAGAAAACTGCTAACTGCAATTGGAAAGAACCCGGCTCGCCGTTGGGTAGGCAGGTCTCAATTTTAGGCATGGAAATACCGCAAAAGCAGCAACAACCTCAGCATTCCAAAAACGATCAAAATCAACGTACGGCACAGAGCGGTGAATTCAAAATCGTAAGCTGCCCTGTCTGCAACAACGAAATGACCTTTATCCAAACATGCCATCTGCGCTGCATGGTTTGCGGAGCAGAACTTTCATGCGAAGACAAGGGCTGGTTCTGGGGCTAGTCTATAGAAAGAATCCTTGTTCCAAGAGATGGTTTTTGGGCTGAAAGGAAAAAGCAGGCCGCTGGCTCCACGGACTTTATATGAACATCCGCCCACAATCTCTCAGATGCGTGGGGACACTTTCTTGTTGCGTGACAGGCGACCTTTGACCTTTGTGAAATTCTTTGGAAGTACTCTGAAACCCTGAGCAGCAACAACAAGTGCGCAACGAAGAGGAGATTGCGAGAAGAAGAAATGGGCAAATATTTTGGAACAAATGGAATACGCGGCATTCCAGGTCAGGACTATACGTTGGAATTTATCGCTGAAATGAGTCAGGCCGTCGGCACATTCATCGGTCAGGCAAACGGGCCTATTCTGGTAGGACATGATGTTAGGAATTCCTCGCCGGCAATCTCAAAGACCGTTCTCTCAGGAGTCCTTGCCTCAGGAAACAATTCGGCAGAAGCGGGACTTGCCCCAACCCCAGCCCATCAATTCGCAGTTAGGACACTCGGATATTCGGGTGGTATCATAGTCACCGCATCGCACAACCCTCCCCAGTACAATGGTATGAAGGTCGTTGGGAGAGACGGAGTCGAGATCGCGAGGGAAAACGAAGGAGAGATCGAGTCCATTTACACCGAAAAGCGGTACCGCAAGGCGGAGTGGAGGTCGGTCGGGGCGCAATCGAAGGAGACCCGAGTGGTTGAAAACTACATCAAGGGCATAATGTCTCAGGTCAACGCCCAGATGATCAGAAATAGGAAGTTCACTATTGTACTCGATGTGGGAAATGGAGCGCAAGCGGTTGCCGCCCCGTACCTGTGCGAAAGGCTTGGGTGCAAGGTAATCACTGTAAACGGGCAGGCGGACGGCAACTTTCCGGGCAGAGGGCCGGAACCTACGCCTGCGGTTCTTAAGGATCTCTCGGAAGCTGTCAGGTCATACGGCGCAGACCTGGGGGTCGCGTACGATGGCGACGGCGACAGGAGTCTATTCTGCGATGAAAATGGGTCAATTTACTGGGGCGACAGGACCGGTGCATTCCTGGTGGACTTTCTCCTAAAGAAAAAACACCGCGGAGCGCAAGTGACTACGACAGTAAGCACATCGCAGCTCGTTGCGATTGTGGCAGAGCGAAACAGCGCAAGCGTAAACTGGACGACGGTTGGCAGCGTCGATGTCTCGCGTGCTATGATCAACTCTGAATCTCCCTTGGGTCTTGAGGAAAACGGCGGCTTCTTTTACGGCCCTCATATACCGGTGAGGGACGGAGCAATGACGACCGCACTTATTATGGACGCTCTCTCATCCTCGGACGAACGCAAGACGTTCTCTTCTTCTCTCGCGCAGCTCCCTTCATTCCACCAGAAAAAGGCAAAGTTCGAATGCCCGAATGAAAAGAAGAAACCAGTCATGGAAATTCTTGGTCGGCGCGCCGACCAAGAGAGCGGGGCAAGAGTTGACAGGACGGACGGTCTCAAGATCTGGCCAGACCCCAAGTCTTGGATACTTCTTCGGCCGAGTGGGACCGAGCCGCTGATAAGAGTGTACGCCGAATCGGACACCGAGGAGAAGCTGAACAGGATGTACGAGACTTTTCAGGGTAGTGTAAGGGACGCCATAAACTCAACATGAGCTCGAAGCAAAGTGCAGCCATCCTCTTCTTGAGATAATTTCTGTTTTACGTCTGCCCATGGGCGTCATGAACACCCTAGGCGTGCGTCCCGTGAGCGGTGTAACTCGCCCTATCTTCATAATGCCTAATTTCTCGGCCTTTTCCCTTGGAATCGTCTCCGGAGAATAGGTGGATACTAGCTCATACTCTTCTCCTCCGAATAGCGCAAGCGCTGTTGGATCGAGTTCATTCTCTTCTGCAAAGTAAGTTATCCCTTCGGCTAGAGGAATTTTGTTAATTTCAATGTTGACGTTGCTTGATTCTGCAATGTGATACAACGATAAAGCGAGGCCGTCTGATGAGTCAATCGAGCTAGTCAACAGCTTGGCGATACTCAGGCCTAGGTCAAGCCTAGCCCTTGGATTAAGTACTGAGTTTTTGGCTGCTCGTTCAAACCCACGATCGGATGTCTTTGCCACACCCTGAAGTAATCGAAGGCCTGCACTCTGAAGACCAAATTTGCCGCTAACCCCCACAAAGTCGCCCGGCCTTGCACCGCTCCTCTTGACTATCGAATTCGCAAGCCCGTACATAGAGCAATCGATTACCAAATCATACTCGGTAGCGTTGACGTCGCCCGCTAGTATCTGAACTCCGTATAATCTGCACGCGTCTCTGAACCCTCTGCCGAGCTCGAGGACTTTGTTCCACTTTGCAAAGCTCTTTGGCAACCCGAGCGAAAGGAGGCAATACTGTGGCTTCACGCCTTTTGAGGCAAAGTCGCTTACGCAGGCTGTAATCGACTTTGAGGCAATCTGTCGGGGTGCCATTCCCTTCGGAACATCGGTGCTTGAAACCAGCATGTCGGATTTTGATATGAACATGCTCTGCGCACGTATTCCCTTCTTCTTCCACCGATCCGGAATCACCTTCCAGGCAACGTCGTCGTTGAATGGGTCTTTGCCCGATTTTGAAGAAGAAGATTTTCCGAAGGTACGCCAGAGTAGCCTGATTATTTCTTCTTCGTTTAGTGGCTTTTGTGAGCTCAATATTTAATCCGTTACGACCGCCTTCCCGTCAAAGGTAATGACATTAGCCTGAACCGAAAGAAATGAGCTTTTCCTTTATGTCCTAAACTTTATCCCGAGAGGAGCCGCGATCGACCTCCCTATAGATTTCCTCAAGCTTCGACGAGTAATCGCGAACAAGCTGGGCGGCTCTCTCAGCTGATCTAGCTTCAGCAGAGACGCGTATGACATTTTCAGTGTTGGAGGCTCGGATCAGAACCCATGATTTATCAGACAGTCTTATCTTGACGCCATCCGTTCTGTCCACCTCTCCGCCTTCGGTCTGCGAAATTGCATCAAGCACCCTCCCGCTGAGCTCTCTGTTTTTGACCTCGACCTTTGTCCTGTCCTGGAAGTATTTTCCAAGACCAGAAATTAGTTCCTTGATAGAGCCCTGAGCTCGAATCATCTTCGTTATGAGCGTAGAAGCGTACACGCCGTCTCTGCACATGACAAACGCGGGCTCGATGTATCCTCCAGAGCTGCCTTCTCCTCCTGCTCCACAGTTGTTTTCAATAATTTTACGCACGACGTTTGCCTCTCCGACCTTTGCGTACACCACTCGTCCGTTATATTCGCGAAGGAGGTCCTCGGCAGCGAGGCTCGTGTCTACGCTTACGGCCACCGTCCTGTTTCTCGTGTTTTCGAGAAAGTACTGGAGGCAGATCAGCAGCGTGGCGTCTCCCGACAGCTTCCGACCCTGCGCATCGACTATCACTAGACGATCTGCATCGCAATCAAACGCAAAACCAACATCGCATGTCTGCGATGTGACAGCGTTTGAGAGCGCCCCGAGCGGATCAAGTGTCGGATCTATTATTCGTGGAAATATACCCGGAGAGTCATGGATCGAGTGGACCTTGCAGCCTTGATATGCCAATAGCGAAGGTATGAACAGAGACCCGACGCCGCCCGCGAGATCTAGAGCTATGCCGACAGACTTGGCAGAATCTTTTCCAGCTCTAGCTCTTAGAATCTCATAGTATATAGCTCTTTGTCGGATCACCCTGCCAGAAGCAAATTGCATGGCGGCTGACCTAGATTTTTTTATCTGATCGAGCTCTTCTTCGAAGACACCTCTTCCACCACCGACGATGAACTTGATCCCATTCCAGTCGGGTGGATTGTGAGAAGCAGTTACGACGATTCCGCCCGAGAGCTTGCGAGACGCAACTTCCTTGAAAACACTTGGAGTCGAGGAGAACCCCAGGTCGAAGACCGTACAACCCTCGGAGACTAGGCCGGAAACAAGAGGATTCTTGATCACCTGCGACGAAGTTCTTGTGTCGGTGGCGACTGCGACTCGCCCAGCACGAAGAAAAGATCCGAACTTGCGGCCGATATCTGAGGCAAACGCAGGAGTGAGGTCCTCCCCGATAACCCCGCGAATTCCCGAAACCGAAACGATTGGCATCTTCGACTTTCAAGCTCCGAGAATTAGATGGACTCTCTTCCTTAAAGGATAGTTATTTAATACCTAATTCATTGGAAGGAGTTTCGTACTTTCTCTTGCCCTGGTAGCTCAGCCTGGTCAGAGCGATTGCCTCGTACCCGCTAGAGAAGATGAAGTAAAGAGAAGAAAGAGGAAGAGATACCCTTAGCGTTTGCCAACGCGCATTTCTTTCTCTCTCGCTCGCTCTACTTCTCCGGAGAGTAAGCAATAGGTCACGGGCTCGAATCCCGTCCAGGGCTTGTTTCTCGCTCATCTCACGGCATTTGTCGTAAAGAAAGCGCACGGGTTCAAAAACGAACGCAGATTGCGCGAAGCTCTTATTCTTTAGAAAGAAGCTTAAGATCTATTGCTTCTGCTAGGCTTTCTCTTGATATCCCCGTGAACCGCCCTTCTATATGCCTTCAACTTTCTTCGTTTTTCCCTTTTTTTGGAAGCCATTTTTCTTACTTCTAATCTCCATTCAGATAGGTAGAAAAGGAATTGGTCTTTCTGTAGTGAGCTCTTCGTTGCCGGTGCAACTGTGAACGATTTGAGTGGATTGCCTTAAGTCAGAAAACAAGAGACATCTGCAAACTGGTCGTGTTTCACTCATTCACGATCAGAGGCTACCGATTACTTCGTCGACATGTCCATCGACTTTCACTCTTCGAAAGGCTTTCTTTACCTTTCCTGACTTGTCGATTACGAACGTCGACCTCTCGATGCCCATGAAATCCCTGCCGTACACGTTCTTCATTTTGTAAACGCCGTACTGTCTGGACACGCTTTGGTCTGTGTCAGAAAGTAGTGGGAAATTCAAATCGTATTTTGTCCTAAATTTTGAATGAGATTCCAGATCATCTAAACTGACGCCGAGCACCTGGACTCCCAAAGAATCCAGTCGAGAAAGCGAATCTCTGAAAGAGCACGCCTCCTTTGTGCAACCCGGCGTGTCATCCTTGGGGTAAAAGTAGAGCACGACCTGCTTCTTCCCTCGAAACTGTGAAAGAGAGTACGCCTTGCCATCATCCGATTTCAATGTAAAATCGGGAGCTAGCTTTCCTTCTTCTACCGATTGATCTTCGCCCTGCTCGCTTTCATGAACCGACTTCAATTTTCTAAAAAAATCACTGTTGACGTTTCCTGTATGTACTTGCTTATTGAATTTGCTGTGAATGGCTGATACTACCAAGAAAACTTAAAGAAAGCTGCGGAAATCAAAAATCCGAGAGATGCGGGGGTCGCCCAGCCTGGTCAAAGGCGCAGGGAGAGCAAAGCCTTGCAATGTTTGATGAGATATCCCATAAAAACGAACGCATGGATGCAGGCACATGTCTTGCGACACTGAGGATCAAGCTAAGCTGCGAACTTTCGGCATGATAGCCAGCGTAAACAAGATTCGCAGAAAGAGAGCAGAACTCCTGTCCCTTAGGGGTTCGTGGGTTCAAATCCCACCCCCCGCACCATTCCTTCCGAATTCAACACGATGAGCCTTATTGATGAAATTGCTCTCGAAAACGTCGCTCTACTGGTCCAATCAAGTTTTTCTAAGCCTGGGCAATCAGATCTGATTCGCAGCCCGCTCGGAAGCGGCAATTTTTCTTTGGTGGATAGCGACTCTCCGTAGCCGAGCGAATGTGCGCCCCAATCCTCAAGGACAAGGTTAAATTGTACGTCAGAAATGCTTACTTCTGGATTGGCAAAAGATTGCACTCACCAGACGCTGAGTCTGATGAGAAGCGGGCCGGATGTTTCCGGGTACTGCACCAAGTGCTGGAAACTGATATTCAAGGCTAAGGAGGTCATGCTCTGGAAGTACGCCCTTCCTGCCGCCTTCAAGGGCGAGAAGCCGGACTGTACCGGGAAAATCGCTAAACTCTATAGAACGGACAGAATTGTGACTGCGCGTTGCCTTGAATGTGATTTTCTTGTGCGCCGCAGCGAGTTCAAGGTAGACAGAAATGCAATCGTGCAACCTAGACTCGAGCCGGTAAAATCTGTGTGGAAGATTGCTTCCACATAGGAATTTTGCTCGCATGCGAAGACTTTGTCTAGTAAGGGTTCGAGAGTTTCTAGCTACCAACTCCTTTCGGCGATCATGTCCTGCTAGAACAAGGCGCCGTCACTTCTATCTTTCGTCGACTTCATCCTAATCCTAGGGACGCTGCGAGCTTTCCGAAGAATCCTCTGTAAACTATTGAAGGTTAGTTTTTAGTGCATTCTGCTCTGCACTAGCAGTGCAGTACTTTCTAAAGGTAATTTTTACCTATCAACTTCAGAAAGCGGGTAGACGTGAATTCAAGCGGGTACCGGGTTTGCAGTCTTCTAGCTCTAATGGTCTTCATTTTGATTCTTATTGCGTCGTTAGGGTCCATGCCGACTGTCAGGCAGTCAAACGCGGTGCAAGGGCAGTCTCAAGTCCAGCAGACTAGCGAACAAATCCAAGTGGTGACGTCGCCGCAGCAATATGTAAAGGTCATATCGCCTGAAAGCGCAAACGTGAGCGTTGTATCTGTATCCGGAGGATTGTACCAGCTCGCTCTTTCCAACGGTCTTGGGACAACCGAGCTCCAGTTTTCTCCTGTGAACAGCACCGTTTACAGCCTTGTGCTGCGGATAGCTTCAAACGGGTCGAACTATGCATACGTTGAGAAGCAGGGTTCTCCGTTCGACACTCCGCTCAGGAACTTTTCCAGTTATGGCTCAATATTACTGTCACTCACGATCAATTCGAGCGGCCCCATTTCGGTGAGCAGCGGTAACTGGGATCCGCTGTTTGGAATGACTGGTCTTCACATTCAGGCCCCTTCACTCAATTTTGACTCGGGTATCATCATCGTTTCAGCGCTCGGAATATTTCTCATTGCTCTCGGTCTACTGTTCCACTCAAGAATCTCGTACCTTGGTGTTTTCTTTTTGCTTTTCATGGGGGCGGTTGTTCTTGGTCTGCTGGTCGTACTCGGTATCATCGTTGCGTACGTGGCTAGTTTCGCTCTCTTCAACTTTCTTTGGCGATACGTTGGAAGAAGGTCTGGGTGATAGAGCAACACCGTTGTCCGTCATGGATTCCGAGAAGCGTAACGAAAAGTGGTGGAAGCGGTGGAAGCTACTCAGGCTCTTCTACCACCCGATGCTGATGGCTACCGACAACGATTACGTAAAGTGGATGGACTCGAGAAAGCACCAAAGGCCTTCCAGGCGCCTGGTACATCAGCAGATGTCGGAAGCCGAAAATACCGTATCTCCTTTCAGAAAGAGCGCTGAAGAGTTTGTCGGATGCAGAGACATCGTTGATGAGGTGCTCTCTTCGGTTCATTACTGGATTTTTGAAGACGAGGAGTTCAAGAGTATCTGCCCCGCTCCTCCTCCAAAGGTCTTCATAATAAAGGGATCAAGCGGGATGGGCAAGACGTCTCTCGTACACTCGGTGATGGTAGAGGCATTTGAGCAGGGGAAGACCAGAGGCGTACCAGTCTTCGCAAGCTCGTTATCTCCACACAAGATCTATGAAAAGTGGCTCGGAGAATCGGAAAAGAGGCTCGCAAGGGCATTTGACCAGGCTTTCTCTCGACCAACGATTCTGTTCATAGACGAAGCCCACAGCTTCACCCAGCACCAGGACGAAGGAAAATCCGGTGACAGCGGAATGCAGGCCTACATGAGCGTACAGACCACGCTGCTGGAGAAGGTAAACGAGCTGATAAACCAAGATCAGAAGTGCATTCTGATTTTCGCTTCAAACGAATTCGGATCAATGCTCGAGGCCGTGCGCAGGAGGGGCAGTTCTGGGACAATCGACTTGGACAGCGAAGTCGATCGCAACGTTCTGATATCTATTGCTGAGCGAAACATTCAGAAGTTCAATCTCAGGCACCTCAACGCAAACGATGTCCTAAAGACAATCGAGGGCAAGGTCAGGGCGCTCGGTCACTCATCAATCACGCCGGCAGACATCACTAACGCCTTCCAAATCGTGATTGAAAAGAAGACAAAAAAGGTCAGGTCCTCGTACGTGAGGCGCTTTTCGAGTGCTCTGAACAAGGACAGGCAAGCAATTCAAATAACGCTGGACGATTTCAGAGAGATTAGGCAGCTCAAGGAGTACAATGAGGACCGCAGAAGCGAAGATATTAGGCACATTGTTACGAAGATAAGGCCAAAGATCACTCTTGATCAAGTCGGTGGACTCTCGGGAATAAAGGAGCAGATGCTAAAGGACATCGAGATCTCTCTTGACCCCGAGCAAGCAAGGCGGGTCGGGGCAAGCCCCATACACGGCGTCTTGCTCCATGGACATCCAGGGTGCGGCAAAACTTGGCTTGCTCAAGCAATAGCCGGCGAGCTTGACGCCACCATCTACATGGTAAGAGGATCCCAGATCATAAAGCCTTACCATGGACAGACAGAGAAGATCATCACCGATGTGTTTGACGAGGCTCGAAAGAATGCGCCTTCCATCATCATAATTGACGAGGTCGACTCGCTGACTCTTAAGCGCGATATGGGAGGAAGCCTCGGTGCTGTTACCACGCTGCTTTCCGAAATGGGTGGATTGAAGCCTCTAGAGGGCGTTGTCGTGATTGCCACCACCAACAAACTTCACCTGGTAGACGAGGCCTTTCTCCGTGCAGGTCGCTTTGACAGGATTGTCGAGATTCCCCCGCCAAGGAACGACAGGGAGAGAATGGAGATTGTGAAGGTGCACCTCGACAGGTGCGAAACATTCCTTGATTCCAGTGTGTCGCCCGAGTCGATCATCGAGCTCTTCGGCAAGCGGACCTTCACCCCAGCGAGAATCGAGCGCCTGATCTCGGACGCTATAGAACTCAGGGTGAAGGAACTCAACGCGGTCTTCAAGCTATCTCAGGTAAACGAAAACGTCGACGGAGCAAAGCTCAAGAAAATCAGGCATATCTATGAGGATGACCTAAACAGACTTGGGGCAAATCTGGGATTCTCGCCTCAAGTGAATCTGTTGAGCGACAAGATACCTGAGGCGATCAAGTCAATCACGCCTGAGACATACAAGCTCTCCCTTACTCACTTTAAGGCGGCGGTGGAGATGTCAAAGGACGAGAAGATAGAAGAAATACAGAGGATAACCCTCGCCCTACGCGGACCGAAACCGGACCCCACGATCGGCAAGGTTTACGGTCTTGCTGCGCTGTCCAATCCAAGCGACAGTGGTTCAATCGCTTCAGAGGGCGCAGTGGCCGTGATTGAATGCGTCTGCAACCCCTACGGAAAAAGGGGGAGATCCATGGTCATAGGGAGCGAGGTTGCCAAATCGGTAAAGGCCAGCGCGGAACACGCGAGAGTTTTCCTCAACGAGCAGAGCGACTGGGCGATACGTGACTACGAGTTCTTCGTGGACTTTATCACTTTCGCCAAAGGAATGGATTCACAGGTCATCCAAGGGCCGAGCGCCGGGGCCGCCATCACTCTGGCACAGTACAGCGTTGCGGCGAGGGAACCGGTCCTGCCCAACGTAGTGATTACTGGAGGGGTTACCCCGAAGGGCGAGCTTGTTCAGGTAGGTGGGCTCGATTTCAAAGGCATGGGAAAGTTCGTTGCCGCACTCAACACCGAAGGGGTCGATACGATAATTATTCCTGAAGCAAATTATGCAATAGTGGTCGAAGAAGACAGACTGTTTTTCGAAAGGCAGGGCTTGAAAATCATATCCGGGAAGGACTTCTGGGACGTCGCCAAGGCCGCACTCGCCTCTCACCCAGAAAAGAACGAGGCGATATCGAAACTGATCTCGCGCTCGGACGAGTACAAGAAGCGGGCCGAAGAAAAGAGAGAAATGTGAATTATTTCACTCCGTCTTCTGTTTTTAGCTAGTCAATCTTCTTTTCTTCCCGCATTGGGTTCGCCATAAATAAGGTCAGTAAGATCTTGGGAGATAATCTCGCGCAATTGGAGCTAATAACCGAACAAATTGGTAACTGATTGTCATGCCCATCTAGACGATGCTCGCATGACTGATTTTGTAAAATCGTATCGAAGCCTCGATGGCGAAAAGTCAGACTTCGTAGTCTTTTCAAATTCTGTCGACGAGTATTCCTCTGTCCGTAACCTCTCGATGAGTCTGTCGGATCCGCATTTAGTTGCTTTTGTCGGGATACATCCTCAAATTTTGAACCAAGATATCAAGGCAGAGAAAGAAGAGTACTGGGAGCCCAAGCTCAAAAGGATCGAGAATCTTCTTCAAGAAGCCAGTGGGTTGGGTGAGATCGGTCTAGATCCCAAGTATGGGGGAACGGACATGCAGGAATACTTGTTCGCAAGGCAACTTGAACTTGTCGAAACGCGCAACATTTCAGTTACTATCCACTCTCGCGATTCTCTCGACAGATGCTTAGAAATAATTTCAACCTTCTCTCTTAACAGGAGCCGCCTGCTCTTCCACTGGTTTGCTGGAGATCTTCCCGAATTGAAAAGAATACAGGGGATGGGGTACTACGTTTCTTTTGGGCTTCCAATACTTTACTCAAAGCGAGTGCAGTCGTTGCTGAAAGCTGCAGATCATTCTCTTGTTTTGGCTGAGACAGATTCACCGCTTCCACTTAGTTCAGTATGGAACGGGTTTGTTGCCAGTCCTTTCGCCATTTCGAGTGTGATCTTTGGAATGGGCAGAATTCTTGGCAAGACTTTTGCTCAAGTCAATGAGCAAAATGATGAAAATGCTCGCAAATATCTGGCGACGCAAAACTGATTAAGGTATTGGATAAATAACTTTTTGATCTCTTTCAAAAATTCAAGCAAGCGGGATCAATCACACAACAGGTGTACATGCGAAAAAGTGATTTCAATTTGAACAAAACTAGGAAACTTGCAGAGGATCTTGTAAACAAGCACTCTGCACTTTTCACAACCGATTTCTCTTCGAACAAAGAGGCAGTCGAAAAGGTTCTGATTATTCGAAACCGTGCCCTCAGAAATCAGATAGCTGGTGCAATAACTGTGATTATGAAAGAAAGGTCGCCGAAAATAGCAAGGGGCGAAGCTGAAGAACAGGGAGAAGAAACGGAAGCGATTCAGATTACCGAATCTGAAGCTTCGGAGGCTCACCCTCAAGAAACCGCGCCCGCTGAGTCGAGCGTGCGTGATACATCCTCTGCTGGCGAACAGATCCAGCAAAGTGCGCCATAAGGCTGGCACTAGTGTGCTTTTTCTCATCAGTCGCCAATCGTGGTATTGAACGAGTTTGGGAAACCAAACTTGAAAGCCAAGTGGAACAAAATTTTTGGTCGTCATAACCAGTCCTTGATTCTACGTCTTGGGGACAACGTCGGAAATATTCGTCTCTCTATCCATCCTCTTAAGCAAATTAGACCACACGAGGAGGTGATTCCGGACCTCCTCAAGACCCTGAAAGAGGACATGCGACGGACAGGATACCAGCGCGACCCGCTGATTGTTGATGCCAGGACGCTCGTAGCACTAGATGGCATGCATAGGCTGGCCGCTTTGAGGGCACTCGGTGCAAAATTTGCAATGTGCGCAGATTGTGATTATCTCTCCGATTCTGTAAAATTAGAGCGTTGGTTGAGATACGTCATCGCTCCAAGCAGAGGCTTTGTGAAGCGCACTGTAAAAGAATTCAAGATGGAACAATGCTCTAACTTTCGCGAGGCAATATCTCTTGTCGAGTCTCGACGTTCAAGGATTGCTCTCCTTTCTTCAAGAGAGTCTTATGTACAGCGGCTGGCGAATAAAGGCACGGATGATTGTTGCGTTGCCTCTTCGATATTCTCTGCCTACCAACAAATCAAGAAATTTGACAAGCTTTGCACAAAATACAACCTTCAAATCAGATTTGCCTCTGCAAATGAGGAGAGACGGATTTTTTCCTCCGAGTCAGTCTACTTGCTATATCCACTTCCAATCTCAAAAGTGGATGTTTTGAGCGCAGCAAAAAGCAGCAAAGTATTCCCCTTCAAGACGACCAGGCATACCGTGCCTGTTCGGCCAATGGGCGTCTATTTTCCGATAAAGGCGCTGAAGAGCTCGACAAGAGAGGATTGCATCAAGGCCCTAAGGGAGATCATTAAGTTGAGTAAGGTTGAAATTTCAAGTCGTAACCTTTGGTATGAAGGAAGACAATATGGGGAACCGCTCGCCATCTTCCGCAAGAGAGTCTGATGAAATGGAAGCCACCCCCGCATCTCACGGATTTACTCAAATCAAAATCATTGGGAACTTGGGCAGACTCCCAAGCGGAAGCGTTCTTGATTCGGTCCAAATTCAAACCCCGAAGACCCTCAGGCAAGTGTTGTCTGAACTGGGCGAGGAATACGGAATTCAGCTTAGGCGAGATAGCATACTGGTACTGATCAACGGCGTGGAAGCAAACGCTCTATCGGACCTTGAAACTGTTGTTACAAGCGAAGACAAAGTAGTCTTTATTCCAATGTTCCATGGCGGCTGAAAAGAGGGAATAGGAGGCAAATGAAATTTATATCGCCAAGCTGGGACAAAATCTACTCTCAGAGCATCTCTCTCGCCGAGAGGTTGAAGAGATATGATGATGGGGGACAATATGATACTCTAGTGGGCGTATCGAGGGGCGGGCTTGCTCTAGCTAGGATAATGTCTGACCTGCTTGCCGTTCAGAGGGTATTCATCACCCGCTGTGAGTATTACACTGACCTTGGAACAACAAGGAAGAAGCCCGTCATAACGCAAAAGATTTCGGGGGAATTGAAAGGGCAGAGAGTTCTGCTTGTTGACGACGTCGCAGATACTGGCGGAAGCTTGATTGAGTTAAAGAAATACCTTGCGTCGAAAAAGCCCCGAAAGGTGACTATCGCTACGTTGTACATCAAACCATGGACGAAGGTCATGCCTGACTACTACGTGGCCAGTACGAGTGCTTGGATAATCTTTCCTTGGGAACTGCTCGAAGCAATACAATCCATTTCCTCAAAGAAAAAGGACGGCGGCTCCGCTCTGCTTCGGCGTACAAACATCCCCCCAAAATACCTGAAGCGGCTGAAAGCTTTGAATGGTTTTTTTAAGTCTGGTACTGACAACCCGCGTTGAAATGTGCTGCTTCGATTGCAAGGAATTATCTAATCGAGTCCTCTCCGAAACGACCAAGATAGGAAAATGAATAGAAACGTGATTTGGAAGATCTCGTCAAAGCAAGGCTCCGACAGAGAGTATCTTGGGTTTTGCGCGGCTTGGGATATCGGAAAGAAATTGGATCTTAGTACTTTGGCAAAGAGTCTTCCGGAAGTCACCGTGATATGTACTCCGACAATGATTCTGGGGTGTAAACACCTCGACCGAGTGATGACTCAGGCACTAGATTGCTGGCAAAGAGGTCTTGTTTTCGCAAAAAAGAGATCTATAGATTTGCTTATGCGTCTGACATGCCAAAGTCAGATTGACGAGGCGACGACAGCGTCGGGAATACGTAATGCTTCAAGCATTGCAGCATTTGGACTGGCGCCTTCGGAGCCAGAGATCAATTCAACGATCAAATTCGTTCAGAACTCAATCGGTGAGCGTGCGGTTCGAAATGACAAGCTCCTTGATCCGAATACCACAAAGATACAATACTATCTTAGTTCCTTTGATCCAACCCTTCCTCCCGAAGTAGCAAGTGAATCAAATATCTTGGCGCTACTTATCGAACGGGCTTCCCTGCTGCTAGTCTCCAAGTAGTGCGAAGATCTCCTTCGAAGGGATTGCCCCTTCTCTGAGAACAGTAATTTCTTTGGTCCTATCTTCCGAGAAAGCAATAACTGTCGATGCCTTGGATCCTAGATCCCCAGAACGCCCTTTGATGAAGAAATCGGCCTTTCTTGCAATTCTAAAGAGTTCGGGATCCTCCGGGTCAGTAATTGATGGTCTTCCCGAAACATTCGCACTGGTTCCGATAAGGGCCCCTCCACATGCCTTGATCAGCCTGAGCGCACAACGGTGATTCGGAACCCTCGCTGCAAGATAACCAGAGACATTCAGCAGTTGCCTACTTATTCTACTGGTTTTTGCGACCGGGAGTACGAGGGTGAGCTTCCCTGGCCAGTACGTCGAGGCCAGGAGTCGCGCCTTCTCGTCCATCACTACAATTCTTTGTGCATCCTCAACCCCTCTAAAGAGGACAGGCATCGGCTTGCCCTCTTCCCTCGATTTAATTTCAAAACATTTTTTGACAGCATTGTCTAAGTATGGGCTTGCTCCCAGTCCATAAACCGTGTCAGTCGGATAGACTACGACTGCTCCTTCATTTGCAACTTTATCACCTACTACGGCGAAATCCTCCTGGCAGGAAAGCCAAACTACCAAGTAGGATTATGGTCCTCCTTCTCTCCATTCTTTCGGTAAGTTATTTGGTTTCGGTAATTGTGGAAAAGTCTTGCCGTACGAGGTTTTTTGCCTTCTGCCGGGCCCATTCTTTACTCTTCGCATTCTCCTACCATTGGTTGATGCGTAAGGGAAAGGCTGCAAAGATTTCGCGGATGCATACCGATCTAGTGATGTCAGGAAAATGTTTATGAGACCGTGTGAATTTTTCAAGCGCACTTCAGGGTTGTTGAAAATTGTCTGAAGAAGACGACGAATTAGAAGAAGAATACGATGACGATTTTGACGAAGGCTGGGAAGAAGACTTTGATGAAGAAGATTCCGAATAGGCCATTGGTGCAGGGCCGGTCCTTGCCCATAGTAAAACTATCTGCAGTCTAGCTAGTTCTGTGACTAATAGCGTTGGAGCCGATGCGACCCAGAGATCACTGAACACACCACAAAGATTTTCCCTAAATCACAACTTGCTCTGGATCCTCCCATTTTGGGGGCCCAGGCAACTTAGTTTGAATGTATACAACGAAATTTTTGTCTCTTACAAAATATTTTAGCGAGAGTATCCAACCTAAAGCAGAGATAGCAGACTCTCCGTTGACACTTCTCCTAATCAACTCAAAGAACTACGTGGAGGCCTCAGGCGAGCAAGCTCTTAGACTAGCCTCGGCCGCTGAAAAGGTCTCAAAGAAACTTGCGAGGAACAAGGCTGAGGTATCGCGGTCAGTCCAAATAGTTCTTGCCCTGCCCGCATTTTCTCTAGGGCGAGTCACCTTCGAATATCCGCGGCTTGCGATTTATACGCAGCATCTTGACAACCACCCAACAGGTAGCACAACGGGATACCTGATTCCAGAGGTTGCAAAGAGCTTTGGTGCAACAGGTTCCCTTCTAAACCACAGCGAGCACAGAATACCGGTCGAAGATACAAAGACACTTGTCAGGAAGCTTCGCGAATTGGCGATGACCTCTGTTGTTTGCGCGAGGGATAGCAGCGAGGTTACCGGTTTCGCAGGCGCATGTCCAGATTACGTCGCGATAGAGCCGCCCGAGTTGATCGGCTCTGGCGTAGCCATCTCCAAAGCAAGACCAGAGCTGATAACTGATTCCAGAGCTGCACTAGACAGAGCGATCTCGGAGAGTGGAAACACGAATGTTCGTCTTCTTTGTGGGGCGGGAATTGTGGATCCTGTTGATGCCGAGCGTTCTGTCGAGCTCGGAGCTGAGGGCATCCTTGTTGCCAGCGGAGTCGTCAAGTCTCAAGATTGGTTTTCTTCGATACTTGGACTCGCGAACGGTCTCATCGCCGGGCAAGAAAAATCAGGAAGATTATTGCTGAAATAAGTACTAAGATCGGAGAAGTGACAAAGTAAAAGCCTCTCTTGTTGTAAGTGTACAGTATGAACCAGGGTAGTTTGAAAGCTGTTTTTTGGATGTTTCTTGTAACCAAAGGAAAGAGGATTAGCGCAATTCCAAGAAGGACCAGAACTGCTCCTAGTGAGTACAGATCCCTATCACCAAAGAATTGGGCAGAGTGTCGGTCCTCTTGGTCCAAAGTTCCTTGTTTTAATCTCCTCTCAGCGAGTTCGAAGTCAAATCAATGCGTTAACTTATAAATGCTGTAGAGCACAATTTTCACTTTGTGGAATCGGCTGGAACTTTTCGCGTTGACTTCACGTATCTCATTATTATATCCTCCGTGAGGGGAAACTGGTTAGTGCAGTAGTATGAAGGCAGCTTTTGTCAAAGACGCCTCAGAAGGGGGAGGAGTCGAACTCCGCGACGTTGAACGGCCGCCGCTAACACCAGGATCAATAATAGTGAAATTGAAAGCTTCTGGTGTGTGCGGCACCGACCTTGAAAAACTGACTGGAAGAAACATTACCACTGCGATACTGGGGCATGAAGTCTCGGGAATCATCACCGAATCCGACTCGGATACTTATCCGGTAGGCTCGCGAGTCGTACCGCACCACCATGTTGCTTGCGGTGAGTGCATTCTCTGCAAGGCCGGAGCGGGGACTATGTGCGCAGGTTTTAAGGCAAGCAACTTTGTCCCGTGCGGTTTTTCGGAGGAATTTCTCGTACCTTCGTATAACGTTGAAAACGGCGGCGTCCACTTTATTCAAGACAACCTGTCGTACGAAGAAGCAAGCATCGCGGAACCACTGGCTTGCTGCATCAGAGGGTTGAATCGCGTCGTCAAGGGCAAGTGGCTTGAGCCAGATGGATACACTCCAAGTATACTCGTTGTTGGCGCAGGTCCGATTGGAATACTCCTCATGGAGCTCTTGAAATCAAGAAACCTCTCGACAAAAATGGTCGCAGCGGACATCAGTATGACTCGGCTCGAATTTGCCAGGAAATTTGAGGGTGCTGAGACAGTTGAGGTTGGTGGCAGCACTGGCGGTTTGTTCGCGAATGATGCAATTTCGAGAACCGCTGAAGGCAGGGGCTTTGACTTGGTCATTGTTGCGACTGGAGCTCAATCTGCATTCGCAGAAGCGGCCAAGTGCGTTGCAAAATCAGGTACGCTTCTGCTATTCGGAGCCCCTCACAAGGGCGCGACATTCAACTTGGATCTCGCAAAGCTATTCTTGCACGAGGTAACCATAACCACCAGTTACTCAGCGCTGGACACTGAGATTTCAGAAGCCCTCGGGATGCTGGAGAGTGGCGATATCGATGCTAGGAATCTAATCACAGCAAAGTATCCTCTTGCACAGATAGCGGAGGCGATGAGAGCAGCTCACAACGAAAATCAAGTCAAGGTAATCGTAGCAGACTGAATGAAAGAAGCGAGCTTCTCCATTATTGAAAAAAAGTTGTCTGCTCAGAATGCGCTATCCCTTGATTTGTACAGGCAATTCGTCGCAGTGTTGCTTGCCCAGACAATTTCTTTTAATGCATTACTGTTTCTGGCTTCTTCACACGGAAGGGAGTCAGGTGCAGACCTTGGAGGACGGTTCAAGCTTGGAATCTCGAAAATTGTTCAGAAGCATATGCAAGTCTGCGTAATCGACAACCTGTTATTTCAGAAATCTTTAGCTGTCTCCATAGAATTGCAGACATATGAAATTCGTTTCAGCGTCAAGTTATCTCGCGGTCGGATGGATCGTACTCTAAAATCCCATCCCTAACCAAAAGATCTCACAGAGATGACGTTAAGTGACTTCGTCGATTTGGAATCGGGTTAGGCTGTCAAGCTATGAAGTAGATTTGGTTCGGTTTTGCGATCTGTCACTCAGCTTGAACACCATGTCCATTAGTTGTGAAGAATGGAGAGAGGCGACGCTGGCAAAGATCGAAACGACGGGCAGAATGTTTAGTCTTCAACAGCGAGACGCGAAAGCGGCAATCAGAGAATCTTTGGCTGTTTCGCTCTCGGCTCTTCTACGGGTAACCCGTTATAGTTGCTCTTGTACTTCGTCAGGTCTTGGACGACAAAATGGCAGACTTCACATTCCCAGACAGTACCCTCGTTTGAGCGCCTGAGCACAAATTCACGTATCCGCTTTTCCTTTTCGCAGTAGTTGTTCAAGTCGTATGTAGTTACCAACTCTCGCTGTCTCGCGAACAGCCTTATCTTTGGGAGATGCTGTTTTGAGTTTTTTCCTATGAGTTATGGTTTTTGCTATCGCGATATGGAAATCTTTGGATTTGGCGCCTGTTGCTTTGCTCTCTTCCAGTCCTCGAGGAACCTGGTTAGACCAATGTCGGTCAAAGGATGAGATATCAACTTGCCGAGTACTTCAGGAGGCATCGTTACCACATCAGCACCAAGCCTTGCTGCTTCGGTGACGTGAAGTGGATGGCGCACACTCGCAACGAGCACTTTTGTTGGGAACTCGTAGTTCCCGAAAATCTGGATTATGTCTCGAACGACATCCATTCCGACCTCGCCGACGTCATCTATTCGACCTATGAATGGACTCACGTAGCTCGCGCCGGCCTTTGCCGCGAGTAACGCCTGATTCGCCGAGAAAATGAGTGTAACGTTTGTTGGGATCTCGTCAGAAGCAAGCCGTCGCACCGCCTTGAGTCCTTCCGCAGTCATTGGAATCTTGACGACCACGTTCTTGCCAATGGCTGCAAGAGCCTTTCCTTCGGATACCATGTCATCGGAATCCATACTAATCACCTCTAGGCTTACCGGACCCTGAATGAGTCGGACAATCTCTGACATAATTCTCTCCGGATTCTCATTTTCCTTTGCGAGCAGCGTAGGATTGGTAGTAATCCCGTCGACTAGGCCGATTTCATTGTACTTCCTAATCTGTTCAAGATTTGCAGTATCAAGGAAGAACTTCATTTCGTTCTGTGCTCTAACTCCTGGTTGGGCTCTCAATTCCTTTTTTAAGGCGGGAGCAGGCAGACAGAAGAGAAATGTTCGTTGGGAAGACTGACTGTTTTTTGCTTTTGATCGATTTGTTTGGCCTTTACGACGAGGAGGAACCGAGCTAGGTTCCCCGGCCGCTCGAATTCTCTCTAGACTGACGCGAGAGCGCTCGCCTTTTGTTTCTCTTCTCTTCCCTTACCGTCGCGCCTTTGATCTCAGTTCGACCAAAGTCTTTGCTATATTGTTAGCGTTTAGGCCGTACTTTAGCATTAACTCCTTGTCCTCGCCCGATTCTCCGAACGTATCTCTCGTTCCGATACGCCTCATCGGCGTTGGCCTATCCTCACCTAGAACTTCGGCAATCGCTCCGCCCAAGCCTCCCAGTATGTTGTGTTCCTCGGCGCTCACAACGTATCCAGTCTTGTCAGCGAATTTTATCAGAGTGGAGGAATCCAGTGGCTTTATGGAGCTCATGTCGATCACCGCAACGGAGAGACCGTTCTCCTCACGGAGCTTCTTTGCAGCGATAAGCCCTTCGTAGACCAGCAATCCACAAGCGACTATGGTTGCATCGCTCCCATCTCGGAACACGGTCGCCTTTCCCAGATTCATGTTAGCAGCGAGCTCTGGCGTGTAGATAACGGGACAGTTTGGCCTTGCGATACGCATGTAAAACGGGCCCGATGTCCTTGCAAGAATCTCTACAAGCCTTGAGGTAGAAAGCGAATCCGATGGGGCGACAACCCTCATGTTCGGAATTGCGCGCATTGTCGCTAGATCCTCGAGCTCCTGATGGGAGGCTCCGTCTGGTCCGACACTGATGCCCGCGTGGGAAGCGACCAGCTTTACGTTGACTTCGGGGTACGCTATCGCGTTTCGCATCTGGTCGACGCACTTGCCTGGAGCAAAGACCGCATAAGTGCTCGCAAAAGCAACCTTGCCCGCCATCGCTAGTCCTGCGGCGATAGACACGAGATTCTGCTCTGCGATTCCAACGTTGAAAAATCGTTCAGGAAATTTCTGGCCAAAGAGTGAGGTCTTTATTGAACCAGTTGTATCTGCCCCCACTACAACGATATCCTTTATCTCTCCGCCGAGCTTTGTCAGCGACTCGCCGTAAGCATCGCGCATCGAAGCCATCTTTGGCTTTTCGAGGTACTTCGAGAACGCCCCGTCGTCTTTCTCAGCACTGTTGCTTGTGACAGTCGCCAATCGCATTTCTCAACTCTTTGAACGCAAGGTCCGGCTCGCGCTGACCTAAAACCGAATTTCCAGCTACTAAAACTGTTGCCCCTCTTTCGCAAAGGATGCGTGCATTTCCAGTGTCAACGCCGCCGTCGACCTCAATCTCGACTCCCCTGCCCTTGAATAGATCGGAAGCCTCCTTGACCTTCGGTACTATTTCGGCCATAAATTTTTGGCCGGAAAATCCAGGGTTGACGGTCATCACAATGACAACGCTGATATCTCTGTCTGAGAGGTTGAAAGATTTCAAATCAGTTGCGGGTTTAAATGCGACCCCCAATCTTTTCCCATGTCTTTTGACCGTGGCCTCAATCTTATCCATCGTCTCCGGGGTTATTGCCTCCGCATGCACCGTGACAATATCTGCGCCCGCTTCGAGAAATCGCTCTGCATAGCGTGCGGGTTCGGACAGCATGAGGTGACAATCTAACGGTATCTTCGTAACCTTCCTAATCGCCCTAACTGCTCCAGGGCCGAAAGTTAGATTTGGCGCAAACGAGCCGTCCATGATGTCGACGTGAATCCAGTCTGCCCCCCACCTTTCGATTCGGGAGGCCTCACCGGAAAGATTGCCATGATCACCCGAAAGAATCGAGGGCGCAATCTTGATCATGGGCTACTTCATTTCTTTGATGATTTTGCTTACAGTTTCCTTGTCGGGAACCTTGCCGTGGTACTCTGGAGACCACTCCATGAACTCCACTCCCTTCCCTTTGGTCGTGTGGGCTATGATGACGGTTGGCTTGTTCCTCATTTGCTTTGCACGGGAGAAAGCGTCGAGAATCTGAACAAAATCATAACCGTCAACCTCGATCACGTTCCAGTTGAAAGCTCTCCACTTTGAATTCAGCGGCTCGATTGGCATAATCTGCTCAGTCAGACCGTCTTGCTGAATCCCATTCCTATCAACAACTGCGGTAATGTTGTCCAACCTGTACTTCGAGGCGCACATCGCCGCTTCCCATATCTGGCCCTCCTGCATCTCGCCATCCCCCATCATTACATAGACTCGGTAGTTCCTCTTGTCAATCTTGGCTGCAAGCGCTTGGCCAATTGCGACAGAAAGGCCGACTCCCTCGGAACCGGCACACATCTCCACCCCGGGCGTCTTTTTCGAGTCAGGGTGACCCTGAAGCATGCTGTTTATCTTACGAAGGGTCTTCAGCTCCTCCTTTGGAAAGTATCCGTGTTCGGCCAGGATACTGTATAAAAGAGGCGCAGCGTGACCTTTTGAGAGAATGAATCTGTCCCTGTCTGGCCATTTTGGGTTTCGAGGATCGTGCCTCATCACCACATAATATAACGCGACGAGCAGCTCGACTGCAGAAAGCGAGCCACCTGGGTGACCTGACTTTGCCTCAGCAAGCGTCTCAAGAATGAGTTTTCTAGTCTGACTAGAAATTGATTCAAGATCTGCGATGCTTAACTTACCACTAGCGGAGGGAGCAGACACGCTCTCCATTACCTGACTTGGACACTCTCTTCTCTGTTCAAATGTGGTTGTTAAATGTACGGTTTTTCAATCTAACGCCTGACAGGCTGTTGGATCACCCGTGCAAGTATTCTGTCCGCAGACTCGAGATTCTGCGAGATATCTTTCGCACTGATGACCATTGTGCCTGCACTCTCACCTGGGATAGCAGCAGCCAAGTTTCCAAGCGCCGCAGCTTCAAAGGAATTGCTACCGCATGCCAGTGAAAGCGTGATGGCCGAGGTCATTGCGTCTCTCACTCCGACGGGTCTGGCGAACTGCCTTGCAGAAATGAGTGGAGGAATCGTAGCCATTTGATTCTGTTCAAACACAGTTATGCCGCGCTCGGACCTAGTTAGGATGATTGACTTGCACTCGAGCCTTGTAGTCAGGTTTGTTGCAATATTCTTTAGCCCTGACTCGTTAAGGACGGAGATACCGGTAGCAATGCTCGCCTCCCTCTCGTTTGACTTGATGTAATCAACAGATCGAAGGTCCATGTAATGCCTGACCTTGGGCTGTGCGATTATCCTCTTTCCGGCAGTCTTCGCGAAAGTTACTAGCGAGTCAATGAAGTACGATGTGATTGCGCCCTTGTCATAATCTGCGACGGCTACAATATCGCAGCCTGAAATGAGCCTTTCAGCGGATTTCAAAAGGCCGTCACTAAGCTCGGTTGACGTATCGGATCGCACCTCTCTGTCCACCCTAAGAACCTGCGAGCCGTTGACGATGTAACGGCTCTTCAGAGTGGTTGGCCTATCATAGGTGCCTATATGTGTCGAGTCTACTCCCTGGTCTGAAAGCGTCTTTTTGATCCACTCTCCCTGTGCGTCATTTCCGACAAAACCAAGGACATCGGCCTTTCCTCCGAGGGCTATGATGTTACTTGCGAGGTTGCCCGCGCCACCGAGACTGAGCTTCTCTCCTTGAAGGTCACCTACCGGCACCGGAGCTTCCCTTGAAAGCTTACGCGCAGTTATGGAAACATACCTGTCGACAATCATGTCGCCAACAACAAGAACGCGCTTGCCAGCAAACTGCAAGATCAATTCTTGCAGTCTTTCCTTCTGGAATAGTGCCAAGGGGAGTTTACAATTCCTTCTTCCTCTAGACCAAATTTAAACTTGGCTTCTCTTTCAATTCCGGAAGTGTGTGCTAAATGCATTAGAAAGGGTCTGTTTGGAAGTAGAAAAGATGGAATATTACCTTGACAAGTGCGTATTTCGTGCCTAGTTCGAGTTCAGACACACCACTTTGAATTTCTCGCATTCAAAATGCGTGGGATTGGTATTCACAATTGTACAAGTCAGAGGAAAATACCCACGGCAACAGAAGTTTGCGGAGATGCGCCTATGGGAAATGTCTGGTCAGTATCGTCGCGAGTTCTTCATCTTCCCGGAGGAGCTTGTTACAAGTCCAGGATCAGTCTGGGACGGCGATTCACTTCATCCCATCTTTTCTTGAGCTTCCCTGACATTTAGCCCTTTTGGGTGGGATGAGAAACGTCGCCCTCTGATTTCCTTTGTTTTCAGTTTCTTCATCGACCCCGAAATCAAAAGCGTAATGGGCCGGAGCTCTTCAGCCCCGCGGAGTGTAGTTTTGAACACATAGCCGCGTGAATCCTGATAGAGAAAATCTGTTTCCTCGGGCACCCACCTTGGATAAGATCTAAGAATAACGTATCTCCGTTTCATTCTGCGCATTGAAGCTTCAATTCCTTTTTGTAAACGCTTGCCATCTCCTGACGTCCTCCGCTCCTTAACTTGGGCTTCAACTTGACGCGAATTGGTTCCTCGTCGGAAAGAGAGAGACCCTCAATTAGGGTCTGCCTATCCAAGCGCAAGTACAAAGCATCGTGCTCGTCCATTGATTTTTCAAGTTCCCTGGAGAGTCTCTGCCGCGTCGATGGTGTCAACCTTGAAGCAATTTGCTGAAAAATGTCTGCAGCTCTCATATTTGTTAGGTGGGCCTTTACAAACGTCAGTTTGTTACCATAGTGCCCTTCGAGTTCTTCCTGATTCAGCTCCGGTTCATCTAGACCAAATTCGGCGCAGATCTCGCCGTTCAGCTTTCTGGCGTCCTCTGTAGAGTGAATGAAATAAGAGATTGTAACTGACGCAAGAGAAAGATGATTGGTTCGCTCCTTTGCCATTCCTGCCCGCACGACTCCCGAACACACGCTCACGATACTTCCTGCCGACAATGCGGTACTAAATTACCGACCACTAAAAAATACATATGCGACTGATGAAAAGTGATACTAAGACGCGTAAAGGCGTACAATTGCGCTACAAGAAATAAGTGAGCTCAGAATCAAGTCCGGCAGCGCTGGTCGTCTGAGGTAGCAAAGGGAAAGAACAAAAAGAGACCACAAAGAGAGAAGTAATAGAAGAACAAAGACAGACTTACGATGAAAAGATAGAGTAATGGAGAAGGCGTGGTACGGGTATGGCAGGAAGAAAATCGCAGCTTCACGGATTGAAGGTTGAAGATGTCCTCAACGAGGAACTGCGGAGGGAGATGGGCGTCGAGGAGGATCCAGAGACTGGGAAGCTGAAGCTCCACCAGAGGTTCAGCCAGATAAACGAGTGGGAAGACATCATGCACTCAGTCTACGAGCTTCCCATAGAACTTGAAGGATACAGTAAGAGCGTCTCAGAGCTTCTTTCACTAAAAGAGATGGTCGATAAGCTGTCGTCACAAGATTTTGATAATGTCAAGCGATCAGAAAGCAGAAAGAAGCAGATGGAAAAGTACGTGAAGACGATGAACATGTACTACAATCTGATCTTTTCAAAAGGCGATCAAAAAGTCGGCTACGGAGTCCTGATCTACTTCCCTAACCTCAAGGAAAACCCTGAAAGAAGTTCAGGCATTGTCCTCGTCGAACGCAAGACAATGATTACGAAGCAGCCTGCAAAGTCGGAGACGCGCTTCGAGAGAGCGCGTTTCGATGATTTTCTGATCGAGGTCAGGCCGTACATAGAGATACTTGGAGACCTGTATAGGAAAGACAAAAGAGATTTAGGACGTTGATTTTGTTTATTCGTGATGTGTCTTGGCATTGAGAGCACGGCGCACACTTTTGGGGCAGCAGTCGCCGTGGACGAGGAAGAAGAGGCAGGGAGAAAGCCAAAAGGTTCGGCCGAGACAGTGCGTCTATATGAATCGGGTGTTACGTTACCGGAACAGCGAGTCGAAAGCAGGAAGAAAAAGTTCACCATCCTATCCGATGCCAAAGATGTGTACCGGGCGCCCGAAGGCTCTGGAATCCATCCGCGAGAGGCCTCCCGCCATCACGCCCTCACCGCCTCCTCAGTTGTCGAGACGGCATTAAGCCAAGCTGGAACCTCGCTTAGAGACATCGACTGCATTGCTTACTCCGCAGGACCAGGTCTCGGGCCCTGTCTTAGGATCGGAGCGGTTATAGGAAGAACACTCTCATCGTACTATCAGAAGCCTCTAGTCCCCACAAATCACGCAATTGGTCATATAGAGCTCGGGAAACTGCTTACCGGACTCAACGATCCGCTAGTCCTGCTTATCTCGGGAGGTCACACAGCGCTCGTGGCTAGGCGCCCTGAAGGATGGAGGATATTCGGAGAAACTCTTGATATCACCTTAGGGCAGTTACTTGACCAGCTTGGAAGATCATTTGGATTGAGTTCCCCGGCGGGTCCAACGATTGAAAAACTCGCCAAGGAAGCTGAGGAGAGAACAACTGTCCGCGACGACACTTCGGTGAATGGAAAAAAAGTCACGCCAATATTGAAGTTGCCCTATACAGTAAAGGGAAATGACGTTTCATACTCTGGCATTCTCTCTGCGGCGAAGGATCTATATTCTGGCAAACAGGAAAAAATGGACGAGATCTCCTACGCAGTCCAAGAGTACGCTTTTTCCATGTTAGTCGAAGTGACGGAGAGGGCGCTCGCATTTACCGACAACCGTGAGCTACTTGTCACGGGAGGAGTCGCAGCAAATCAGAGGCTATCCTCTATGCTCGGTGATATGTGCAGGGAGAGAGGTGTGGAACTCGGTGTCATCCCAAGACAGTACGCCGGAGACTGCGGATCACAAATTGCCGCGGCCGGGATGTACTTTTACAAGAGAGGAATCAGAGTAGAGCCGAGCGAGGCATTCGTTAGACAATCGTGGAGAATCGACCGAGTAGATTTTACAACGCTGAGACCCACCTCGGAGGACAATCCCAGAAGCCTTGTAGGGCCATCGCAAGATTCCAGACCAAAAATCGGAGCAGAGGCAGTACTGAATTTTGTCGACTGGCACGGCGAGCCTGCAATGAGCAAACACAGGATTCCGAAAAACTATCGTGCCCAGCAACTCGATCAAGTCCTGAGAAGCAAGCGTACTAAACAGGAGGCCGAAATGCTTCACACGGCCAAGTTCACTGGTGTTGACTGCCCGTACATCTTTCTCGTGGACCCGAACCAATCTGAGATAATAATGGAATACGTGGAGGGACGCTTGCTTCGAGACATTTCAATGCCTACAAGGCAAATGGCGGAGCTATATCGGGTGTTAGGAGAGTATGCCGCCAGATTGCATTCAAGAGGAATAATGCACGGCGATCTGACAACAAAGAACGTGATTCAGCGCTCCGGCGGAAAGCTTTGCTTGATTGACTTTGGTCTCTCGTTCAGGTCAGAAAGGCTGGAGGACAGAGCCGAGGATATCCACCTCCTCAAACAAGCGATAAAGAGTAGCTACGAGGCGAGGTCGGCCGTGCTTCTGTTTTCCGGCGTGATACGAGGTTACCAAAACATAGCGGGTCAGGAAAAGACCGAGAGGCTCCTCGAACAGATAAGGAAGATTGAGGACAGGGGAAGATATGCGAGAGTTGATTGATTTCTACTTTGTCACCGACAACCCCCACAAGCTCGAAGAGGCTAACGCCGCAATGTCGCGTTACGCCATCACCGTGAAGAAGTTCACCGAGGCAAAGAAGATAGAAATCCAAGACGTGAACCTGGAAGAAATTGCTTCTACTGCCCTTGCCCTAATTCTTCAGAAGACGGATGAACCTGTTTTCGTTGAAGATTCAGGGCTATTCGTTCAACACCTGAACGGATTTCCGGGGCCGTACAGTTCCTACGTTTACGATACGATCGGCTCTGAGGGCATCCTAAAGCTGCTAGAGGGTGCCAAGAGTAGGAAAGCAGAGTTCAAGTCATCTGTTGCGTTCGGAATGAAGGGCAAGTGGCTGGTCACATTCTCTTCAGTAACCGAGGGGACTATCCAGCTTCAGGCAAGGGGCGAGAAGGGGTTCGGCTTTGACCCGATATTTGTGCCGATGTGGAACCAAAAGACCTTCGCTGAGATGGAAATTGCAGAAAAGACAATATTCTCGCATCGAGCAAAAGCTCTCACCAAACTTGCTCTATGGTACCAGAACGAATCCAGCAAGAAGGGATTTCCTGAAACGCTGATTCAACAAAGCGTTTCATAAAAGAAATCCTGTCTATCTACACTTTTCTATTCCAGGCTGAATATTGAATGCAAAAGTTGAAGACCTGGAAGTATCTAGAAGGCGCTTCCTTCGATGCACCCCGCACCTCTCCTTTCGAGCGATAGATTTATTTCAACTCCAGCCGAAAGTCAAGAAATTGCTTACTATAATTTGGCTCGAATTCATTCGCACCGAAGGGGCAAGTCGCAGTCAACTCGTCCCTCATCGAAGAGGTCGCCCACATGGGTTAACTTCAGCCAAGACGAGGTTGTTGCAAATATTGGCAGACTCTCAAAGGAGGGTCTGACTCCCAGTCAGATAGGTATGCGGCTAAGAGATGAATACGGAATACCTCATACGAAGACGTTCCTCGGCAAAACAATCAAAGAGGTGCTCAGAGAGAGCAAGAGCGGCGGGCAGGTCCCCGAAGATCTGAATAGGCTTGTGGAAAGGGCGGCCAGGCTTAAAGCTCACCTCGACAGCCATCACGCTGACAGGAAGAATGTTAGGTCTCTCGAACTTTTGGAGGCAAAGATCCACAGGTTGTCTACATACTACAAGGATCACAGGGAATTGCCAAACGAGTGGAAGTACTCTGTTGCCGTCGCCCAACTAGCCTGAACCTGCATTGAGTTTTGAATCAACTCTCTGAGATACTACACAGCCCAATCTCTTGAAAGTAAAAAGAGAAGAAATCTGACCTCAGATGGTAGATGTCGAGGGCCTAATCCAAAAGGCACAACAGCTGGAAAGAGTTCTCTCTAGCGGTGCATCCAACAAAGAGAACATCCTAATCGCGACTCATCACGATGCTGATGGCATATGCGCCGCAGTTCTCCTTGCGGATTTCATATTCAGGCGCGGCGGCCACTGTCAGATTAGAACAACCTCGGAACCCAATCCGAAGTTTCTTGATAAACTGAAATCTGCCCGCTTTGATCGGCTCATCTTTACTGACATCTGCTCCTGCCTTTCGCCTGAGATCGAAAAACAATTTGGAGACAAGTGGTTGATTATCGATCACCACGAAATACTCGACGAGGAGATGGATACTGAAAGAATTCTGAATCCCTGGCAGTTTGACGTAGATGGGAGCACCCAGGTCAGTTCTTCTGGCCTTGCTTACTACATCACAGAAAAAACACAGAGTCCAAACTCTGCGTTCCTTGCAATTGTAGGCGCTATCAGCGACAGACAGGACGTTGGACCTAGGCGGTCTCTGGTTGGAATCAACTCGAAGATCCTTGAGGAGGATTCAGAGTCTCTTGGTTCTGTAGATTCACGTGTGGACCTTTTGTTTTGGGGGAAAGAGTCACGCCCGGCCCATGAATCTATTGCAAACACTGTTTCCTGTTACATCCCAGGACTCACCGGAAACAAGGACGCGTGTCTTGCTTCACTTAGAGGGGCGGGAATAGATCTCAAATCGGGCAACAGGTGGAAGACTATCTCGGCATTTTCGGAGGAGGAAAAACAACAGCTGCTGGAGAGTGTTGTGCCTCATCTCGCAGGCACCACAAGTACTGTTGAGGATCTCGTCGGCACCGTGTATTCCCTGAAATCGGCCGATGAGTACTCAGTACTCAGAGACGCGCGGGATGCCGCGACGATGCTCAATGCTTGCGGTAGGATGGGGAAGCCAAGTCTAGGGGTCTCGCTGTGCTTTGGTTCCGAATCTATCTTTTCTAATGGACTCGAGAAGGTGTTCACAGATTACCGAAATGAACTGATAAGATCTGTGCAGAACTTGATGTCAAGCGAAGAAAGGATCCAAGAAAAGAGCGGGTTCATACTTGTTGTCGGAGATGGTGTTGTGAGCGAGAGGATGACTGGAGCAACCTGCACGGCAATAGCATCCTCCTCTAGGGTGAAGAACAAGGTCGTCTTTCTCAGGACAACTACATTCGACGGCGACGTCAAGGTCTCGGCGAGAATCGGCCGTGAAGTTGAAGACTGCAACCTCGGGAGAGCGATGATGGAGGTGGCAAGAGCGACCTCGGGTGTTGGCGGAGGACATCAAAATGCGGCTGGCGCGCGATTCTCAATAGTCAAGCAACAGGAATTCCAGGTCACGGTTGATGAGCTATTTCCGAACCGAAAATGAGAGCGCTGAAGAAGCTCTCCGCAGATCTAGTGGTCGAGCTGGAAGATGCGAGAACCGCAAGATCAATCAATGAAGCTCTGATTCCCGACAACGTGAACCTGCCGGAGGGCATGGTCATTGAACAGAGAGTTATGAACCGTTTCCTGCGGATCACTATACTTGTTGAAGATGGTAGCCCTTCACTTGAAACATTAATATCCACTTTAGACGAGTTTGTTTCCCACATTCATACAGTAACTCAGACACTAGACAGAATTGAGACGCTAGATGATAGACACAAAGATCCTAAGAGAAACGCCCGAAAAGATAAGGGCAAATCTCGAAAATAGGAACATAATGGATTTCCCTCTAGATGAGCTTCTCTCACTCGACGCCAAAAGACGAGAGCTAATCACAATGAACCAGAAACTGAAGGAGGAGAGGAACAGGTACTCGCTTGAAATCTCAAGGGCAAAGAGGGCTGGTAACGAAGAGCAGACCCTGGCAATCATCGCTCAGATGAAAAAGACCTCTGACGAGATAACCGAAAACGACAAGCAAATCGAGTCTATCGCACAGAATTTCGAACTATTGCTATCCACTGTCCCAAACTTCATCGATGCTGAGGTTCCGATAGGAAAGGATGAGAGCGCGAACAGGGAAATATCTCGTTGGGGTGAGACGCACCTAGGTAAGGAAGATCACATTGACATCTCCGCCAAGTACGACTTGATCGATGTGGAAAGGGCCGCAAAGACCTCCGGAGCCAGATTTTACTTTCTCAAAAGAGACCTCGTCCGCCTGAATTATGCGCTTATCAGCTACGCGCTCGATTTTCTGCGAAAGCGCGGTTTCATTTTGATTCAACCACCTTATATGCTGAAGAGGGAGGCGATAAGTGGCGCCGTTATTCTGGGGGACTTTGAAGATGTTATTTACAAGATTGAGAATGAAGATCTCTACCTCATCGGAACATCAGAACACGCAATCGCCTCGATGCACATGAAGGAGATATTTTTACCTGATACACTGCCACTTTTGTATGCAGGCATCAGTCCATGCTTTCGGAAGGAGGCAGGAGCTCATGGAAGAGACACGAAGGGGATTTTCAGAGTCCACCAGTTTGAAAAGGTAGAACAGTTTGTTTTTTGCGAACCGTCAAGGTCCCAACAAGAGCATCGAAAGCTTCTCGAAAATGCCGAGCAGTTCCTCCAGACCCTCGGAATTCCCTACAGAGTGATGCTCTTGAGCAGCGGAGACATGGGCAAGGTTGCGGCAAAGACGTTCGACCTTGAAGGCTGGATTCCCAGCCAAGGGAAGTACCGAGAGCTGATATCGTGCAGCAACTGCACCGACTTTCAATCAAGGGCGCTTGGGATCAAGTACCGAGAAAAGCCGCACGAAGAGAGCCAGTTCGTGCACACGCTAAACAGCACTCTAGTAGCCACTGAGCGCACTATCGTGGCTTTAATCGAAAATTACTATGATCCGGGAAGTGGCAACATCCGAATTCCTCCGATTCTAGTAGATTACATGAACGGACAGACCGAGATAACCCGCAGTGCCTCTCCATCGTAGTTTCCTTCATCTGATTGTCTGCCCTCAAATCACGGCGACTCTAAAATGTCGCTCGGCAAGCAATTTCCTTGCAGTACTTTCATTTCTCGTGTTCGTTGCGTATGAGATCACCAATTTACTGTCGCATGTATACAACTGTCTTGATGGTTTCAGGCTATCAATGTGGAGTTAAACTCCCATTCCTAACTTTGAGCACCAGACTCTTTCAGCCGGCAGGAAAATGGAAAGTCTATGTTGAGCAATGCCTGTAGGACATCAATATTTCAAGAAATGCGAGCGGGGGAGGATTAAGTATTAGTAGCAGTGCGAGTCGGGGATCTTTTTTCACGCTTCTCTGTGCTTGGATAGCAGTATTCGTTGCGTACATGTCCACCATTGTCGTTTCCGCGCTTCTTCCAAAGATTCAGAACTCGCTTCAGCTGACCTTTACTGAGGCAGGCCTTGTCGTGGTCATGCCTCTCACTATGTTGATATTTCTCTCCTTGGCGGGCGGCCTACTCGGTGACAGATACGGATACAGACGGTTCGTATCAATCGCGATCGCCGTGGTGGCTCTCGGGTCATTCCTTCGAGGTGAGTCGAGCACTTTTGATGAACTTCTGTTTGGCTCCGCGATAATGGGCTTCGGCCTTGCCCTAATGTATCCGAACCTCCAGACGATGATCCGGGCACTTTTCCCAAGCAATCTTCGAGCGACGGCAACAGGGACCTACAGCAGTGGAATCGCGTCAGGGAGCACGGCAGCATTCGGACTTACTTCTTCTCTGCTTTCCCTGTTCGGGAGCTGGAACAATATCACGGTCTTACTCGGGATCCTCGGCGTGCTGCCCTTGTTCCTCTGGATTACCCTTGTCGTTGAGCCAACGAACTCGAACATAATTCAATCGGGGCAACAGGAGAGCTGGAAGTCAATGCTGACCTCTAGAGAGGTATTGATGACCTCTCTCATGGTACTTTTTCTCAACGCAATTTTCTACGGGCTGATCGCTTGGCTCCCCACCTACCTCACCAGTGTTAGAGGTATAACTGCGAACACAGCAGGGCTCTTAACCGCGTTGTTGACAGGTGCAGAAGTTCTAGGACTTTTTCTTCTCCCGCTGCTCTCCGATCTGCTCGGAGTGATGAGGCCCTTACTTATCTTGTTCTTTGCTCTTCTAGGACTATTGTCAATCGGAACAGTCTACGTCCCCGTGAGGGCGCTTTGGATGACCATGGCCTTTGTAGGCTTTTCCATCGGCGGCCTTTTCTCACAGCTCCTCACCTTACCTGCGGAACTCGGAGGACCGAGGGCAGCCGTGGGGAAAAAAGCTGGAGTAATTCTCTCCATCGGGTACATCGGTAGTCTGTTGGGTGCACCACTTGTCGGATACTTCAGAGACATTTCGGGATCTTTTGAGCTAGGCTTTGCCTCGCTTCTTGTTTTCGCCATGTGCGCAGTCTTTTCAGGCCTCGTTCTTCCCGAAACAGGAGCTAGACACTTGCGAGGGGGTGGTCTCAAGGAGTGAGAAGGCGGATTGCACTTGCTTTTTCCCAGGTTCTGCTGAGAACCCGTACGACGTCTTCCGCGCACAACTGCCGATAGATTGGTTTCGAGGAAGTCGGTTTAGATAGGCGCGAATTCGTTCTCTAGACGTCTTGGTCTTCCTTTCGAATTCAAGGGCGTGAGGCGCCAGCTTCACACCCTACGAATGTTGTGTCCTCACCAAGTAGCTTAATTTATATTGGCGGAAAACGGAGTCGGAAACTCATCCAAAAATGCCGAAACCAAAGCGAGCCGGAAAGGTCAAGGACAAGTGGCGCGAAAAGCGCTGGCTCACTGTTCTCGCCTCGCCAGGCTTTGACAGAGCACCGATAGCGTACATCCCTGTAACAAGCAATGAGCTTGCAATTGGAAGGGTAATCGAAACTACACTTTTCGACATTGCAAAGCAAGACCCCCAACAGAACATGCTGATCAAGCTTCACTTCAAGATTTCAAATATTGACGGTTCGAATGCTTACACGATTTTGAAGGGAGAGGAGTATTCAAGGGAATATCTCCGAAGCCTCATCAGAAGGGGGGCTTCAATGGTCAACTTTCTAAGAGAATACAAAACACGGGACAATGCAATTGTCAGGGTCTACGTGGTTGCCTTCACGATAGGGAGGATAAACTCCTCGCGAAAGCATGAGATTAGATTGGCCGCGCACAAGATAATCTCTGAAAGAGCCGCTTCAATGTTCTACGAGCAGTTTGCTCAAGAGGCCGTAAAGCAAACAATCGCCAGGGAACTTTACCAGAACTGCAAAAATATTGCCAAGATCAGGCACATCGGGATAAGAAAGATCAAGCTGCTCAAAGAGGCTTCGGGCACGCCGGGTCCTGTCCCAGAACCCTCTGGTGAAGTAAGTCTCGATGAGGAAGCTGAAGAAGAGGAAGAAGGGTTTGAGAAGATGATGGAAGAAGAGGGAGAGGAAGAAGCAGAGTCTGGCGCGCCAGCTATCCCTCAGCAACAGGTTGCGGCGTCGAGCGCACCTGCCTAGCTTTTCTTCGCGCTGGCAACAATCTTTAGAACATCATTGTTCTTCAGTTTGTAATCTGCTCCGTGACGCATGCCTGTGCGGACATCCACTGCGTAGAGAAAGGTGTCCCCCAAATCCGTGTGTATCTTGTACGCTAGATCCTTCGCAGTCTGGCCGTCGTACATTATTCGCGCATCTGGCAGGACATTCCCCTTCTTATCCGTGTATTTTGTCTCGTCCTCCACTGGATAGACAACAATCCCTTTCAAAAGCGAAAGGTAAGCACCGTTAATCGCCTTCTGCACACCTGTGCCATGCCAGGGCTCCATCACGTGCTCCCTTACAAGATCTAACGCCTTTTTCTGAGCAACACTGAGTTTCGAAGGGTCTTTTACTTCAAAAGAGGCATCGCCTGGCACATAGGAGATTAGGCCTACTTGTGAAGCCCTCCTCAGGAGCAGCTCCGCCTCCGCTGCACAGGGAACTATCGTGTGGGTGCTTCCTATCTCCTCCTCCAACCTCTTGATTATCTCGCTAGCGCTACCTTGGTCGCATTTGTTTGCTGCAATCAATATCGGCTTTGAAATCTCCAACATTTTCGATACGAACGAACCGAGATCTTCGGTAGACCAGCTAGTGGGCTTGTCCACCTTCAAACCGGACTTGCGTATCGCCTCTTCTATCGAAACTTCGGTTAGAGACAGTCCGGATAGTTTCTCCATCAGCGCGGAGGGCAGTGTCGGCGTATTCGCTGCCCCTGATTCCACTGTCCTCGATATCTTTGACCAATCCTTCTCGAGGAGTGACCTCATCCACATGACTATCTCGTCTCTAACGAAAGTGATATCTCCAGAGGGGTCGTGAGTTCCCGGTTCCACCGGTCTCCCTTCTTCATCTGTTCCACCCGAGGCGTCTATCACGTGAATTAGTGCATCGGCCTGCCTTAGATCGTCGAGAAACTTGTTACCAAGACCTCTTCCCGAAGAAGCTCCGGGTACGAGACCAGCAACATCGACGAGTTTTACCGGGATGAGTCTTGTGCCGTTTACACACGCGGAGTTGACCGGATTATCCTGTACGCCTAATTCATCATGTACACACTTGACCCTGATGTAGGCAGTTCCGACGTTCGGGGAGATCGTCGTAAAGGGATAATTCGCGACAGCGACGTTCATCAGCGTCGCGCTGTTGAAGAAGGTTGACTTGCCGACATTCGGCTTGCCGATTATTCCAGTAATCATTCTAAGTTAGTATGCACCACTTTCAATTTTTTCGCATTTCCTTTGTTCAAGATGTTCCGGTCCTATAGTCAGCAAGTTCCAATAGGAAATGGATCTCCTTCCCTTCCCCCTGCATGGCAACCTTTCTTGTCCGCATGATTTTGCTTGGTTTCGAGGATGTAGATTGCGTCAAGAAACAATTAAAGGGTAACGCAAGGAAGTCAGCTTGCAAGGCGTCAGAAAGAAGAAAAATGATGAAAATCCTGGTCTCCGATCCAATCTCGGAAGAAGCGATTCGGGTGCTCAAACAAGCCCGCGGAGTGGAAGTCACCTATGACCCCGATACTCCTTCGGCAGCCCTGCTTCAAACTGTGAATCAATATGATGCTCTGATTGTCAGGAGCAGAACCAAGGTTACGAAGGAGGTTATTGAGGCAGCAACCAAACTAAAGGTGATAGGAAGAGCCGGAGTGGGAATCGACAACATAGACGGGAAGATCGCCTCCGAAAAGAAAATCAAGATAATCAACACGCCAGACGCGCTAACTAATGCCGTTGCAGAGTTTACGATCGGCCTGATGGTAGACCTCTCCCGTCAGATCTCCAAAGCCGACGCATCCATGCGCAGAGGAGAGTGGGCGAAGTCATCATTTCACGGAGTAGAATTGAAGGGCCGTACGTACGGAACGATAGGGATTGGAAGGATCGGCCAGAGAGTTGTAGAAATTGCTCACTCATTTGGGATGAAGATTCTAGCAAACGACATCGTACCAATCCCGCAACAGTTTCTAGACAAGTATGAGGTAGAAATGACATCTCAGGAACAAGTCTTCTCGAGGTCCGACTATGTCGATCTTCATGTTCCACTTACGCCGCAGACGGTGCACATGATAAACTACGATAGGCTTTCCAAGATGAAGCGTAGCGCGTACCTCATCAATACGTCGAGAGGCAAAGTGATTGACGAGGATGCCTTGATAAGAGCGTTGAATGAAGGCCTCATTGCCGGAGCTGCTCTCGACGTATTTGAAATCGAGCCACCCAAGAGCCAAGAACTGCTGAAAAATAGCAGGATCATTCTCACGCCGCACATTGCCGGACAGACCGAAGAAGCTCAGGCAAAGGCGGGGTTGCAGGTCGTTGAAGAGGTTCTGAAATGTCTGGGACAATAGTTAGGGCAGTAAGAAACTTGTCACGGACGCTTGGCTTCGAGCTTTGAAGAAGAAGCTAACCGGCAACGCCGGTTCACAGGTAGAAAGAATCCCAAATAGATGCTTCCTTGAAAGTTGTTTTCTTCTCTTGATGTGATAGAGTTTTGACGCAGCAGATCAAGAAATAGACCTGCTTTCAACCTGAACCTCCTGTCTCCCAAAAGCCCTTTTGTGTCTGACTCGGCCTGTACTAGCTTGGTTCTCGGTGAGTCCGGAAAAGTACACGCGGAGCCGGCCCTTATCTTAATTGGCATCTCTTTGCATGTAAGGAAGGAGCTATCGCAAGTCTTATTTGGCATTCAGAAAGCAGTAGTAAAGCTGCTTTCGATCATGTACAGACAGATTGGCAAATCGTGGCGTTCATTGGTCAAGACTTCCTCGCCCTCAATCAAGCAGAGAGCTATTCAATGGAGGAGAGGTCCGACCGTCGTAAGGCTCGATCGTCCTTCCAGACTGGATCGTGCTAGGTCGCTCGGCTACAAGCCAAAGCAGGGCATTGTGATAGTGCGAATAAAGATCTCGAGGGGAGGTATGCGACAGAAGAGACCAACCTCCGGCCGCAGGCCAAAGCATCTCGGGGTGTTGAAGATCAAAGGGCACTTTAGTTCACAGGACACGGCTAACAGAAGGGTCTTGGAGAAGTACCCCAATACAAAGCTAATCGGTTCTTATCCTGTTTATCAAGACGGCAGATTCATTTGGTACGAGGTAATCCTAGCCGACACGAATCATCCCGCACTCGCTCACTCGTACGACATCAGGAAGAGATTCCCGACAAAGTAGCCCCGAACGAGCAAGAAGCTAGTTTATACTTTTTTCATAGTCCAGATCTCTCAATTCTACTTACTCATTCACTCTTACCGGGTTACTCTGAGTAAATTTAAGTGAAGCAGAAAGAGAAAAACCTCAAGCGGATTTTTCGCTGCTGTGTCCCGGAAACAGCTGAGCTGAGGGATCCGTGAATTTCTTAGCAACATTGATTGCTATAGCTGCCTGGGCAAAGGCGGTTGCAATGAGGTTTAGTTTGACCGAGTCCACCGGCGCAGCAATATCTCCCGCCGCAAAAACACCGGGGAGGTTCGTTTCCATCTTGCCGTTTATCTTTATGGCCCTGTTTTCCATCGCAAGCCCCCAGTTTGCTATCGGCCCTAGGTTTGCCTTGAAGCCGATGTTTATCAAGATGCAGTCCACTGGTAACTTTTCCTCCTTCTTGTTCTTGCTATCGAGGATTGTTGCTTCTTTCAGAACGGAACCATCGCCATCGACTGACTTTAGCTCGCAGAACGTCTTCACAGTGATGCCGGGGCTGGAGTATAGTTCTTTCACACTCTGCTCATGCGCCCTAAATTGATCCCTCCTGTGGATAAGGACTATGGAGCGAGTGACTTCCTTCAGGTTGAGTGCCCAGTCAACGGCGGAGTCTCCACCCCCCACGATTAAAAGATTCTTGTCTTTGAAAAAGTCCTTGTGCTTTACAAAGTAGTAAATTCCGTTACCCTCGTACTTTTCTTGGTTCTGTATGTTGAGCTTGTTTGGTGAAAACGAACCCACTCCAGCAGTGATCAGAATACACTTTGAGTGTATGCTCCCCTTGTCAGTAACGATCGTGAAGCTTTTGTCTTGGTTTAGCCTTAACTCGTTTGCTCGCTCGCCGAGTCGCATGGTCGGGCTGTAGCGCATAGCCTGCTGGACAAGCGAATTGACAAGATCTCTTGCGAGAACTTGGGCGTAACCCGGTACGTCGAAGATGAACTTTTCCGGATAGAGAACTGATAGCTGACCACCTGCTTCGGGCAGTGCATCTAGGAGTGCCGTTCTCATCTCGCGAAATCCAGCATAATATGTTGCAAAGAGTCCGGCCGGTCCCGCTCCGATTATCACGATATCAAATGAGTCCTGCCGGGGAGAGGCGAGAGAGGAGACAAGTGCTGCGGAAGATGAGACCGAAGTTGATGGTGAGGTTGTTACAATATTCTCTTGGGACATTTTCTGCCAGCGCGCATCCCTATTTCCTTACACAATCAAGCCAAACGATGATGCCTGATATTTGTTGTGCTGACGCATATCCTATTCGTTTTCTTCGTAAAATATGGCTTTCCATGACTAGAGGAGTTTCAAATCTCCCGTGAATCTATCTGCTACCTGCGTAGGTAGAGGACCTATTCCAAGGCATGTTGTCGTACCTGGCTCTAGCTGCGTGAGACCGGCATCCTCGATGATGGCATTTGGAATACCCTGCTCATCTAGGCGGCCTTTCAGTTTGCGAAGTTCCTCTTCATTCTCCACCTTTACACATATCTTCGCTTGATTGTCCGAAATCCAAGCATCATACCAATCCTTGTGGTATTTCCTAGCTCTCTCAGAGGAGGAGACTGCGGCGTGTGCAACCTGCACAGCGAGCTTCCCCTTCCCCATCTTCAAATCGGAGCGTACTACTATCACCTGCTTGTAGTTGCTCAATTCTTATAATATGGCTCCAAACAAAGAGATTCTCCGTGACCCGGAAGCGTGATCCTTCCTACCCTGTGGGAAGGTCGATACACTCGCCCAGTCTACTCGATCAAGATTTTCCGAAATACTCTGGAATAATTGCTATTCATAAACACGTCTCCTGCTACAACCAGCTCTCTCACTCCTTCTGTGAACGACCCGACAGCATTTCTGAGTGATGGATTCACAAGTTTGGCAAGTATCTCGATAATAGGTGCGAGTGTCTCAGGTCTCTTGGCTGGAATCGAAGCCGCCAAGGAGGGTATCAATGTACAAATCTACGAAGAGCACAGAGAGATCGGAGTCCCAGAAAAGTGCGACGGGCTGGTCAGCGCACGAGGTATAGCCGAACTGGGACTCGTTCCGCCTTCCAACACAATCCAGAACAGGATCAAACGTGCCTTATTCTTTTCTCCATCAAAGAAAACACAGATTGAAATCAATGCCGAAAGGCAAAATGTGTTAGTCCTCGACAGGGCCAGGTTTGACAAATTTCTCGCCGAGAAAGCGGCTAGCACAGGGGTAAACATCAACGTCGGCCGTAGGATAAATGAAATCTCGCAAGGGCCCGATTCCGTAGGCGTACTACTTGCTGACGGTGGAACTTTCCAAAATGATATTGTTCTGGATTGTTCCGGTTACGAGTCCTACATCAGGAGCGGGGAATCAGCTACGCTTCAAGGAGGACAGTACCTAGTTTATGGCAGATGGTTTGAGAGCGCAACCGTCGAGGTCTACATTGACCCAGAGAAAGCTCCGGGTTTCTTTTTCTGGGTCATTCCGATTTCCAATGACATGGCGAAGATCGGCGTTGCTGGATCTGCCGTGAACACGTTCAAGCAGCTAGATCGGTTTTGCCTTGAACACGCCGCCATCCCAATCAGAAAGATAGCGGCTCCGGTCGTTTGCCTTGGAGCTTTGAAGCAGTTCGTGGACCGAAGGGTTGCGCGAGCCGGAGACGCTGCAGGCCAGGCAAAGCCTACAACCGGAGGAGGAATTTACACTTGTGGCTATGGAGGAATGCTTGCGGGAAGAGCCGCTGCACTCGCCATCAAAAACTCCAATCCTTTAGAATTGGAGAACTATGAAAAGCAGTGGCGAGCAAAGTTTGGGCGCGAGTTCAGGCTTCAACTATATGCGAGGAACGCATTTGCCAAAATGAACAGCGCGCAGATAGAGGATCTCTTCCAGATGATAAAGTCCTCGGACGTCCCTCAGAGGATCTCTGAGGAGAGCGATTTCGACATGCACTCTACCTCAATAATTAGGGCTCTAGGGCTATCCAGAGTGGTCCGGACGTTTGGAATGCTCTTCTCCAACGAGCTAAAGAGTCTGCAGTTTAGTTAGGGCCTTTCCTCGAAGACCATCGTCAGAAACGACTCAGTCTTCTCAAACTTTGAGCGCAACCCAAACACTTCCTTGAGCGTTGCCTGCATCGCGCCCTGCAGAAACGAGCTCCACTTACTCCCCATGTTGTGGGCAAATACAAAATGATGCTTGGATCCCACGATTTGGTGTTCAAGCTCGAAGAGGTGGGCATACGTCGAGAAGACCTGTAGGAGCGTGACGAAATCTTCGAACGAAGTTCCCCCCACGATGAGGTTCATGTACTGCCTCGCGTTTCTACCTGCAAAGTTCGCAACGCTGCCCACAATCTCGGCCTCCTCATCGGAGAGGAACGAAAGAATCCTCGACAGCGTCTCCTTGGAGATTGTGAGTGAACCAATCTTGTCTGCAAAGCGGTCGTAGTGCGCGTATTTTCTGAGAGCCTTGGTCGTAACAGCGGTGTGAGTCAGTCCAGACTGCTCCGCTTCCTGTTTGATTATCTTATCAATGGCGGGGTCAAGCCTAATTGTCCTTGCTACTGTAACCTTTCCTGCCAAGTGTTGCACTCGGGACCTCTGAATTCCCTTCTTGTGCGACCCCTGGTATTTATTGTACACAGTAAATGCGTTTGTACTCAAAAAATGCTAGAAGAATCCTACCGTTAAAATATCTCTATGAATTGCTCTCACGACAAGAGCAAAATGTCGGAAATCTTGGCAGGAGAAGTAAAGAGCACAAAGGGCCAGCACGCAGGAAACAAGTTCAAGAACAGAAATCGAATGGAGATCGTCGCGAACTTGCTTGCGATTGCAAAGTCAGGGGCGCTCAAGACCCACTTGATGTATCGAGCAAACCTGAGCTACCTCATGGTGACGGAGTACCTCGGATTCCTTTGCGGTGCCGGGCTAGTCAAGGAAACACTCGATGAAGAAGGGACGACAAAGCTTTACCAGACCACTCCAAAGGGGCTAAAGTACCTTGAAGTGTACGAGTCGCTGCAAAGCATCGCGGGGTTGGATACTCAAAGGGTTCGCGTGAGTAATCCCGACATCTTTTCGTAAAGGCACGAGAAGCGTCTAAGACGCCCGCATCTTTCCGAAAGTGAGGTTGCTGAAATTCAGAGTATTTTTGGCACCTCACTTTGTTTTCTCATTTCTCTTCGAATATGCGAAGCTACAACCGGAGAGAAAAGCATATTACGAATATTTCGGACTAAATTATGCTTTTCATATGTCAATTGAAAGACAAATTCAGCTTCCGGCCTGCTCATCGTGCAACAGGCCAATCATGCCAGGCGAGCGGGCCGTCAAATTTTACTGTCCAAACTGTGGGGAGGTCCTCATTTGGAGGAATGAAAAGTGCAGGCGCTTTTCACGCAGTTATCGCTGCGTAAACTGTAGTTACGAAGGACCTTAAAGCGGTCTTCCTCTAACCCCTTCGGTCTTTTGAAATAGAATTCAAGGAGCAGTGATTTTTTCTTTTGGGAAATTTGCTTATCAGAATGAAGATCATGCCGAAAGAGGCATATATCAAACCTCATCAGATCTTGGATGACTTGAAGCACCCCAAAAGAAACCTTGAAGTCAGGTATTCGAAGGAAGAACCCATTGCGTTCGGGTTGGTTGCCCTTATCGCAGACATTGTGACGGATGACGAGGCGGGAGCGATGGATGCTGTCGAAGATGCGGTAAGATCTTCGAGCCTCGTCGGAGAGTTCGAAGTACTAGGAACCAGTCGTATCTCTGCAACTGTCAAAAAGTAGGCATTTCTAAAGTACTCTCGCTCAGAGTAGTGTCTGTGCTATCCGAGACAAACTCATAGCGTTTGTTTTCCTCCCAGATTCTCCAGAATCTCGCAGTTTTAAACACGTACGCCTTCTGCTCTCAAGCTTTGCAAAGATGGGATGCAGACTGTGCACTTGAGAGCACTGCCTCTTCTATCATTTAGAACATTCTTCTTGGAGTCGACATGAACCAATTAGCATTTTTCGGAAACTAGAAAAAGGGTCGATCATTCAGGCAGGACTACTCTTCGACATCGAGAAAAAGTCCAGATGAACAAGCAGAAGAAAATCTCGGCGGTTCAGCTTCGCGTGGCCGAGGCCAAGCAGAAAGACGTTGGAAAGGGGAGGGCGCGGCTCGAGGTGGACTCCTTCAAAGAGCTGGAGATCGAAACGGGCGACGTGGTCGAAATCGTTGGCAAGCAGACAACGGTCGTGACCGCGTGGCAGAGCGAGCCTGAAGACGAAACGCTGAGCATCCTGCGGATAGACGGTCAGACGAGGAAGAACGCGGGGGTAGCAATTAACGAATTTGCCACCGTGCGAAAAATCGAGAGCAGCGTTGCTCAATCGGTTTCACTTTCCCCACTGAACTCAAAGATGCCCACGGACAAGGACTTTGCAGTTTTTGTCAGAAACAGATTGAAGGGAATTCCAGTAATCATCGGCGATGAGATCTCTGTCGTCGTCCTCGGTAATACTATAGCCTTCCGCGTCGAGAAGGTGCGGCCGAAAGGGTGCGTGAAAATCGATCAGACAACAATGTTGACGATCCTGCCCGAAATGGTCTCTGTGAACAAGAGCGAGCAACAGCTACACGCATCGTATGAGGAAATAGGTGGTCTCGGGGAGGAAATCAGGCGACTCCGGGAGATAGTTGAACTGCCACTCAGGCATCCCGAGATATTCCAGAAGCTCGGGGTTGAGCCGCCGAAAGGAATTTTGCTTCATGGGCCTCCAGGCTGCGGAAAGACACTACTCGCTAGAGCCCTAGCAAACGAATGCGAGGCGAGCTTCTATTCCCTAAACGGCCCAGAGATCATGAACAAGTACTACGGGGAAACAGAGGGAAAACTTCGAGACCTGTTCAAGGAAGCGAAAGAAAACTCGCCGAGCATCATCTTCGTAGACGAGATTGACGCGCTCGCTCCGCGCAGGGAAGAGGTTTTCGGCGATGTGGAGAAAAGAGTTGTCGCACAACTGTTGGCTCTCATGGACGGCGTCGCAGACAGGGGGGACGTCGTCGTGATTGGGGCCACGAACCGACCCGAGGGAATCGACCCCGCGCTCCGTCGCCCGGGCAGGTTTGATAGGGAGGTCGAGATTGGAGTTCCAAATCAGGACGCGCGATTGGAAATTTTGCAGATACACACGAGGGGAATGCCTCTTGACAAGGACGTCGACCTGGAGAAGATGGCGAGGGAGCACTACGGCTACACCGGTGCGGACATTAGGGCGCTGTGTCGGGAAGCCGCGCTCAGAGCGCTGAGGCGCTACATCCCCGACATCGACTTGGAGGGAGAGCAGTTCCCACCCGATGTCCTGGAGAAGATGAGCGTGAGCGCGAAGGACTTCAAGGAGGCTTCGAAGGAAATCATCCCCACGGCGATGAGAGAAGTCTACACAGAAACCCCCAAGGTTCCCTGGGACCAGATCGGTGGCTTAGAGGCAGTTAAGAGAACCATGGTCGAAAACGTTGTCTGGGCTGTGCGCAATCCCGAGAGATTCGAAAAGGTGGGCGTTTCGCCGACGCGTGGGATGCTCCTTTACGGTCCACCAGGATGCGGAAAGACACTCCTCGCGAAGGCTCTCGCTACTGAGACGGGAGCTAATCTGATTTTGGTGCGAGGGCCAGAGGTTCTCTCAAAGTGGCTCGGCGAGTCCGAGAGGGCAATTAGGGAGATTTTCAAGAAGGCGAAGAGCTCTTCTCCTTGCATAGTGTTCCTTGAAGAGATCGACTCGATAGCAGTTACACGAGCTGGCCCTGATCAAAATACCGACCGAGTACTGAGCCAGCTCCTCGCGGAGATCGACAACTGTGGCTCCAGCAGCGACGTGTTTGTTCTTGGCGCCACGAATCGGCCTGATCTGATTGACGTTTCACTTCTGCGGCCCGGGAGGCTTGAGCTCCTAGTGTATGTTCCTCCGCCGACCGAGAAGGAGAGGGTAGACATCCTGAAGATCCACACTTTGGGTATGCCGCTTGACTCTGGCGTTTCTATCCAAGAGGTCGCATCGGAGACGAAGGGATACTCAGGCGCGGACCTCCAATCGCTCTGCAGGCAGGCAGCTCTTCTCGCGCTGAGGAGAAACCCGGATTCACCACTCGTCACAAAGGGAGATTTCCTTTCGGCGATCGGCAAGGTCAGGCCCGCACTAAACGTCGAAGTAGAGAACTGGTTCTCAAATGTCGAAAGAAAGCTCAAGGGAAAAGGCACGCAAACGGGCTTCATCGGATAGAGCTGATATAGCAGAAAATCTGAACGTTACGTGAAAGGCGCTACAAAATATAATCTCTCAGGGAACGATCGAAATGAAGTATCCACTCAGAAACATTGTCTTCGAAAAGATGAAGCAGGACGAGAGCATAACCGACAGAGATCTCCTCACATCCCTTCAAAGGGATGGAGAGGACGTGTCCATGAGGGATTTGAACAAGATTCTCATGCAGCTTGAGATTCTCGGCTTGATTACTATTCGCTGGCAGACCAAGGACGCTAGGCGAATCGAACTAGTTAAGGGAAAGGCCGGCGCCCTCACCAGAGTACCCAGAGAGTAACCGAGCGCGCTCCTACTGCGATTGTATTCTCCACCCGTACCTTCAAGGCTCGCCCACTTCGGAGCATTAATATCTCCGCACGTCGCCCCAAAGTAGAGTAACTCGGATTTTGAGAAAGAGGCTTCGGGTAGCAAGTGCTTGGCGCGTTGCCCAAATAGAATCTTTCTCTCTTTTTGATTTACATATGTGGTGATTTTCAGAGAATTTGGGCGTTAACCTTCGCGATATAGCTCGCCCGGAAAAAACTTCAATCGAAGCCTTGCGCGGCAAAGCCCTCGCTGTAGACGCATTCAACGCTTTGTACCAATTCCTGTCAACTATACGCGGAATGACTGGCGAGCTCCTGAGAGACAACAAAGGGAGGGTCACTAGCCACCTAAGCGGCCTATTCTACAGAAACCTCAATCTGATAGAAGCTGGCATCAAACTGCTCTACGTCTTTGACGGCACTCCGCCGAGCCTCAAGAGCGCTGAGATCCAGCGTAGAAGGGAGGTGAAGGTGCTCGCTGCGGCAAAGTACAGTGAGGCCATGGAAAAGAGGGATTTCGTCGCTGCGAAGAAGTTTGCCTCGGCAACGGCATATCTTGAAGACGTGATGATCCAAGACTCGAAGAAGCTGCTAGACTTAATGGGAATCCCCTGGATTCAGGCGCCTTCGGAGGGAGAGGCGACGGCTGCCTACCTGACCACGAAGGGGGTGGTCGACTATGCTGCAAGCCAGGATTACGACAGCCTCCTCTTCGGTGCGACGCGCCTGGTGAGAAACATTACAATTTCGGGCAAGCGAAAGTTGCCAAACAGGAACGTCAAGGTCGACGTGATACCCGAGACCGTGACTTTGTCCACGGTGCTCTCGACGAACGGCATCACGAGGGAGCAGTTGATTGATATTGCAATTCTGCTTGGCACCGACTTTAACCCAGACGGATTTCCTGGCATCGGGCCCGCGACTGCCCTAAAACTTGTGAAAAAGTACTCGAGGATCGAGGAAATTCCCCAGCTCAAGGGGAAGATCAACTTCAAGCCTGACGAGATAAGAGGAATATTTCTGAACCCTCAGGTATCTACGAAGGAGGTGACGCTCGAAGTGAAGAGCCCGCAGAAGGACGAGCTTGAGAAGTTTCTGGTTGGCGAGCACGACTTTTCTCGCGAAAGGATCCAGTCGTCGCTCGGAAGGCTCGAAGAGGCGCAGAGAGAGGAGAGCCAGTCGCTAGAGCAGTGGTTCAAGTGAGCGAGACTCCGTTGACGAGTGCGACCTGACGGTAAGAGAACGAGCGAATTGAATGATAGTTCTATTCCGAGCATCTCCTCACTCAAAGAAGAACTCATTCGATCCATGAAAAGGGAAGGAGTACTGAAATCCTCGCAGGTCGAAGAGGCGGTCCGATCCGTTCCAAGGGAGGAGTTCCTCTGGCCGCGCACGCCGAAGTTCACTGCTTACTTTGACGACCCGCAGCCTCTTGGGAGCACCGGCCAGACGATTTCGGCACCTCACATGATCGTGCTCATGCTTGAGCAACTCGAGCTCTCCTCCAGCATGAAAGTGCTCGAGGTAGGGGCTGGAAGCGGATACAGCGCTGCCTTGATTGGACACATAGTAAGGCGCCACGACATCAAGTCCAAAGAACTGCCAGTGATCTCGATTGAGAGAGACCATGAGCTTGCGGAGTTTGCGAGATCAAACCTAAGAAAAGTTGGGGCAGACGATGTTGTTCAGGTAGTCGAAGGCGATGGGTCGCTGGGCTATCCGCAGCAGTCCGAGGAAGAGATCTATGATCGGATCGTCGTCGCCGCCGGCGCGCCGAGAGTCCCGATCTACCTTCGTAAGCAACTGAAAGTCGGCGGGATAATGGAGATTCCGTTGGGCGGAACGAGTTACCAGAAATTAACCAAGATTAGAAAAGAGGTTGGAAAATCTGGGCGGCCGGAGTTTGAAACCAAAGAGATCGTCGAGTGCACGTTCGTCCCGCTCGTAGGCGAGGACGCTCACAGCTAGACTCAGAGGAGTCTCGAAGGTCTCAAGATGCCGTACTCATAAATAAGTGCGGCGACTATGGCGCCGATTATGGGGCCGATCCAGTAGACGTACCAATTCAGAAAGTCAAGCGAGGCTATCGCAGGGCCTATCGCTCTGGCGGGATTCATCGCGGCTCCCGTGAACGGGCCCCCCGCCATGATGTCCACCGCTACGGCGAGACCGATCCCAAACCCTCCGATCTTCGGAGCGCGTGGATCTACCGCAGTCCCAAAGACCGCGAAGAGCAGGATGAAGGTCATTATCGCCTCGAATAAGATACCCTGGAGCATGGAAGTCGATGAGCTCAGGGTGGGCGTTCCCCACTGCACTGCATTCCCCGCAGCTGAAGGAAAGACACCGAAGAGCATGTAGCCCGCAATGACAGCTCCGACCAACTGCGAGATTATGTAGACGATTGCATTCCTCGGTGAAATCTTCCTGGTAACCAGGAGGCCTATCGTCACTGCTGGGTTGATATGACCTCCAGAGATGTTCATTGCTGCAGATACTGCAATCGCGAGGACAATGCCGTGAGCTAGCGCGACGACGATTAGACCCGGATAGGATTGACTGGGGGTGGAGAGGTATTGAGTTGCGATTATTGAGCCAGCGCCGATGAAAGTAAGGAGGAAAGTGCCAATTGCTTCAACGAGCGCTTTTTGCCCTAATCTAGCTTCGTGCATCGTCATTTTTTCGTTTGCCAATCCTTGATGTTTTGATTTCTGGCCTCTTGCTTACACTATATTAATCTCTCTCAGCTCATCAGCCTGCCAAACGAATTTGAGCCTTTTTCGACCACGCGTCAGTTCCTTTGATTGTAAGACGTACGCCGCAATGAGGGGAAGGCCAATCGTGGCCTCGACGTAAGCGGTCGCCCGAGTTGCTTTCTTTGACACCTTGCCCCACGATTTCGCCTCGTCGAGCGTGCTCCCAGTAAGTCCTCCCCAGTGGGGGGCATCCGTAGTTATCTGGAGTGCATAGGCGTGGCCCGGCGTGTAGTCAAGCATTACGGCTGCGTCGTTAATGTAGTTCTTCGGGACGCCTCCCCCGACGTAGATTGACCCTGTCTTTTTCGATTTCAGAACTATCTGAGCTATCTCGTAGTTGTCCTGAATCGTATCCAGTTGCATGAGCGCCCGATTCTTCTTCTTGGCTGCTCGATAGAGTCCAGCGAGCCCAATGCCAATTGAAGAATCAGCGATGGCGGGTACGAAGATCGGAACTCCTCTCTTCGACGCCGTTCCGACGATCGAGTTGGGATCCGAGGCCACCCTTTCTCCCAAGTGGAAAAGAAACTCTCTCGTAGAGTATTTCTTCGGAGGTATGGCGGCCGCGATCTCTGCTATGACATCGTCTGTCTTCACGAACCCGACCTCGTCCACGTAGGCGTCATATATCCTGTCTATGTAGAGGTCGTGAAGAACCGCGTCGTCAGCTTTTGGGGTGCCCATGAAGTGTTTGTAGCCCTGCGCCTGGTAGATGTCTTGGTAGACGATGGCGCCGGTTGAAACGACGACATCAACGAAACCCGCGTCTATGAGGTCGCGGATGACCTTACGCATTCCACCTGCAATTAGGGCACCAGATAATCCAAGCAAAATTGTGGGCCGAGCAGGGTCAGTAATCATATTTTCGTAGACCTGAGCGCACTCTGCGATTGATCGGCTCTGGATGCTCGTCCTCGACCAAGATTTCACGAGTTCTCTGATCGAAGAGGATTGCTCGAGATCCAACTGCTCTACGGGAGTCGAGAGAAGTCTCCTTCTCTCAGAGATTACGCGCGCCGAAAGATCGATGGCATCGGCCTTATTCTCGAAATACTTGAAATCTACCTGTCGTTCATCCTTCTTCGCGCTCTTGCTCGCGCTCGACCCTTTTTCAGTCAACTTTTTGTTGCTGAATTACATCGTCGCCTCGCACTGATTAAAAACACTTCTAGATTTCGCGGAGACAACAGGGATTCTCTCAAGATGGCATCTTCTCCTTTTCCCTCGAGATCGGAAAACAGAATCAGACATGACGAATTAGAAGCGCTGTGATCAGATCATAACGAGCACTTATGACGAGAGGTGAAGTGATGTCAGTCACTAACATGAGCTTGACAACCCGTGGAACAAAAAGTAGGAAAGAGTGAGGCGCCGCCGGACCGACTTGAACGGTCGACCAACTGGTTTCTGCACGCGGAAGTGCGTCAACCCTCAACCCGAGCTTGGTTAACAGCCAGCTAAGCTTTCGTGCATTTTGTTTAGTCACCAACGCAACAGTCAGAAAACATTCGCGCGAAATCTGCTCTACCACGCTGAGCTACGGCGGCATTTTCTCTATTCCGAATCCAGTCATTTCTCTGAGCTGATGAAGCACCAGGTTGCGGCATATCTCAGGCTAATATCTAATAAAAATTTGGTTAGTAGAGGATGAAAGAGGTCTCTTATTGCGACGTTCTTTTCTTTGATCGGTTACGGCGCGTTCTGTCTTTCGAAATTTTTGAGGGCAATTGTCAGAATGACGTAGCGAAACACTTTCGAGAGGGCGCAACTCTCGGATTCGACCAACTCAATCGGATGAATCCCGAATCCAAATTACAAAGGCAGAGTTTTCCAAACGCCTGATTTGTTTACAAGTAGAATTCTTCACGTTTCTAGTTGAGGGCAGAAATTTCATTCTTAAACAGTTAGGATTATAGGCAGGGAAAAACCGATTATTCGAGTTGGGCATTAGAGAAACAGGATCACATTGGTAAGGGAGGATTGAATTTGATTTGAGGAATGACTTTTGCGTAAGGATAGGCGGGGCCGCAGGAGACGGAGTCTCCTCGACAGGCGAAATTCTGGCGCGTACATGCTCTCGCAGCGGTCTGCACGTTTATGGTTTGAACAGCTACCAGTCGGCCATTAGAGGCGGACACGTCTGGTTCCAAGTGCGGGGTAGCTCCAACAAGGTCACAAGTCAAGGTGATAACCTAGATGTGCTGATAGCGTTGAATTCGGAGACCGGAGAGATACATAGTCCTCTCATCTCGTCCGGCGGTGTGGTCATCTACGACAAGGACAAGGTAAAGTTCTCTCCCAACCTGATTCCGAGCTCAGCTAAAGCACTGCCGATGCCGCTCAGCGACACTTCACGCAAATTTGACAAGAACCCGATCATGCAGAACACCGTCGCGTTGGGAGCGACGCTTTTTCTCCTCGGACTTGACTTCAACGTATTCACCGGCGTCCTCACGGATACCTTTGGAAAGAAAAAACAGGCTGTGGTCGATGCGAACGTCAAAGCCGCGCAGGCGGGTTACGACTATGCAAAGGCAAACTTTTCACCGCTTCAAGTGAGAGCAAACCCACCAGCCAATCCGAGACCAAAGATGTTGATGACGGGCAATCAAGCAATAGCTCTCGGTGCCGTCATGGCCGGATGCAAATTCTACGCAGCCTACCCGATGACTCCTGCCTCTGGGATCCTCCACTGGATGGCGGCACACGCGGCCTCCGCAAGGGTTGTGGTCAAGCAGGCCGAAGACGAGCTCGCCGTGATCAACATGGGGATAGGCGCTGCCCACGCGGGAGTTAGGGCGATGGTGGGCACTTCAGGAGGCGGTTTTTCACTGATGGTCGAGGCACTTGGTCTAGCAGGGATGACTGAGACTCCGATCGTCATAGTCGATTCGCAGAGGGCTGGACCTTCAACGGGCTTGCCTACGAAGACCGAGCAAGGCGATCTCAATATGATGACTGGAGCATCGCAGGGAGATTTTCCAAGAATAGTACTCGCACCACTCACTGTAGAGGACGCATACTATGCTGCGATAGAAGCTTTCAACCTCGCCGAGAGATTCCAGTGCCCTGTGATAATTGCAAGCGACCTTCTCTTGTCCGAACACATCGAGTCAGTTGATGAGCTGAGTTCAAAAGTTGTAATTGATAGGGGTGAGCTCATTTCTTCTGCCTCAGAGCCGTACCTGAGGTACAAGGTCACTGAGACGGGGATTTCTCCAAGAGCAATCCCTGGAACTAATGGCACAATATACGTTGCCGCAAGCGATGAGCACGAGGAGAGCGGGGCTGTTATTTCCGATGTCCTCTCTGGCATCCCCGTCTACGTCAAGGAGCGGGAGAAGCAGATGATCAAGAGGATGAAGAAGATGGACCTTGCGAGGAACGAGCTCGCAGCTCCAAAGCTCTACGGAGTTCAGGATGCAGACCTTACGCTCGTGTGCTGGGGCTCGACATTCGGCGTCGCGTTAGAAGCCGCGGAGATGCTGACCGCCTCGGGGATCAAGACAAACGTGTATCCGATCAGGAACGTCATGCCCTTCAAATCCGATGCCATAGAGACAATGCTGAAAAGTGCGAGGAACCTTCTGATTGTGGAATGCAACTACTCGGGCCAGATGGCTCGGATGATAAGGGCCGAGACGGGTTTCGAGGTCCCGCACAGATTCCTTAAGTTCGATGGAGAGCCTCTGTACCCGTACGAAATAGTGCAAAATGCGAAGAAAGTATTGACGAGGTAAGAAAGAAATGCTGGAATTATCGAAGTACAAGAGTGAAACCAGGCCGGACTGGTGTCCGGGCTGCGGTGACTTTGGAGTGCTCAACGCACTTACGCAGGCCGTCGCTAATCTTAACATAGACCCGAAGGACCTACTCGTGGTCTCGGGAATCGGGTGCTCGAGCAACCTCCCTGGATTCATACATGCATACGGCTTTCACAGCTTGCATGGACGGGCCATGCCCATTGCGTCGGGTGCCAAGCTTGCAAACCCGGAGCTCAACGTCGTGGTGACCGGAGGAGATGGTGATGGATACGGCATTGGTCTGGGCCACTTTGTCCATGCGATGCGCAGGAATCTCGACATCACCTACATCGTCATGAACAATCAGATCTACGGGCTGACTACCGGACAGGCGTCCCCGACGAGCGCTCACTCTTTCGTGACGAAATCCACGCCCGCTGGAAACATTGAGGAGCCCATCAATCCGATCGCGATTGCAGTCGTCGCGGGGGCGACCTACGTGGCGAGAGGCTTTTCAGGTGACCCGAAACATCTTACAGAGTTGATTCAGAACGGGATTAAACACAAGGGTTTTGCCCTAATCGACGTTTTCAGCCCCTGCGTTACCTGGAACAAGGTGAATACATACGAGTATTTCAGACAGAAATGCTACAAGTTCAACGGGCCCGACTACAACACTTCTGACACGATGCAAGCGTTGCTGAAATCTAGAGAGTCGGACCCAAAGATCCCTATTGGACTCTTCTACGAGACGCAGAGGCCGACCTACGAGGAACAGGATGTCACAATCAAGATGGGCACTCCTGTGAAAGCACCGCTGGGCCAGCCAGATCCAAACTCACTTTTCAAAGAGTTCTACTGATCAGGTTGGGCTGCATCCCAGAGTCTCGGAGACTCTGGGATGGTTTGACCTTTTTTGGGTACTGCGCAAGCGAGGCGCACAATTTATAACATACGTCATACAAAAAAGAAGTTGCTAGCCCGAATAATCAAGAAAGAAGGAAAACAGAAAGAACCTTCTCTTATTGAATTACCTTGGTCAGGAATCGAATGAAAGTGTGCTAGCTTCATCAAGATAATGGTTGTATTCGGATTAGGTGAGACAAGAATTTGGCGAACACGCTTGAAATCATAGATCTTCATGCAGGGATTGAGGGGAAGGAGATTCTCAAGGGAATCGACCTCGCGGTAAAAACTGGCGAGATTCACGCGATCATGGGCCCCAACGGCTCTGGGAAGAGCACGCTCGCCTATACGATGATGGGCCACCCAAAGTACAAGCTAATCTCAGGAGACATCAAGATTGACGGAGTCAGTATCAAGGACATGCCGCCTAATGAACGAGCACTGCGCGGCTTGTTTCTAGGGTTCCAGTATCCGCTTGAGATCCCGGGAGTGAGCCTCGCCAACTTTCTGAGGATTTCTTACAATGCAGTACGCAAGGATGAGCCGATGCTTGTCAGAGACTTCAGAAAGATGTTGGAGGACAAGTTCGAAACCGTCGGAATGGAAAGGAGTTTTGCGACTCGATACCTGAACGAAGGTTTCTCAGGAGGAGAGAAGAAGAAAGCCGAAGTGGTCCAGCTTGCTGTCCTGCGTCCTAAATTCGCAGTGCTTGATGAAACCGATTCCGGTCTAGACATTGACGCGCTGAAACTCGTCTCCAATGGAATCAATAGCATTACGAGCTCCGAAATTGGAATAATGCTGATAACGCATTATCAGCGCATTCTGAGATATGTAAAACCAGATTTTGTCCACGTGCTTGTGAAGGGCAAGGTCGCAGTCTCTGGCGGAGCCGAGCTGGCGCAGAAACTAGAGGAAAAGGGATATGCTTGGATCTCGGGTGCTGAGGAAGCGGAGCCCGAGGCTGAAGTAAAGGCAAAGTAGACCCACTCGGTACCTCGCATTCTTGCAGGTAGCGCAACAACGCTTATAGACTTCTTATAACATATGTCATAATGAAAAAAACTCAGGGAGAGTGTGCGATCTAAAAGTGTCACGGCAGGTCATAAACGAAGACTATAGCAAGTATGACTTTAAGGATCCTGAGCAGCTTGTTTTCAAGTCAAAGCGCGGGCTCACTCGCTCAACCGTCGAAGAAATCTCGAAGATGAAGAACGAGCCAGAGTGGATGAGGAACTTTCGAATAAAGGCTTACGAGTACTTCTTGGAAAGGCCCATGCCCAACTGGGGCGGAGACCTCTCTACCATAGATTTTGACAACATTTACTATTACGCAAAGCCAACTGACAAGGCTGGCACAGATTGGAAGGACGTCCCGGAGAGCATAAGGAAGACGTTCGACAAGCTTGGCATTCCAGAAGCTGAGCGCAAGTTCCTCGGCGGGGTCGGAGCCCAGTACGAGTCAGAGGTTGTCTACCACTCGCTAAGGGAAGACCTCGAAAAGAAAGGGGTGGTCTTCTTGGACACGGACTCTGCCTTGAAGAAATACCCCGACATCGTAAAGCGATACTTTGGCACGATAATTCCGCCGAACGACAACAAGTTTGCCGCCCTAAATAGCGCTGTGTGGAGCGGCGGGAGTTTCGTCTACGTCCCTGCGGGAGTCAAGGTCGAAGTCCCGCTACAGGCGTACTTTAGGATCAACGCGCAGAACGTAGGTCAGTTCGAGAGGACATTGATCGTAGTGGAACCCGGCGCCGAGGTCCACTACATCGAAGGCTGCACGGCTCCGATTTACTCCTCAGAGTCGTTGCATTCTGCCGTAGTTGAAATTATTGCGAAAAAGGGAGCGAAGGTCAGGTACACTACAATCCAGAACTGGTCAAGGGACGTGTACAACCTCGTAACGAAGAGAGCCTACGCCTACGAGGACGCGACTGTAGAATGGGTCGACGGAAACCTGGGTAGCAGGCTGACGATGAAGTACCCATCGGTTTACCTTGTTGGGCCGCGCGCGAAGGGAGAGGTTCTCTCGATTGCTTTCGCCGGCAAGGATCAGCATCAGGACGCTGGAGCAAAGATCGTTCACCTAGCACCGAACACTACTTCGAGAATTACGAGCAAGTCAGTGAGCAAGGAAGGCGGGCGGACAACGTATAGGGGATTGCTTCACGTCGAAAAGGGAGCGAAGGGAGTAAAGTCAAGTGTTCGGTGCGATGCACTCCTCCTGGACGAGAGGTCAAGGACAGACACGTACCCATACAACGAAATCAACGAAGAGACGGCAAACATTACTCACGAGGCTACAGTTGGAAAGATCAGTGAGGAGGCCTTGTTCTACCTCATGAGCAGGGGTCTAAGCGAGTCCGACGCACTCAACATGATTGTCATGGGCTTCCTTGAACCATTTACGAAGGAACTCCCCATGGAATACGCCGTTGAGCTGAACCGCCTGATACAGCTTGAAATGGTCGGCTCGGTAGGCTAGCCGGAACAAGTTCAAGCTGCGCCTATGAACGTCTCGCCTCAAAGTGAGAGGCGGCCAGCGCGTAGAGACAAGTGGAAAGAATGGGAGCGAGATTTCGCGCATTGTCTACACTACTTCCTTCGGCGGAGACTCGACACCGTGAATCCTTGAATAATGTTCTGTTTCAGAAAAACATTGATTGGTGAGACAGCAATAACTCAGCAGGAGCAAAAGCCAGTACCTCAAAGAGAAAAAAGGGAAGGAGGGGCCCCAATTGACGAGGGGTTTATCGAACAGATCTCGGCGAACCTGAACGAACCCTCATGGCTAAAATCGTATAGGCTAGGAGCTCTAAAGCATTTTGTAGCGCTTCCCGAGGAACAATCTAATCTTTATTCGAAATACGCACTTGACCTCAAAGTGGATCCAGCAACTCTGGGCAGGAAAGCAACTGCACCCCTTAGGCATCCTACTTCAGCGACAATTGAAGAGGTCGCACAGGGAATCGAATCAACTGGCGCCTACTATATCAGCACACAGTCTGAGACGATTGCTTCCAAGAGCGTGAAAGGGCTTGAATCCAAGGGGGTCGTTTTCTGTGATCTTCACGAGGCCCTTGAAAAACACGAGCCCATCCTTCGTAAGATATTCGAGAACAAGGCAATCAAGCCCGAGGGCGACAAGTACGCCGCGCTGAACACGGCGCTGTTTTCGACTGGTTGGCTCGTTTATGTTCCAAAAGGCACTCAGTTGGAGTCCCCGCTCCGACTCCGTTCGTATCTCAACTCTGAGAGGCCTTTCTTTTCACAGACTTGGATTTATGCAGAAAGAGATTCGTCGGTCTCGCTTCTCACCGAAAGCTACGGCGCAGACCTTGACACTTCTGCTTCGGAGTTAGTAGAAGCCTACGTGAATGATAACTCATCAGTCCACTTCTCAAACATAGAGAACTACTCCTCGCAGACCACAGTCCTCGAAAACAAGAAAGCGATCTGCCATAGAGACGCAAGTATTACTTGGACGCTTGCCTATTTTGGTGGCAGATCTGTTAGGGCAAGGCTGGAAAGCATATTTCAGAGTGACGGTGCGAGCGCAGAGGACGTTGAGGTCGTGTTCGGTAACAGTACTCAGCGCTATGACCTTGTTTCAGATCTCACGCACGTGTCGCAGAACACTAGAGGGCGAATCCTCGCGAACAGCGTGCTCAAAGACAAGTCTCGCTCAGTGTTCAAGGGAATGATTCGCATAGGGAAAGATGCGAAGAACGCGAGCGCATATCTTGCTGGCCACGCCATTCTTCTAAGCCCTGACGCAAAGTCGGATGCAATTCCAGGTCTTGAGATACTCACGAACGAAGTCAAGGCCACGCACTCGGCCTCGGTCGCGCAGATTGACCAAGACCAGATTTTCTACATGATGACGCGTGGTCTCTCAGAGGACGAGGCAAAGAAGTTCATTGTCTTGGGTTTCCTTGAGCCTGCAATATCCCGAGTAAACTCTGAGGAGCTGAGGGACACCATAAGAGACTTGGTAGAAGCAAAATGGCATGGCGTGACCGGACTCGTCAAAAGGAGGAAGAAGGAAGTCCTCTTCGAAGAGGAGGCGGAAGCAAATCGCCCGTCAAAGGATATCTTTGAGGGTCATTACAAGTACCGCTAAGTGGAATTCAATGGCGTAACCTCCGGCCTGGGGTGAAGTCAGATCTCCGCTCCTAGTTGGTGGGCTGTTTCTTCCCATTCTTGATTTGAATAAAGCAGAAATACAGCCAATTCGTATTTACAAGAGTAGCTCTGCAAGACAAAAGAGAATTTTGCGATAACCTGCGTAGATGAAGATGGAATGTTAGAGGCGGAAAAAGAGACCGCGTTCAACGTCAGCGAGATTCGGAATGACTTTCCTATTCTTCAAAGGAAAGTACATTTGAAGAGGCTCGTCTATCTTGACAACGCGGCGACCACGCAGAAACCAAAGCAGGTTATCGATGCGATAAGCCATTATTACTTGGATTACAATTCGAATATCCACAGATCGGTCCATGAGCTTGCCGAGCGGGCCACTGAGGCATTCGAGGCCTCTCGCGGAAAGGTGGCGCAGTTTATTTCCTCTCCTTCCGCGGAGGAGATCATTTTCACTCGCAATGCCACGGAGGCGCTCAATCTAGCCGCACACTCTTTGTCCCGCAAGTTCCTGAAAAATGGGGACAAGATTGTCGTGACTGAGATGGAACATCACAGCAACTTTGTACCATGGCAGCAGCTTGCAAAGATCTACGGCGCTAGTCTTGAAATCGTCGAAACAACTAAGGAAGGTCTAATTGACGAATCTGACTTTGCAAGCAAGATCAAGGGCACCAGAATCTTCGCCTTCACTCAAATGTCAAACGTGCTGGGCACGATAAACAACGCAAAGGAATTGACAAAGATTGCGCATGAACAAAATGACGAGTGCATTGTCGTCGTTGACGGCGCCCAATCTGTACCTCACCTGAGAGTTGACGTGAAGGACATTGGATGTGATTTCCTTGCTTTCTCGGCTCACAAGATGCTCGGTCCGACAGGCGTAGGTTGCCTTTTCGGTAGGCGCGAGTTACTTGAGTTGATGCCTCCATTCCTGCTTGGCGGCGACATGATAAGGCAGGTCCACAGACAGGAATCAGAGTGGAACGACGTGCCCTGGAAGTTCGAGGCAGGAACCTCAAATATTGCCGACGTGATCGGGTTTGGTGCCGCAATCGACTACATTGAATCGAAGCTGGGAATGAATAGTGTCAGAAGACACGAGGAGAGGATCTGCGAGATCGCTCTTGACGAGCTCCAGAAGGTGCCGGAATTGAAACTTTACGGTCCAGAGGATCCACGGATAAGGGGCGCCGTCTTTTCCTTTAATCTGGGGAAAATACACGCGCACGATGTTGCATCGATTCTTGACAATGAGGGCGTTGCAATAAGATCCGGTCATCATTGCGCCCAGATAATGATGGAGAAACTGCAAGTTCCCGCTACCTCAAGGGCGAGTTTCTACGTCTACAATGATGTTGACGACCTTGAAGTCTTAATTTCTGCGCTGCGAAAGGTTAGAGAGGTGCTATCCTAGAAGGACATGAGCTCTGACATGTACAAGGAAATAATTCTTGACTATTACAAGAACCCGAGAAACAGAGGTAGCATTGAAACTCCTGATGCAAAATCGCGGGATTCAAATCCTCTCTGCGGTGACGTCGTTGAGATGCAGCTCAAGTTCGCCAACGGGCGGGTCTCAGACATCAAATTCAACGGAGACGGCTGCGCGATAAGCCAGGCCTCTGCCTCTATGCTCACTGAGATGGTCATGGGAAAGACCATCGAGGAGGTCAGGGGAATCGACAAATCGGTACTCTTGGAAAATTTGGGGTCGCCAAACCTTGGAGCCGTCAGAATAAAGTGTGCGCTGCTTCCTTTGAAGGTTATGAAGACGGCGCTGTACGGATACCTCGGAGAGAAACTCTCGTCCGAAGAAGTAACGTAAAAACAAAAAGGGCCTATGCCGATGATGACGATGGCGCAGAAGAAGCTGGCGACACGTTGACGCGTCTGTTTATCTCCTCAGCCATAAAATGACCCGTCATGGAGACCTTTACCTCCTTCACTCCTTCTAGTGCCGAGACGCGCCTCTTAATGTCTTGAGCAATCTCCAAAGCGAACATCGGAGGGCAGAATGGAGCGGTGAGGTGAAATCCCACTGATACCGTACCGGTCTCCTCATTGATTCCAATATCGTCAACGAGATCCATCTCGGTGATTGGGACACCCACTTCCGGATCTACTACTTGAGAAAGCTCCTTGACTATTTGCGCTTTGTTCACCATTTCACAGACTCGCCATTCCTGTTTCTGACTTTGTCCTCTCAAGTGATTAAATCTTTGCCTTAAGACTTTTGCACAGCGTATGAAATGTCGTGCTCTCTCCTGCGCATCTCAATGAACGTCTCGGTGTGCATGACTCCATTGAGCTTCCCTATCTTGGCTGAAACAGTGTCGTGAAGCTCGTCGAGCGAGTGCGCCTTGACCATCACTAGAAGATCAAATCTTCCAGTGATCTCGTAGATATCTCGTATAGAGTCCATTCTGAGCATCTCATCAAGTATTGAGTCACGGTATTTTGAGTCGATATTGAGACCTATCAAAGCCGAGACAGTGTAGCCCAGCGCATCATCGTTCACCTCGATCGTGAATCGCTTAATGAGTTGGCGTTTTGCCAGCCTCTTTATCCGGCTGTAAACGACGGAAGAGTTCACATTGATTTTCTTGCTGAGCTTGGGGACGCTGATACTCGCATCCCTTTGAAGCTCGGCAAGAATCTTCATGTCAATTTCGTCGATTTTTCCCATCGGAAATCGAAGACCTTGTTCTAAGTTGAGGAAACTAGCTTGGATTAAATAATATTTCTTTCAAAAGAGACCAAAAATAAGAATAAATTTTTGATTCTGTCTTTTCTTGACCGAGCAGATCGGTGGAGACTTTTCATTAACTCTACATGCGCATGGTATCAACCGGCGGGAGCAGATGATCAGCATATGCTATGGCCTGCCTTCCACACATGGAAGGTTGTCATACAAATGAAAATGAGCAATACTTGAAATCTAGCGTCGATAGGGAGCTCCAAAATGAAGTGACGTCGGACGGCAATGTGACCCAGTAATCCTTAGCTTTTCCAGTTCTCACTGTTCTCGTCATTGCGGTTCGAGCGAAACGATTAAAGTTTTATAGACGACAGGCAGAAACAGTAATTCCTTCAATATATGTCACAGGAATTTCGACACATTGTCAGGATTGCCGGGCGAGACCTAGACGGGACAAAGAAACTCGTGCCTGCAATATCTGAGATAAAGGGCGTCGGCGATAGCTACGCCAATGCGCTAACCGCATCCTTGAAACTCGACAACAGAATGAGACTGGGCCAGCTTTCGGATCGACAGCTCCAGCAGATCGAATCTGCACTCAGAGATGGATCCTCGCTCAACCTTCCTCCTTGGCTCGTAAACAGGAGAAAGGACGTGGATTCCGGCTCCAATCTACACAGAATAGGGAGCGATCTCGACTTTATGATAAAAAACGACATCGACCGTGAGAAGAATGTACTATCCTGGCGAGGGGTGCGGCACAGCTTGGGCCTCAAGGTGAGAGGACAAAGAACCAGAACAACGGGCAGAAAAGGGAGAACAGTCGGTGTGAAAAAGTCGTCATTGCAAGCAGCCCAACAGGCCGCTCAAGCTGCAGGAAAAGAGGAAAAGAAGTGATAGACTGTGGGAGATCCAAAAAAGCCAAGAAAGAAATTTACTCCGCCCCGAAACCCATGGCGCAGTGACCAGATTTCTCAGGAATTATTCCTGCTTGGAACCTACGGACTCCGTAACAAGAGAGAATTGTGGCGAGCACAAACTAGACTATCAAATTACAGAAAGCAAGCAAGGCAGCTCCTGGCAGCTTCCTCTGTTGTTCGAGGGAGAGAGGAGCCAAAGTTGCTCACCCATCTCGGCAGGCTGGGCTTGATACAGTCTGGGCAGGGAACCCTTGACGATGTTCTATCGCTTACGGTCGAGAACGTCTTGGAGCGGAGACTCCAAACCTTGGTGTGGAAGAGAGGACTCGCAAAGAGCCCCTACCAAGCAAGGCAGCTCATAAGTCACGGCCATATCGCCCTAAACAATCGCCGAGTCACAGTCCCTTCGTATCTCGTATCCCCGCTTGAGGAAGGTTCTTTGAAATACTCCGAAGGCTCGGCTCTTGCGAGAATGGCTACGATCATAAGTGCAAGAAGCGGTGAAGCGGGAACATTCGAAGAAGCTCCTGCAGCTCAGGGTGAGCAGTCGATTGGGAGCGAAGGCCCATCGGCAACTGCCTCCTAGTTAACACATGTTCTAAGCAACGAGAAAGAAAGAAGAAAAATTACAACGAGTAGGATAGTAGGATTAAGGTAGAACCAGAATGGAATCAGCATCCGCATCATTACATCAAGACAGGTGGGCCATAGTGCACGTTTACAGCAGTTATAACAACACTATTGTTCACATAACTGATCTTACCGGCGCTGAGACGATTTCCTTTAGTTCCGGTGGTCGTCACGTAAAGGCAGATAGATTCGAATCCTCTCCCTATGCGGCAATGAAAAGCGCCACTGCGGCCGCGGAGGTTGCAAAGACGAAAGGGATAACCGCAGTTCACATCAAGGTGAGGGCTGTCGGCGGAACGGGTCCAAGGACGCCAGGGCCAGGCGCGCAGGCCGCTATTAGGGCAATTGCCAGGAGCGGATTCAAGGTTGGAAGGATAGAAGACGTTACTCCGATTCCTCACGATACTACGAGGCGGGCCGGCGGCCGCAGAGGAAGAAGAGCGTAATCAAACCCGACGTTTGTGCAAGCCTGCCGGGGCAACATGTGAAAACTCAACTGTCGTGTTGCTTCCCGACTTCCTCCTTTCTTTTCTTCTTGACTCGGCATAAACAAGTCTAGATTCTTGTTCCTCTTCTGCATTTCCTTCTCGTACTAAAATTATCTGGGCATACAGAAGATAATTCCTGCCGATACTTCTTCACAAAAAGCTGAGCATGCAGATGCTACGTCAAGAGACGCTGAAGATCACGGCTCTTCCCGAATCAATAGCGTCTAAAATATTTCAACATCCAAAATCAAGGTTTAAATAAACTACATCAGGGTAAGTTTAATTGTGGCCGAAATGGCAGGCCCATTTGCGCTTATCATTCTGACGGCCGCATTCGGACTAGTATTCGCACTGCCGGTGATAATTATCCCTTGGCTGTTCGCACCTAGGAATCCGACGCCGATGAAGCGAGCGACTTTTGAAGCAGGTCAGGTGCCGTCCGGAGATGCTAGAGTGCATTTGATGATGCAGTACTATGCCTATCTCTTGATATTCGTAGTCTTTGATGTGATTTCAATGTTCTTGTTCGCATGGGCTACTGCATTCGTTGCAATTCCTGCTGCGCTTTCAATCGGCGTGTTTCTTGGAGTGATCTTTATACCGCTCGGTTTTGCGATTTATCTCGCGGGGAAGAAAGAGGTTTGGTAGCTCAGGCGACACAGGTCAGAGGCAAAGAAGGTCCGGGAGACAGTGGACCGGGGTTGAACGTCCTGGTTGGGAAGGCCAAGGAAGTAATCCAAGCAGCGATTGCCGATCCATTAACTTACCTTGCCAATTGGGGAAGGACCTACTCCTTGTGGCCAGTTCACCTTGAGACTGCGTGTTGCAGCATCGAATGGGGTGCGGTCTCTGGTCCCAGATTTGACGCTGAGAGATACGGAATACTGGAGGCATTTGGCTCTCTAAGGCAGTGTGATCTTATCGTGGTGCATGGTACAGTAACGAGAAAGATGGCGCCTCGACTGCGGTGGATATACGACCAGATGCCTGAGCCAAAGTGGGTAATTGCGATGGGAGCATGTTCCATCACGGGCGGCGTATATTTTGATTCATACAACGTCCTTCCAGGTGTGGATCAAGTAGTCCCTGTAGATGTCTATGTTCCGGGTTGCCCACCAAGGCCGGAGATGCTTATAGACGCCTTCGTTCTGCTTCAGGACAAGATAAGGAACTCCAATATTCGTTAGCCTCCGATCGATCTTCCGCGAGGCAAATAAAGAAGACAAAAGAGCACAACGAAGAACCACTAACCCGACAGAGAGGCGTGCCAAGGAGAACAAAAAGCAGGAGATCGCGAGCGCTTCATGTCATCTTCAATTACGGCACCAAAGCAAGAGCTGTCTCCAGCGGAGAAAGCAATCGTTGATTCCATCGGCCAGCTCGGAGACAAGGCGAAGATTGCGTACGTCCGTCCTAAGAGAGTCAAGATCCTCGCTTCAAGGGAGAATATTGTGGAAGTTGCCGGTTTCGTCAGGGACGTCCTAAAATTTGATCACATTGCAAATGTGACCGGAACCGACTTTCCAAAAGACAAGGCAATAGAGGTCGACTATCACTTCGAATCAATCGACGGGCCCGGCCTGCGAAGCCTTGTCTTCTCATTAGGTTGCAGGGTGCCGACTGAAGATCCTGTACTACCCTCCTTGATTGAGGTTTTCCCTGCCGTTAACTATCACGAGAGGGAGACGGCTGAAATGCTGGGCGTTGTCTTCAAAGGTCATCCAAACCTGTCGCGATTTCTTCTGCCGGAGGACTGGGACGATATCCCTCCACTGCTCAAGGCATACAGGCTCCCCGGCAGACTAGAGGCTGGAGAGTGAGAGTCGGTACTATTGTCGGTTCCAGGTAAGGCTTCAGGCATGATTACTCAGCAGGTCGCAGAGGACAAGCTTACAGTAAGTATCGGTCCGCAGCACCCCGGCGCCGGTCACTTTCGGTTCACAATCACCGTAGAGGGCGACACGATCACAGACTGTGTGCCTGATCCAGGATACGTGCACAGAGGCGCGGAAAAGCAGACCGAGTACAGGAATTATCTTCAGAGTATCCCGATGCTTGAGCGCTCTTCTCTCACCGATGTGACGAATATAATCATGCCATACTCCATGGCTTCGGAGGAGTTGATGGGAATAGAGATCCCTCCGCGCGCAAAGTATCTCAGAATGATAATGTCTGAGAATCAGAGAATTATCAGTCACCTCTACTGGCTTGGAATTCAGGGAATCTTCTTAGGGCACTCGACGATGTTCATGTGGCCGCTGGGAGACCGCGACATCTTCATAGATCTTGGGCAGATGATTGGCGGCGCGAGGATCACCTATTCCTATGCAATCCCAGGCGGTGTGAGGAATGACATGCCAGAGAGCTTCAAACCCCGAGCCTTGAAGGTGTTTGACTACTTTGAAAAAAGGCTCAAGGATTATGAGCGAATATTCTTTTCGAGCCCCCTATTCCTCAAACGGACTCTGGGGGTTGGCGTTCTTCCAAGGGAAGATGCGATAAAGTTGGGCGTTGTTGGACCCGTGCTAAGAGCTTCCGACGTAAAGTCCGACGTGAGAATTGACGAGCCCTACAATTTTTACGAGGATGTCGACTTTGAAGTGCCCAGTTTCAAAGAGTGCGACACTTACGCGAGATGCATGGTCCACCTCATCGAGATGCGCCAGAGCATGCGCATCATACGCCAATGCCTAGAAAAAATACCGCAAGGTCCTGTGCGAGTAAAACTCTCTCCGCAGCAGAGGGCAAATGCGGGAGAAGCTTACGGACGAGTCGAAGCCTCTCGTGGAGCAATGGGTTTTCACATAATTTCTGATGGTTCAACAAAGCCATATCGCGTAAAGATCAGCGTTCCATCATTCAGGAATCTGATCGCTTTGCCGAAATTGCTCATAGGTTCGCACGTAGCCGACATGCCGGCAATTTACTGGAGCCTAGACTACTGGCCTGTTGAGGCGGACAGGTAGAGATCAAGAATACAATGCCCGAAATCGTGAACTTTGAGCAGTTCGTCCGAAGGATATTAGAGATTCTTTTCTGGGTGCTGATCATTCTACCAATGATTGCGCTCCCAGTGTTTTACCTGATCTACGTACTTCAAGTCGAAATCCAGTGCGGATTTTCGCTCTTGAATTGCAGTCACCAGATAGACTGGTCGCTCGCTCTGTATATGTTTGATCCGAGCAAAATGAACCCGCTGGATCCGAATTCTTACATTAGCCAACTCGGTCTCGGGACAAACTCCGTGCTTTTCAAGGTGAGTACCTTTCCGGGTCTCACCTTTGCAGCAATACTTTCTTCATTTGTAATCTGGTACGAGCGCAAGCTCTTGGCAAAGATGCAGTACAGAATTGGGCCGCTTTATGCGGGGAGGGTCGAAGGTTGGTTGCAGTCTTTCGCGGATCTGTTCAAACTGCTATTCAAGGAAATAGTGATACCTGCGCGCGCGGACACGCTGTTCTTCATGGCAGTTCCTTTTGCAATGATGGCACTCTCCGGTGCTCTTCTTGCAGTAATCCCCGTTGGCCCCACCACCTTCATCGCTTCATCAGCCTACTCCTTGTTGATTGCTCTAGCAATCCTGAGCTTCTTTCCGATCGTGACACTTCTCGCAGGTTGGGCTAGTAACAACAAGTTTTCCTTTATAGGTGGAATCCGGGCGCTATATCAAATGATATCATATGAGATCCCGCTCATCCTCTCGGTCGTGGGTATCATCATCCTCTCTGGCGGATCGCTCAACTTTGTCGACATTGTCAATTCTCAAAGCAGAATCTGGTTCATCGGCCCTATGATTCTAGGTGCGATCGTATTTTACGTCACGGCGATGGCCGAAGTGGAAAGAATACCCTTCGACATTCCAGAGGCGGACAGCGAACTCGTTGCAGGCTGGTTAACAGAATACACAAGCATGAACTTTGGTGTGATAAACCTAGCAGTCTACATAAAGCTCTACGCACTGTCGTCATTATTTACGCTCTTGTTCCTCGGAGGATGGCAAGGCCCCGCTCCGGTCCCCGGCGTTGTTTGGTTCATGATTAAGACGGTAATTATGCTGACGATCTTCATTATCCCGAGGGGGTTCAACCCGAGAGTGAGAATAGATCAGCTGATCAGCTTCGGATGGGTATGGTTGATTGGCATTGCGTTCGCCAACATATTTATTGCCGTATTTTTGAGAGCAGCTGGGCTTCTTTAATACTCCTAAAATAAAGTGATCAACAGAGCGGAATCAATCGCCGAAAGAGTGGAGAAGCAAGAGGAATAGCGTCTGCGGGAGATATAGGGGAGAGGAATTTTTTCTACTTTGGGAAACATCATCTCTGGAATCTTTGACGCGTTCAGATCTGCGCTGTCGCAGCTTCCAAAGAGGAGGATGACACTCAGGTACCCGGAAGCCCAGACCGAGTTGCCAGGGTACTACACCTACGATCCAAAGCTTGGCGTCGCAAAACCAGGGTACAAAGGGAGGCACATACTCTGGATGGACAAGTGCACCGGATGCCAGCTGTGCTCTATTGCATGTGAAAATATTTCGCAAGCAATCGAAATGGTAAAAGTCAATAGGACTCAGCCCAATAACAGGAAATCCATCTTCCCTCAAGTGGATTATGCGAAATGCGTCTTTTGCGGCCTGTGCGTCGACGCCTGCCCGTTTTACGCGTTAGGGATGACTGACGATTTTAATCTCGTAGCCACAACGAAGAAGGCACTCGTCTACTCGCCTGAGAAGCTCTCAGTGCCGCCGACAGTCACGAGGAAAAAGGTAGAGTTCAAGGTCGAGGAGGACGTCGCATACCATGATTGAGGAAGACATTGCCTTCGTTGTCATTTCCGCACTCACGGTCGGTGCTGCCATTGTTTCTCTTGAAGCAAAGCAGGTAGTTTACGGAGCTATTGCACTTGCATTCTCCTTCTTGGGGATTGCAGGGCTCTTCATAGTCCTCGATGCCACATTCGTGGCTCTCTTTCAAATTATTGTGTACATCGGGGCCATTGCAGTCCTGATAATCTTTACAGTAATGTTGGTCACACGCGAGGTCGAACCAGAGGCAAAGCGAGAGCCTGTTAGGCCGGCAGGAATCATTATCGCTGTCGCCGTGGCGGTGCTAGTTGGAGTTGTGGCAACCTTCTCAAACCTCGCCCAGATGTATAACACTTCGTCGTTTTCATCGTCTGTGGTGGTTGCAATAGGAAATTCATTAGTTAATCAATACGCACTGCCGCTTGAAATCTTGGCGCTAATTCTAGGAGCTTCGATTGTTGGGGCAGTCACTCTCGCAAAGGTTGACAGGGAGCAGTGAAGCGTGGAGGGTGATACCGCTTCTGGATTACGTGCTGGTCTCGACAGTCCTACTTGCCATCGGGATATACGGGCTAGTCTCGAAGGGAAACGCTCTTCGCCTTTTTTTCGCGATAGAAATTGTAGTTAACTCTGCAAATCTGAACCTTGTTGCGTTCTCGAGATATCTGTCGCCAGTCAATATAGAGGGACAGACGTTCGCCCTTTTTTCGATCGCGATTGCCGCCGCTGAAGCGGCCGTTGGTCTTGCCATAATCATTGTAACTTTCCGCTTGAACAAGGAAGTTGATGTGTTCAAGCTTAGAAAACTCAAGCACTGACAAGAATCTTCACGCTGATACTAAAAGCGCGCACACAAAGAGAATACACAGACACACAACAAAAAGAAAAACCGTTGCCCCCACCCTAAAGGCCCTAAGGAGCATCGGAAAAGATCCCAAAGCATAGCCAGAGAATTATCATCACAAAGGAAAAGGTTAGAGAGAAAAATTGCCGTATGGCCTTTTGCTTCAGTCAGTGTTGATACCAATTGTCGCTTCGCCTTTCGCATACTATCTGGGCAGGCGATTCGGTTCGAAAGCGACAAGCTGGTTTGTCTTTGTTATTCTGTTGTATTCTACAATTGCGTTGCTTCTATCGGCCCAGTCCGGGAATCCTGTTGACGAGTATTATCCATGGTTTCCTCAGAGCCTGACTGGTTCGTCACTGCTCTCTAGCATTGGAAGCTTTGGGCTATATGTAGACGGAGTCAGCATTCCCTTCGCTGCAACGATTTACATCATCTGCACTGCCGTCGCGCTCTATTCGGTGCCTTACATGCGGCACAGGATCGCGGAGCAGGAGAGTGAGGAACGTGCTACCGGATCCGCGTCATCCGGAATTGATATCCAGAGCGATCTAGAACATCCTCAGAGCCCAGGCGCCGTGTCAACTAACCAGAACAACAGTGAGTCTGCCTCTTCAGTCATGGTGGAGTCGGCTAAAAACTCATCAGAGGCTGAGAGTCAAAGAGTCAAGTCTCGATTCGGATTATACAGTGCGCTCCTCCTGCTATACAGCGCCGGAATGGTCGGGACTGTTCTTGCGACCAACCTCATCGAGCTTTACTTTTTCTTTGAATTCATGCTCGTGCCATCATATTTTCTCATCGCAGAGTTTGGATACGGCGCACGTGGGAGGATCTCCCTGATGTACTTGCTTTGGACACACGTAGGCGCACTGCTTATGCTCCTCTCGTTCCTCGCCATAGGAAGCCAGACGAACAATTTTGTATTCCTTGGTCCAAACGCAATGACCGCTGTTCATATTGCCTCGGAGCTGCTTCCTTGGATTGTTTTTGGGATTGTTGTCGGTCTCTTCGTAAAGCTTGCGGCGGTGGGGCTCCACATATGGCTGCCCTATGCACACGCGGAAGCGCCGACACCGATTAGCGCACTGCTATCTCCGGCGATGATCGGTATCGGCGGATACATCATAATCAGAATGTTCACACTGCTGTTGCCGGGGGCTTACGTCGATGTTAGCTTGGGGATCGCCGTCTGGGGAGTCCTGACAATGTTCTACGGCGGAATAATGGCTCTTGCGCAGGATGACATCAAGAGACTCTTCGCATATTCTAGCGTGAGTCAGATGGGGTACATTATCTTCGGAATTGCGACAGCAAGTTCGCTGGGTGTCGGCGGATCTGTCTTTCAGTTTGTCAGCCACGGAACGGCAAAGGCGATTCTTTTCATGGTCGCAGGATTGATCATTGTGCAGGCAGGAGGCCTTCGCAGCATAAAGAACATGGGAGGCCTCTCAACAAAGCTGCCAGTGACCGCAGTTTGCGCAATGATTGGCTTTCTGGGGCTTATGGGTTTCCCTGAGACCAATGGGTTTCAAAGCGAGTGGCTGATCTTCGCAGGAGGACTCAAACTTGGGAGCCAGGGAGCAAGTGCGGTCTCTGGGTACTGGCTAATTCTGTCCATACTCGCTGTTATTTCAACAATCATTACCGCGAGCTACGCACTTTGGACAATGAAGCGGGTCTTCTTCGGACAGCTGCCGGAAAAGCTTGCAAATGTGAAAGAAGGGTCGGCCTACATGCTCGCGCCGCTAATATTTCTGGCCATACTTACAATTCTACTAGGCGTTCTTCCAAACATAGTCGACACTCCACTTTTCCATACCCTGTCACAACTTCCGAATCCTCTCAGGTAGGTCGTATAGGAAGAGATGATCGAAACAAACAGCAAGGAGACGATTTGCTTGAAACCGCATGATGATTGCGATTCGAGGTGCCGAAGATACTAGTTGGCTGGATTTGACTACGCGTATCTCATTCCTAACCTGATTTGGATCGTGCCCATAGCGGGCGGAGCTCTCTCAGTTCTCGCCTCCAAGGCGGGAGGGCAAGCAAGGAACACTGTTGCCGTGCTTACGAGCTTGGTCGCTGCTTTGCTTTCAACCTCTTTGTTTGTCCTGAACGAATTCACCGGATACACACTGACCGGCAAGATACTCGATATTGGACCGACTGGTGGCGCACCTGTCTCATGGATTCCCCCGCTCAACATTACTGCAGGAGTACTTGTGGACCCGCTAACTGCTGTTCTTTCGAATGCAATCGCTTGGATTAGCTTTCTTATCATGGTCTACAGCTTGGGCTACATGAAAGGCGAAAAGAACCTCACCAGATACTTCTTCCTAATGGACTTCTTCATAGGTAACATGCTGCTCTTGATCCTGGCCGACAACTTTCTCATGCTATTCCTGGGTTGGGAAGGCGTGGGCTACTGCAGCTATGCTCTAATTGGGTTCTGGCACAGCGACGAGAAAAAGTACTGGGTCGGAACGCTGGACGAGAAGACGATTGGCGTCCCAGAATCATACTCGCCCAGCCACGCCGGAATGAAGGCATTTATTATGACTCGTGCCGGCGACATTGCCTTCCTCATTGGCATACTTCTCATCTTTGCATACTCAGGCACGTTCAACTTTCTACAGCTCTTCAATCAGCTCAGTAGCCAGACAAACTGGGCGTCCAGCCTTTCTTCCGTGGGCCTTTTCATCCCAACCGCCATCCTGATCTTCGGAGGTGCAATTGGGAAATCGGCCCAGTTCCCTCTCCACGAGTGGCTACCTGATGCGATGGCCGGACCGACCTCGGTCTCTGCTTTGATCCACGCGGCCACGATGGTTAACGCGGGAGTCTTCCTAGTTGGAACAGTTGGACCACTTTATGTCGCGGCCGCGACAAATCTCTCAATCGTCTATCCATTCTTTCTGACAGTAGCGGTCATCGGTGGCTTCACTGCTTTTCTCGCAGCAACACAAGCAATGGTCTTGGACGAGTTGAAGAAGGTCCTCGCGTACTCCACAGTGTCACAGATAGGATACATGATGCTCGGTCTGGGCGTGGCCGGGATGTCTACTGAGGCCTCATTTTCATTCGGATACACGGCCGCCTTCTTCCATTTGATCAGTCAGGCTCTCTTCAAGGCCGGCCTTTTCATGTGCGCGGGCTGGCTGATTCACGTTGCAGAGTCAAAATACATGAGGGACATGGGAGGGCTGCGTAGGGATCTCAAGATCACCTTCATCTCGATGTTCATCGTAGCCCTTTCTCTTGCGGGAATTTTCCCTCTTAGCGGGTTTTGGAGCAAGGACGCAATTCTTAGCGCTACAAGCCAGGCTGGCGGGCCGGTAGCGACGCTGCTCTATTTGCTCGGACTGGCGACAGCACTTGCGACCGCGTTCTACAGCATGAGGATGATCGGCCTGATTTTCTTCGGCGAAAAGAGTCAAAACATGACAAAGATCGAGTCCCACGAAGGACATCACGCAGTCCACGAGTCGCCTCCTTCGATGTGGATTTCATACACCGTTCTTGCGGGAGCGACTGTAGTCATTGGGCTCCTCGCGCCTTTCTTCTTCGAGCCAAGGCTGGGGAGCCTCTTTTCCAGTTACCTTTCACAATTCGGGATCAGCTCCGCGTATTCGCTCAATTTTGGAAAAGATCTAGTCCCAATTGGATCAAGTCTCGGGTTGGCAGTATTGGGAGTGGTAGTTGGATATCTGGCTTATGTCAGAAAGTCAATCAATCCAGAGTCGATTATTGAAAGCAGCGTAGTGCTCCGATACTTCTACACCTTCTTCGAACATAGATGGTACATCAACGCGTTCTACTACAAGGTTTTCGTCTACCCGGTTGAAAAGGGAGCCAACGTCATTTTCAAGTCTTTTGAGCAAAAGGTCATCGAGCCTATCAACATTGGAGCCACCGATCTCGGGGGTTCAATCTCGGATGGCTTGAGGAAACTACAATCAGGCATAGAAGAAGAGTATGCGCTAGCTTTCGGAATTGGAATCGCAATGCTTGTTTTGTTACTGGTTTTCTTTGGACAGATCTAAATTTCGCGTGCAAAGTATTCAGGAATGGATGGAGAAACAACATAATTGGTGTTAATCGCCCCCGAAGCGCTGCCGCTTGACATTGCCATAATCCTCTCCGCAGCTGCACTGATCATCGTCGTCTTAGCAGCGCTCGGCAAGCGTTACAACACGACGACCGTGGTGATAAGCGTCATCGGGTTTGTGATAGCAATCGCCCTTCTCGTAGCCGAAGCGCTAGGGTTATTCGGTGCTCCACAACAACCAGGATCTGGCAGCGTCATCGCTTCCGACTGGATATCGATATTATTTGGCGTCTCCATATTAGCGGTTTCTACACTTGTAGGACTGGGGGCTGCGGACTATATGAAGGGAACCCCCAATCTACCGTCGTTCTATGCCTTACTCGTTTTTACGACAATAGGAAGTCTGATGCTCGCTTTCTCCACAGACCTCCTGATGATCTTCGTTGCATGGGAACTGATGAGCATCCCAAGTTACGTACTTACAGGTTTCAGGAAAAAGGATCCTGACTCGAACGAGGCTGCTGTGAAGTATTTTCTGATAAGCGCCTTCGCTTCGGCTGTCTTGCTTTATGGAATCTCGCTGATTTACCTTCTGACTGGCACCACAAACATTTACACAATACTCCAGAGCGCCAGCGGATATCAGCCTATAGCAGTCCTTGCGCTAACATTTGTCCTTGCTGGTTTTGGGATAAAGCTGGCTGCTGTTCCGTTCCACATGTGGATTCCTGACGCGTATCAGGGGGCTCCCACCGTCGTTAGTGCGCTATTGTCTGCAGGTACAAAGGGCGCTACGTTCGCGCCAGCGGCTAGAATCTTCTTCGTCGTGTTCGCGGCGAGCGCCTTTCAGCAGGATTGGAGGATAACTTTTGCAGTCTTGGCGGTCCTGTCAATGACCTTGGGGAACTTTGCCGCTCTGACTCAGAAGAGCGTAACCAGAATCTTAGCCTATTCTAGCATAGGGCAGGCAGGATACATCCTGATAGGTTTTGCAGCAGGTGGGACGGCGGGATTGACCGGATCTTTCTTTCATATACTCAACTATTCGATTATGCAAACAGGTGCTTTCCTTGCAGCGGCGCTTATAATAAGGCAGGTTGGCTCGGATGACTTGAGCTCCTTCGACGGGGTCGGAAGGAGATTGAGGGTTGCTCCAATCGCCCTTACACTTTCCTTGCTCGCTCTTGGAGGCTTCCCGCCATTGAACGGATTCTGGAGTAAGTTAGTTCTCTTTTACTCGGCAATCCAGGCCAACTTGGGATGGCTCGCAATAATTGCAATCATCAACAGTTTTGCTTCAATCGCATTCTACTTGAGAATAGTGAAGCACATGTATGTCAACGATCCACCGAGCTTCTCTCGGTTGTTCGAATCAAACGCATTCAGAGCCGCCCTGATAATCGCTTCAGTGGTAATTGTGATTTTTGGTATTTACCCGTACCCATTTCTGCAATTCGCAAGCGCGACTGCAAACTCTTTCCTACATGGCTGAATCTAGGTATAGCTGAGACTACATTCTTCACCTTCGCGCCGTACTCCAACAGAAGGGAAGTAATGACCTGTAAGGTGAAGGTATGAAGACTCGGAAGAAGTAAAAGAGCAGACGTATTGTTGTGCTTCAAAAGCTTCTTCGTACAGCGAATTCGGCCAGTTCCATCAGGCGTTCCTTCGCATCCGAGTCCGCAAGATTCGCAAGAGAATTCTTCGCACGAATGGCAAAATCGTGTGACAACTTTTGCAGGTTCTTTTGCTCGGTGCCCAAAGCATTTTCGAGGCTTGCTTTCTGATTCCAATCAAGCAGGTCATCCTGAACCTGATACGCAATGCCTAAATTGAGTCCAAAGTCCGAGATCGATTCTATGGTGTGCTGCTTCCCTCCAGCAATGATGGCTCCGAGTTTTGCCGAGCTCTGAAACAATGAGGCAGTCTTTAGGCCTATTATTTCGATGTACTCTTGGGAGGTAATTTTCCTCTTCTCTTTCTGGATTGCAAGCTCCGAGAATTCCCCCTCGCTCATCCTAAGAACGGATTTTGAAAGCTCTCTTCCAATACGAGAATCCGAATACTGTGAAGCGATGTCGAGAATGATTCCGAGGACAAAATCTGCGGATAGTATCGACGCGCCCAGGCCGTACCGAGTATGAAAAGCCTCGCGGTCTCTCCTGAAAGTGTCTTCATCGATAATGTCGTCGTGAATGATTGATTCAGTGTGCAACAACTCGACCGCTATCGCCGCGGGTAACGGGTCGTCTATAAGCGGCACGGCCGTGCCAACAGCATCATAAGCTAGGAGAACGATCAGCGGTCGGATTCTCTTACCGCCCTGAACAGCATAATTCAAGAGGTCGTAGAATCTTGATTCCGAGAATCTTGCAAGTGTTTCAGAAAGCCCGTGCTCAATCCGGGTGTGGTACTGCAGAGTTTTTGATTTAAAGTAGGATGAAAACTCTGCATCGCCAAGTTCCAATGAAGCGACATTCTCCAAAAGTAAGTAAAAAGATAGATTCGAATCTATATATCCATTTTCCAAGAGCTGCATTTGAGAGCTAAAGGGAATTTAGACACTTTTCACATGGATGTTCCCGACATTTCTCTATCTGTATGGCAGAACACTCCTCCTCCCTTGGGAGGTGTCTCGAGAAAAAAGAAGAAATAAAAAGTATGAGAGGTGCTCCGGGCGGGACTTTCATCTTGCTCTCTAAAGTTGCGGGGAGAAGGAAGAGGCAGACTGTCGATCAGATGTTGCTTAACTCATTTGAGCGATCCTTGAATTCGATTTTGGAATCCCCAGACCGTACCTCTAAACTACCTCTCTGTTTTCTCTCTCCCCGTTTTTTCTTATCGGAAATAACCACTTCCTGAGAGACAAATTTTGAACCCGCGATCACTGCCTCTCTTCTGGTACGCATTTTTTCTTGCGAACCAACGAAAGGGCAGTATGCTTGACCGGACTACACCACCGGAGCCCCGATCAGCAAGATCGACAATCGTACTTTTAGACTTTTCAGTAAACACGAGCAAAAGACAAATAACAACCGGGAAATCCGCATGCACCATTAAGGATTGTAGTGCTATTCACTCTATTTTCCCCTTCGATCTCGGGCACAATCGATTCACGAAAGGAGTCGAGTTAAAAGAAGTATCTGTTAACGATCAGAAAAAAAGAGCGGTACATGGTTTAGCAAAATAGGAAAAAGAGATATGAAGGGTCAAAAGAGGATTGTTTAACGAAGAAGAGACTCCAAGTATTCGCAGGTCAAGGAAAAAATGGGGCCCGTAGCTCAGCTTGGTAGAACCATAACGGCGACTTGGCCAAAAGCGACCGGCTCATAAGCGTGAAGGAATCATCGAAACCATGGTGGTATCTCGCTTTCGCGCCGGAGAAACCGGTCGGTCGAGGGTTCAAATCCCTCCGGGCCCATTTTTGCTTTCTCAATTTTTTGAATTGGGATACTAGTTAAGGAACACGCGTGTCTTACTTCATCAGGGTCCCGAATACTTGTCACATCTTACGATCGCGACAAGTGAGAAGAATTGTGTTTATCTTCATTCGACTGGGAAAAAGGGTGAGGGCAGAGAGAGAGTGAGGATAGGATAATCTGTCTAGTCAGGGAGATGGCCTTGGCGTAGCACTCTCAGGCTGCCTAATCGGCTGTGGATCCTTCTGAGGGAGCTTTGCTGTCTGTGGGGATTTTCTTTGAAGTAACTTTGTATTATTGAAGAATAGATAAACCCCGATGATTGCAACAATTATCGCAATTATCGCACCGACTGCGAATTCAATGTGAATCTTGCTTTCTGCATAAAAAACAACCGGGGAGGCAGCGAGCAAAAGAAGCCCAATAATCTCAGCCACAGAACTCAATTTGGCGGTGCCTATCATCTGTCGAGGGGCGAGAAGTAACGAGAAGAAAACAATCGAAAAAGCAAAAATTAACGCGTATCTCCCCGCGATGAAGACGGAGACGGCATTGCCGAAATCATAACTTGCACTACTCAGCGCCGCGGCGAAGGAAACAATAAGCACGATAATAGAGAGAATCTGTAACCTCGTAGCGTTGCTAACGACCACGGATTCTCTTTCCTGCACAGGAGCTCCCCTCACGTCAATAAGGAGAGCAGCACAGATTGCGATTATAGAGAATAGGTACAGGTATGGGCTCTTTGAAACTATGAGGTAAGCAACGCCCGGCATCGTCGATGAACCATGCCCAATCACATTCCACTCGTAAGCGCCGTAGACTATGGCAGCTATGATCGGAGCCATGTAAAGAAAGAATGAAATGTCTTCGGCAAGGTCCCTTGATGCCATTTTCTTCTCCTCGGCGGAACACTCCTCCAGTTTCCAACGAATATAACATTTTCAACGCTTCAAGCGATCTTCATCGCTGCGCTGCCAGCCAATGAGCAAACTCATGAAAAGTTGACTTTCCTGCCCGAAATCAGGTAACATGTATGCCCAATCATTCTCATTGAGGGGCGTGTTTTCCCGACCCTTGCCTCCATCTTTCTGAGTAGAATTTCGGCGCTTTCAATATCCACAAATTTACCCTCCATCGTAGAGGCTACCGTTTCGAGTTGATTCGTTGTAGGACAGATGCAAAAAGCGAATCCTCCGCCTTTGAGAAGCTTGTGCATGATCTCGAGCAAATTCCACGGGTCGCCGATGTCTATCATCGCGAGATCGTAGGTTCCTGGTGAGAGGGCTTCACGATCTGCTTCCGAAATTGCAAGTGTGACGAGGTTTGCGTTAGCAAATCGGACATATTCGTTTAGACCAGCCTTCTCCACGTTTCGCTTTGCGATTTCGTAAAAATCGACCCTCTCCTCGAAGGTACAGACTAGTCCGCCCGGCGAAACTATGCTAGCGAAGTAAGTGGTGAGTGCGCCGGATCCTGTGCCGCACTCTATGACTCTACATCCACTCCTAAGACCAGACCTTGCAGATATGTATGCAAAATCCTTGGGGTATACGATCTGAGTACGTCTTTCAGATTTCATTATGAAATCAAGAGTGACTGGCCTCAACAGAAATATAGAATCGCCCAGAGTGGTTCTTATCGCATCCCCGTACTTCTTCCCAACCAACTCTCCGAGGTTGATTATACCAGCATGAGTGTGGAACTGCGAAGGTGGTGTTGTCCTGACAAGCCAGGTTCTCCGATTATCCAGATAGAGGAGTACCCTGTCGCCGTCTTTGATCCTATCTTCCTCTGTGTTCCCTTGGTCTGACGACAATCTCAATCCGCCATAAGAATTAGAATCTGAAATGAAGTGAGCCCGCGACCTCGCCGACAAAAACCTTGGGTGGAGGGGTTCTCCCCGTTTCTTCAGCTTGATGAAGCAGAGCCAGCCCATATTATCGGGATAAAAGTGACAAATCAAGTTGAAAGGGGAAAAACGTCAGCAAATTGACGCATCCGACAGCCTCGGATGGCTATCACTGTTGCTTCTTTGCAACAACTATCTCGATTGTAGAAACGTTTCTGGTGTCGTCGCCGTCGCCGATTTTCTCCGTATCGATTTTGATGTTCTTAACCTCAAACGTGTTGTTTCCCAGCCGTTTTGTCACAATCTCCGCAACATCCACTGCCCTTGAGATTACCATTCCACGAGCCTTGAGAACAATTTCACCGCTCTGGGCGAGCTGTACCATCGCCGACATTGCGTAGCTCATTACTGGTTTCTTTCCGACGAAAATGTGGTTTGGTGGCGATGTCCTCGCGGGCCTCTCTTGGTGCTGAGCTTCGTGACTTGAGCCAGAGGAGGAGACACCCGAGCTCTGGGAAGCGGCGATGTCTTCGTTTGATGATCGTTGTGTGGGTGGTTTCGTGGAATTCTTAGTAGCCAATTTGAGGATGCAGAAAGCCTGTCCGATAAATAATCTATTTAAGCATACCGTGGTTTCGACCCTCAGGTCAGTTCCCGCCGTTTGATTTGGGCACAGTTTCCACAGAGTGGAGTCATGATTCGGGTAGCCGGATCGTAGTACATGTTAAAGTGAATTCTACAGACGGGCCTCTTGCACATCTCGCACACTGCCTTCGAGGTCTTAGAGCAAACGTAGCATTTCAAGCTGTTAGTACCAACACCATCCAATCCATGCTATTTGTTGTTTGCCTGTGGTGAGACCGATTGGGACCGAGAGGAAGCGGCGGAATGTAGACAGGTCTAGCTGCTCGGAGGACCAGCTAGCTTTGGCAACTAGTTGGCTCTTCGCACTCCTCCTTTCCTATTCTGCTAGGACATCGAGCGGGATATCCTCATACTGCCCATCTGGAAGCGTCCTCCGAATATTAATCGGCAAGACCTTCTCGTCAAGCTCAGCAATAGCAATATCGATTGGGTTGTGAACACTTGCAGGTATCTTTATGAACGGAGGCGCCCCCAGCGAAAGCTGCAGGGATCTCGCACCGATGATTCTTGCTCTCTCGAACCTGGTCATCCTGGGTGGGCCGATTGTAACCTGAAAACTTTCTCGGCTTTCCTGCTCAGGTGTCTTTACTTTGCGCCTTTTCACTTTTTGAGGGGAAGATACCCTAGCGCGAGGAATAGTAGGCAAATAAGAAAAAGCACCAGGAATATATAATACAACCCGATTTGGTTGGCAAATAAACCTATCGAGAAGAAATCACCCTCCGAGACGCCTTAAAGGCCTGCGCCTCTTCAAATCAAAATTTTTACCGTAAAGAAGCCGATTGTGAAATAGCAGAAAAGCGGGGCCACACACTCTTTAAAGAGAAATTTTGCAAAGAAGCGGCTGTGGACCGATACTCAAACGAGGTTGGCTGTTGAGCAGATGTCTTCAGGCACCGTCTCCGAGATGGTAATGAAAGCAAGAGTTCCGGGCTCTGGAGAAATCACTGCAAGACTTTTCAAGCATCTCTCTCCTGTCACGCTCTCGCTTGTCAAGCGTGCCCTCCCAATAAGCGGAAGAATCAACCACTACGACAGTAGTTTCGCTTACATCTTGACGAATGTGATGACCGGCGAGGAAAAATCGCGCAAAGAATTCAAGAGGGGGGATGTCACGTTCATGCCATCAGGTTCCATGATTTGCATCTTCCTGCGAGATACGAGGAGTTACAAACCAATGAATCTTCTTGGTTCGATAACAACAGGTCTGGATATTTTAGAAAAAAGTAAAAGAGGAGACACTCTGGAAATCCAGAGTATCGACGCTCCCAACTAAGACGAAGTAGTCTGTTCGGCAATGGCATAGATGTAGTGGCCGCTATATCCACCGACTCTGTGTATCACGTTTTTTGCCTCTAGGTTCCTCAGTGTCTGAGCTGCAATCGCGGCATTTAGTCCGAGCGCTCGCGCGGTGCCATAAACGGTAATGGCCCTGAGAGGAGAAAGCGACTTCATGATTTGCTTGTCATCGAGTTTCGGCGCAACAAGAGCTTGCTGCTTTGCCTGCTGCGCCGCAAGCTTTGCTTCCTTTGCAGTTTTCTTCTCAGGTTTCTTCGTGGGCGACTGTTGGCCACTCTCCGAGGCCGACTGCGACCTATCGGCAGCTGAAATTGATTTCTTCTTGGTGCCTCCCATATCTATTGACTCTCCTAATCGAGCTCCAGTAAGATGTGCGAGCTCAAGTTTGAGCTTGGATAGTATTAATGCATTCCCGCTCTACGGAAGGCCACTTGCAGTTCCTAAGGGCTTGAATTTTCATTCTATCTCGCGAGAGTCGCTTCATCTGTCCCCGCAGTATCGAGCATTACATTGCGCAGTTGAAAGTAAGCAGGGAGAGGGTTTGGAATGCGTCGGTTCCGCTATCAAGAGCCAATTACAAGTTTGGTCTTGAAGTGAGTTGCCGTTTTGTCTGCTTGTCGCTCAGTCGTGTTTTGCAACTCCGGCGCCATCTTTGTTGCTTGTGTTCTTTTTCTTTATATATTCTCAATAGTCGCAGTGTCACACACGCGGGCGGGATAAGTATAGCCAGGGCTTTTGCCTCAGCAATATGTGCACGAAGGAGTGATTCTCTTTTCCGGGAACATAGCTGAGAAGACTCGGTAAGAGACAGAGAGCCGCAAGGTTTGACGCTGGAGTTCATGCGCCCTTTGAATCAATCTAATCTGATCGAACTGCTTCCAACAATCCGACTCAGCGGCGTTTCAGGCCGAGACGAAAATCGGTCGAGGGTTCGTTTCCTGCTTGATTGCGTTGTGGTCAGAGGCCGATTATAGCTTGCAATCGAAAAAGTCAAAAAAAGAAATCAGAATAGTGAGCGCTCCCAGTATGGATTTTTCGATTATGGCGGAGGGGTACGAAAAGATGACAAAGACCACTTCCCGAACGGAGCTGACCTCAATTCTCGTCGATATTTTGAAAGCCACGCCACCGAAAATTCTTCCGCAGGTTGCCTACCTGACTCAGGGCAAGCTCTTCCCCGACTTTGTCGGAATAGAAATCGGAATGGCGGAAAAGACAGTCTCTAGGGCGATCGAAAAAGCATTTGGATGCGATCCTTCTGAGATTCAAAAAGCTCTCAGGAAAAGTGGTGACTTGGGCGACGTCGCAGCCGAACTTTCAGAGAGAAAAGTCCAGCAACTCTTCAAACCAGAGAAATTGACTGTCGAGAAGGTCTACTCTACTTTTGAAGAGATCGCAAAGACGACGGGATCTGGCTCTTCAGGCGCACGGATAAACAAACTCGCTATGCTGCTAAACTCTGCTACGCCCCTTGAAGCCAAGTTTCTTGCCAGATTTGTCACTGGCAAACTTAGGCTTGGAGTTGCAGATTTCACCGTCCTGGACGCTCTTACCATCGCGTTCACTGGTTCAAAGGAATCTAGGCCTCGATTGGAAAAGGCGTACAATCTCACGAGCGATCTGGGCGAGGTCGCAAAGATACTTTCTACGCGCGGTTTGAAGGGAATCGACGAAGTGAAAGTCGAGGCGAGCAAGCCGGTAAGACCGATGCTAGCAGAGAGGATGAACAGCACGGAATCGATAATCGAGCAGATGAACTACAATGCTTCGTGTGAGTACAAGCTAGACGGCGAGCGAGTTCAGGCTCACAAGACAAGCCAAGGGGAAATCATACTTTTTTCGAGAAGGCTCGAAAAGATAACTTCGCAGTACGGTGATGTAGTGGAGACGCTGGGCAGGATTCCTGCGAAGGACTTCATAGTGGAAGGCGAAATTGTCGCTGTTGACGCGAAAGGCAAGTATCTGCCTTTCCAAGAACTGATGCACAGGAGACGAAAATACGAAGTCGAAGAGGCGATGAAAAAATACCCTGTTCAGGTGAACCTGTTTGACGTACTGCTGCTTAATGGGGCTGAGAAGATCGATGAACCTTACGAAAAGAGGAGGAAACTGCTCGAGGAAATTTTTGCATCAGCAAAGATCGGCGACGAAAAGATTAGACTGGTTCCGGCTAGGTTGGCGAGAACCTCGAAAGAGATGGAGTCCATGATGACAGAGTCTCTGAACGCAGGCTGCGAAGGGATCGTGGTAAAGGATCTCTCGAGTCCGTATAGGGCGGGAGCCCGCGGCTACGCTTGGATCAAGTTCAAGCCCGAGTACAGGAAGGAAGTAAGAGACACGATTGACCTCGTGATTGTGGGCGCAAATCACGGCATGGGTAGGAGAGCCGGTGTATACGGAGCATTCCTTCTCGCCACATATGATCCAAAGACAGATACGTTCAAGACCACGACAAAGGTCGGAACGGGCTTTTCAGACCTAGACCTCGAGAAGATAACAAAGATGATGAGCGTTCATAAGATCAAGCACAAAAGTCCCCGGGTAGATGCAAGGGTCGAGGCAGAAGATTGGTTCGAGCCGGCGGTCGTGCTGGAAATCATTGCGTCAGAGATAACGCTGAGTCCGATTTATACCGCCGGCCTTGACCTCATCAGGGAAGGCAGCGGATTCGCGCTTCGCTTTCCAAAGTTTACGGGAAGGATAAGAGATGACAAGGCCCCCGAAGATGCCACGACAGTGCAGGAGCTGCTGGAAATGTACCAAAAGCAGAGCCGACAGTACAGGAAAGCAGTAGAGGAATCTTCGTCCGATGACCAGTACCTCACAAGCTGACTTGACTCAGTGCCAGCATGGCGACCAATACCCAGACGTATTACTTGCGTTCAAATCTTACAAAACATTAGGGCGTTCGAACTGAATTCTTCTGGAATTCTGTCAAGCCATAAATCGCTGGCTGTAGGCCGAAGATATGTCGAACCGGCGAAGCTAATTTCGTCCTGATCAATTTCATTGTGGAGGCTTTCCGAGCTCTCCAGAGGAGAGATTTCCTCTATACCCATCTATGGACTTCTCGACAATTGTCGAGAAACAGCTATCGTACCCCCCTAGAGGGGGTACGTAACGGTGCTATTACGGTATTTAAAGTGGGAAACGACAGCAGTGATAGCTGTTCAAGAGAATGATAGGGTCTTGTCTTTGGATAGGTTAGGCGGTAAGGCGTGACATTGCTGTCTGCAATAGTGGTATCAAAAGAAAAGGCGCGCGGCTGCAGTGACTCTCTCTAGAAATATGATTCGATCCCTCATAGCGAAGCCATGAGGAATCTCAGCTTCAGAGTGTCCAGGTACACATGATTAGATATCGAAGTACAAGTAGAACTCGTATGGATGAGGACGCCTTGTGACTTCACCGTACTCCTTGATTCCATTTGCCACTATTGATTCGATAATTTCGTGAGTGAAGATTGGCTTCAAGAACTCGTTGTCGGATTGAAGACACTGTATCGCTTCCATCAGCGAGCCAGGAAGCTCCTTGATTCCAAGGGCGTGCCGCCTCTCAGGAGTCAACTTGTAAATGTCCTCGTCGACTGGATTGCCTATCTCAATCTTCTGTTTGATGCCGTCAAGGCCGGCTGCAAGTATCGCCGCGAAACAAAGATAGGGATTTGCAGCAGTGTCCGGAGTTCTGTACTCGAGTCTCTTTCGCGAAGCATACTTTCTTCCTTTCATGTTTACGGGGATTCTAATGTTCGCTGACCTGTTCTGCCTGCTCCATGCAATGTAAACCGGAGCCTCAAAGCCGGGTACGAGGCGCCTGTATGAATTTGTAGTTGGATTGGTTATGGCAGCAAGGGCGCGCGCGTGCTCGATCAATCCACCACCAAAGTACCTGCCGAGCTGGCTCAGCTCGGCATAGCTATCCCGCTCATCAAACATCAAATTCTCGCCACCCTTCCAAAGCGAAACATGAACGTGCATGCCCGAAGCATTATCGAGGAAGATCGGTTTCGGCATCATTGTAGCGACCATGCCGCGCTTTGCGGCGACGTTCTTCACAACGTACTTGTAGGTAGCTGCCGAGTCCGCTATGTTGGTCAGAGAATCAAATCTCATGTCAATCTCGCATTGGCCTGCAGTTGCCACCTCGTGGTGGTGGGCATCGCACAGTATTCCAAAGTTATTGGAAAGAACGCTCACGCACTCGCTCCTGAAATCTTGCAAAGAGTCCTGCGGACTCGCAGGAAAGTAGCCCTCTTTGAATCTGATTGGTGGGCTGTTGCTGAGCGAACTTGTTCCGGGGTTCCAGCCAGCTTCTCTAGATTCTATTCTGTAAGACTGGGTTGCGTAAGGCGTCGAAACATCCCAAGAAACCTTGTCAAAGACAAAGAACTCTATTTCGGGTCCAAAATAAGTAGTGTCGTATCCGAGTTTCCTTGCTTCCTCTTCTGCTCTTTGAGCAATGTACCTCGGATCGCATTGAAACCTTCCCATTCCGAATCCTTTGGAGACATCGCAGACCAGTCGTCCAGTTTTTAGGGGGCCTTCAGACCAGGGCAAAACTCCATATGTGCTCGGGTCGGGAGTAAGGATCATATCTGACTCGTGAATGTCAGTAAAACCGCGAATCGAACTGCCATCTAGCTTAGGGACTCCATCTTCAAAACTATCTGCATCTAACGACGTCGCTGGAACTGTGACATGTTGTAACCTCCCAGGAACATCAGTAAACTGTAAATCAACGAACTTTACTTGCTCGGATTCAATCTTGGCTAGGACATCTCCAACGGTGAACTTTCTGGGCTTAGTCACCCCCCCTGCTTCTCTAACATAAGGCAATTGACGAATGTGCACCTAATGCCAATTTTTCTGTTCTAATGATTATTTAACAATAATGGAGTAGTACGTTCGTTCATTCCAGACGCCATCGGTTAGACTGGCCCTTTCTATCACCCAGTAGACTATAAGAATCCGCGCGTCTAGTACAAGTCGTAGGCAGAACTTCCTTTGTCACAGACAACAAAATTGAAGCCCGAACGTATACCAGCGCATTTCCATCCTGAGGTCGAAGACCTCGATCTAGAAATAATCAAAGTACTGCAGCAGGACGCGAGAGCAAGCTACCGAGACATTGCAAGAAAATTGAACGTCGCGGTTGGGACAGTGCAATCGCGAGTAAAGAAAATGGAATCGAACAAAATCATCAAAGGGTTTTCCGTCGATCTTGATTATTCCAAAATAGGATACACCCTTACCGCCCTAATCCAGTTGCAGGCCAAGGGCAGACATCTGAAGGACGTCGAGACAAAGTTGGCACACTTTCCTCATGTCTGTGTCGTCTACGACCTGACAGGTGACTTTGACATTGCCATGGTCGCCAAGTTCGTGACCTCCTCGGCTCTTGACAACTTCATCAAGGAAGTCCTGTCAATGGAATTCGTCGAGAGATCCGTAACTAGTATAGTCCTGAACAACGTAAAGGAGAATTACAACATACCTCTCGCCTAAGCTCGCCACCAATCAAATCCCACGAATGTGACTTGCTCTCTCTCCAGATCTGGTATCGCGATGATGAACTGCTTGCGAACAGTCGTCGCGAGTCTTCCTGCAAGGACGATATCGGTCGCAGTGATTTTTACTGAAGCTGGAGCGACGCGAACGAGGTACGGTGCGTGATCCAAGCCTGGTCCTCTTTCGTATGCGGCAAAGTCTGCACCGAACTTGATTCCGGGCGAAACGACGAACCCTGCCTCCCTGAGTTTCGTATAGACCAGAAGCTTTTCGGGGAATTGCACCACCTCGGACTTGCAGATCTTCAGCAGAGCCGGCAGAGTGATTCTCTTTCCATCCTTCGTTACTAGGATCCTTGACTTTGACGCAAGGTAGTAGCCCTCAAGAAGATCAAGAATAACTGGGACGTCAAACTCGCTTCCTTTTGGCTTTGGTATTCCGATCGGTTTACCAAAGAAACCGGAAGAGAATAGAGAACGCGAATCTTCGATGTCCCATACAACGAGTCGATTTTCTATGAGCTCCGCGCGCAACTTCGATTAGTTTCACAGCCCTAATGCGAGGATGGTTATCGAATCAGTCGCGCTCAAACAATTGTCGACGAGATCCTCGATTCCCTGTACAATGTCTTTGAGCAGTAGGAGTTCTTTGAATGAATCGACCTCGGACATGATTTTGCTCGTCAGGTTGCGATACTTGTCGTCCACCTGCCTTTCAAGCTTCTGGACTGAATTCGACAGGTCTATGGCATGTATCGGATTGATTGCCAGCGCGCGAACAACCTCATTCAGCCTCTGGACCGACTCGACGCTCATGTCTATGAGGTCTCTTAGCTGTTCCACAATTCCCGCTCTCTTTATTGCGGTGAACTTTACCTGCGACAATTTGAATGCGACGCCGGCGATGTGCCCAGACATTTCCTCAACGTTGTAAGCAGTTCTCAAAAAATCCTCTCTGTTGATTATCATTGTGCCTATTTCGGCTAGCTCACGGGTAAGCATCCTCCGTAATTGCTCCGTGTCCTCCTCCGCCTTTCGAATTCTTTCGAGGGAACTCTGGATTCCCGCCGAATCGGCTTTTGTTAGTGAGATGTAGAGCTGCACCAGCTCCCTTGAGGCGTCAAGGACTCTCCGGACCTCGTCCTGAAGGACCGCTAGAGTCTTCCTCCTAGCCTGTATCTCTGCTTCTCCGCTGAACATCGTTGATACCTATACCACTCAAATTTGTGCAGGGCTTCAATAAGTGCTTTGTTCCATTGCTGTGTAAAACAGAGAAGTCCAGACAAGAGTTGGAAAACTAATCGATCCACAATATGGCCTTCAGATGGTTCGCCAAAGGCGGCTACTCTGAAAACGGACTGCAGGTCACTGACTCGCGGTCAAAGAGAATCAGACCGTCTGTTGACAAGCAAAAAGTGCGTAATTTCAGCGAAAGCAGAGACTACAAAGCGAAAGATCTAGTTCTTGCAGATAAACTAGAGCGACTGCTTTGTAAAAGCGCATTCGACCGCGCCTTCTCCTCACATCTCAATTCTTCCACATATCTAGTTTCGTCACTCTTTCCATTTGTGAGTAAAGCGTTCAGATATGCCCCTGCGAACATCTTCAATGGTAAACACTTTAAGGTGCTTTTCAGGTCGTCTTTCCTCGGCATGTCTGTCCGTAGCGCGCTAGCTCCAACTAACATCGTGTTTATTCTTGCTGGGATCTACTTTCTGGTTATAGCTGCAACCAACGAAGGGAGCCCTTACTCCGCCATTGCGACAGTACTTTGCTTTATCTCTGCAGGACTTGACATCAGAAAGGAATGGTTTTTTTCCAGTCCATTTCGCATTGCTTCGTCTGTTTTCGTTCTCATTCTGCTTGCCTCGCAACTCATTTCCATTGCATATGCTCCCGCTTCGACGCCAGAAGCGATAGTCTCAGCTGTCGTTAATGGAGTCCTCTTTGTAATGTTCCTTGGGGTTGCTCTATCTTGTCTGAGCGACGCCGTGAAGAAAGAATCTGAGGAAGAAAAGGAAGAAGAAGCGAGAGAAGCAGAGTCAGAAAGGAAGAGAGAAGCCAAAAAGTTAACCTACGAGGTTTGATCTTCAAGCGGCGGCTTGAACTAGGGCAGCTCCGGCCTCGATGCCAGTACTTAATGCATTGCCCCGAAAAGGAACTGGATTATGCTGATTACCAGGTCGCCGTAGATGAGAAGTACAAAGAAACCTGCCGTGAAGAATACCAGCAGAGGTATGCCGGGAGTGACCCATGTCCCGCTCTCAGTCTCGAAATCATCGCGCATCATAGAGAAATCAAAACGCCTGTTGATGGCAGCCATAGCCACTTGGTTCCCATCGGAAGGGCGCTGGCTTCTCTCCATCGAAAACTGAAAGGCTCTGGGCTTACCCGTCTGTTTGTACCCTAGAAAGCACGCAGCTACTTTGCGGGTGAGTGACTCGCCTTCAAAACCATCGAAGATTTTCTCTCCTGAAATAATCCTTGAAAGATTCCAAAGCAGCATGAAGACGGGCAATATTATGGAAATGAATACACCGTTTGTCAAAACAATAAGCGGTGCGATGGAATACAAGCCCACGCGGGGTACAAAATAAGGAACAAGTATTGCAACAACGATGAGTGCCTTTCCGTCTGCTCCGCCGTAGAAACCGAAGAAGAAGAGCCCCATTCCAATGACGGTCGCGAGCCCTACGGCTACCCCCAAGACGATCCAATTCGACTCACCAGTGGCCAATTCATAACCTTGGAGTACGGCTCCGACGACTCCAAACGCAATCCACACCTTGTCTTCGACCTCGCGTTTTTTCATGTCGAGGTAAGATGTGTAAAGAAGCATGCCAGCGGCAACAGATAGATTCAGAATGAGAAGCTGTTCTGCAGTCAATCGAACCGGATCACTCTAATGGTCTTGAGAGCCGTTGCTTTGAACAGGTTTCTCTGTCGGGAAATCTCCTTTGAAATGAGGTGCGGGAGCAATGAGCGGGGTTGCACAACGGCGGTATAACCGATGACAGAATAGGCATTTATAATGAGTGCTTCGGTGGCTCTCCTCAATGCAATGGCATTTCTATTTCTGTTGAAGAGTGAATTGACGATCAAAGAAGCGAGCAGAGTCTCGGTCTTGAGGCTTAGTTCTGTATGAACCAGATTAGGTTGAATGAACATCGGTCAAACTGCTTCTGGGGGAACAACAGTTTCATTGCCTGACCGCCCATCCGGCTTGTCGCAATCAGCAGCTTCTCTTGAGGTTGCCTCGACTTATTTGCTTGATTTTTTCAACGCGGGCGGAAGATCTGTATTGATTAGAGGCGACCCTGGGACGGGAAAGACCTCGCTCGTACTTCAGCTGCTCGACTATCATTCCAAGAGCGAATTCAAATCAATCTACATGTCAACACGCCTGTCCGCCAAGACTCTCAAGAGTCATCAACCTTGGATAGAAGTAGTTCAGGGCAAGTACGGGACGGTGCCGCGGCTGGAGGAGGAACAGATAGGCTTCCAAGACTCTAGGAGAATGGACGGGATAAGGGCAATCTCAGGGCTCAGACAGTATCTTGAGCAGATATCCAACCCGTTCGTGGTTCTCGATAGCTGGGAAGGACTCTTCTTTGAATCTCACACGCTGGGTGTAGAAGAAATCTCGAAACTTGTCGAGGATTACGAAGCCCGTTTCGTGGTTGTGACAGAGCGAAGGGAGCAGACAGATCTCGATTATTTACTGGATGGTGTCGTTGTATTAAGAAGAAAGTTCCACGAAGGGAGGGTAGTTCGGGAAATAGAACTAAGGAAACTTCGCGGAGTAAGCATCGAACAATCCAGGTTTCTTTTCACACTAGACTCAGGTAAATTCAGGTACTTGCCGCCATTCAATTTTTCCAAATATTCTGAAAGAAGCGACGCCGTAGGAGAGCCCATCCAGAGCCCGAGGCGTGGAACCCATTCTTCCGGAGTCGTAGCTATGGATTCAATCCTCGGAGGAGGTTTCAAACAGGGTAGCCTGAACCTTCTAGAAGTGAATAACGATGTCCCGAGCGAGGTATTGCATCTCACCTTCAGGACTGTGTTTTCCAATTTCATTAATTGCGGTCACAAAGTCGTATACGTACCCTTCCTAGGTGCCTCAAGGACAGATGTCGAAGCGATGCTACCCAATGTTTCAAGTGCTACACTGAAAGACAACCTCACAGTAATCAGCTATGAAGGAAAGAAAGCCGACCAGCGAGTGAGCGCAAACTCTACTCATCTAAAGGGAGACGTCCGTACCGATTTCGATCTAATCAATTCGACTGTCGAGCTCCTGAGACAAGAATCTGGGAAACCCGTTCTCGTTGCTCTAGTACAGGATGCACTGGAAGGTCTCTACGGGGTTGAGACTGTATATGGTGACTATGCCAGATCTATTGCGATGATAAAGAGCAGCGGAAACGTTAGACTGCAAATTTCAAGCCCTACTGCATCGCTCCTTCCAGAACTAAAGGCGCTCTGCGACACGAACTTGAGAATAGGGATGCTCCACGGCACTCCGATCTTGTATTCGGTGAAACCTCAGTCTGTCCTTCATGGTATGGTACAGGATCCATCCGCGAGAGGAAGACTTGGGCTAGTTCCTATTGTCTGATTTCCTTGCAGTTGTTGAGGTGGTGCATTGCATTCTTTCTGATTTGAGACCTCTCGACGAGAAGTTTCTCCCCGGTCTCAAACAGTTCAATCATGTACCTTCGAGTAACGCGTCCCAGCACTCGTGCGAGCATTCCATTCCTCGCCGGTAGATCTATGATTGTGACGACTGCACCATCAGACAACTTGACTTTGGGATGCATGTCTGTATACAAAAGTTATATAATTCGCTTCTATAAGTCTGCGTGCATATTCGATATGCCCGAATCGATGCAAATTAGGTATACAAGCATACGTGTAGATCTGGAGGTATACAACTCCCTTCTTAGCACGAAAAAAATACTTGAGCAGGCATACAACCGAAAGTTCAGCCTCTCAGAGACAATCCAAGTTGTCAATCGTCTCTCTTCTGACACCATTCAAAGGATCTCCTCGGCTCGAAGAGAACTAGATGAAATGCTCGACGGAAGGGGCAAGAGTTCCCCGAAAGACATAGAACATCTCCTCAAAGCAAGCGAGAGAATTACGAGGGGCAGTTCTTAATTCACTATGGCTTGTTGATGAGGTGTAACATTCTATCATCGGCCTAAGCCCGTGCCTTCCTCCTAAATCTGAGCTAATTTTGAACACTCCGTCCTAGAACACACGGAAAAAGTGTCAGCATTCTTACCTCAACATGGCAGAGTGAACCATATCTCGGAAATCTCAATCACAAGCAGGTTAATATTTTTCCAAGGCTGGCTTATGATTTCACAGATTTTCTCACCAAAATGAAATCCTCCCCTTTGCAACGCACCTTAAGCAAGATCAGCGTATGCACTACTTGTGAAACTAGTTAGAATGTCCAGGAAGTGCCGAGAGCGTGCGAACCACATTTGGAAGAGCATGAACCACAATTCCAGCAGACACAAAGGACTCGGGAGGAACGCAGAGTAGTCCAAGGGCCTTCAGAATCTCCGCCCGAAGCAATCTTGCGCGACTTTTACCCTGTGAATCCGCCTTTTGGAAACGTAGCGATAAGATCAATTAGCAATGTGACAACCTATGAAGTCATAGAGCCTTCTCTGACCGAGATTGAAAAGATCAAGATAGAGCGCCTGAAGAGTTTCTTGTTGGAGGAAGTCAGAGCACCGCTTTCAATAATCTATGGTCAGGATCAGATTGAGAACTACCTCGACCAGAATACGTCTAGGCTCATCAAGGACTACAAGTTGAATATTCCAAAAGAAGCGCAGAACAAGATACTGTATTACTTGAAGCGCGATTTTCTTGGCTATTCTCACATCGACGTGATGATGCGAGATCCAAACATCGAGGATATCTCTTGCGACGGAGTCGGGATCCCGATCTATGTGTGGCACAGGGATTACGAAAGCATCCCAAGCAACGTGCAGTTCAACACGAAGGAGGACCTTGGAGCGTTCATCATCCGACTTGCGTACAAGTCTGGCGGGCAGATCACCGTCGCAAAGCCGATTCTGGAGGGGAACCTTCCAGAGGGGTACAGGACTCACCTAACGCTCGACGAAGTTTCAAAACGTGGATCTACTTTCACAATCCGGAAGTTCAGAGAAGAACCACCGACAATCGTAGATCTGATGCTTTGGGGGACAATCTCACCGCAGGTGGGTGCTTACCTTTGGATTTGCATAGAGAACATGAAATCACTTCTGGTTGTCGGAGCAACTGCTACCGGCAAGACGACGACGCTTGGCGCACTTGCCATGTTCATCAAACCGGACCTAAAGATCGTCACAATCGAGGAACTCAGAGAAGTCAAACTCCCCCACGAGAATTGGATACCGATGGTCACCCGAGTCTCATCGCAGGCGGGAGTGGAGGAAGTCGGCCTATTTGATCTCCTGAAATCCGCGCTGAGGCAGAGGCCGGACTACATCGTCGTCGGCGAGATAAGGGGAGAGGAGGCATACACACTTCTGCAAGCAATCTCAACGGGTCACGGAGGCATCTCTACTATTCACGCAGACAGCGTTTCAACTGCGATGAAGAGGATGCTGACAAAGCCAATGGACATCCCTGGGATGTTGCTCCCGTTGATGAGCACCCTTGTGTTGATGGCGAGGGTAAAGTTGTCCGACAGGTACGTCAGGAGAGCAATCAATGTCGCCGAGGTCGTGGGCTTCAACGAACAAACGCGAGCAACACAGCTTAACTCGCTCTTCGAATGGGCGGGCGAGCTGAAGGACACATTCGACATGAAGGGGCAGAGCAACGTCTTCAAGCAACTTGCTAACGAGAAGCATCTGCCAGAAGAGGAGATCTACTCCGATATGGAAAAGAAAGAAAAGATTCTACAGTGGATGCTGAATAAGAAGATACATTCGTACAGAGAGGTTGCCTCTGTTATTCGGCGTTACTACTATAATCCGACCGAGGTCTTTGAAATGGCCAGACTGGGGGAAGATTGGCAAAGTGACGCCAGTGGATGAAGACTCGGGACGAAAAAAGCGGAGCAGAGCTAAGCGGAAACCCCCTCGCAAAGCGAACGATGACGAGTTCGTTATCGAACGCGATATTTCGGCCGTACCAACAGCATCCCACTCTGAAGTATTCACTCCTCTGAGCCCCAGATCGGTAGAAGAAGGCGACTCAGTTCAGCCGATCATTCTGAACGAGGCGGATAAGACCGATCCGTCCCCAGAAGACAGGGGGACGATCGGTCCTGGCTCTGAGAAAGAAAGTGGGCCTGGATTTCTGCGTTTACTGGCAGGAAAGCGCACCAGACTCGAGGATAAAAAATCCGAAGAGTCCTCGGAACTTCGCCGTTTGAGGAAATTGGCAAAAGAGCCACAGAAAGTGCCAGACGATGTATCGAGAGTCAAGTCAAGAAGCGCACTCGAGCGTTTTGCCTATACACACATTGCAAAAAGGCTGCCACAATTCCCTGGCTACAAAGAAGCGTACGAACAGTCGGGGATTCCTCTGATCTACGATTCGTATCTGTCCACGGCTTTCCTGGTAAGCGGACTGCTCGCTTTGCCAGCTTTTCTCATATCCCTGTTCGTTGAATCAAGATTTCTCCATCTCAACGTTTACTTCGAGATTATCGGAAGCGTCGTGCTAGGCGGGGTAGCCTTCGGAATTTCTCTTCAAGTGTGGCTGATTTATCCTCTGCAAAGGAGGAACAGCTTCAAAACAAGACTTGATAACCAGCTCGCATATTCATTTGGCATTCTCGGTGTTCTGTCTGCTGCGGGCCTCAACATAGAAAGACTCATTGAAAAGCTCGCCACATCAGAATCAAACCCCGTCCTTGCGGGGCTGGCGAGAAGGTTCCTGAGGGATGTAAAGGTGTTCGGTCTTGATACGGAATCAGCGCTGAGGGAAGTCGCCCAGCACTCACCGTCGACAGCGTTTTCAAAGATGCTTGAAAGCATCGCCATAGCGTTCAGGACCACTGGTTCAATCCACGACCTCGTAATGTTCGAGTCGAGCAGGCTCTTTGAGGAGAAGAAGGAGAAGCTAACGAAGGTCGTTGGTAACCTGAGCCTGATGGCGGAACTTTACATTACTCTCATCGTCGTCGGTCCAATTATCTTTATCGTGATGATGGCAATCTTTGGGCTTTTGCCGTCCGGAGGACTTCCCGATCCGATTCTTGTTATAAATGTGATCACGTTCGTGGTCGTGCCCATGATTTCAGTCATGTTTGTACTCATGTTGGACTCGCTTGTGGCAAAAACATGAGCAGAAAATCAGTTGGAAAGAAGAGAGCGGTGCTTTACAGTCTGAAGTACATCAATGAAAAGTGGCGCTACACTGCTTACGTGGGGAGCGCTATACTTGCGATATTTTCAATCGTCGTCGGGCTTTTAGTGGGAGGATACCGACTCAATTCTCACTACATAGTTCCAACGGGCAACGGTACCAGAATAAGCAGTGGAACTCCCTGGACGCTCTTCAACGAGCCCTGGGTGCTTCCTAGGGGTGCAAGCGCCTCGCTTACGGATACCGTAGTTGGCGTGGGACTCGTCCTAGCAATAATTCCTGTAGTATACATCGCAGTTGTCAACTTCAGGTACCTCAAATCAGTTGAGAGAAACATACCAAGATTCCTGAGAGACATCTTGGAGGCGACGGATTCGGGTCTTATTCTTCCAAAAGCGTTGATCGAAAGTGCAAAAGCCGACTACGGACCTATCAGCCATGAAATTGGCATCGCAATGACAAAATTTTCGTTGGGTTACGACTTCCGAGCCTCCGTGATGGAGGCCTCAAAGAAACTCAGGCACCCGTACGCTCCCCAGGTTGCTTTGATACTTGCAGAGGCATATTCGGCGGGTGGCAAGATGCACGATGTCTTGAGCTCAAGCGTCAAGTTATTCAATGGACTCGAGCAGTACAATGAACAAAAGGCGTCCGAGCTAAAGCCCTATACTCAACTAGTGTATATCTCGGTGATAATTTTCCTCGTCATCGCGCTGATAATAATTACACAGTTCATTTTGCCGCTGCAGAGCCTCCCGGCGACCGCAAGCGCAATTCCATCCTCAATTGGAGGAGCCTCAAAGAGTTTCAGCGGTCTCGCCAAGATACCACCCATGTATTTCGAATCCATCTTCTTCGTCACAGCCTTGTTTGAAGCGATCTTTGGTGGATTAGTGGCGGGCAAGATCGTCGACGGCTCAGCTCAGGTTGGTATGAGACACTCGCTTATTCTACTAATAATCACAATTCTGGTCTTCAATTTGCCTGGCCTGGGAATTTTCAACGTCGCCTGACACAAGCAAGTTAATGTAACACTTTGACTCTGGCAAGATGGGCTAGAGGTGAGTATAGACCGGCTGGCAAGGCAGGACACGGCACCGCCAGAGAAAGGCAGCCTGATGGCGGACAAAGAGGTTCAGAGCCTTATCCAGCAGATGCTCGAAAATGGAGTGTACTCCATAGTCCCAAGCGTCGGAGAAGGAGGGCTCTCGTTCCCTGCACTGGAAGTTGCGCTTCCTTCGAAGACAGAAGCAGAACGTCGGGATCTGCTGTCGAAGCTTGTAGATGCTGGAATTTTTCACACAAAGTTACTGGATAAGATCATAATATGTCCCACCTGTGGTAGCCCTGCAATCTATTCAAAATACAACTGCCCGCGTTGCTCTTCGGTCGACATCGGAAAGGCTTCGATTGTCGAGCACATACGGTGCGGGTACATTGGCTCCAAGGATAAGTTTGAGAAAGGAGGGGCGATGATTTGTCCGAACTGCAAGAGCACAGTGGGCGAGATAGATTACAGGAAAATTGGGACAAGTTTTGTTTGCAGTTCCTGTGGCTCCCGGTTTGAAGCCCCGAAGATTACCCACAAGTGCAATTCATGTAATGACGTTTTCACTTTCAAAGAGGCGGTTTACGAGCCTATCTACCAGTATGATCTGTCCGATGAAGCAAAGAAGACACTTGCAAAGGGGACCTTGCCTCTTGCCTCACTCGTGACCTACCTCAAAGCAAAGGGATTCGATGTCGGGCTCAAGAAGGACATTGTCGGCAAGTCAGGCGCAACACATACCTTCGACATAGTCGCAAGGAAATCAGGGAAATTGATCGTTGCCAACTTTACCTTCCAACCGAAGGAAGAGGACATCATAGGGATGTTTGCGAAGAAATACGATATCGACCCCACGCACACTCTCCTGATAGGGCTTTCACCGCCTACGCCGGAAGAAGAAGAAGTAGCTCGAGCTTACGGAGTCAGCATCATTTCGTCGAGCGCTGCTTCTTCACTCGGGGAGCAGATCGCGGAACTCGTAGAGTAATGTTTTCTATCGTTGTCGATATCGACATCGATTGCAGCAATCGAAAATGTACTGTGTTTTTGTTTCAGTCCGGAATTTCATCAAAGCCAGATAGCGTTCCGACCGACTAAATCGTTCAGGACAGTTCGTGTTTTGTCTTCTCGGACTTTATGCAAACATTTGCCCAAGGAGATCAGACAATTTCGAGCCACAGACACCAAGGCCTCTTTAGCTAGAAATGTCACTACTCGAGTGTTCGCTCAAGTTCAATTTCCGCTTGCATTTCCTTGTTTGACAACGCAAGGTGTTGTCCGCGATAGGACAACGGAGCGGATTATTTTTTGGACCATGTCAGGGGGATGCTTTTCTTGTTGTCCATGATTTTGTCGATCGAGCGTCGTTCGTGACTTTCCTGTCAGTGAACAACATTTGGCTCGGCCTATGGACAACAATGGCGATCTGAGCACGGAAGCAAGTGTTGTCCACATTGGCTTCATCAATTTGTTAGCAAATCTTGATCAAACCGCATTACTAGTGGTTATCAGTAAGTGTAGACTCGGTGATAGTTTCTATGAGCAAGAACGAGATGACGGTCTGCCCGCGATGCAACAGACCTGCGTGGAAACCTGACAAGGTCGCAAGAGTTGGGAAGAATCCGGAAAAGCAGTACTGGTATCTTAGGTACCGGCATCCAATCGACGGCAGGACCAAGAGAAACAAGACTTGCTATCTATCTCTAAATGAATAGGGTGTAATCCAGAGCAGGTCTTGTCGAAGCCCGCCATCCGATTCCGATCGAACGTAGACATTATAGAAAGTAACATGCCCAGGCAGTGATACCCTAGTACTTTTTTTTGGCTCCAGCAATTTCCCTATAAATTGCAACTGCGAATTTCCAGACTATTTTCGAAGTTGTGGGTTGATCGTCTAGGACCTCTCCACGACCTTTTCGGTTTCCCGAATAGAAGTTCCCGAAGGGGAAGATTAACAAGGCGTTGCTCAAATACGCCCACGTAGAATCGTATAATCGTCCGTAACGCATTCGATATCGAATTCGCTAACATCTCTGCAAAAATTCGAGGCTGCCCCAAGAACTAAATGACAGAACAAGGATTCTCGGTAACCTTTCAGAAGCTAAAAGCCTACTGCGATGCTCACGGTGGGTACGACCTCTGGGAAGACGATGATGGTACTGTCGTTCTTAGCTTCGTTCCTTCATTTCCTGAGGCCCAGGACAAGGGAGAACCTGATCAGGCGCCCCCAAGAGTAACAATGCGCGGAAGTCTCGGTGGTATGAAGGTTACATTCACAAGTGTAGAGGTCGAAGACTCGTTGGGAATTCATCAAAAGCAGTTGGAGGATGCAAAGGTCACGTATCGAGGTTGGCTAGAATATATCGAGGAAAATTATTGAGAGAGGAGATTTTCCCCAGCAATGGTTATAGGCGCGAAAGGCGGCGACAAAGCAACGCAGCTGCAATTATGCTTACTATTGAAGACCTCTCCCTAGAGGGTAAAGTCGTCTTTCTTCGCGTTGACATTAACACTCCTCTTGAACCCAAGACGGGCAAACTGATGGAGCTGAACAGGATCCAGGAAGCAACTGTTTCGATCAGAGACCTGTCCAAGATGCGCGTCGTTGTCGGATCGCACCAGGGTAGGGCGGGGCGCGACGATTTCATTCCGCTAAAGCAACACGCCGAAGCGCTCTCGCAGATCCTAGGTAAACAGGTAAAGTTCGCCGACGATATTTTTGGCCCCTATGCCATAAAGGAGATCGACTCGCTCAAAAATGGAGAGGTTCTGCTTCTGGACAATCTGCGTTTCGAAGCAGAGGAAAACATGGAGTTCACCCCAAAGGAGGCAAGCCAGACAATTCTTGTTCAGAAACTCTACAAACATTTCGATGCTTGCGTGCTGGACGCTTTTCCTACTGCACACAGAGCAGCTCCCTCAATAATCGGCTTTTCATATCTGCTTCCTACGTGCGCTGGAAGACTGGTAAGCAAGGAACTGAAAGCGTTGAATCGAATCGTCACCGTTTCGAAGGCTCCCTTCACCACCGTACTAGGCGGAGCCAAGGTCACAGACAGACTTGAGGCGATTGACACACTAATTGCGAACAAGAGAGCGGATAAAGTCCTTCTCTGCGGGTTGATTGCCAACGTCTTCTTGAAGGCGGCGAGGAAAATCGAATACGATATCGGCCTCGATAAGGAGGACAGGCTCGTGGAAAAGGCTGCCTTCCTAATGGCCGATTATCCCGATACGTTCGAACTTCCCGTCGACGTCGCGGTGAGCAGGTCCGATGAGCGTGTAGAGATTCTCGTGAGCGACCTGAAAAATGGCGAGAAGGTGCTCGACATCGGCTCAAAGACGATTGATCACTATTCAAGAATCATAAGAAGCAGTGGCACTGTCTTCATGAGCGGACCCCCGGGTCTCTTTGAGGATCCGCGTTTCGGAAACGGCACCGAATCCTTGCTTAGGGCAATGGCTTCCTCGTTTGGGACAACCATCGTAAGCGGGGGGCACCTTAGCGCCGCCCTGGAAAGATTTGGCATAAAGGAGTGGATTGACCATGTGAGTACAGCGGGAGGCGCACTCGTTCTTTTCCTTGCGGGCAAGAAACTGCCGCTGATAGAAGCGCTTGAAAATTATGAGACCAAATTTCGGAAGAAACAATGACAGGGTGAAATGAATTTGATCCGAGTCGCAGTGAATGGATACAATGTAATCGGAAGGAGAGTCGCGGACGCCGTCGCTGCCCAGCCCGACATGCAATTGATCGGCGTAGCCAAAGTGAAGGCCGACTACAAGGCCCGCTCTGCTGTCAAGAAGGGGTACAAGGTCTACGCCGCAGACGAAAAAGGGAGGAAGAACTTTGACGAGGCGGGAATCCAGTGCTTCGGTCTCTCCAGGGATCTCGTCAGAGAAGCAGACATTGTCATAGACGCAACTCCAGAGGACATCGGTAGACAGAACAAGCCGATGTACGAGGAACTGGGAAAGAAGGCGATCTTCCAGGGGGGCGAAGACCACGAGCTCGCGGGCCTCTCCTTCGTTGCGCAGTGCAATTACGACAAGGCGAGGGGGAAGCAATTTGCGCGCGTCGTTTCCTGCAACTCCACCGCCCTTTGCAGGGTGCTCCACGCCCTCGACGGGGGTTTTGGAGTGGCAAAGGCAAACGTCGTAATCGCCAGGAGAGCGGCTGATCCCGACGAGAGCGGAAAGGGGCCAATAGACTCCGTGGTCCTCGACCCCGCGAGCATCCCTTCCCATCACGGGCCGGACGTCAACACAGTGCTCCCGAACTTTCCGGTCGTGTCGATGGCGATGAAGATCCCCACGACGCACATGCACCTCCACTCGCTCATTGTTTCCATGAAGGACGGATCTTCCCTCAGCGAGAACAAGATAATAGATGAACTCGGAAGTTCTCCGAGGATAATGTTCGTGACTAGCAAAAAGGACGGTTTCAAGTCGACGGCCAACATCATGGACATGGCGAGAGAGATGGGCCGACCTCGGAACGACGTCTATGAGGCCGTGATCTGGAAGGACTCGATCAAGGTCCTCGGACGGGAGGTCTACCTGTTTATGGCAGTGCATCAGGAAGCCATAGTCACGCCGGAAAACATCGACGCTATTAGGGCAATGAACGCCATGATGTCGAAGGACGACTCTATCCGAACCACCAACCATGCTTTGGGCATATCTTCGTAAACATGAGCTACTCCTGTTTCTGGGAGTAGCCTCCACTCCCACGCCTGAAAATTTTGCAGTTTTGACAAGTCGAACGAGCCTGATCTCCTCTTGGCAGACGGAACGGGCGAATGATGGATATTTTTCGGATGAAGCGCGTCGAGAGAAAAGACTCTAATCATGAAGCCCTGAAAGGATGCGCAATGGAACTATTTTCTTCCGCTCCCTCTCTTCAGTAAGGCCCTTTTGATGGCAGCTTCGACAATCATGCACCACGAATTCTCTTTTTTCCTGTCTCTGATTCCGTGCGGCATCGACAATTTTTCCTTAAATAACATGGCGGAGCACTTTCCCAGCTGAACTGTCCTTCCGTATCCTCTCGCATTGCTTCGAGTAGCTCGGGAGATAGGCATCGGTTACGTGCGACTCTTTCTGGGTCGCCAAATAATTCTGCAGAGAAAGCAAGGTGAGCAGAGGAAGAACACGAAAAAGAAGAGAGCGAATCAATAGGACTTGACATTGCAGAAAGAAGTGGTAAGAGTGGAAGAATCGGGCGCGAGCGATACGGAGCTGAATCCATACGAGAACGCCATGCGGCAGCTCGAGAGTACTGCATCTCTCATAAAACTCGACGCCGACGTCCTCGAGATGCTTCGCGAACCAAAGAGGATCCTCACCGTCTCCGTTCCAGTCAAGATGGACGACGGGAGGCTGAAGAACTTTCAGGGCTACCGGGTGCAATACAGCGACGCAAGGGGCCCGTGCAAAGGCGGGATCAGGTATCACCCCAACGTCACCCTTGACGAGGTCAAGGCGCTCGCAGCCTGGATGACTTGGAAGTGCGCGGTCATCGACATTCCTTACGGAGGCGCTAAGGGTGGCGTGATATGCGACCCCAAAGCGATGTCGCTCGGAGAGAAGGAGAAGCTGACTAGAAGATACACTGCGATGATTGCGGATTTCATCGGACCATACAGGGACATCCCCGCACCGGACGTCTACACCGATCCGCAGACCATGGCTTGGATTCTCGACACCTACTCCCAGATCAAGGGGTACCAGGTACCTGAATGTGTGACGGGAAAGCCCGTTTTTCTCGGCGGTTCCGAGGGGAGGCACAACTCTACGGCGAGAGGCTGCGTCATCTGCGCGAGGGAGGCCGCGAGAGTCAGGAACATCTCCCTCAAGGGCGCGACCGCCGCTGTCCAGGGATACGGCAACGCCGGGTCGTGGAGCGCTCTCTTTCTCGACGAGCTCGGCGTAAAGGTCGTTGCGGTCAGCGACTCGAGCGGTGGAATCGAATCGAGCACCGGACTTGACCCGAAGAAGGTCCTGAAGCACAAGGAGAAGACCGGGTCTGTCACGGGGATGCCGGGGACGAGCGAGATCACAAACAGCGAGCTCCTCGCGCTCGACGTCGACATTTTGATTCCCGCAGCCCTTGAGAATGCGATTACAGGCCTGAACGCGACCAGCGTGAAGGCGAGGATCGTCTGCGAGGCCGCCAATGGTCCGACCACTCCCGACGCGGACAAAATTCTCGCTGAGAACGACATCTTCGTCGTGCCAGACATTCTCGCGAACGCGGGCGGGGTTGGCGTGAGTTATCTTGAATGGGTTCAGAACCTCAACAGGGTCCACTGGAGCGAGGCCGAGGTAAACGGAAAACTCGAGGAGATGATGACGCGCGCGTTCAACGCCTGCTACGACGCGTCGAACGGGTACAACGTCCCGATGAGACAGGGGGCGCTCGCGCTCGCAGTCGGCAAGGTCGCAGAGGCGATAAAGACGCTCGGCTTTTGGCCTTGAGCTCAAAAAAAGCGATTTCCTCATTGAGAGAGTGTCTTCTCATACCCCGATTCTTTCGCAATGCGTAAGCTACGGCTCCGCATCCGAGCAAGAGGCTCGTGTGGAGCCGCTAGCCATACTCTTCTTTTTTTCCTCTGCTTAATCGCCAGCCGCCCTGATCGTCAAGGTGCTCACGCACATCCTCAAAGAGACTAGTTGCCCTTGGCCTATACTTCGTCATTGGCATGAGAGGAGGAAGGAAAATATGCCGTCGATACTCGCGTGCACGACAGCTACTTCCTTGCCTTGGTCTTCTTTATGTGTACTCTTTGGGTCTGTCTGTCTTTGGCTGCTCTAAATCGTTTCACCGATCAGGCGGGGACGAACGATGGGTATTCGATCTGAGTTGGCTCCCAATCCTCGAGCTTGCCCGAGAGGTATGACTGGTACGCCGAGAGGTCAAGCATCGCGTGACCCGAGTTGTTGAACACGATCGTCTTTGCCTCGCCTGTCTGCTTGCAGCGCAATGCCTCGTCGATGACGAATTTGATCTCGTGGGCGGACTCTGGCGCGGGTATGATCCCCTCCGTCCTCGCAAATGTCACGCCGGCCTCGAAGATCTCGTTCTGCGAGAAAGCCACAGATCTCATCACCCCCTTGTTGATGAGGTATGAGATTATCGGCGACATTCCGTGGTAGCGCAGGCCCCCGGCGTGGATCGGCGGGTTCTTGTACGACCTTCCGAGAGTGAGCATCTTCAGTAGCGGAGTCATCCCGGCCGTGTCTCCAAAGTCGTAGGTGTACTTGCCCTTGGTCGTGTGGGGCACCGCCTTTGACTCGCAGGCGACAAAGTCGATCTCGTTCTTCTTCTTGAGCTTCTCTCCCACGAACGGAAGGCAAAAGCCGCCATAGTTTGATCCTCCCCCGATGTTTCCGACCATGACGTCAGGATGTACGTCCAGGAATTCAAGCTGCTTTTTAACCTCGAGCCCTATGACCGTCTGGTGCATCAGCACGTGATTTAGGACGGAGCCCAGGGCATACTTGGTATTTTCAGTTGTAACGCAGTCCTCGACCGCCTCGCTGATCGCGATTCCAAGTGAACCGGGGTCGTTGGGATCCTTCTCCAACAGGCTCCTACCGAACTTGGTTTGCTCGCTGGGTGATGAGAAGCACTCGGCGCCCCAGGTCTCCATCATTATCTTCCTCCCTGGCTTTTGCCTGTAGCTCGCGGCTACCATGTAGACCCTGCACTTTAGTCCAAAGTACGCGGATGACATTGAGAGTGCCGAACCCCACTGTCCCGCGCCCGTCTCGGTCACCAGGCGCTCGATTCCCTGCTTCTTGTTGTAGTACGCCTGTGCTAGGGCGGTGTTCGGCTTGTGACTTCCTGCGGGGCTCGTACCCTCCCACTTGTAGTAAATCTTTGCAGGCGTCCCGAGATACTGCTCTAATTTGTAAGCGCGCATGAGCGGCGTCGGCCTCGGAAGCCACCTGTAAGCCTCCATGACCTCGTCAGGTATCTTGATCCACCTCTCCTGCGAGACCTCCTGCGCGACGAGCTCCTTTGCGAAGACGCGGAAGAGCGGCTCGGGCGACATTGGCTTGAGCGTCTGAGGGTCAAGCGGTGGCGGCAAAGGCTCGGGAAGGTCCGCCTGTATGTTGTACCACGAATCTGGGATCTCGTCCTGGGAAAGGAAAACGGCTCTCGTATTACCTGTTGATTGTAGAGAACTGGCTTTTGACATGAGGGTTTGCATGTGAAATTCTTCTGCTCCCTTGATTTATCGCTTTCCGGAGAGAACCCCGAATGGGTACGGGATTGACCAAAGGAAATTTTCTGGCGCTTTGTTTATTCTAACCTTGAACGCCTTTTTTTTCTTCGCTTGATTTCATTGGTCATGACTCTGAGTAATTCGAGTAGCCACGAAAGATAGGGGTAAAGAATCCATGGTCTTTATCCTTTCCTCGAATCGAAGCTGCTCTCGCCCTAATTCTATGTCTCTAAATTTTGTACGTCTTGTGCCGTTTCCCGCTTTAGCAAATTAGCTCTGTTACGTACCCCCTCTAGGGGGGTACCCCATTGAATTCTCGACAATTGTCGAGAAGTCCTGTATGACGTAGCTTAAACTGCACTGTGCTTGCATCATACACAATCATGCTACAAATGTGCCCTAATCTATTGGATGTCGATATACGTGTGATGCTTGCGACTTGTTGTCGCAACTCTACAGTCACCTCTCATTCGTCTTCATTTGAGCGATTGTATTCGGTCCGTCGGTTGAATTTGGCAGACGGGAAAACACTCGATCCGGCGAAAAAGCATTGATAAGAAGTCAATGGGAGCAGGTGGTATTTAACTTAAGATGAGAATAAAATGGGTCGTAAAACGAGATTGGCAGCGATGATTTGCTCGCCGAAAACTCCAGCACAGTAGGGTGCCGGAGAGTATACTGGAGCTAGCAATATCTCGATGATTTCCAAAATGTAAATATCCAGATTTCACCGACCCTCAGCTATGAAGAGCTCAACAATAGCTATAATCGTGATAATCATATTTGTCATAGTCGCCGCCGCAGGCATCTACGCCTTTACGGCCATGAACACTCCGACAACGACTCTTACGTCCAGTCCTGAAACAACGACAAGCAGTTCCTCGTCAATTTCAACGTCAAGTACTTCTTTGCCAGCTACTTCAAGTTCCTCATCCTCAACCGGCAATGCATCAACCGTCAATATCGGCATAATGGAAGATCAGACCGGTCCGATAGCTGGTTTTGCTGCGGAGACAATCGCGATGGCGAAAGTGGCGGTAAACCAGATCAACGCGCAGGGCGGAATCCTAGGACACCCGCTGAAACTATTCACCGCCGACGAGTCATCGGGAGCCGTGACTGCTGCACAGAGCCTCATTCTGCAGGACAAAGTCGTCGCGATTGTGGGTGTCTCCTACACGGGCGACGTGCTCGCAATCATGCCCTTCCTCTCCCAGCACCAGGTCATCGGGATATTCACGACGGCCACGGGGAACACACTCATGAGCAATGTTTCAACGGACTATAGCGCCTACAAGTACTTCTTCAGGCTGACTTTACAGGACAGTACTTACGGAAAGTCGCTTGGGGACTTTTTCGCCAACGTGACAAAGCCATCGTCGATTTACTTTGTTGCAGAGGACTTGTCGTTTGCACACGAGGCCTTCTCCTCGATAAATCAGACCGCGTCTCAAATGGGAATCAAGGTGGTTGGTGCTACGTTCGTGCCCACTTCGCAGACGGACTTTTCCACGCTGGTCGCGCAAATCGGTTCGGTCGGGCCGGCGATGGTCATTGACGCTCAGACGGGAATCGGAGGCGCCACTTTCTTGACTGCTCTTAAAGCGAATCCTTCGACGAGCAAGATCGCGTTCATGGATATCGCGAACGGAGCACTTTCCGATCCCGCGGTCATGGCTTCGCTGCAGAAGAGCTCGCCAGGCGCTTTGAACAACACAATCTTCCAGCAGTATCCAGGGACGGCGACGAAGCCCTACAACTCACTTGGCGAGAGTCTGGTCAGCGCTTACCAACAGGCGACCAACTCAACGTACTACGCCTTTCCTTCAAACTCCTTCACTGCAATCCATATACTGGAGCAGTCCATGGTCAACGCCAACACCGTCACGAATGTCAGCTCGATAATCTCCTCGATAGAGAAGATTCAGTACCAGGGGGCGGCGGGTCTCGTGACATTTGATAGCAACCACAACTGGATTATTCCCGGCCTGTGGTACACCCAATTCCAGAACAATGCGCTTCAGGTGATATGGCCTAGCAACTACTCGACTTCCACTTACGAGGCGCCATAAGCGGATGGGTAAGAGACAGGGTTTGAGCAGAGAGAGATGCGAGCTCTCCACTCACCCTCTCTCCGTTTCTTCTTTGTGTTTCCCCACTACCGACCGGTTTCAAAAACAACGTTTGTGTTCGCAATGTGATCCGTCAACTTTTGTCCCGGCCTGATGTGAGTCACGAACCCGATTATCAAATCGAGCAGCAGGAACAGCCAGTAGATCTTGCTGATGTTCCTGATTAACGCCTTGCCGATGTCCAATCTGCTACCATCGGTGGTCGTGACACGGAGATTCATTAGGCTCTTTCCAATCGTTCTGTGGTAGTAATAATCTGCCAGTGTGAAGTAAGCTACAAAGAGCAGACCGCTTACACCAGTGAATGCGGAAAATGGGTAGAGTATGCTTCCAAAAAAGGTCAGTCCGATTCCGACCCCTATTATCAGAAACAAAATCAGACTGATTATTCCGGCAGCAATACCTACAATGATTGCGTCAATGATATAGGCGATCACTCGCTTCAGCCAGAGATCCTGCGTCCTGGCGTCTTTTGTCAGCCTATCAAACTCGGTCTCTCCAGCGGCGCTCGGTGCTGCGGCCGCGCCACCCGAGTAGCCTCCTTGGGCAGCGCTTGCGCCGCAGTTCGGGCAAAAAGCTGCGTTGTCCGGAATTGCATTACCGCACTTTGTGCAAAAGGGCATGCATGGTAAAGAGTGTTTTCCTTGGATAAGAGGATTTTCAAACGCTCCGCAAACTTAGGTGGTAGTGAGTAGTTTTTCTATTGTTTTTGTGTATGTCTCCTCGACCGTCTCGGGGGAGTAAACAACATAGAACTTTGCTATCTTTCCCTCAACTGGGCGAATCACTCTTCCGATCCTCTGGATGAACTGGCGCTTGCTCCTTCCGCTCGTTATCAGAATCCCGATCGCCACTTCTTTGACGTCGAGTCCCTCTTCGAGAGCTCTGCACGAAAGGAGAACTTGGAAGTCGCCTCCCCATTCCTCGAGTATCTCCATTCTCCGCCACGGCTCCGTCCCGGAGTGGAAGGTCTCACAACTTATTCCGTTTTCTTCGAGATGCTTTCGAATGTTTTCTATTGCAGGGACTGATTCCGCAAAGAGTATGATTCGCTCGTCTGGGTGCTGCTTAACTATTTCAAGAACCTGCTCCTTCTTTGTCTCGACGTGAGAGAGCAGCTTCTTTCTCATGCTCATCGCCCATACTCCCTGTCTCCCGACGAACTGCCGCGTCTTTGGATCAAAGCACCTCGCCCACCGCGCGATGTTCGGGCCGCAGAAGCGAAACGCTTTCTGAATTTTGTCCGTGTAGACGAAATACTTTGCCTTCTCCTCGGAAGACATGGGAGCAGGGATGCTCTCAACCTCGATTGGGGCGACGAGCCCATTCTTTAGGGCGGAGCCGAGCGTTAGGTCGTAGCAAATCGGGAACTCCTTCAGGAAGAATTCATGCGCCAAGTCCTCTCTTTCCGGAACGGAGGAGAGGCCGAGGACGTACTCCTTTTCCTTGAGTTTTGGTAGCAGCCTTCGAAGGGCGCCCTGAGCTCCGAGGTGGTGAATCTCGTCCACGATCACTGTGTCGACCCCGTCCAGCAGATCTGGGTGGGAGACCGCGCTGGCGAATGTGGTCAACGTTACTTTTCCGAGCGTTTTGGCGTAAGCGTAGTACTGCCCGACCTCGATGAGGCCGTATTGTTCGAGCTTTGGGGTCCATGCTTGGTAGATGAGTGCCTGAGTTGGCACTATGATCAGAGACTCTCTGTCCAGAGCCTTGAGCCAGGCAATCGCAATTATCGTCTTGCCCGTTCCGGTCGCAGCCTTTACGGTGGATCTTTTCGCCTTGATCGCATTTTCTACCGCCTCTTTCTGGTACGGCCTCAGTGTAATCTCTTGGCTCAAAGTCATGTCTCATTCTTTCTTCGCAAAGCAGAATCTACAAACTTGTCTTGACTCTTTTCAATCCAACAATGGTTGCGTTAACAATGCAAGAGAAAGCATCGCTTTGCAAATGATGCTAGCTTTGCACTTCCTTCAGTCAATCTACATCTTTCCGCCAGGCAGTCTCATTTTGGGGGCTAGGGCCCCTCACATTAAATCAGACTAGGTCTTTAATCTTGTCCTGAGAAGGGAGAAAAGCACGAAAGAGCGGAAAATTAAGCCTCTTAGCAAAACGACCTAAATTGTGCCGAAAAGAGTTTTTAAAAAGCAAATTTTGAGTTCAGGGTCGCAGGCTGTCTTTCAGGCTAGTTCCTCTGTATCTCACCCCGACTGTGCTAGTCCAATGTTAGACAATTTTCTCCAGTCATATTCTGACTCGAAGGACTTTGCTACCCTGAACAGCATCATTTCCTGAAAATGCTTGCCGATCAATTGGAGCCCCACCGGAAAACCGCCGCGCGATCCGCAGGGTATTGTGATCGCCGGGTGTCCGCTGAGGTTGAAGGCAGTTGTATTATTCAGTAGCAACACTCCGCGCCTCAAGGATTCTGCGAAAGTGATGTCCTGCAGCTTGAGCCTTGGAGGCTTGACGATCATTGTCGGAGTCGCAAGTAGGTCGTACTTTGATAATTCTTCGTCGATTTTTTCCCTGAGCAAGTTTCTCAGATTCTGAGCTTTTGAATGGTACGTCGAGAAATAATCTTCCCTGAGATATCTGCCCGCAATCATCGCACACTTTAGAAGCGGGGTCATTTTGTCAGCTAGTTCTTTTCTGGCTCGACCAATATGGGAATTCCACTCCGGGTTGTATTCCCCTCCGTGCCAGTATCCCTCTCCGGAGGAATCGTACATCGCATGAGTCGCCTGAACAACGGCTGTAATCCAGATCGCCCCCGAGATTGCGAACAGAGGAATCGAGATCACTTCGCACACAGCGCCCTGTCTTTCTAGCCGTTCGAGAGTGTCGGTAAAGCACCCTTTGATTTCGGGATCAGTTTCAGGCCAAGAGAGTGACTCCTTGATCGCGCCGATCCTAATTCCCTGTATTGACTGCTTTTGTTTTAATTGCGCAGAATATTTGGGAGGTGATTCTAGCGCTCCACTCTTCCATTGCGGGTCCTTTTTGTCATGTCCCGCAATGACCTCGAGCACGAGTGCCGCGTCATCAACATTACGTGTTATCGGACAAATGTGGTCAAGCGTATGGTCCATGTAAGTAAGGCCGTACGTTGGAACGAGACCATGAGTTGGTTTGATCGAAACAATTCCAGTGCAGCAGGCGGGAACCCTCGCGCTACCTCCCTGGTCCACGCCTATCGCGATGTCAACCAGACCCGCTGCAACGGCGGCGCCTGAACCTGACGAAGACCCGCCCGGGCTAAAATCAGTATTCACTGGGTTTCTTACAGGACCAAAGATGCTTGTTTCCGATGTTCCGGAAAAGGAAAGGTTGTCCATATTCAGTTTTCCGACAATATCAGCCCCCGCATCAAGAAGCCTCGTGACGATTGTCGCATCCTTATGCGGAACATAGTTTTCTGAGAGGGCAGAAGCGTTTGTCGTGGGTATGCCCGCGACGTTTATGTTGTCCTTGATTCCGATTTTCTTCCCTCTGAGTGGGCCCTCCTTCGCTCCCTCTATCAGGAATTTGCGAACAAAGGCGTTGTATGGATCTTCACTCAGATCGGGGCGCCTACCTGGATTTCGATTTCTCCAATTGGAACAAGTCTCTGAAGGAGATTCTAGTTCTCTAGTGTAAAACTTCTCGACGGTATCGATAGAACTCAGCAGATCATCAAAGAATAGGCTGACTCCATGAATTTCCGCATCGTTGAGATTGAAGCCTTCCTTTGCTGACATATCTTTCAACCTGTTTTCATCTGGTTTAACGACAGCGCCCAAAATTGCTAGTTCACTCCAGTCCACGTGGTCGAAACCCCTTTGCATATCAACGGATAAGGCTTTGTGATTGAAGCGCAGAAGCGAAGGAATCTACTAGGCGTACCATTTGCTTCTTTCTAGGCCATGTTGCTCGTTCCAATCGAGCGCGTTCACAGTCTTTCCGCTCATCGAAAGTGATGTATCCCGGGCGGCATACCTGCAGAACGGGACTATGACCTCGGGCTTTACCGCTTTGACATGCTTTCGCAGTTCCTCGTCTGGGGTGTGATTCTTGAAGCCAAAAAGACTGTGTGAGTTGTCGTGGAACTTGGTGGCCGCGTATCCTCCAGGTGAGACGGCGTAGACCCCGATATTGTGTTCGCGTGCCTCGGCGGATAAGGCGGCGGTCAGTCCTTCGATCCCGAGTTTTGAGGCGACGTAAGGGGTTCTACCCTTTCTAGCAGCGTCGCCTGTTGTCAGGCTGATTATACAGCCACCTCCATTCATCATCATTATCGGCATTGCGCTTCTCATGCATAGGAAGGTACCTGTGAGGTTTGTCTGTACTACAAAATTCCACTCTTCCATAGAGGTATCCTGGATCAATGTACGTCCGGTCACAACGCCGTGTCCTATGAAGAGAAAATCGATTCTTCCTGCTGCCTCAACTGTATCATGGAATAGTTTTCCCACCTCTGACTCTTTCGAGAGGTCTGCTTGAAAAGTGAGTGTGTCTTGATGTAATGAATCTGAAACAGATTCCAGTCTCGTCCTAGATACGTCGGTAAGAACAATTCGATATCCGTCGTCTAGGAAGGCCTTTGAGATGATGCTCCCAAATCCGCCTCCGCCTCCCGAAATAAGGGCGACCTTCTTCCCTTTGTTCACGCTTGACATGAAGTTTGGCGTGTATTCTCGTTGGGATTAAGCATTGCGCTTCATTTTGGATCTCAAAATTCGCAGGCAACTACATTTGATTGATTATTGTTCCCAGATTCAGAAAATCTCTTTCCTCATGCAACTTGTAGCAGTACCTATGTAACAGGATATTCCTGAAGAAAAATTGGCGAACACAAGGGTCGCATTTTCATGTACTGAAAAGGGCATAGCCTTTGTCTAACCTCGTCCAAAGCGAGCCAAAAGTCGCTGGACTCCTGGGGAAAGGGTATAACTCGAAAGTCTCCCTCTTCGACCAAAAGTACTCAGTAGAGCGCGCTCCTGAATTTTGGTTTCCGAAAGTCGCAGAAGGCTCGCCGCTATAATGTTCACCGACATTGTGGGTTACACTTCGATTACCCAAAGCGACGAGTCTCACGCGATGCGGGTCCTCAAGGCTCACAACGAACTCCTTCGTTCAATATTCCCCAAACACAACGGGAGTGAAATCAAGACCATTGGCGATGCCTTCCTTGTCGAGTTTGAAAGCACTTTGGAGGCGGTCCTTTGCGCCGCAGAAATCCAAGAACAGCTTCGCAACTACAATTCATCGCAAAGCGGCTCCGAGTCCTCCAGAATTCAGGTTCGCATTGGGATTCATCTCAGGGACGTGATTCATCAAGAGAAAGATGTCTTCGGTGATGCTGTAAACATCGCTTCAAGAATCCAGCCGATAGCGGAGCCCGGAGGCATCTGCGTCTCAGATCAAGTCTACGACCAGATAGGGAACAAGGTTCCATTTCGTTTCGCAAAGGTCGAGAATGTCAAACTCAAGAACGTGATCTTCCCGGTCGATGTATACAGGGTAATCCTGCCCTGGGATGCTAAAGTAGAAGAGGAACCTGCCCGACCCGCCACGAACTTGCAGGCGAGCCAGAAGGTAAACGCATTCCTTCTGAAGAAGAGGCTCGCGATCCTCCCGTTCGCAGGTATTGGGTTAGGGCAGGAAGACGAGTTCTTTTCAGAGGGCTTGACCGAAGAGCTGATCACTGTCCTTTCGAACATTAAGGATCTTCGCATTATAGCAAAGAATTCCATACAGCGCTAGAAGGGCTCCAACAAGAGCGCCTCGGAAATAGGGAAGGAGCTAAATGTCGCCTCGATACTGCAAGGGAGCATCAGAAAAGCGGCTAACAGAGTACGGGTCAAGGTCCAAGTCACGGACATGGGTAGTGAAGAGCATATCTGGGCTTCGAGCTACGATGGGCGGCTGGACGACATATTCGCGCTCCAGAGCGACATCGCGAGGAAAGTCTCGAGGACACTCAAAGCAAAACTCCTGGACACCGAGAAAGCCAGAATTTCAAGGAAACCAACAGAGAGCATTGATGCCTACTCTCTATACCTGAAGGGGCGCTACGCCCTCAACAACAGGACCAAGCAGGGGATGGAGGAGGCGATGAAATTCTACGAGCAGGCGGTTTCAAGAGATCGCAAATACGCCAAGGCCTTCGCGGGTCTAGCTGACTCTTTGCTCCTAATGGGCTCTTACGGTTACATGAACGCGAAAGACGCTTACACCAAGGCAAAGGAACTGGTGTCTCAGGCCCTCGTGCATGACGAGAACCTGCCTGAAGCTCACGTCAGTTTGGGCTTCCTCCTCGAGGCGTTCCACTACGATTTTGCTGGAGCTCAGGAACAGTTCGAACATGCAATTTCGTTGAGCCCCAGCAACTGGCAGGCGCGGCATTGGTATGCAATCGACCTCGCAATCTCCAATAGGCTCGATGATGCCATCGGTCAGCTGCTTAGGGCCTGGGAGGCGGATCCGCTTTCCCCACAAATAGGAACTGTCCTGGGAGGGTTCTATGCCTATGAAGGGAGGAAGGAAGAAGCCTTGGGCACGTGGGAAAGGGTACTCAGATCAAACCCGAACAACGTGCCGCTTTACCTGAACAGAGGCATATTCTACGCCAAGCATTTGATGGAAGAGCAGGCGCTCTCAGACATGAAGCAAGCATTGAGTCTATCTTCCAATGCTCTTGAGCTGAAATGCCTACTCGGATATGTCTATGCAATGCTGGGGCATATCGATGAGGCTCTCAAGCTGTTGAAGGAGATCAAATCCGACCAAGAATCGGGACACGACCACGTCCCGCCATTTTATCTCGCCATACTGTATGCTGGTCTCGGCGACAATGACCAGTGCCTCGGGCACATCGAAAAAGCAATAGACGACAGATCTGCCGAAATCGAATCACTGATTCACGACTCAATGTTCGATCGTGTGCGTTCAGACCCGCGGTACGTTGACGTGCTCTCGAAAAGTGGGATTGACAGGGCGAAGAAGGGGGACAGTGAGGAGGATGGTTACCTCGTTACGGTTGGGGAGACAAGCACAGGGAAAAAAGTAGAAACTCTTCGACTGAATGCACTTCATTAGAATTCCATGTCTCCGAAAAAGCAAGGCGAAGTTGACCGAAAAGAAGAGACAGAGGGGTCGCTGAAACTTCTCCGCGGCGTGCCGATATTCTACAGGCTCGACGATGATGCTTTGAAGTCGCTGCTCGAGATTGCAAAACAGATCACCTATGCTCCAAATGCGAAAATTGTGGAGGAAGGCGGTCGCGGTTCCGAACTTCACCTAGTTCTCAAGGGGCAGGTTGAAGTTCGCAAAAAGGGGAAGGAGATTGCAAAATTGGGACGAGGTCAATTTTTCGGCGAAATGGTATTCCTGGACGATCTTCCTGGCAAGAGGACTGCTGATGTGGTCGCCCTTGAGGAGACTAGCTGCCTCGCGATTCCGGGCTGGAGTTGGTACTCTTATTTGAGGCAGCATCCTGATGTGGCCATTGAAGTCATAAGGACGCTGGCTCATCGATTGCGAGAAGCAATTGAAGAAAAATCTGATTAGGCGAAAATCCTGATGCTTTCGTCTCAGGGCCATTCATCGCATCGAAGAAACTGAAACTCGACATCGCGAGAGAACCAGCACGCTGTATCTAGTTGCCTCTAGCAGCCAATTGCAAATCGGCCCGCAGAAGATTTTAAGGATGCAACGTACTCTTGCGTCCTAGGTAACGCTCTTGGGGAAAACTAGTCGCACGCCCAATTCTCGAAGAACCAAATACAGAGGCCTACAGGGCGGCCTTGATAACGCGGCGAGGCAGGCTGAAGACAGGAAATTCTATGGGATGTTCATCGTAGATGCCGACTGCCACCTGATGGAACCGTTCAAGGGTCTTGCCAAACACTGCAAAGAGCCTTTCAGGAGCCTTCTCCTCCGACCTGATCCTGAGGCCGATCCGTGGCTCGCGCAACCCTCAGAACCTTGGGGAAAAATACCAGAGCCTACTTTCCGAATGCGTTCGATAAGATTTCTGGCTCGAGAAGGCTCGTACCCAAAGCCGATGGACGGAGAAGAAATCATTGAATTGTTCGGCAAGAGGATGCGCGATATTGGGATAGAGAAATCAGTCGTCCTTCCTACCGCGATGCTATCTCTGCCGAAGGCAAAACCCGATTTTGAAGCCGCCGTGGCGAAATCATACCTTGAATACATGATTGAGAATTTTCTGGGAAGATATCCTCAGATTCACACTTTGATTTACGCGCCCACAAACTCGCCTAGGAAGGCGGGTGAACTTGTCGAGCGTTATGGTTCCGAAAAAGGGATAGCCGGTGTGATGATTTCGGGCTCCTCACGATCACTTGCGGGAAATTCAAGCTGGGATCAGATTTACGAAGCAGCAGGTAAAGAGAAGCTTCCTGTGTGCTTCCACGGCGACAGAGAGCTCAGTGGGAGTTTCGAAGGACTCGACTTTGTTGGAGCTCACGCCCTAAGTTTCCCGTTCTCACTGATAAGACAGCTTACAAGCCTTGTCCTTTCAGGGGTTCCAGAGCGATTTCCGGAATTGAAGTTTGTCTTCATGGAGGGAGGAGTAATATGGCTACCTTGGCTCATCAATCGACTAGACGATGAATACATGAAGAGGCGGATTGAGGCGCCGCTGCTGACAAAACCTCCTGGTGAATATATCAAAAACTTTTACTACACCAGCCAACCTCTTGAACAGTCGCATCCGGAGATGCTCAAGCCTGTTTTCGAATTGATGGACTTTGAGAATCATCTCCTGTATGCGAGCGATTATCCTCACTGGGACTTTGACGTCCCGAGTGTAATCTACGACCTTCCCTTTCTCTCAAAGAGAGCAAAGGAGAAAATTCTCTGCAAGAACGCACAGCGGATTCTCAGACTTAATTGAGATACGCAGAAGAGGGAGATCTGCAATTTGCCAAGCCGGAGAGGAAAGAAACGGAAGGGGAGGCTGTATCCACTAGGAAGGGCGAGCCAAATCTTTCCTTCCTCCTCTGAACTATCTGCATACATTGTGGAAGTGAACGGAAAAAGGGTAGGCGTCTACAGATTTGGAGCAAAGTACTTTGCTTATGAAAATCAGTGTCCGCACGAAGGAGGCCCCGTGGCTGAAGGAAAAGTCGTAGGGCACTATGAATGCAAGTTGAGTGAAGGCCCAGTCAAGAGAGATATTGCCTCAGAAGGATTTTCTGAAGAGAGCATGGATATAGTCTGCCCTTGGCACGGAATTCAGTTTGATCTACAAACTGGAGAGTGCAGGGGAAGCCAGCGTTTGAAGCTAACCCCGTACGAAGTAGTTCAGGACGGTGAAATGATCAAACTAAAGCTCTATGGCTAGCCCCATTTGATCAGGATGTACCGCCGTGGAAAGGCGATGTAGCGCTCAGTCAGCCAAGCATGGTGCGTGCAATCTGGATCATTCCAGGAGGCGTTCAGAGGTTTTTTTCTCTTTCATGATTCATTGCGCCTTATCAACTCGATCACGGAGGTTATCAGCGTCAGCTCGAGAGACAAAAGTTCGGACTCGAAGAGTGACTTGGTCAAGAGATAGCACATAAAGAAGGTGTGCTGCCACCAAGCGTCGCGATGAGCGTGAGCATGGTTGCTGAAGCTCCAGCACTATCGATTGCCACAACGTCATACTGAGATTCATGTACCGAAGCATCCAGTGCCAACTTCGGCTCACCCGGGATTTTCCCAGATAAGGCTAAAAAACGCAGACCCTCTGCGTAATTGTTTGCATTTCTCCTGTCCAAGTCATGAAAGAATTTTCCAATTCGTGACGTATAGAAAGAAGGAGCGCCTAACAACTAGCGATCACTTTAGGCTGCCTGTAATCATGTTCAGAGTAGTCATGGGTAGGGCTCTTCAAAGGATACGACGAGGGAATTGTTACCCACTTCAATTTTCGGAGCGGCTCCAACTATTTTCCTGATCGCCTGATCAAGATAGTTCGCGAGGACAACGTTGTATCTTGGGCCGAGCTCGTGATGAAAGGTTATGGCGTGGCTGCGTCCTTGAGTCTCAACCTCGTACTGGAATACACCAGAGTATTTTGAGAAGAGTTTGAGAAAGGAAAGGAATGTACCGAGGTCCAGCCTGCCAAACCAAAAGCGGACGAAATCAGGGGCGCTCTCCTGACCTACCTGCTTCCCATGCGCAACAAGTTGCTCTTGTGTCATCAGGTCGAAGATGCTGCGAAAGCCCTGACGACCGAGCGATACGATTCCAAACCTCTCTGCAAAGCGATCCCACTCCGAGTACTTTGTAATCAGATTTGCAAGCAAAGCGTTGACGCTGACCCCCTTTCTCTTTGCTTCCTGCTCGAGCAATCGATCGTGTTCCTCGGAGAGTCGGATGCTTCGAAGGACTGTGCGCTTGGTTTCGGACATTAGAATCGAAAAACCTGTGGTCAGACCTTATTTCGAGTGTGTCAAAATGTGTTACGATGTGAACCTCAGAACTAAATAGGAGGGAAATAATTTGCGTGAGGCACCTACAAAGGTGGAAATTACATGGCAGCGAAAGCAATTCATTCGAAGGCTAACGTTTCTCAGGATTCGGTAAGGAGTCTTAAGGCCGCAGGATTTCGGGGCGAGCTACTGCTTCCTCAGGACAACGACTATGATCAAGCAAGGAAAGTCTGGAACGGGATGATAGACAGGCATCCAGCAATCATAGCTCGTTGTTTGGATGCTGGTGACGTATTGACGGCAGTCAATTTTGCGAGGGACAACTCTCTCCTAGTTGCGGTCAGGGGAGGGGGGCACAACGTCGCTGGTTTCGGCACCTGCGATGATGGAATCGTCATTGACCTCTCGAAGATGAAGAAGATCGATGTTGACGTGATGGCCAGAAGGGCCACAGCAGAGCCAGGATTGACATGGGGCGAATTTGACAAGGCGACTCAGGCGCACGGTCTTGCGGTCACCGGAGGTTTGATTTCGACAACTGGAATTGCAGGTTTCACTCTTGGAGGAGGGGTGGGGTGGCTCGTGAGGAAGATGGGACTTACTCTTGATAATCTTCTTTCTGTCGATGTTGTGACTGCAGATGGAAAACTGCTGAAGGCAAGTCTAGACGAGAACCCCGACCTTTTCTGGGGAATCAGGGGAGGAGGGGGGAACTTTGGAATCGTCACGTCATTTGAGTACTCGCTTGCACCTGTTGGTCCGATGATTTTCGGCGGAATGGTACTTTACCCGATTGAAATTGCTGCGGGAATACTTGAACAATACCACAAATTCGTCGAAACTACTCCGGATGAGCTCACTACTGTTGCCGCGCTGATTACGGCACCGCCTGCACCTTTCATTCCTCAAGAATTCCAGGGCAAAAAGGTCGTGGCGATTCTCGGGTGCTACACCGGCAGTGATCTGGAGGAAGGGAAGAGAGTCTTGGAACCTGCTAGGCACTTTGCTGAGAAAAAAGCGGACATGTTCCAGCCCATGCCTTACTTGGCTCTCCAATCCATGATGGACGCGGCAGCACCCCCGGGCCTGCAGAACTATTGGAAGTCCTCGTACTTGCCTGACCTGAGCAGAGAGGCCGTGGAAACAATCCTGGCCGCCTTTGCTAGTGTTCCCTCGCCCATGACTGCGGTCCACCTGCACCATCTTGGCGGTGCAATAAGGCGAGTAGGAGAGGACGCAACCGCGTTCGGGCATCGCGATGCGGCGTACATCGTCAACCTCGTCTCAACGTGGCCAGACCCATCTCAATCTGAGACGAATGTGAACTGGACGCGCGAAACATTTGCAGCATTGCAGAGATTCACTCGCGGAGTCGGTGTCTATGTGAACTTTCTAGGAGAAGACGAGGGCAAGGAGAGAATCGTCTCGGCGTATGGGGATATGAAGTACACTCGCCTCTCAAAGCTCAAGTCAAAATATGATCCGGACAATCTTTTCCGTGTAAACCAGAACATACTGCCCGAGCAACACAAGTGATTTGGAGACTCTTAAGTACAGCCTGGAATGAGGCGTGTCGAAGTTGATAAGCTCCGACCGTCACTCCTCCACCATGCCCTATCTAGCTAGCGACCCTAAGCAGGATCCAGTGCGAGGAGCTCACTGCATAGGATTAGTCCAACCCGGATAACTTGATCGCATTTCTTCAACGCGCTTTCTCCAGTCTGGTAACGGACTCTCGTCGAGAAGTGCTTCCAGCCGATCGAGGAACGCATGAGTACCGGGTCCAAACCCTCTGGCGGTTCTACGAGTCAGATTGCGATGCGTCAACTTTAGAATAGAGTCTTCGCCGTCTCGGATTATCTCCCACCTGATGAGGCTGCGCTCGCCACTCGGAAGCTCGGGACGCGGCTCAACGTTCCACTCGTGCTCGAAAACGCGAGGTGGATCCCAGACGAGTATAGATCCTGTGACGTGAAATTGTGAGATTCCTGCAAAATAGTCGATGCTTCCACCGACTCTTGCGTCTATTCGCGCTTTCGTCATGTACCACTTTGAAAGCTGAGTTGGGTCGGTGATTGCTTCCCACACAGTTTCGGGAGGGTGCTTCAGGCGTCGCTCAAATACGAGTGTGGCATATTCTCCTTAAGTCCACTCGACCCAATCGAGATGTTTGAACGTAGGTCATTGTTTTTACTTCCCCATTTTCTGCTTGGACGTCTTGCTGTCTAGGTGTTGCTCTAGCGCGTCCATCTTGTCAGCCCAGAACGCCTGATACTTCCCGACCCACGCCTGTAGCTCGCGCAGGCCCTCGGGCTTTAAAGAGTAGATTCGCTGTTGGGCCTGAACTCTGACGCTAACCAGCTGTGCCTCGCGTAGGACACGCGGATGTCTCGACACTCCGGGCTGTGTGATGTTTGGGAATCGCGAGACGATCTCTCCGGCAGATCGCGGCTTTGAGGCGAGAAGATCGAGCATCGCCCTTCTCGTCGGATCAGCTACCGCCGAGAATACATTCGTGGGGGTCAAGAAGACAAGACTCCTCTGTATTCGCTTGATAAGTTGCGATTATGAAGTGCGGGCGGCTGGTTGTTGGAGCGGGGAGAAATTGTTTCCGTCCGGATCGCTGAAAGTCGCAACAAGCCCCCAAGGGTATTCGACCGGCTGTGTTTCGTTGAACTTCACTCCGCGAGATTTTAGCTCCTCGAAATCTTTGCGACAGTCATCGGTACGAAAAGTCCAAGTTGGGGTGCGACCGGGCTCCCACTCGTTTTGAGGCGCCTTAGGATCGCTGATGGAGCCAACCTGGAAAAGGCTCATCTCAACATCTTGTCCCTTCGGCCCTACGGTCACCCATCTTTGGTTTCCCTGAGGAGTAAAGTCAGTTCTCTTCTCAAAGCCCGGCTCCTTGGTGTAGAATTCAAGGGCCTTTGCTTGGTCTTTCACAACTATCGTTACGATGGCAAGTTTTTGTATCATGCGATGGCATATCATATGTCGCTTATATCAGGCATATGTTATATGTAGGCGAAACACCTCTCGAAAGAGTGACCATCTTTTTGGAAGGAATGCAGAGCTTGATCCAAGTGTTGCGAGGCAGCTGGATACTTTGTCGAGCTTCCTAACTAAAAGATCAGTAAACGGAGTTTGTATTTGATGGAGTTTTCTCCACAGTAGATAAAGCCCACTTTCGGCGAATTTCATTGTACAGATATCTGATTCCGTACAAACAGTGTTGGAAAGTCAGACGCAACTTGCCAAACACTATTATGCAATAGCTTTTGCCGTAAAGCAGAACATCCAGTGCACAAACTAGCGAATTTCAAAGAGCAGGTCCATCCGAGAGGCAATCGGGGAGTTGCCCTAACTGTCGTGGTTATTATCGTTGCCGTAGTCGTGCTGATAGCGAGTATAGGGATCTTTTATTTCGTCGTTGGCAATACTTCAACAACCGGTTTGCCTAATCTGGGGGTTACATCAAATTTCGGTTCTCGCAATCTCTATTCGTCTAGCTCCCATCTATCGTCAGCAAGTTCGATAGGGGCCAGGACTGTCTCCTTCTCATCTCCAACGGCCTCTGGCGCATCAGGCATGCGCACTTACCATGGCACTTTCAGCTATAGTCTGCCTCTCGGTCCGACCGGAGAAAGAGTACTAGGCAATAATACTGTTCAGCAGTACCGTTCCGTCCAGCTAGCATCGGGAACCTTCACTTTCTCGATTGCGGCGTTGAACCGTTCCGGTACGGGGAGCGGCCAAGGTGTTCTAACAGTAACTACGTCAGGATTTTGTTCTGGCGTTACTACTTTTCCTTACACTTTGAAAATTATAGACGCAACTACCCTTCTCTCGGGGAATCTGACAATGTTTATTGGCGACCCCACACCAGCAAACTTCACTGTCCCTTTGACGCGTACAGGTCCGATGGCAGGAGGTAACACTTCTGTGAATAATCCTTCTTCCTTTCTAAGCGTCTATCCTAACGAAATCAGTACTGCGAATGTACCCGTAACCTTGACGCAGCACCTCTCAGGAAATATCACCTATTCCTACAGCATAGCTTAGACGAGCCGATGCATAGTAGCTTGCAAATTCAAGAATAGTAACTATTGAATCAGCGCTGCAAAATGGTTGTCGGTGAAGCCCAAGTACTCCTCGACCAGTTGATTTACGCTCTCGATTGCGCCCCGAATCTTCTCGACAACGGCGAGTTCCTCTGGCGAAATGTCCCCCGAATCCGCCGATTCCACAAGTGCAATAATTTTGTGGATGCCTTCATGAATTTCGGCATCCCCGCAAGAGAGCTTAGCAAAGGCCGGATTCAGTCTATCCAGAAATCCTGCTAGTTCTGGATCAACTCTCTTGATTTCGTCTGAATTGGTTTGCTGGGAGATGGAGCCAGATCCGACCTCGATCCTGTATGCGTACTGGAGCACTTCGCCCGTTATCTTGGCGCAATTCTCTGACAGAGAAAAAGCAAGTTTGAATGTACTCTCGTAGTACCAGCACATCCTGATGAGACTCTCATGAAGCTGACTATTTTCCTCTTCTTTAGTTGCTTTTTCAAAGCTCTCCTTCAGCACCGCAAGTTCATCGTAAAAGAGGCCCCTGACGCTTGCGAGCTCCAGATTACGTAGTTTTACGAGAAATATGCTCTCGATGATTTTCTCCTTGAGGGTATTGCCAATGCTTGACGCGGACCTCTTCGTTCTAGGGTCGTTGATGATCATCATTTTTGAGTTCAATTCATTCCTGAGTCCCTAACTGCGAGATCTGAAGAATATACAAGTGATCATGAGAACTCAGTAAAAGACAGTACTTCGACTAGATACCGTCAATACCTCTCAAAGGGTATTTATTATGGGAAGGTCGACTGGCCACTTTGTCGCGAGCAAGCAATATGCCTAAGAGCAGTATCTCCGTTGACTCTTCTGTAGCAACCGACCTATCTGATGAGGCGACGAGACAGGGAAAGACGTTGTATGGATTTGCAAATGAGTGCATCCGAAGCGTCCTCAGCGTTTGCGAAGAAGGTGGAAGTGTTCAGGAGATATACTCCTCTTGGAAGATCGCAAAGATGTCGAAGGAATTCGGGAGCACTCCGATCTTTAGCCGGGAGTTGTTAGATGCAATAGTTCGACTCGCATACTCCAAAGAAAAGGAAAAACTCTTGGAATTGTGTCTTCAGTACGGAAAGAATTACGGCATCTTCCTTTCCATGAATTATCCGAAGAGGGAGGACCTTGTGAGGTTGGTCAGCGTGCTTCAACCGGCCACGCCCTCGCGCGTCTCCGAGCTGAAAGTTGTTCAGAACAGCGAGGACGATACCGCTGAATTCGTTTTCAGGTACGTGTCTGCGCTATCTTTGGAGCTTACAGAGTGCATGGAAAAATATCTGAGGGGGATGTTTTCGGCCTACTCTTTGAAGACGGTAGACAGTAAGGTCGGCGTCGGGATAATTGAACTGAGGATGATTCCGGAGTGAATTAGGACATACTAAATACAAATAAGAGAAAGCTCATTGTTTTATCACATCGCCTCGAAGGCTCTCTCCGTTCATTGTGGATGCCCTCCGTATTCTCAAGCCCCAAAGCAAGGAAACTAGGCCAACGATCGCGACTCCCACTCCGATATAAATGAAGTTCCTGTTCCCATCCATCAGGCTGCTCCCTCCAATTGTTCGGTTGCCCTGCAATGCAAATATCGTGCCGAAGATCAAAAGTAAGACTCCCAGAACGAAAAGTCCAATTTTTGTTGCTCTCATGGTCACCGGCTTATACCTCGCTGAGAAGTGACACGTCGCAATATTATTTATTACTACCGCTGTCGGAACGTATTATCTTCAAGGATTTCGATCGCGGCGCAATTCGAAGTCTCAAAACAACGAAAGTACTTTTCACAACTTTTCAAGATACGAGAGGGGATCGCGCTTGCAATGGCACGTTTGGCTTTACCGAGCCTGCTGAAATTTATAGTTCTCGCGGCTCTAGGCACGCTGGCAACCTTTGCTGCATCTGAGTTCTTGTTCAGAAGAATCCCCGACCTAAGGAGTCTTCTCAGGCAGACCTTGCGCAGGCATATCAGAAACAATTTCATTGTTCAGAAGGAGAGAAAACTGTGAAATGAAATCTGGCTATTCAGACTCGCCCAGCGGTCCTATCGTAGACGGGATTGCAGCCAAGAGACCCGAAAGAGTTACTCTCTGTGGCCGACTCGTAGATGTAGTGCCTCTTATTGACCTACGCATAGTTGAGTTGTTGCACTACGAATCTTGACCTCGAGGCTTTTGGCCCCAGCTGACTCTCTCACCTCACAGAATCTAGAAATGGCAGCGTGGGAGCAGAAAAGGAGAGACACCCTGACCCTTGAGGAGAGGCGGATCAAGGGAGTCAGGATGATCGTCGAAGAAGGGCTTTCGGAGCATCAGGTCGCAAATAGATTGGACGTATCGCAGGAAGCAGTGAGCAAGTGGTACATCGCGTACAGGAAGGAAAACAATTCTCTTGACGCTTTGAAGAGCAAAAGGCATCTTGGAAGACCATCGAGACTGAATAGAAGGCAGATGAGAGACATTCCAAAGATTCTGAAAAATGGAGCAGCTCATTACGGGTTCTCCACAGATCTGTGGACCGCAGAAAGAGTCGGGGACGTGATAGAGCGCAAGTATCACATCGAGTACTCTTCGTCGCAGGTTGCGAGGATTTTGCACTCTCTCAACCAGTCGTGGAAGAAGCCCGACGGCGAGGCAAGGGAATTCGACGAAGAGAATGTCAGGGGATGGGTGCAAAACACGCTCCCTGAAATCAAAAAAAGCTAGAAACCACGCACGGAATACTCGTAATCGAGGATGAGTCAGGTCTCTCCCTGATTCCTCTTATGGGAAGGACATGGTCTCCGGTCGGCGAGACGCCGCTGATGGAGTACAACTTCTGGAAGCACCTCTCTGTCATCGGCGGCATTACACTCAACGGAAGCATCCACTTCAAGGTGCATGAAGGATCGGTGAATAGCTTGGTGGTGATAGAGTACCTGAGTCAGCCGTCGAGGCACATCAAGAGGCACATAGTCTTGCTCTGGGATGGTTCGCCTCCGCACAGGTCCGGCGTTGTGAAAGATTTCCTAGAACAGAACAAGGAAAGGATGACTGTATTCAGGCTCCCTCCATACTATCCAAAATTCAATCCGGTCGAATTTCTGTGGACGCACCTCAAATGGTCGAAGATGAAGGGCTTCTGTCCAATGCAGCTAGGAGATCTCCGAAAGAAGGTGAACAACTGTGTGCGATCAATCAGGAGGAGAAAAGACATTGTACGCTCCTACTTCAGAGCAAGCCACATTCCAATAGGTGAGGGAGCGGCGACAAAACTGCTCAAGTACTGCAACGCAAAGGAGACAACGCAATTATGCATAAATCAATAATCCTGATACTCATTTTGACTCATTGTGCCAGTATATGTGTGGAGCGGAGAATGACGATCTTTGGTTCTATTTGAAAGCAGGGCCATTCGTAGATCGTAAACAGTTTAGAGCATATCTGGACAAACAGGCTGCATCAGAAGATCCACTCTGCTTTGCGATAGTAGACAAGCGCTCGCAAAAAGCGCTCGGGTTGGCGGCTTACATGCGAATTGAGCCTGCTGACAGAGTAATCGAAGTTGGAACCATAATATTCTCGAGACCACTTCAGCGAATGGCTGGTGCGACTGAGGCTTTGTACTTAATGGCGTGTTACGTGTTCGAGGATCTTGGCTATCGCAGATATGAGTGGAAGTGCAATTCACTTAACACCGCGTCAAGGAAGGCCGCCCTCCGCCTCGGTTTCAGATTCGAAGGGATATTCAGGCAGCACATGATTGTAAAGGGCAGGAGCAGGGACACCGCATGGTTTTCAATGATTGACTCGGAATGGGCCGCTCGAAAGAACTCGTTTGAGAAGTGGCTTGATCCTTCAAACTTCGACGACCTCGGAAAGCAGAAGATATCGCTGTCGTCACTCAATCGACTGTGAGGAAGATAAATCTCGATTTTTCATCGGTGGATTACCTCCAAAAGTTACCAGGTGAGGGGACGCTCGAATTCCGATATAACGAAATGAGTAATGGGGTTTTGCGAAAATTGATGAAAATCGAAAACGCTCGCTCGGAATTTCAGCTTCATCTCGTGAACCCTAGCTTCACATTTCTTATGAATGGGAATTGAGTAGTCGTTTTCTTGCACATCCTGATTTTTTCAAATTGAGAACTAGCACATGCGTCAACCCCACGACGGTCAACGAACTCGATGCGATGGAAGTAATTCGGATGCTTTCCAGTCACACATGGAAGATCGAGTCGGTGAAACGCCAAACGACAGGACTCTACTTGGCTGTAATGTGCCAAAATTGCGGCGCAGAGTCAGTCATTTCAGCTCATTCGATAGATCGGCCGGGCTATGAAACTCCACCTAAAGAGCGAATCCACGAGAAAGAGTCAAACAGAGGCATTGTCTTCAAGATAGAGTGATCAACGCTCAAACTTATTCGCATTTTGCGACAATTTCAAATGCTAGCTTTCGACAAAACTCCGCAGCTCGCTTCTCTTGTTAATCGTCACAATCGCTCTACTGTTCGAAGGGATGAAAGCGGAATAATCGAGGCTTGTGTCTCTCTTGTACGTAATCACGGGAATTCTAATCAGATTTTACTTGAATACTTTTATCTGAGGGATTTTTACGCCGCTTGAGCGATAGTATTCGAAATGGGAGTAGCCAGTAGGATCGTAAGAGTAGTCATTTCACTTGTGGTAGGAATCATCCCCCTTGTCTATTTGGGAGGATACCTCTCTTTCTTCTACCACTTTGGTCTACCTTCCCCGACTTCTTTTCAATCTTGGCGGTACCACTAATCCTTCGTCTGGTTCACCCAGTTCTTCTCTTCCTGGGTTCTATGGTTTCCTTCCCTTTGGCGGGTTTGGGATTACTGCCCTCATTGCCTACACTGTACTTTCTCGCGTAGGAGGCACGATCTCGTCTGCAGTTGCGTCCGGAGGTGGTATGTCTCGTGGAAGTTTCAACCGAAATCCATATGCATTCAACCCCTTCATGCAGCAAACTGGTCAGTTTCAGCCAAATCAGATCCCCGAAAAACTTCCCCAGGACATTACCGCTGCGCAGTACGTAATTCTGAGGGAGTACAGACAAGGATCCAAAAACCCCAAGGAAGTCGCCAAGGTCATCTCAATGGACAAGAAAGATGTGGAAAGAGAGACATCCGCACTGATCGCAAACGGATACCTGTCTAATGGCAAAAAGTTGACTAGCAAAGCGCTTGAACTGCTTCACTAGCTGTCAACCGACATCCGCGATCGCCTGTTGCATCGTTGAATTCTATTTTGATGCGCAATCTGTACTTTGTTCTTAATCCTTAACCACCTGGAATAGTCTTACGAAAACGTTCACTCTCCTGTGCCATTCGTCCTTTGGCTGAAAAAATTATTTCGACAAACCTGAAGGCAAAAGATACACGTGCACTGATGTCTGCATCAAGTTCAACTTCTATCTCGATTGTCAGACCGTACAGGGAAGGTGACGAAATCGGGATAGATGCCCTGCTCAAAGCATGCTTTCCTCGATATAGGGGCTTCGAGTATTGGAAGTGGATTCATAAGAACAATCCTGTAGGTTTCAGTGGAGACAAAGGAGACATCTGGGTTGCCGACGCCAACGGCAAGATTGTCGGATATTATGGGAGAATCCGGTACAAGGTAAAATTCTTCGGAAGAGATGCTTTTGCCACGCAGGGAACGCAGATTGCAACGCATCCGGATTTTCGAAGACAAGGAATTGCCCTAAAGATCTTCGCGTCTGTCTTCGCTCCGCACATCTTCAAACAAATCGGTTTCTCATTCGGGTATCCAAATCATGCATCGTATCTTGTTTAGAAGAAGTTTGTTTTGGCAAACAGAAACAAATATGGCTTCATCGATTCTAGGATTCCCGAAGCGCTCCTGATTCTCGATAAGAAAGGGTATCTTCAAGCCAACTACGTAAAGCTCAGCTCGCGCCTCGAGCGCTCCATCGCGCTAATTCCGACATACAAGAGTCAAGAGAGAGCGGTGACAACATTGATGCGCGAATTCACGGTTTCAAACAAGTTAGAAGATGATGCTGGAAGTGTTTGGCCATCGGTTGACCATCTGGTTGACGTCGGGATAGAAAGATCTACCGAATACCTCAGGTGGAGATACGCAGAGGCGTGGAGCGACTACCGCCTCGTGAGCGTATTGAAGGCAAATGAGACAATGGGCTATGCAGTCTTGAAGCAAAGAGTGAATAGGGGAGTGGCTCTCCTCTCGGTTTGCGAAATGCTCGCGCGCGACGATGACGTGGCGACCTATGACATCCTGATCAAGGAAATTGTAAAGGTAGCTCGCTTGGCTCACGCCGCGTACGTTGAGCTGTCATCATCGTGCTTACCTGGTTACTCGGACAGTATCAAGAAGAACGGGTTCTTCGTCCCTGGCTTGTTCCAGGGTAGAATGCGAAACGCGGGAGCTCACCTGGTTGGTAGCAGCCGCAATCAAGAGATAGCTACAACTCTGAAGCAAGCAAAATGGCATCATTCAATTGGTGACAAGGACTTTGCCTGAAAATGAAAGACAAGCGCTTTGGCGCCTGTGAGGTTATGATCAGAGCACAATGCTATGCTCAGGCTTTCGGCTATCGAGACTGAGCAGCTTTCCTCTAACTGCTCAGACCGACTGACTGGCACAATTGGTTCAGTAGGGTGACGCCCTTATCTTTAGTGTGTGGCGTACCTTTCGACTCTTTCCGGCCTGATGCGAACGGAAACTACAGTATTGTGCACAATCAAGAGCTTAATCACAAAAAGATAACAACTCTGCACTCGAGAAAACATCAGGATAATCATACCTATTCGCTCGACCATGACGGGGAGCTGGCGCAGAACTCCGGAAATAATGAAACTGTTCCTTGAAGGATCTACACTAACGCTGGGAGAACTGGGCCATGAGTACAGCAGTGTAGTCGAAGCCGCTGAAACTTGGGCGATCGGAGACCAGCTCCATCCAGCAGACTTGGAAAGCGGTCTTGATTGGATAAGCAACGGCGAGCAGAGGAAAGCTGGCTATACTCTATACTTGCCAGGCCGGTTCGTTGGGTTCTCTAACAGTGAAGAAGCCGGCTCTCCACTTTCAAAGACATTTGTCGAAGAGATGAACGAGTCCAATCCAAGGATGATGGAGAGCGAAAAAGCTGCTCTGTTGCACGAATATGATGTTTTGATGTCTTCCTTTGTGGCATTCGGATGTTTTTCTTTTCACATCGCTGCTGCAATGAACGAGTTGTAGACGGATACCTTGAGCGCCATCTCTTTCGCCATGTTCACGAACTTCTTTGCGCTCACGTACTCTCCGAAGATTCTCTTGATGCAAGAATATACTCCCTCGACCCTCCACCTGTAACCGAATCTATGAATGTTCGACCATGATTTCGGTTTGAATGTCTGCTGCTCTATGACAGCCTCCTTCCTCGGAAGGCAACCGTTGCTCTTTGGAACGGACTTGCTTCTTACTCTGATTACAGGCTTGATTTGATTGTTTGAAAGGAATCTGAAATTATCCTACGAGTCATACACGCCATCTCCAAGGACTCTCCTGACTCGCATCCCGTTCTCTTCTGCCCTCTTCACCAGGCGTTTCAGCCTCTTCGAGTCATGCACTTTTTCAGAAGATACATCCATGCTCACAACCTGCATTGTCTTGATGTTAACCGCGAAGTGAATTTTGAGATAGCGCCCTTCCTCACCTTCCAGACGTGCCTGATCCAGTCGCCGGAGTTGTGGACCTTTACTCCTGAAGAATCAACAGCGATGGAGACAGGATCGTTTGATTGTAAAAGGGA
>JAJPHP010000077.1 GCA_021325255.1 Nitrososphaerota archaeon | reverse complement strand
TATCCATCTACAACTCGTTCATTGTTGCGGCGATGTAAAAAAAGAAGCATTCAGAGAACACACAGAGGAAGGCATCAAAACATCATATTCGTGCAACAGAGCACTTTATTGACAAGGTTTTATATCCACGAAAGTCAAGTATCCTGTGCCCAGATTAAGTCCCAATCGCCGGCCTTGCAGACCGAATACCAGTACTATCTTAGAATCAAAGCTGACCTGCTCAAGCAATACAAAGGTAAGTTTGCTTTAATTAAGAAAGAGGAGCTTGTTGGAACTTTCGATACGGATCAAGATGCGTACAATTCGGATGTTGACAAATTTGGAAACGTGCCTTTTCTAATAATTCGTATCCAGGAGACAGATGGATCAGCTTGGATTCCTGTTCTATCTATGGGTCTTTTGAATGCCGGTCTTTGAATTCACTTACAATGCCGCAGCAGCTCCAGGTCAAAGTCCAGTCACACCTCAAGCGGCTCTTCAGTTCCTCGGACCTCGAATCCAAGGTATACAGATTGCAATACCATCGCGTCTTGAACAACAGTTAAGAAACTCAAAGCAGCCAGTGCCTTCCCCAAATTCTGGTGATGCGCTGATTGACACGGGCGCTACTGTGAGCGGTGTGGATGATTCTGTGATTCGCAGGTTGGGAGTATCACCAGTAGGATTAGCGAATGTCGGAACTGGGGCTGGGCCGAATCAACAGAACCTTTGTCCTGCAAGATTCATCTTGCCTAACCTCGGATTTGGACTTGAATTCAGTAGAGCATTGGGAAGTAATCTCTCTTCGACAGGGCTCATAGCTCTCTTGGGCAGAGACGTCCTTTCAAGAATGGTTTTCATCTACAGCGGTGTTTCAGGTAGGATTACGATCGCGTTCTGAAATAGTTTGGCACTGCTTGCCTCAAGCGATATGAAGTTGATGTTGATTTCACCCATTTCCTTTTCGTATTTGGTCATACTCTGATTCCTTCTCCGTCTCTTCCTGTTCCCAATGACGGCCTCCTCTTACGATCCAAAGCGGCATAAAGGTGACCCCGCGAAAAGACATTTTTCTGTTTATAGAAGAAGGCGACCGGGTTACAGGTTCTAGTGAATATGAAAATGAACCGCCGTAAGGAAGTTTGAAGCCCCAATTTTTTGGAGACGGAATGAACGTGGGAATCTGGGTGCTAATTTCAGTAAAAGAGAATTGTCAAAAGACGACGTTCTGAAATTCAATAAAGTAGAGATAGGTTATCTTAACATTTCATTTGAGTGGAACGACCCATGTAGTAAACGAACCTGGTTTGCTTTTTGAGGGCCCACGCTCGCTCTTCCAGTTCTTGTCTTTCTCGCCAAGGAATTTGCTTATCACCACCGAGGCAAGATCATACGCGAGGTGATTCTTTTCTTGATCATCTATTACGGCCGGTAAAGTCTGCTCAATCTTTTGAACCACGCTTCGCCATGGCATTCCATTGGAAGAACCCGTTCCCGCCGAACTCTCTACTAATTTGATAGTCGAGATTGTCAGGACGATGCAATGTTTAACTAAACTTGACAGTTCTGTATTAAGAATTTTCTACTTCGTCAACGTACTCGGGCGGGAAATCAAGAAACGGTGGGCTTCGGATTCCAAAGGCAAGTATAAACACGGTTGTTAGAACATCAAGCACCTATCTCTTAACGCAATTGGTAGGTGTGTCGCAACTGGTAGTAAACAAATTGGAAGGACATTCCGGCAACATAGACCAAGAAGAAAGCTAACCAGTAATATCCCCAGTCTGAAGAGGATAAGACTTTTGTGGTACTAAGAAGAGAGGCGATGCCTATGATCGTCCATCCGCTTCCCGTTACGATGCAGTGAGACTCCCTGCAATGAAGAAAATTTCTGATGCAGTAGGTCCCTTCGTAAAGGAAGGCTAACGTGAAAATGCCCTCCCATGCATAGGTTGGGTAGGACTCTGGATGGTTGTGCATGTAGAATCCGGCAATGAAGATCAATGCGTATAGGAGAACGGGCCGATATCCCGAATGGAGCTTCCTCTCAAGAGAAACCCCTGCTCTTTGCATACAAAAGCGGATTCTAGCCTAGGAGATTTTAATATAAAATCTTTATTTGAGTTGTGTCAGGCCAAGTAGCAGTTGTTGTATTGCACGATCGCATCCTGGTTTTGCGCATGAATTGTTCCTGATAAACTTTTGATGCTACTAACATCAGATACTATGCTCAGTTTGCTTCGGTAACTTCTGGGAAGGAGGAAAATCATTCTTTCTTTCTTAGCGAGTGAGATCATTTCACATCAACGTTTCCCCATCAGCAAGCCTTCTCCAAAACAGAAACTCCAGCGGAGATCAAGAAACATCCAGAGCCATGGCGCAGGACATTGCTTGAGATAGTAGAGAAGGTCAAGCTTGAGAAAGAAGACAAAAGAGCTCGAACAAGATCAAGAAACAGAACCACTTGGTTTTGAAAACTGATTTGCGATGAACGCCTGCAGTGTGGTCAGGAAACCCGGATCTTTCATTAGGTTAGTCAATATTTCGTCCGTCGACTCTCGCGCGTTTTGAAGCGTGATCGCGGTCTGGAAATCAAGAGGGGGCTCCGCGACTCGCAGAGAATTTGTTAGTCGGAGGATTTACCTCGCTGCAGCGCTCACACTGGAGTGGCTTGGATGATCTCTCCTCCTGGTTTATCTCCTTCTCCGTCTTGATCCCGTTCAGCTTGAAGAGAGCGTTGTCGACATCGCACCCACAGAGAGATGCACATGGACCGACGGCATTCTTGAGCCAAGAATTCATCCAAGATATTCGTTCATCTGGGCCTCGGTAAGCACGTTAGCAAGACTCGAGGCCCTGGCATGCCTGAATGAGTGTGGATTCACTCTCTTCTTGATGTGGCAGCGCCTAGCCGCCTCGGTTAGCATCTTGCTGCAAGCACCGTATTCCAATCTTTCAATGCTCCCAACGCTTTCGAAATTAGTCCAGAGAGGAGCGTCAGCATTCTCAGGAGATGGATGACGATTCAACCACTCAGCTAGGGCCTTTGCAGAGAAGATGATTCTTACTCTTCGACCCACTGTTTTTCCCGCCATAATCAGGACGGCGCAGTATCTATCAAATTTAACCGAACCGACAGTCAGAGAATCTAAAGGCGAGTATCCCGATCTGTTGGTTTTGGCAAATCCATCACAACCAAATACGCGGCTGCTCCCAAATGGAATCCTGCGAACCAAAATATTAGAATCAGTAATTTTCTGTTCATTTGTCAAGCGTTAAAGAAATACCAGCTGCCTAATTCGAAACGCGTGCAGGTGTACAAAAATTGTACATCTCCGAGCTTCATATATTGGCCAAATGTGAGTCAGGGCAATATTGTGTTCCCTTCAATTGTCAGAGACTCTCAATAGATCAAGAACAGCATCCGTGATAACAGTCCAACATGTTGTCAAGAAATACGGAGATTTTGTTGCTGTTAACGATGTCTCTTTCGAGATAAAGCAGAATGAGATCTTCGGAATCATCGGACCGAACGGGGCAGGCAAGACCACCACTGTGGAATGCATCTCCGGGCTCCGAGTGCCCGACTCTGGTTCGATCAGTGTTTACGGGTTTTCGCCACAAAAAGAGCGAGACAAGATAAGAAAACTCGTGGGCGTACAGCTGCAAGAGAGCGCGCTGCCCCCCGCGTCTCAAAGTTGGAGAGGCACTCAACCTTTTTGCTTCTTTCTATTCGAATCCACTAAATCCTGATGAACTGCTAGAATCGCTCGGAATCACGAAGGTCAAGAATTCACAATTCAGGAAACTATCCGGCGGTCAGAAGCGGAGGTTGTCAATAGCACTCGCACTCATTGGGAACACTAGAGTTGCAATACTGGATGAATTGACTACAGGACTTGACCCGGAAGCGAGACGTGAGACGTGGGATCTCATTGAAGGTGTAAGAGAACGCGGAGTCACCGTGATTCTGGTGACCCACTTCATGGATGAAGCTGAAAGATTGTGTGATCGCTTGACTCTTATCAATCATGGCAAACTCGTAGTGCTAGACACCCCTGAAGCCATTGCGGCACTGGCGGGCGGGAACAGAGTGCGCTTCTTTCCGTCACGTCCTGTGGATGACAAGACATTGTTGGCCATACCCGGCGTTTCAGGAGTAGATAGGAAGGAAAAGTACGTTACTGTCACGGGCACCGGCGATCTTGCGACCTCAGTCATCAACTCTCTTGCGAAAATCGGAGTCCAAATATCCGACATTGAAGCGCGAGGGGGGAACCTTGACGACGCATTTGTGAAACTCACCAAGAATGAAACATCTTCAATTTCTGGAGGCCGAAAAGCATGACATCTGTTCAGGAAGGATTAAAGAGCAAGAAGTCGAGGGGTCACTTCAAAGAGCTTCTCAAGGTTCAGGGAAAATTAGCCATAAGAGGCGGAACCGGAATCATCGGCATGGCCGTCCCGATTGGATTGCTGTTGGTGTTTGTATTAATTGGTAGTGCGTCGCCAGGCAACGTAGGGAGCACCAACTATACAGTTCTTGATCTCTACATGCCGGTAATCATGGTCCTTGGATTTGTCTTCATTGCACTCGGGTTGCCCAGCAACTTGGTGAGGGATCGAGAGATAGGATGGCTCAGAAGAATATCAACAACTCCCGTACATCCCTCAAGATTACTTGCCGCACAATTGATCATAAATCTCATCTTCGCCTTGGTTACCGTGGTGATCATGATCTTTGGAGGCGAAGTAATCTTCCACGTGGCGCTTGATGTGAACATCCCTCTCTTCGTCCTCTCAATTATTCTCTCGATTGCGGTCATTTTCTCGTTGGGCATGGTTCTTGTTGCCATAGCTCCTTCGCAGGCCGCCTCACAGGGCTTGACCGGGGCGTTCGTCTTTGGTTTGATGTTCTTATCAGGTCTATGGACTCCACCCCAAGCAGTGGGCGGACCGTTGGCGACAATTATATACTACTCTCCGTCTGGCGCAGCTGTCAGAGCTTTGCTTGACTCGGTCTTTAATCAACCCCCTCCATACACGACTCTTGTCACACCAGTTGTTTACGCAGTCATTTTCTCATTCATAGCGATCCGATTCTTCCGTTGGGAATGACACTAAGGTAACAGTCTCCATGCACTTGATCCTCCGCTTTATGACCATGTGCTGAATCTCATGCCTAGTTTGCATTGCGGGGAGATGTTGGGGTGATAACTCTGGACACCGTACGGCCTCCTTCTAGCTTTTCTTGGTGTCTTCGCCCTAACTTGATTCTTCTTGCGTCCCGAACTCTCCAGAGGAAAGAGATGGTCGCAAAATGGATGCGGGTATAATGAGAACGGGTCAAATAAAATACATAGGGTAGCTGTATCAATATGGGTCGTCATGGCTGTCTTCTTGATCCTCAGCAAATACCTGTAGCAGGACACGATTGCTCCAGTCATCATTGTCAACTGATCTTTTCTCGTGTTCCAGTATAATCTGTATAATGATGAAGACATGAGTGTATACCGACACGTAGACATATCCACATATCGTTAGATCCTTTGTTGAGGACTAATGAATCTCGATTCGGAAATTTCAGTTTGCCTACATTTTCCAGTATTCATGCCACAAACTGGTCATATGCTTCAGATCCCTTCGTCGTCAAACTTACGTCTCCTGCGTCGTCAATTTCAACGAATCCCTTATCTTCCGTCCAAGCAATGTATTTGACAAATCTGTTGTACGCAAGACTAGATGCAGTCCATAGAGCAGTTCATTTTGATATAGGGAAAAAGCGGGTACCGACCCCGATCTTGATACACAACTGGGAAATAAAACCGTAAATGTTTCGCTGCGCAAAGCATAATACGTTGTCCCACTCCACTTAGTGGGATGCAATCTTCGGTATTGGATGAGAAGAGGCGCGTAGTTTTGCCAAAGGAAATAGCCGAGGAGCTGGGCCTGGCCGAGGGAACAGTGGTGGCTTTCGAAAGAAGAAAGGATGTGGTGATCATGAAGAAGGTGACGGGAGAGAAGGACCCTCTTCGGGAAATGATGTCGTGGGATCCAGCCAGAACCAAAAGACCACAACGTGTCACGGAGAGCGAAATCAAGGAGATTTGGGGTTGAAAGGCGTAGACTCGAGCATCCTAGTCTATGCCCTGGATCCGGAGACGAAAGAGCACTCGAGAGCGGTGCGGGCCGTACTTTCTCTGCAAGATTGGGCCGTTAATCCGACGGTTGTTCACGAAATCTACCATACATTGGTTTACAAGCGAGGCATGAAACCAGCTGATGCAAACTCGAAGATCAAGACGCTGCTGAGGGACAGGAGAACGCGTTTCTTCAACATCACGAAGACGATTTCGCTTTACTCTTTGGATCTGGCTTCAGAGTTCAACTTGGGCGGGAGAGATTCACTTATTGTCGGCTGTTACATGATGAACGGACTGGAAGCTATGTTAACCCACGATGGAGCCATCCTGCAGATTGGAAATGTCAATTTCAGAGGTCATCAGATAACCTTCCTTGACCCACTTGCATAACACGCGGCATAGAGAGTTAGATTTTCGAATCCATTTGGATATCGGTCATAGCCTACTGGACTCACATAAAGACCGATCCTGGATCTCGATGGAATCTTCTGAAGAGGGCAATCAAGGCATGAGCCTAATCGTATGAGCTTTGGCACGTTAGTCAAATTGAGCAGGTAGCCTCGCTATGATTGCCAGATTGTAGGTCAAGACCTTCAGCCTGATTTCGTTCTTCTGGCCTCGCCTCTTCTTCGAGTAGAGCGAATGACTGAATCTTCCTTTGACTGTGGAGACAGCTGTTTCAGCCAGGCTCCTTCTGTGATATTTCTTTAGATACAGTTTCTTGCTTCGCCTGTGGAGGAAGAGCATCTCCTTCCATGCTTTGGATCCCTTGCTCCTTACCTTTACGATGTTCTTCTTGATGGAGATGTACGGCTCTCCACCGCATTTTGCTATCAGGTCGCAAATCTTTCTCGAGAGATAAGCCTTGTCAGCGCATAATCTTCCAAGATTCTTCTTGATGAACGAAAGGAGATATACTTCACCTGCTTTGGATCGGATTTGAACGGAGGAGTGACCTTGAACGACAGAATGAGGAGGCTCGTGCAGTCCACGATGAAATGTAGTTTCAGGAAATCTCTTCGTTTCCCCTTTCGTCCCTTCTTTGTCTTCCTCTTCCCGTGCCTGACGTCAAACCATCTCACGAATCTCATTATCGAGAAGCCGGTGCTATCAACAGCACAGGTGCGCCTATCTTCTTCTCCTGAATCTCTTTTTTCCTGTAGTAACCTTCCTCGACAATGAAAGAATTGAGCTCGGACAGATACTCCTTTGTCAGACGAATCATCGTTCTCTGAAGATCCATCCTGCCAGGAAGTTCCCTCAGTCCGATGATCGGCCATAGATAAGTTGAATCTTCAAGAAACGAAACGATATTCCTGTATGGCAGGCGGAGCCATGTCTTCAGGAGGAGGCAGATGACAAGAGCTCTCGGATCGTTCTTTGCGGGCTGACCCATATTATCCGGATTCGCCTGCCAAGGAGATTCTCTTCCATAGACAAACTCCCTTGCCTTTCTGACGAATTCTCCGTACTCCTTCTTCTTTCCCTTCTCGTAATCAGACCATTCTCCTTTGGCTACCATGAGGTTTGAGAGAATGTAATCTGAAAGATGAGAGAGCTGGTCAAATGTCCTTGATGAGATGCCTAAGAACTATTGTGCCAAAGCCATGTGTCTAGTAGTGCCTGAATAAATCATTCAGCGCTATTCGAGCGTTCTTCACCTCGATATGGCCATTTTTTCACTTCGACGACAGTGATCGCGAGGAGTCCAAAGAAGACACGGTGCCCTGAAAGCAACCAATTCGTGCAGGAGTTGAAGGTCAGCATTGGTTTAACAAAAGCAATGGCAATCTGGAAACGGTGATTTTCTTGTTCCATGACTGAGGATTATCGACATGCTGGACATCATAATTAAATAACACCTCTATTCGCATCTTCTAGAAGCACCTTGCATACCGCTACACCATTTTTCGTTTTCTCACGTGATTCCGCGATAAAGTTTGTGCTTGTAGCATTCTTACTTCTCTTGATATTCCCTACTCTGAGAACACCGTCTGTCGTGGCATCTGGGACTCAACCAAGCGCGGTCTCTCTGCCGCTAAAGGGAGACACCTTGCCTTTCCTTGCAAATGCCACTTATCTAGGCCCAGCAAACGTTTCGCAAACAATCACTCTCGGATTTTATCTCAATGACAGCAAGTTAGCTCTCGAGAGCCACGGAAACGTGTCTGCGCGTGCCTCGGTGGAAACTAGTTTGACAAATTGGGAATCTTCAGCAGGGCTTGCGCCAGGTGTGGCAGAATGTACGACCACATGGACCGCCAGAAATGTCAATGGCTCCCTTTCCTCGGCGAAGAATTTGGAACCATGTAGTACGAATAAACTGGAAACACGAACTACGATAGGACGGGCGGAGGCATTGCTTGGAGTCACTATCAACCTATATTCGTATGAAAATGAAACATTCTACGCCAATTCTGGTGATCCAGTAATGCCTATGACTGTCAACAATGGAACGGTCATCGACATAACAGGCCTCAACGACTACACTCCAAACTTTGTCTTCACCCAAAGTATCGGAGGGGTCACTTCTCTAATCCCATCTGATGTGTATGGATTTTACGACTTTAGCTCAATGTTTAGTGCCGGACACAAAGGTGCGGGCAGGACGATAGGTATTGTTGGTGCTCCACTATGTGGCATTTCACTTTCCGATGTGACTGCCTTCTGGAATAATTACGGCATACCTTGGTCTTCACTGCAAGAAATCAGCTTGAACGGTGGAATACCTGCAGAAGGCTGCGCATCTGGAGGGGATGTGGAAGAAGCATTAGATTCGGAATGGTCTGGCGCGACAGGTCAAACAGCCAACATTGTTTTGGTTACAGAGAATGATAACCAAAAAACGTGGTCGCAGCAAGTGTTCGATATCCTCGGTGCGTTGGTACACCACTACAATCCGGACGTCATTACTTCCAGTGTTGCTCCTGAATGGCTTCAGGGAGCCCCAACTTCAGATCTCAATGAAATATTTCAGCTTACAACGAGTGCCATGGCAAACGGCACGAGCATAGTTGCAGCGAGCGGAGATTCAGGACTAAATTCCAATACCGATCCCATCGCAGCAGATCCATACGTCACTGCTGTTGGGGGTGTTGATGACACTCTCAATAACCCTGGCAACAGCCCCGGTATTTTGGGGCAATCCGCTTGGCACCTATCTGGTGGTGGCCAAAACACTTACTACAATCAACCTCAGTACCAGAAGAGCGAGGCTGTGAAAGCTCCGTCCAATGGCTATAGAGATTACCCGGATCTTGCATTCCCGTCCGCACCAGCCATTGCCGTCTACTACAGCGGTGGATTCATTCAGGCAGCAGGAACTAGCTTTGCGTCTCCGATGATAGCAGGGATGGTGGCAGACATTGATTCTTATGTTAATTCGCAGCTTGGCTCGTCGAACTGGCGGGCTGGTTTCCTGAACCCGGCTCTTTATGATTTGGGTTACAATAGCTTTTACGGCCACAAGGCGTTCAATGACATTACGACAAGTGACAGCGGGAGCTGTGCAACTACTGGATGGGATTACTGCACAGGAATAGGAACGCCTGACGCTTGGAACTTGGCACAAGATTTCGGTCAGATGTACGACCAACCAAACCCTACCACATCTACTTTTCAAGATACTTTTAGCAGTGGTCTGGACGGGTGGTCTTATGCTGGCCACAGCGGATACACTCTAACGACGGATAGCAGCACCGGGCAACCGGCACCGTCTGCCCTCATCAGTGGGGACTGTAGCGCATGTGGTCAGGTTCAGATGCAAAAGACGATAACGTTGGACAGCCTGCCTTCCGGTACGCCATATGTCCTCTCATTCTGGTGGAGAGCCAAATCGTCGACAACCCTTAGTACCGTAACAAATGCGCAGGTTGCAATAATCCAAGTAGGCAGTGACACTGTCCTTTATCAAGCCAACTTAGTTGAGGGTGGTACTACAGATACTGGTTGGAAATACTTCTCTACTGATATCACGAGTGCGCTAGGAGGAGCCACGAACATACAAATCTGGCTCTATATGAATGACGCTTGGTCGACAAACTGGAACCAGGAGAACTGGTACGATGATGTTTCAATAAGCAATCATCTCATCAATGACCAATTTTCGAACAGCCTGAATAGCTGGGCTATTTGTGGCAATACTGGTTACCAGATTTCTAAAGACACGTCTACTGGAGATCCCGCACCTTCTGCCCTTATATCAGGAGACAGCAACGCAGGAGGCTTTTCAGGAATGTGCAGTACAGTCACTTGGTCGGGATCAGGAACCTTTGTCGTGTCGTTTGAGTGGAGAGCGACATCGACGTATTCTGGTAGCACTGTGACTAATGCCCAATTTGAAGTGATAGATCCAAACGGCAATGTGGTGCTTGACTCGCAAAATCTGATAGGAGGTGGAGTGACAGACAGTGGATGGCACACGGCGAGCATTGATGCATCGTATTATGTTCAGGGCCACTCAACGGTAATTGTAGAGCTCTATCTCAATGATTGGTGGTCTGCAAATTGGTCTCAAAAGAACTGGTATGACAATGTGGTTTTGCTAAGCAGCAATTGAGAAAGAAGGAGTGAAGCAGCAGATCCCGTCGCATTCATTGATGCTCGCGATGTTGGTTGTAATAGTTACCATATCCTCACTTGGAATCGGGATCACTTACAACTCACTGCACACTACAACAAGCAATGTGGCTTCCAATTACGGGCGTCAGGTCAGGTTCTCGGGCACGGTCTTGCCATTTCTCTCGAGCGCGACATACTTGGGCCCAGCGAGCGGCTCTCGACAGCTTGTGTTAAAGTTCGATCCAATAACCTCTGCCCCTGAGTCTTTGGAAGTGAACCTTTCCGACTGGGAGCGAAGCGTTGGGTTGACGCCTGGACTGTCCGAATGCCCTGTTTCCGTAGGAGTAGTTGATTCGAATGGTTCGACAAGCTCGTGGAGTAGTGCGGAAAGATGCTCGATCGATCAGCTAGAAGTCTTGACCACCATAAAGCAAGCTGAGACTGCGCTTAATACCACTATTAATTCATACAGTTACGACGGGCAAGTTTTCTTCGCTAATTCGCAAGATCCTTACGTTCCCAGCAAAATTGCGATCTATTTGGTAGACATCGAAGGTTTAAACAACTACACCATTCCATGTTGCGGCCCAATCACAAACCAATCAAGGGTGAAATAGAACGCTCTTTCATTTGTCATTTCTGTTGTCGATCTCCATCTGGAACCGTTTCCAGTTACCGCTCGATCTCTTGAGCATGGTGTAACTAATATTGCGCGTACGTGCAAAGAAAAGACTCAGTATCGTTTCCGCTCTTGCAGCGGTCTGTGTGATTCTCTTGGTGCTAGCGCCAATTGTGCCAGCACGAGTATCCATCCAGTTAGGTCACACTTTCGTCCTTGGCACTGCAACGGGTCACGTTTCGTTTACATTCATTTATTTCGGCTTTGGTCTCGTCTATATCCAGTCGCCATGGGCTAACTGTTCAGGATTCTATTGGAACTACCAAATGGCCGGCTGTATCATAAAGATAATTTGAATTGTGGCTATTACTCAAACCATTATAAGAGAAAAAGTGCACCATGAGAAAGACATAACCAAACTGATGATCAAAACAAATTCCGACAAAAGAGACGGTTCTTGCACAAGGACTGTAGATCCTTTGACAGAAAGCTTAGTCATGACAGGTATTTCGCATTCCCAAAAACAAAAGGATCAGTTTAATCAGTCGTTCGTTGGCTTTCTCCAAGGAGTGGACGACTCTAGCAGCTTACGGTCGGATTCCGCTAGTGGTTTGACGTAGTCTCTGATTTCCCTCATTTCTTCGTTCTGGGATAAGATGAGATATATACAAACCCATTTTTACTGTGTTGCACGATTCGAGCGCGTAGTCTAGGAATTTTGGCTCAAGTGTGCTTGTACTGAGGCACCCATTCTCACGGTATGTCAGACGACAGAGACTGGAGCAAGTACAACGACGAACTTGTCAGAAGGGGACAGCTGGAGCTAGAAGAAAAGATCATGGACGATTGGAGGGAGGAGCTCAAGAAGGAAAACGACGGAAAGGTGGGCGAACCATTTCATTACCCAGAAGCGTACATCCGGCTGATAGCATTCAC
>JAJPHP010000064.1 GCA_021325255.1 Nitrososphaerota archaeon | reverse complement strand
CGGTGCTATCATGGTATTTAAAGCGGGAAACCGTGAGCAATGAAGCCTTCAGTTTAGCTATGAGGAAGGTATTAGGGCGCCAGTTGGATTTTCGGATTTTCGAGGATGTTTTGGAAATTCCGCCGCGGACTTGTAACAGGTTGTGGGAAGAGAATCTGCAGCTAGGAATTCAGTGGAATGACGGTGGAGTTCACAAATATTGTATCGTCCCGCAGTATTATTAGGCGATAATCAGCACATCCCTTTGTCATCATATAAATTCTCGACCCAATTTATACGCCCCATCAGGAGTCTTCAAACGGGCGTGAAGAAGAATGCCGCGCGTGCTGCGATACATCGTCCATGCTTCCTAAACTGTTCAGAGGAGGACATTCCACTCCACTCATCTTTAGACTTCGACTGTTGTCCAGAAAGAGCTATCGTACCCCCGAGAGGAGGGTACAGAACGGAGATAACTCGCCATATAAAGCAGGAAACGATAAAGCCAAAGAGGATGAAATGTTAGTGCGGTAGTGCGAGCGAGTGCTTTTTCAGTATTTCAACTCCCCTTCATCGCTTTTTCTTGCAGCTTATCTATCTGCGTCTGCGTGATTTCGGCGAACTTGTTGCACCAGTCTCGCCCAGTAACGATTAGCTCGAATTTCTTCAAGTTGGGTTCTAGGCACTTGCCATTCGAGAGAATATCCGCGTTTAGTGGATCCGCAGGAAGGAACCACTTGCAAGATAAACAGTTCTCAGATTGCCAAGTGATCCTTTTCAGACTCTGTTCCGATTGTTGTTCCTTCTCCTGACTCAATCTATCAGTTGATCGCCACTCTTTCTGTTAGTGAAGGGTGCCTCATTTTGATAAGTTTTTCACGGAAGACCAGAGCAAGAAAGAATAGCAGAGTGTCATGATGGCCGAATTCTCCGTGTATTCCAATGAACCAGATTGGGCAACGAATCATCCTTTTTCAATGAATCATGAATAATCAATCTAGACGAGAGCCAAGAAAACACTCTCGAGTTCCAGATCGAAGATAAATCGATATTGACGTTGCACAATACTAGATAATCACGATTCCACATCATTTTCCGAGGACAAAACACAAGGGGTGTTGAGAGTCATACTATGCCAAGAAAGAGAAAAGGCAGCGCTGGCGGGAAAGGACACCGACACTCGTCCAAAGCGAAGAGGGAAGCACAGCATATCGAGAGGTCCGAGAGAAACCGAGGCATGAGTCCAAGACGTTCAAAACAGATTGCCTGGGCAACTGTTCACAAAGACATGCCACATGAGAAACGTGAAGAGAAAGAGAGTTGAGGGAATAAATCGATGGTCGCAAGCTGTAGCGAAATTAGGAAAGAATACTATCCCGATGAGGCACAAGCAAGAAGGAACAGGCGCCAATCCGCCGAAAATGCGGCTAGGACAAGGAAGCGAAGAGGGACCCAGTGGCGCCACGGTCGAAAGTCAAAGGCAGAGCTGAAGAGGTCTAGGCGCGGCAGATCAAAGGCAAAGTAACTTGTTTGCCGAGGCGAAGCTCTTATTCTGAGAGAAATGACTCCGAGAGATTTCGGAGAAATCACAAAAGGTAACCTGTTCTATCAGTCCTTTAGCCCTTAGGACAAACACTCATAGCATGCATGTACCATTCATTCTCGTTAGGCAGGAAAATCAGTCTAATCTTCTGTTGAGTAAAAATGGCTGCATCTGAAACAGAGCAACAAATTACGAGAGCAAGAAGAAGAACTCTCCCTGCCCAGACTCTTGAAACGCTAGAAGGGGTCGTGCAAAGTCAGATTCCCCAAAGCCGGCGAGAGGAGATAAGAAAGTATCTCGAGCTTTTCGGCTACAAACCCGAACGGAGCATACTTCAGATACACATCGCAGGCTACTTCGGAAGAGGCAGACCCCCTCCAAAGGAACTCATCAGCAGGGAAAAAGCAGCAGCAAGGTATCAGGGAAGGACATTCACGGTTGTCGGAAGGACACACGATCCTTCGATTATAGATCGTGTAATAAAGCCAAAAAAGAAACAGGAGGAGGCAAGTGCGGGCTACATCGGATACCTCTTCAAAAACAAGGATCGCGATGAAAAACCTCCTGATGAACTGCTGCCACTTGACTTCACCCCGGCCGGTTTCGCCTACCCCAAGGACTGGAAGGACTTGTTCGCGACTAAGGGGTTCCTCATTGCCCTACATGTCCCTGCAGACTTTGCGCGTTCGAAGAATGAACTTACGCGAAGAATACGACAGATTGGGAAGGGTGTGAGCGTAAAGCAACAGTGGGATTTTCTCAGAGAATTGGAGCAGTACGGCTACCGTCTGAAGAAAGATCAAGCAAGCCAGCAGTAGGTTGGCAAGCCCGAGAAGACCTCACGGTGCCGCAAGATTTCTGTAAAATTCCTTACGTCTAATGCTTCAGCGTAGATATATCTCGAACTCCCTGTGGCTTTTTCACGGCTTCCGAATCTCCTTTTCCTCTGCCAACTGGTTTTACCGCTCGCGTCTAAATCTCGTTCGGATTGAGAACGGAGGCAGATTGAGGAGAGGGAAAAAGGAAGCGAGAAGTCAGGGAGAATAACCAGTAGCACGTTCACTGTAGGATGATTGAGTCAAAACAGAGGTTTCGAATTTGACGCTAAGGATTGCAGAATACGCCAACGCGTGCTAAAGCTGTGAGCGTGAGTTCTATCGAGGCGAGACAGTGTACGGAGATAACCAGGGGAGAAGGTTCTGCGTAGTCTCTGACTGTGCAGTGGGGCATTCGACAACTTTTCGCGCAGTAAAGATCCCTTAGTCTAATGAGTTATTTGAGCCTAAAGCATTCGGTCATTACTCTTCCTATTCACTTCGATCCAATCAGCCGCTGAAGAGTGACCGTGCAAGAAGGAAGATGTTGCTCTTTTTCTCTCGAATTCTTCGAATCGAATAGGGCAACCACTGAGGCCCATAAGGGATGTACTCCCTCACCTGAAACCCCTCAGTCGCAAGCTCTGACTTGAGATTGTCTCTCACTCCCATGAGCATCTCGTACTCAAAGATCGAGCCTCCGTCATTGTTGCCACTACTGGCGCCGTAACTCTTTGCCAGTTCTTTTGAGAGGTCTACTAGCTTCCTGTCGTGCGTCGCCACGGCGAAAAAATTCCCCTTCTTCTTGTCTCCCAGCGAGAATAGAATCTCCATCAGACGAGCGTAGTTCTTGCGTACCTTGTCCTTTCCCTTGATCGAAATCTCAGGCGGCTCATTGTACGCGCCCTTGACGAGCCTCACCTTCCCTCCGATCTCGACTATCTTCCTCAGGTCGCCTTCACTTCTCCTGAGATAGGCTTGGATTGCCACACCAGTATTCGGATAGCTTTCGAGTACTATCTTGTAAAGGTCGAGAGTCTTCTGGGTATATGGCGAGTTCTCCATGTCAATCCAGAGCCAGTTCTTTTCGTGTTGCTCACATGACCTTGCGATTTGGAGGTAATTTGAAACGCAGAAATCAAAGTCAAGATTCAACCCGAGCTGGGTCGGTTTGACGGAGACCTGAGAGTTCACCTTGCTCTCGCTTATGAGTTCAAGGAGATGCTCGTACTCCGAAACTACTTCTTTTATTTCTTCCCGACTCGCAAGGTGCTCGCCAAGAAGGTTGAGCAGGGCCAGAATTCCACGAGCGTTAGCCTTTTTTGCCCGATCTATGCCCGACGATGCGCTCTCGCCAGCCACCCACTGTCTTGCCAGTCGGAGCAATAGGCCAGGCATAGGAGATTTTCTCGATTGCAGGCTATCATTCTACTTGTGCTTCTGGCACCAAAATCTCTGAATTTGGAACTCCGCATTCCACACCGGGTCAAACAATTGCAAGTACTCCTGGAGAGAAAACGAGTGCGTCCTGGCCACTATTCTTTCTTGGATTTCTTCTTACCCTTTGACGTGCCCTTGATCTGCTCGTAAATCCAAACAAGAGGGTCGTAATGAGTGTCTACGATGCGCTCCTTTTCGGGGATGATTGCATCGTCGGTGATAATGATGTGCTCGGGGCAGACCTCCTGGCAACATTTTGTTATGTTGCAATATCCCAGACCCGCGGACTCTTTCATGAAATCCGAACGATTTAGAGCGTCCATCGGGTGCATGTCGAACGAGGCCGCCTTGACCACCCACCTGGGACCGATGTAGTTGGCCTTGTGCTCCCTCACGACGTGGCAGATATCCTGGCAGAGAAAGCATTCGATGCACTTGCGAAACTCTCGCCCCTTGTCGACGTCGATTTGCTGCATGCTCCACACATGATCCGGGGCTTCCTTTGGCGTGAAGGGAGGCATCGCCTTGGCGATTTCGTAGTTCGCAGAAACGTCTGTGACCAGGTCACGAAGGAGCGGGAAGGCTTTCATCGGCTCGACTGTTATCTCCTCGCCCTCGTACTCGTCGACGGGAGTCTTGCACATGAGTCGCGGCCATCCATTTATCTCAGCCGAGCAAGAACCGCACCTCCCGGCCTTGCAATTCCACCTTGCCGAGAGGGAGGAATCAAAGTGGCTCTGGATATAGTGTATCGCGTTAAGGACGACCATTCCGTCCTGACGGGGGACTGTGAAAACTTCATACCTGTCTTTAGAGCGGTCAGTCCCGAGCCCTCTGAAGACTCTCAGTGTAACCTGCTTTTTCTCGCCGACACCGGCGTGCTTTTCCATGATTTTTTCTCCTTACCTCTCAGCTGTCTATCGCAGACTACTTTTTGGTCTTGTCCTTGGGTTACTCTTCCTTCACGTTTGCTTTCCACGCTAGTATCTCCTCGCGGTTGAGCAGAGCCTCGTAATCAGGTGGCATCTTCGGCACCGGGACCGTTTCCTGCGTCATCTGTCCGTCTTCACTGCGCTTGATGATAATGTTAACCATCCACTTGCTGTCATCCTTGTTCGGGTAATCTGATCTAGTATGAGCGCCCCTGCTCTCCTTCCTGGCGATTGCCGAGCGGATAATTGACTCGCAGTCAAGCACCATATTCCACACTGCAAGCGAGTCGGCCCAAGACTGGTTGTACGCCCGAGGTCCTTTCGCCTGGACGTTCTTCGATTCCAGTCTGATTTTACCGATCTCATCCAGACCCCTTTGGAGGTCCTCCTCCTTGCGCACAATTCCAACATAATGCCACATTACGGCCGCGATCCTTTCCTTGAGCTCAAAGGGGTTCGCGCCGCTTGTTGTCCTAAAAGGCGAGAGGATGCGGGAAATCTCCTTTTGAAGATCCTCGTCGGAAAGTTCGTTCTTTGGGTTCTTTTGCTTGATGTACTCGGAGGCTGCTATACCTGCCCTCCGACCAAAAACAAGAATATCAGAAAGCGAGTTGCCCCCAAGCCTGTTTGCGCCGTGAAGCCCTGATGCGACCTCACCCGCGGCATACAGCCCAGTTACGCTAGTTTCACAAGTCTCCGGGTCTACCTTGACTCCACCCATCTGGTAGTGAACTGTCGGTGCCACCTCCATCTTCTCTTTTGTGATATCTATGCCAGCGAACTCCAGAAACTGGAAGTACATGCTTGGCAGTTTCTTCTTTATGTAATCGGCGCCCCTCTGTGTGACATCCAAATACACGGCGCCATTTTTCGTCCCTCTTCCTGCCATGATTTCAGTGTAAATTGATCTTGCGACGACATCTCTCGCGGAGAGTTCTTTCCTCTTCGGATCGTAGTTTTCCATGAAGCGCTCGCCCCTCGCGTTGGTGAGAATCCCACCTTCGCCGCGAACGGCCTCGGTGACGAGCATTCCTCTCACGCCAGCAGGATAGATCATCCCCGTCGGGTGGAACTGAATCATCTCCATGTCCATGAGTTCGGCCCCCGCCCTATAGGCAAGCGCTATCCCGTCGCCGGTGCTCTCCCACGAGTTCGATGTGACTTCGTAGACCTTTCCGCAGCCGCCCGTTGCTAGAACAACCGCATTGCACCGAAACCGAATTATTTCTCCTGTCCTGATCCTAATCCCGAGCGCCCCTGATACGGCCCCCGTTGATTTGTCCTTGAAGATCCCGGATATGACGACCTCGTCTTCATAGGGAATGTTTCTCTTTACCACTTGGTCCTCAAGTGTTCGGATGAGCTCTAGTCCAGTTCTGTCACCGACGTAGCAGAGCCTTCTGTAAGAGTGAGCGCCAAACGGCCTCTGCATGATCTTCCCAGAAGGAGTACGATCGAACAAAGCACCATAGTGCTCAAGTTCGATTACTCTGTCGGGGGCTTCCTTTGCAAAAATCTCGGCCATCTTCCAGTTATTGATGGACTGCCCCTCGACTATGGTGTCCGAAAAGTGTACTTTCCAGTTGTCCTGAGGATCGACGTTCGCTAGAGAAGCTGCTATGCCACCCTCAGCCATGACGGTATGTGCTTTGCCTAGGAGTGATTTGCAGACAAGGAAGACGCGAACTCCGCGGTCGAAGCACTCTATGGCGGCACGCATTCCGGCGCCGCCAGCTCCGACTATCAAAACGTCGCAGTCAATGGTGTCGTAGGATTCATCTAGGTTGTCGTCAATAGGATGTGCGGGTGCTTGTTTCGGTGAGCTCGTCCACAATCGGAATTACTATGCACCAGCCCGAAAGAAATAAGCTTGAAAGTTCACTTATAACTGTAATGGGAAGCAATCATTTGCTTTTCTTTCACCACGTCATAGCCCCCACAGAGTGCGGAAGAAAAAGAATCCTTGACCCATGCACACCCTGTGTATTTTCTCCTTCAAAGGTTCGTGGCGAAGACAAATGAAACCAAAGCTAGAAAAATGGTTCAAGAGTATTGTTCCGAGTGGTAGAGAAAGGTAGGTTTCGGTCATCGACATGCCCGCAGGAAACACAAGAGGCGCAATAATTTTCGCCACAGGAATGGAAGGTAATACAATATCGAGACAATTTGAATCCAAAGAAAGCGGAACTCTTCTCGAATATGTCTTGGATTCGGTCTGGACAGTCGCAGATGAGCTGATTGTTGTCTTTGGGAGGGAACCAGACCTCTCTTTGGTCGAGGCGATAGCTCCCTTCGGCGCGAAGGTACTGAGCTGTCGCAAGGGCGAGAGTCCTATGACCGCACTCTTCGACTCCTTTGAAACCTCAAAGTCTGAACTATGCCTGCTCACCACGGAAAGAGTACCGTTGCTCAAACCAAATGTAGCTCTCGCACTCTACGAAGCTGCGCAGGGCTACGACCTCGCGATTCCAAAGTGGAAGGATGGTAGACTCGAGCCGTTTCTCTCTGTATACAGGAGGAAGGCTTTCGTCAGGGCGTCAAAGTCGCGAACCAAGTCTTCAGACGATGTTCGATCGGAGCTCGCGGCGCTCGTCGAAGGGCTCTTTGCGATCAAGTACGTCTCAGTTGAGAAGGAGTTGCAGGAACTCGATCCGGAGCTGGATTCTTTCCTAGAGGTCAAGGATGAGAAGACGCTTCAGGCGGCTAGGTCCAAGGCGTCTATCAAAGCGAGGAAGATACTGAAGCGAGGGAGCTTATAGTCTCTGAGAGGTTCTTGTATACGTCCTTCAGGTTGCTGGACTGCCTCGATTTCATAGCCCTTCCCGCGGCCAAGACCGGTATGGCCGCCGTGCTTGTTACCGGATCCGGTATCAACAGCAGCACAGTTCCTGCACTCAAGAGTTGGTCTCCATAATTCTTGCGCTCCTTAACGAGGCCGTTGAGGTTCTCCGATGTGTGCTTGGTTTCAAGCGTCCTCGGAATCGTAGAGATTCTGTCAGCGAGATTTGTGAGAAATCGATTATCTTTCCTGGCAGCTTCTAGCTTTGGTGACGTCAATGCTATGATTATCTGGAGGTTCTTACTCCAAAATTATCGTGAAATGTCAATTCTTTCAGGGAGCATGGTCAATTATTTGTCATGTTGTCGTTATGAGGCACTAGACTGCGTGACATGAGAGAATTCCGAGTGAGTGCAATCTTGGTTTGAGATAATGACTTTAACTAGACCTGATAAAATGATCTCTGGAAAGGTACAGTGCCTCTTCGGGCTCTCATCGCTGGTGGCTCCTCTTTGCTATGAGATATGCAATGACCGCTGCAGCCACGCCCGCATCTATATTGACGACAGCAATGCCTAGCGGGCAGGCTTGAAGCATGCTCATTAGTGACGCTTCGCCACGACCGCCGTACCCGTATCCGACAGATGTTGGTAACCCAACAACTGGAACGGCGGAGAGCCCCGCAACAATCGAAGGTAGTGCACCCTCCATTCCAGCGGCAACTATTACTGCATCCGGGTCAAACCTCGCTATTTCTTTCATTGGCCGCAATAAGCGGTGCAGTCCCGCGACCCCTACGTCGTTGAACCTCAGAGTTTCACACCCGAGGATGCGAAGCATTGCTTCCGCCTCATTTAGGGCAGGGATATCAGAAGTTCCAGCTGAGATAAGCGCTACGCGCCCCTTGGAAGCGGTAGCGGTCTTTTTCATGCGTCGTTTGAGCTTCCCCTCCCTTTTCCGCGTACGCAAGGTTGTATTCGATTCTTCAGCTATTGTGAGAATGTTTGCGCTCTCATCGAAAGTCGCAACAAACTTATGCCTTCGTGTCCTTGAATCGCTTGCTCTCCTTTTGTCGAGTTCACTGCCCATCCCCAGAGCGTTGAATCGCTTCACGGCATTGATTATTACCTCAGCCTGACCGTGATCGCGTATCTTGCTGAATACGATAGGCATGGAAAACTCTCCGGATGTTCCTGGAGATTCTTTGAGGCGCCGCGATCGAGTTTCAAGCAGCCCGGACACGATTGCCTCGAGATGTGAGTCTTTCTTACTGGCAGCATAGATTATTTCAGGGACGCCACGGCGCAGGTATCGCGTAGCGTCGATCCTTGCAATGTCGCCCAAAATTGCAATGGCGTCTAGCCTTAGGAGTGTTTGTGCATCGCCGACGTTCAAAGTCCCGTTGCGCACTGCTTTCAAAATGTCAGCTACTGAATGCAATTTTTCCGTATCCACTTCTCCGCGGGTTTGTGGTCTGTGTAAGGCGATCGTACTTACTTCTGAACCAGCCGTTAAAAAAGAAAAAGACTGAAGGTCTCAGAACTACTTTAATATCGAAAAAACGGGCAAATTATCTCAGCCGTCTCTAGTTTCTCATTGGCCAGGGTGTGCATTCTTCGTCAACATTGCCTCTCAATGTCATCCTTTGCATCAAGCAAGTACCAGATACCAATGATATGCGCATCGACCCAAAAACAAACAACCTCATACGTGAGGGTGTACCAGCGGTTGTAAATCCGACCGACCTCAACGCAATTGAAGCAGCTCTGGAGTTTAAGGATACGTTTGGTGCAAACGTCAGCGTCGTTACGATGGGACCTCCTCAGGCAGAACAGAGTCTGAGGGAAGCGATTGCCATGGGCGTCGACCAGGCATACCTACTTACAGATAGAGCGTTTGGTGGCGCGGATACTCTTGCCACTTCCTATGCTTTGTGGAAAGCTATCAAAAAGATAGAGGACACCAACGGGCCGACAGATATCGTCTTCTTCGGCAAGGTAGCAATCGACGGTGAGACCGGTCAGGTTGGTCCTGGCGTAGCCGTCAGACTAGGATTCCCGGTCGTCACGTATACGTCAAAGATTTTGAAGGTCGATCTGCAGAACCGAACCGTCGAAGCCGAAAGAAGAGTGGACGACGGCGTCGAGATCGTCAAGGTTCCAATCCCATGTGCGTTGACTATCACTGAGGCCGCCAATGAACCAAGGCAGGCTTCGGTTGAAGGCCTCCTCAGGGCAAAGAAGGCAAAGATTACAATTCTCAACAAGGACACAGTGCAGGCTGATCCCAAGCGTATCGGATTGGGCGGCTCGCCAACTTATGTTAAGAAAGTTGTAACGCCTCCTCCAAAGAAGAAGGGAGAAGTCAAGGACGCGAATCAAAATCCAAAGGAAGCCGCTGTCTGGCTCGTTGACAGGTTGGTGCAGATTGGAGCGTTTGGCAAGAAGGTCTCCGGAGGAGTGATTCCAGATCAAGTCGAACCTTCCAATCCGGTCGCTGCAAATTCATCGGCAATACCACCGCCAAGTGCTGCCGTCGCGAGTGCTCCACCCGTTCAAGAAAGGACCCCAATACCCGGAGAGCACGGCGATGTCTGGGTTTACGTTGAGCACAGAAATGGCCAGGCGGCCCGCGTCTCATGGGAACTCATGGGCGAAGGGAAGAGACTATCTCGAATATACGGAACGAAGGTTTGCGCAATAGTACTTGGACACGATGTAAAAAACCTGGCAAAGGAGGCGTTCGAATACGGCGCAGACAAGGTCTACATCATCGAACATCCGGTGATGAAGGATTACAGAAGCGAGACATATGGGAAAGCGTTTGCCCAACTTTCAAACAAGTTCCATCCTGAAGTGATCTTGATGGGTGGAACGTACAACGGACGAGACCTAGCGGGAGTGTTGGCTACCATCATAGAAACAGGCCTCATAGCTGATTGCACCTCCCTCGATGTAGACGAAAAGGGAGGTTTCAACGGAACAAGGCCTGACTTTGGAGGCAAAGAAATGTCCACGATTGTCTGCCCCAGGCACAAGCCCACTATGGCGAGCGTCAGGACAAGAGTGATGAAGATGCCTCCAAGGATTCAGGGAAGAGATGGTGAGATCATCCAGGAATCCGTTGAGCTCAACGAGGATGACATCAAAGAAAAGATAATCTCATTCACACCTGTAGAAAAAGCAGGGGCAAAGCTTGAAGGAGCTGACGTGATTGTTTCGGGTGGAAGAGGGTTGGGGAATCCAAAGAATTTTGCCCTGGTAGATGAACTAGCAAGCACCCTCGGGGGCCAGGTGGGGGCGACGCGTGCGGTCGTATATCTTGGGTGGATATCAAAGGATCACCAAGTGGGACAGACGGGCGTCACGGTTAGGGCAAGGCTCTATTTCGCTGTAGGACTTTCAGGAGCAGTGCAGCACTTGGTGGGCATGGAGAACTCCGATACAATAGTTGCAATAAACAAGGACCCTGATGCGCCGATCTTTGGCGTGGCGCACTTTGGAATTGTCGGAGACCTTTTCCGCGTAGTGCCTCTGCTTATCGATGAGATAAAGCGGAGGGGTCTTGCGAGGGCGTCAGCGTCCTGAAATCTTGTTCAGAGTAGAAATGTATAGACAGCGAGGGTGAGGGCCAAGGTAGTATGGTAGAAAAGTACGACGTGGCGGTCATCGGCGCAGGTCCCGCGGGGGTCGCAGCCGCAATAACCACTTCTAGAGCAGGACTAAACACCGTGATCTTGGAGCGCGGGGACTTTGCTGGTGCGAAGAACATGTTCGGAGGCATAATCTTCACAAAGCCCACCGCGGAGATCGTGCCAGAGTTTTGGAAGACCGCCCCAATCGAGCGAAGGGTGATAGAGTACCAGTACTGGCTGCTTTCAAGCGAGTCGCACGTTCAGATTGCTCACCGAAACCAGAAGTTTGTCAAGGATTTTAACAGCTTCACGGCCCTCCGAGCAAGATTTGATAGATGGTTCGCGCAACAGGCCGAGGCCTCTGGCGCAGTCCTCCTGACGCGAACGACCGCGACAGGTGTTCTCCATGACTCGAACAACAAAATCAACGGCGTTTCGACCGACCGGGGGGACCTTTTGGCTGACGTAGTAATCGCGTGCGATGGTGCAAACTCTCTAATCTCAAAAGGAGCAGGGCTCCACGAGGAGTGGAAGCCCGAGGATATGTCGGTCGCGGTCAAAGAGACCTACTCGCTTCCAAAAGAAAAGATCGAGGACAGGTTCAACGTCCGCGGAGACGAGGGCGTCGCGATCATGATCTACGGCGGACGCAATGAAGAGTTTGCTGGCTTTATCTACACGAACAAAGACACGATATCATTTGGCATGGGCGCAATCATGAGCGATCTGGCCGCTTACAAGACAAAGCCGCAACAGATCCTCGAGTGGTTAAAGTCCCACCCATCGATCAAGCCCCTGATGGAGGGTGCGGCTCTGCGCGAGTATACGGCGCACCTGATTCCGGAGGGAGGCTACGACAAGATTCCTCCACTCTACACGGACGGCATGCTCGTAGCGGGTGACGCCGCGATGTTGGTGAATGCCCTAACTTGGGAGGGGACGAATTTCGCCATGATTTCGGGCAAGTTTGCTGGTCAGACAATCGTCGAAACGAAGAAGAGTGGAAACGGCCAGTTCACCGCCGACCAGCTTTCAAGATATCGGGCGCTACTCGAAAGCAGCTTCGTTTTGAAGGATCTCAAGAAATTCAGGGATGTTCCTGGATACATTGCAAAGAACAAGCAGTTCCTGACGCTGTACCCTGAGTTGATGAATTCTATGCTCTACCGCTTCTTTGACGTCGATGGGAGGCCGAAGGAGGAGCACATCAAGGAGATGAAGAAGGAGCTCTTTGAAAAGAGGGGCCGCCTCGGGGTCCTGAGAGATGCGTACGGATTGTATCGCAGAGTATCCTGAGCTGAAGAAATTGTACATGGGAAGATAGGGAAGTAAGAAGAACCAAACAGGAGATAGAAAAGTTCGAGAAAATGAGCCAGCAACAACAGCAGAGTACGCCTTCGACTTCACCGCCATCGACTGGAGCTCCGACATCGACCACCGCTCCGGCTTCAGTTCAGCCTGCAGCCAGGGAGCAGAGCATTTCGGTCGAGGAGAAGCTTTACCTCGCAAAGTACAAGCTGGACGAGAGGCCACACCTTGTTATTTTCGAGCAGGACGTTTGCAGAAAATGTGCTGGAATAAACGGCTCACCCCAACCTTGCATGATACTCTGCCCCGCCGACGTGTACAAGTGGGAGGAGAGAAACGGGTTGATGGAGAATGTCGTATCCTACGATAACTGCGTGGAGTGCGGCGCATGTAGGATAATTTGCCCGTACACGAACATAGAGTGGAAGTTCCCTCGGTGGGGAAGAGGACTCTCTCACAGGTATGGATGAGAGACTATTTCTCGGTATTCAGCTTGAGAGAGAGATATCTACCTTCGCGCATCAAGTCGGAGGAAGCGATGCGAGCGCTTCTTTGAGCGTTGAGGCGCCCTTGTCGAAGGATTCCTTTTCCTTTCCTTTGAGGTCCAGCTGTATTATCTTTTCCACCCCACTTGCTCCGATTATCGCAGGCACGCCGATGCATATCCCCGAGAGGCCGTACTCGCCCTCCAGATAGGCGCACACTGGAAGCAGGGCCTTTCTGTCGTAGTGAACCGCCTCGACCATACGGGATATGCCGTTTGCTGGCGCGTAGAAGGTGGCCCCCTTTTTCGCGATAACCTCAGCGGCGACTTTTCTTGTCTTGTCTATCGCCTCGTCAATCTGCTGATCTGAAAGCAGGTTTCTGAGCGGAATTCCGTTAACCGAAGTGTAACTTGGAAGCGGTGTCATTGACTCTCCGTGCTCACCGATGACGAGCGCGTCGATGGAGCCCCTGGAAACGTGAAGGTAGTCAGAGAGGAGTTGCTTGAATCTCGATAGGTCTAGCATCCCTCCCATGCCAAATACTCTGTTCTTCGGGAACCCCGTCGTCTTTAGGGCGACGTAGGTCATCGCATCGAGCGGGTTCGTCACCATTATGAGCTTCGAATTGGGAGCGTACTTTGCGACCTCGCGTGAGACCGAGGCGATTATCCCCGCGTTCTTTGTTAGTAGGTCCATCCTTGTCATCCCGGGCTTGCGAGCAAGACCCGCGGTCACCACAACGATGTCGGATCCCTTGAGAGAGGAGTAATCGTTTGATCCGATAATCCTCCTGTCCACGCCGACCTCCGAAGCCATGTGGCTTAGGTCGAGAGCTTCCCCCTCAGGCAGGCCTGGAATTATATCCACGAGAGTGACGTGGTCCACGTTCCTCAGGACCAAAATCATCGCAAGCGTACTTCCTACTCTGCCCGAACCCACAATCGAAATCATGGCAAATTGCGCTCTCTACTTCTTTGAAGTTGAACAAGAATGAAGTACCCCTTTTCGCATTAAAAAATATTCCAGCCATGGCAAGATGAGCATTTTCACTGCGCAAATCTTAAACAAAAGAGACCATAGCTAAGCATGGTTTCAATGCGCATTCGCAGTTTTCCTCGTTGAGAAACGCGGGAGCATGTAGAGGGCTCTTTCAATGTCTTCGACACCAACATCGTCATCAAGTAAAGGATCAGGCGCGAATGACCCCTTTTCTGACAGTTCCTTCCGGGCTGGATCTACCAATCTGAAAGCAAGCGCGACAAAGTTCGAACAAGACACAGTCGCCGTAGTAGAGACCAATGTCGACGACGTGACCGGAGAGGTCCTAGGAAGAACGATTGACAGGTTGATTTCAGAGGGCGCATACGACGCGACGGTATCATCATACCTTGCAAAGAAGGGAAGAATGGGAGACACGATTCGCGTCGTGTGCCAAAGGGATTCCTTTGAAAAGTTCGCTGAGATTCTCATCGAAGAAACTGGAACGCTCGGCGTGAAGGTAACAGAATGGACTCGTCTGATAGTCCCGAGGCGCCAGATCTCTGTGCCAATTGAAATCGAAGGTTTCCGAGGAAACGTTTCAGTGAAGATAGCAGATGTAAACGGAAGACTTCGCATCAAGCCTGAGGTTTCTGAAGCAAAACAGATCTCAGATGACCAAAAGATCCCGCTCCGCGATGTTTTGGAAGTTATAACTGAAACTGCAAGGAAGCACATCGCGAAAGAGAGCAGTGAAAGAGTGAGCGAAACAAAGTAGTACTGTTGGAAATTGTGTCTGCCGAGCGCCCTCCTTGAAGTTTTGGCGCTTTCATGGACCGCTTTGGCTTGACAATGAAACTCGTTAATAGTCTGGAGCGATAAACGAATTGGCATGGATGATATGGTAGGTACTATTTCGATCGATCAGTCTTTGTCAGAAAGGCCTCCCGGAGAGATTCTCAAATCGCTGCTTGACTGGTTTAAGAGGTTCGAAAGCTGCGCTGTGGCATTTTCGGGCGGAGTTGATTCGAGCCTCTTGGCGTATGCCGCAAAGGTCGCAATCGGGGAGAGCTCTATCGCAGTGTTATCAACCTCTCCCGCTACTCCGAGAGAAGAAGTCGAAAATGCCGAACGCATTGCTTCGGAGATAGGGATCAGACTCTTCATCGTAAAACAAGACGATCTTGGTACGAGTGGCTATGTGGCAAACTTGGTCAATCGCTGCTACTTTTGCAGATCTAACCTTGCGCAGGCAATGGAAACCCTTGCCGAGGGTCATCACGCCCAGGTATGCGTCGATGGAACGCATGCTGATGATATGAAATCTCCAAGGCCCGGGGTGAAGGCGCTAAGGGAAGCAGGTTTCAGGGCACCCTTCGTCGAGCTCGGCATCGGGAAGAGCGAGATTCGAAAAGTCGCAAGGTACGTTGGACTGTCCAATGCGGATAGACCCAGCGAAGCCTGCCTTTCGAGCAGAATTGCTTTCGGCCAGATGATTGATTTTCAAACGCTACAAATGATAGAGAGGGCCGAGAAGGCAGTGAGGGAAATCACTGGCGCTTCAACTGTGAGGGTCAGAGTCATTGGAAATGGTGCTCTAGTAGAGGTCGACTTCAATTCTGTTCCGAAGGCACTTGAGTACTCCAAAGATATCAGCGATCAACTACTCGAAATCGGGTTCAAGAACGTCAACATTGCGGAAGAGGGTTACGTCTCTGGTAGGATGCTGGATCTTTTCATAAAGAGTGAGGAAGCTACGAAGACATCAGCATAGTTCTTTGCCGCAAGATCAGATAGCCTACGAAAAGTGCATAACTAGAATCCGAGCGGAGATACCACACCAAGAAAAAAGAGAGTCCGAAATTCGATATGAACAAGTCAAGCTCTGGCGAGGAGAACGTGTTGGAGTATGTTAGGAAACTAAAGAACCTCGTGAAACAGCACGAAGATTGGCGCGAAAGGAGAACGCTTAATCTGATTGCTTCTGAGAACTTCGCCAGCCTCGACGCACGAAGTTTCCTGAGCGGAGACCTCTCCAACAGGTATACTGCACGGGACCATTTTTACATGGGGACAAAGTTCACAGACCAGGTAGAGCTTTTAGCGGTCGATCTCGCAAAAAAGTTGTACCGAGCAAAGTACGCCGACGTGCGGCCACTTTCGGGGCACACCTGCTCCCTTATTCTCTTCCTCTCGTTCCTCAAGAGTCACGACAAGGTCGTCACCTGCCCACCAAAGTTCGGCGGGTACCCTGGATCTTCGAACCTCGGACTCGGAGGGCTGCTGGGGCTTCGTAACCTGTACTTTCCGTATGACGGCAAGACCATGAACATTATTCCCTATGCAACACGCAAGATGATTGAAAGGGAGAGGCCGCGGATGACCATATTCGGTTCTAGTTTCATACCATTCCCTTACGACATCGAGGATTCGCTGCCACAGCGCTATGGTGGAATTACTGTGTACGATGGCTCGCATGTAATGGGGCTGATAGCCGGCGGCAAGTTCCAGGAGCCTCTGAATGAGGGGTGCAGCGTGCTGATGGGGTCGACCCACAAGTCGTTCTTCGGCCCTCAGGGAGGCTTGATCCTGTCAAACGACGAAGAGGTCTTCTCGACTATAGACTCAAAGGTCTATCCCGGAATCGTTGACAACATTCACTGGAATCGGGTTGCGTCGCTTTGCTATTCGCTTCTCGAACTCATCAAGTTTGGAAGCAAGTATGCCTCACAGGTAGTGAAGAACTCAAAGTCCCTTGCTCGATCACTCGACGATCTGAAAATTCCCGTAAAATGCAAAGAGTATGGATTCACGGAATCGCATCAGGTGCTACTCGGATATGACGAAGCCAAATCAAAACAGGTCGCAAAGCGGCTTGAGCAGCTCGACATCATAACTGACACAGGTATCAGGCTCGGCACGTCCGAAGTGACTCGGCGCGGCATGCGCGAGCCCCAGATGGAGGAGATTGCCCAATTGGTAAGCGATTCACTTTCAGGAAGGGGCCAGAGCAGCTCTTACGATGCCATCAGAAGGCGTGTCCACAAGCTTACAGGCGAATTCAGCGGAGTTGAATTTACCTTCGCAGAATGACGTTAGGGCAACCTGCGTTCCAAAGGTGAGCTCTCAAATGGTCTTTCTAAGAAGGGCTGACCGAGGTAAGCGAAGTCCCACATTTTATACAAAAGCGTGACGTCGCGTTGTTCGAGTACTTGCAATTCGGACAGATCTTGGACTGGACAGTCGTAGTGCCTAGAAAGGGTGGCGGCGGTGAAGCAACAACTGCGCCAGGAGCCGCCGCCTGCGGGGGAACTGGTGCTGGAGGTTTCGCAGCCTCAGCTGAACGAGGCACGACCCCAGGCCTAGAAGCATACCTCAAAAGTACGACATCGCCCACGGCCTGGATTTCTTCCGAACTTACAAAAATCTCGTTGGGAACCTGCTGTTGTTCAGCCCCACCTCGCGTTCTTTCGCTGATCTTCCTGTCTACCTGGAGTGCGACTTTGCCGTCGATTGAAACAGCGATGTCTCTTACGTTGCCAATTATTATCGCGTCTGTTGTAACCACAGGCTTGCCGATTATCTCCTCTCTCTTCAAATATCCCGGAGACTTGCCATCATCACTTGGTGATGACATCGATCCGGATTGCGGTGAACTCAATTGTTGAAAGCACTCTACCTCTATCTGCATTAATACGAATAATATGTAAGTCACTTCGCGTGCAGGAAAGATAAAAGTGATTCTCGGAGCATCAGGGTGACCTGAGCCAAGAAAGATGATAGGTCGGAAGCAAGATTTTCAGAGTCGCTCACTTTCTCACTCGTGAACCACTAGATCGTGACTTGCGTAAAGCTGTTAATGTCAATCATCAAGTAAATGCAGAACGTAGCTGGTCAGAAAAAGGTAGTCATGAGCCTTCAAAATCATCATCTTGCCTCCGAAAGCAGGCCGGGCAACAACAACATTACTCTGATTTCAAAGGTCAAATCACTCGAAGCCAGAATCAAGGATCTTGGGGCTGTCTCTGTCCTTCCCGACTACTTTGTGGATCGGTTTGTCAAGGTGGGTTCAATTGACGGATTCTTCGAAGCACTCAGGAACAAGGGGCTTGAGGGCGGAGGCGGGAGCATCAGGGGGACTGTGCAGAACGAGGCAAAGGGAGGTAACGCCGTTAATTTGGGATACGCGCTGGGGAGACTCGGCGGCCGAGTCAACCTGTTTGCGATAGCCGACGGACTGCCCGCGGAGATGCTGAGGGGAACACTCTCCAAGGTTGCAAACGTAAACCTTCATCTGATTAAGGGCAGGTGTGGTTTCACTATCGCAATTGAGTTCAATCAGAATGGAAGGCTGGTCAACGCGATGGTGAGCGATACAGGAGACCTCGACCGTTTCGACGGTACCAAAATCAATCGGTGGGATGCAATAAGATCCTCAAGGATTGTCGCAGTCCTAAATTGGGCGGCAAACAAGTGCGGCACAGACCTCTGCGAGCGAGTATACAGCTTCGCCAGGGAGCACGGAATCATGACTTTCTTTGACCCCGCAGACCTCTCTGAGCTTGCCTACCTGCTACCAGAGTTCAAGAAGAGAATTTTGGAACGCGGTCTCGTGGACATCATTAGTATGAACGACAATGAGGCACGGATAATGTGCAGGGAGCTGGGCGCTCGTCGAATTCCGCAGAGCTACGACCTGATGGATCTAAAGCAGGCAACTTCGGATCTCTCTCAGATAAGCGGCGCCGTCGTTGACCTACACACTCGGAATTTCAGCCTCTCAGCAAAGAGCCGTGAAGTATGCAGCGTCCCCTGCCATAAGGTGGAGCAAAAAATCGTCACGGGAGCAGGCGATTGCTGGGATGCGGCGGACATTGCTGGACACTTAGCTGAATGGCAACCTTCGGACAGGCTCGCTTTCGCAAACGCTGCGGCCGGGCTATACGTCTCTCAGGAAGTCGCGTCGCCGCCTTCATTGAAGGAGGTGTGCGATTTCCTAAAGATGAAAAATCTCTAGAGCACTCACTGCGGCTCAATCGTGGACGGAGGCTTGCTCGAGATAGCGTAGGTCACCCAGGTTACACCCGCAACTTCATTTGTTATCCTGTTGCTTATCGATTCCAAAATTGAATAGGGAACCCGAGCCCAGTCAGCTGTCATCGCGTCCCTAGATTCCACTATCCTCACCGTCACGATGTGGCCCATGCTCCTTTCATCGCCCAGCACTCCTGTTGCGAGATCATCGCCAACAATCGCGAACGCCTGCCAGATTCTGTCGTGGAGGCCTGCGGAATCAATCTCCTCTTCCACGATCGCGCTGCTCTCCCTGCAAATCTCGATCTTTTTCCTAGTCAACGAACCCACGACTCTAACCGCGAGTCCCGGCCCCGGGAATGGATGCGTATTTACTAGTTCCTGTGGCAGTCCGAGTGTGGCGGCTACCCTTCTTACCTCGTCCTTGTAGAGGTCCTTGAGCGGTTCGATTAGCTTCAAACCCATCCTCCTGGGAAGTCCGCCTACGTTGTGGTGTGATTTTATTTTCGACTGGTGAATCGACGCCCCTCTTGCACTCTCGACAATGTCGGTGTAGAGCGTGCCCTGCGCGAGCCACTCCACCTTCCTCTCCGACTCGAGTTTTTTCGCGATCCTTTCAAAAACTCTAATGAATTCGCGCCCGATGATCTTGCGCTTCCTTTCCGGATCGCTCACACCTTTGAGCTTCCTCAAGAAAATCGAGGATGCGTCCAGGACTATCAGGTTCTTTCCCAAGCGCGGGCGGAACACTGCTTCGATGCGCTGCTTCTCTCCCTTTCTCAGGAGCCCGTGATCCACAAAGACACAAGAGAGTCGTTCTCCAATCGCTCGCTCTAGCACTGCGGTCGTCGTCGCGGAGTCTATGCCTCCGCTCAGTGCACAGAGAACCCTGTCGTTTGGTCCGAGCTTTGAGTTGATCTCTTTGATCATATCCTCGATCATTGTGTCCGCTGTCCAGTTCTTCTTACAGCGGCAGATTTCGAAGAGAAAGTTTGAGAGTATGTCCATCCCCTTCTCAGTGTGGGAGACTTCGGGGTGGAACTGGACCGCATAGAGGTTTCCCGATGCAATAGCCGCAAAGGGCGAGTTTTCGCTGTACGCGATGCTCCCAAACCCTTCCGGCAGAGCGCTTGCCGCGTCGCCGTGGCTCATCCAGCAAGTCGTCGGGCTTGGAATGCCTTTGAAGAGACGATTGGAAGAACCCAGACTTCCGGGGCTGAATTGGACAGAGGCTTTGCCAAACTCTCTCTTCGTAGATCTGAGCACTTCGCCGCCTTTTTGGTGCACGATTGCCTGAAGGCCGTAGCAGATCCCGAGGACAGGAATACCTAGATCGTATATCTTTGGATTCGGGAGCGGGGCGCCTTTCTCGTAAACGCTTTTTGGTCCTCCTGAGAGGATTAGCCCATTTGCCCCTTTTTGCAATATTTCCTCAGGAGTGACGCCGAAAGGTACGAGTTCGGAGTAAACGCCTAACTCTCTGATTCGCCTGCAGATGAGGTGAGCATACTGTGCCCCAAAATCTAGTACCAGAATCCCTTGAAGTTGCTGCTGTCGTTGTTTTTTCATGCTTTTCTGCAACTTAGCGCGCAACAATAATTTGCTGTCTTTTTCCTTAAGAGTGGCTAGATCTTTTCTTCACCAGGGAGTATGATGTTGTGCGGTCTGAGTTCTTCGACGCCGGCGGCGCTGACCGAACCAAATCTTGCTTTCTGCCAGAGGTCCTTGATCGACAAGGCTCCAGCATAGCCGAACGAAGCTCGAAGGCCCGAGGTAAACTCTTCGACGACCGTCTGGACGTCACCCCTGTATGGGACCACGCCCTCAACGCCCTCTGCGATCCCCTTCGAAGGCTGGTTGTATCTGTCCATTGCAAAGCGCTTTTGCCTAGAAGCTGAAGAGCCCATTCCTCTATACGGCTTGTAGTACTTGCCACCGATCTTGATCAGGCCCCCGGGAGACTCTGTACATCCGGCAAACACGTTTCCCATCATCACGACAGAAGCACCTGCGGCAAGAGCGAGAGCTGCATCGCCCGCGGCCCTTATTCCGCCATCTGCGATGATTGGTACATTGAGCCCTGCTTCCTGAAAAGCGGCGGCAATCTGGGCTACGGCGAAGAGAGTTGGGGCGCCGGCCTTTGTGACCTCGGAGGTAACGCAGATTGAACCCGAACCAACTCCGGCACGAATTGCAGCGAGCTTTCCATCAAGAGCGGCAATCGTATCTCTGGTTCCCTCGGAGGTACCGATGTTCCCAGCTATGAAGGGGGTCGAGACCTCGCTGGTCATCTTCTTCGCAGCCTGGAGGATATTGGTGTTGTGAAAGTGAGCTACATCGGATACTAGTACGTCGACGTACTTTTCAAGAGACTTCGCCCTCTCGAGGTCAAAGGGCGAGACGGCGGCGCCGACGAGCAGTCTTCCTTCATCGTCTCTTGAGGCCACAGAGAATTTCTCCCTCGAGTAAATGTCCTTGATCGTGATCAGTCCGAGGAGCTTTCGGTTTGCGTCGACCACCGGAAGTTTCTCGACCCTGTTTCGGTGCATGATCCGCTTTGCTTCGTCTATCGTGACTTCTGGGCCGGCCACCTTGACGTCGCTCGTCATGACGTCCCTTACTAGGTCTGACTGCTCCGCAAAATTGACGTCTCTCCGAGTGAGTATGCCGATCAGCTTGTCGCCGTTTTCAACGACGGGAAGGCCGGAGATGCTCTTTTTCTGCATCAGTTCGATTGCCTGCGCGACTCTGTCCGTTGGCGAGATTGTGACTACGTCTCTTATTATGAAAGACTCTGCTCGTTTCACTCTCTTTGCGTTTTCGACTTGCTCCTCGATCGGCATGTTCCTGTGTATGATTCCAATTCCGCCCTGGCGCGCAAGTGCGATTGCCATGTCTGCCTCGGTCACAGTGTCCATGGGGGAGGAAACGAGAGGGAGGTTGAGCTTGATTGAAGATGTCAGGTTGATTGAGAGATCTACCGACGAAGGCTCGACGTCGCTTCGGCCTGGAAGTAAAACAAAATCCCTGAAAGTGTAAACGCCGCTGGCGTTAACTAGCTTAGAGTAGAAATCTATTAGCAAAGGAAAAAGCTAATTCTCCTGTAGAGGATTTGATGTCCCTTGCCAAAATCATATCCTGAAAAGCGGGCTATAAGTCTTTGGCATAACGTGCTTTGTTGCACTATCGAACTTTCGTCTCTTATGTTTGATTCTCTTCCCCTCTCATACCATCTCGACTCCTTTCATCGGGTGACTGTCCCTCCTCTGTGAGCAGCCATGATGTTGTAAGTCAGACATTTTGACAGTACCTCATTCACAATTCCAAACGGAAGGATAGAGGTAACGCATTCTCCCAGGCTGCGCTTGAACGTCGAAATCGATGTCTCGATCTGCCACCTCTGACCGTATTCATGTTTCTGTTTCCACTCTTTCGGATCTTTGATGAACTCCCTCGCTGTCTTTCCTCTGAGATAGGACCCTTTTGATTTGCCAGAGGAGTTCTTCCTTGGCTTTATCACTGGCTCTGCACCACCGAGTGAACCTACATGATTGAAATTCTCCCTGGAATCGTAAGATGTGTCTCCGAACACCCTTCCAATCTTTCTGACCCTCTCCTTTGCGTTTGACACGAGTGTTTTGAACTGCATTGAATCATGTACATGTTCGTCAGTAACCTGAACGCTAGTTATCGAATGAGTTTTGCAATCGCATGTTAGGTGTATCTTGATGAACCCTCTCCTCACCTTCCACTTCTGCCTCATCCACTCCCCCCTGTTTGAGACCTTCAGCCCGGAAGAGTCGATTATGATGTCAGCAGGCTGACCACCATCTTCGTAGTACGCCTCGTTGATGTTTAGTGGAATGTTCAACGTCTTCTGCCTTCTGCAGATCTGGGAGTAACAGGGAATCTTTGCTCCCCAAATTCCTCCCAGGAGCTTTGCAAATCCTTCAGCCTGCCTGTATGGGAGGTGGAAGTAATTTCTCACCGCACAGATCATCAGTATGACGCTGCTAGCGTATTCGAATGGATGACCCACCTTTCCTCCCTCGTTGAGAGAGTCGAGCTTCTTGAAAGATTCAAGGACATCCCTGTGAACGAAGAGATCTACCGTCTCGTTGACGAGCTTTTGATTGTAATCGTGCCAGTTCCTCCTAGCACTGCGCACAGTGTAATCCACGAATTATAGCAAATTGATAGACAGGACAGAACGTGGCCTTAGGTCTTTCGGCCAGAAATGGAATAGTGCAACAAAGCAGCATAACGCGAAACATCAACGGTTGAGAAAGCTAGAGCTTGACTTTCCAGGATAGTCAAGTTGACTCGATTGCGTCAAAATGAAAAACTGGATTTGGCACTTCTTTTTCACTGTTCTTTATTTTTGTACTCTACATCGATCTTTCCAGTACTACTTCTTCTCGATCATTCTTGTCATGGCCCACGTCAGCGTGTTCAGTATTTCATTGAGCCTGCTCTTGTCGCGATAGTTTTCCACTGTAATCCTCTCGATGTGGCCGTCTACATCCGAGACTTCGTGTCTCAGTATGGAGGATTGCTGCAGTGAGCCTGCCTGGGCAAGTTCGGCATCCTTTGTTTCGAAACCCCTGAGGATCCTGTTCACAAAGAACGACTGGAAGGGCGGCGTCGTCTGTGAGAGCTTTACCTCGCTCGTTGGGACAATTACAACTTTGTCGGGTGAAACAAATGCGTTTGCAATGAGCATCCCGTCCTTGGACCTGCGGAGCTGCCTTGTACTTTCTGCTTCACCCGCTGCAGCGCGAGGAGTTACCTGCGGCGCAGTGGAAGACTCACTTTTTGCAGCTCTTTCTGGGACTCTTTGTAATTCATTTGGAACTGCACTTGCTACCGCATGACCAGGCTGCATGGGCGCGGGACTCTTTTGCGTACTTGTTGGAGGTAGTGCTCCCTTTTGCTCCTGCGCGCCTTCGCGTTTCGACATGTTCCTCAGCTCCGTTGCTGGGATGAAGCTCGATTTTCTTAAGACGGAATCCACTACAAGGAGCATCTCCCTTAGCTTTGAGAGCTCAGTTTCCATTTCCAATATCCTTCCTTCGAGCCACTCTCTCAAATCTGCGGCCCGCTTGACTTCCTCCTCCTGTGGAGGCGAGCCTCCGCTGTTTTGCTTTGCTGAGCTCATCTTGTTTGCGAATCGGAAAACCTCCCGTCGATTGCTTAAATCCTTTTTTCAAGTTGCGAATCGATTCGGTTGAGCATCTCGGAGTGCGGTCGCCACACGAACGGCATCCACGGTCTCAGGAACATCGTGTGTCCGGACGATATGGGCACCTCGGACCACTGCAATCGAGGTGGCTGCGAGTGAGCCCGCGAGTCTTGCTTCGGCGGGTTTCCCGTCGGTTAGGGTACCGATGAACTTTTTCCTCGATACACCGACGCATACCGGCCTTTTGAATACTCTGAGCTCAGGCAGCATTTCAATTACCCTGCAGTTCCACTCCGCGTTCGAAATTTCGCTGTCGGAGAAGAAACCTATCCCCGGGTCCACTACAATCTTATTGGATGTTATTCCAGCTTTTTCAGCAATTGACAGCGCGCGGGCAAGCGCAGTCGAGACTCTCTGGATTGGTTCGTGAATTACGCCCGACCTGCCCTCGTGAGCGGTGATGAGGAGTGAGCATTCTTTGGAGGCGATCAGATGCGCGAACTCGTTAGCGTTTCTTTGCGTGAATCCGTATGCGTCGTTAATCATCTCAACTCCCTCTTTGATAGCAATCCTCGCGGGTCCAATCCTGGTCGTGTCGGCAGAGATAGGGACTTGGACTTTTCCTTTGATTGCTCTTATGGCGTCGCGGAGGACTCTTGTCTCCACCTGTTCTGAAATGTCGTACTCTCTGTAAGGTGCTGTTGACCTTGCACCGATGTCGATGATTGCAGCTCCGGCCTTTTCCATTTCAATTGCAGTCTTTAGTATGTCGTCGGGTGATCTCCTCACCGATCCGGAGTAAAACGAGTTTTCGGTCGTATTGATGACACCCATCACTGCGACTGGAAACCTGTCTCCAATTTCAAGCCCGTCACCAATTATACCCGAAATGACCGAAGATGTAGGAGTCGTTTGTTCTTTCAGAACGCCTCTTTTCTTGATCTTCAACGGGAAATGTGGACTTTTCAAGAGTGTCTCTCAAACACCGCTCGATAAATTTCTTAAATCAACGCTGAACATTGTCTGATTAGCAATCTCATGCGCGACGCAGAATTCCTGTTTCCGCTAGGAAAGGAATGGTATGAAAAGTTCTACGTAAGAATTCGTGATTCGCTAAATCTCTCCGAGCGCGCTGATACTCGCAGCAGGGATCTGCTGTCAAGGTTGTTGACGGAGAAGGGTTCGAATACGGAGTACGGGAAAATTGCCCTCCTGAAAGAGCAGAGTAGGAAGAAGCGGAAACGTACGGTCGTGTTTGGAGCGGGGCCGTCGCTTGAAGAAGATCTTGCGGGTCTTTGTGAATTTGTGAAGCATGAATCAAACAATCTCTTTGTCGTTGCCGCCGACGGGGCAGCGGACGGCCTGATTTCAGAAGGCATTGAGCCCCAAATCTTGGTAAGCGATCTAGACAGCTGCTCGGAGCGTGTGTTGATAGACCAGAGCACGAAGAAGGAAGACTACTGCTTACTTGTGCATGCACATGGAGACAACATGAGCCTGATTTCAAGGATAGCTCCGCTCCTCGGAAGAGGGAACGTGCTCGGGACGACTCAAGTGCTTCCACTCGAGAACGTGCAGAACGTCGGAGGGTTTACCGACGGAGACAGGGCTTGCTATCTCGCCGCGGCCTTTCTTCATCCTGAGCAAATAATCATCGCCGGAATGGACTTTGGAAGAGTTGAGGGAAGATTCTCAAGAGCAAGAAGCGGAGCCTCCGGGATTTCCGAAGATTGGAAGTTCAGAAAGCTCGAGTTCGGGAGAGAGTCGCTCGAGTATCTCATAACTCGCTGCCATGGGGAAATCGATTTTGTGAACGTAACCAGCAAGGGGACCGAGATAAACGGTGCAAGACACAGCTCCTACTCGGAGATCATTTCAGAATATTCCTGACCTTGCGCGCAATCTCGGCCGCCATCTCTGAGGTCTTTGCGTTACCGCCCAGGTCATAGGTTGTTACCCGCCCCTCTACTACGACTTCATTCGCGGCCTGGAAGATCGCCCTAGATTCCTTTTCCTCGCCGATGTACCCGAGCATCCAAGCGCCCGAAAGTACCGTAGCGAGAGGATCCACCTTATCCTGTCCCTTGTACTTTGGCGAACTACCGTGTGCCGGTTCGAACATTGCATAGTTGTCACCAAAGTTTGCAGAGTAGACTGCACCGATACTTCCGACGAGTCCCGAGGCTTCTTCGGAAAGTATGTCCATGAACAGGTTTGTGCTGAGTATGATGCACTTGTTGAAAAGCTGCGGGTTCTTCACAAGTTGCTGCGAAAAGTTGTCGATAAAGTTCTCCTCGAGCTTGATTGAGGGGTGCTTTTTTGCCACGGACCTAACAGCTTCCATGAAGAGGCCGTCGGTCTCCTTCAGAATATTTCCCTTGTTGATCGCGTACACAGTGGACCAGCCTCTCCTCTCCGCTTCCCTGAACGCAAACTCTGAGACCTTCTCGCTCGCGCCGCGGGTGATCTTGCGTATGCCAATCGCGACGTCGTCACTCAGCCTGTACTCTATGCCGCTGTACATTCCCTCTGTCGCTTCGCGCACGCAGACAAAGTCGACCTCACCGAGGGGAGAGACGTGGCCCTTGAAGGTCTTTACAGGTCTTACGTTTGCATAGAGCTTGAACCTCTGCCTTATGCTGACCGCGACGCTTCTTGGCGATCCTGGCGTCCAGGGAGTCGTTGTGGGCCCCTTGAAGCAGGCCCTCGAGCTCTCGAGAATCTTCCAAGTTTCTTCGGGGACCAGGGTGGGCCCTCCGTGGCTTTCCCACCACTCGAGGCCCGCATCGCACTGGACGAACTCTGCCTTTGTCCTAGTGGCCTTCAGAACAGTCAGCATCGCTTCGACGAGTTCGGGCCCGGTGCCGTCTCCGCGAATTAGTGCAATCTTTTTGTTGTCCTGCAAATCCAAAATCTATTCACACCCTGCGAGCTTATTTCCTAAGCGCTTGAAACAGATTAAGAGTCAGACTTGGGGGCGAGCTTTTTCGCCACGCCTTTCCACTTCTGCCATTATTGTCATCTTCCCACCTACAACTTAGATTAACCTTTTCCCGAACCTTTGATCAGTAAAGGATTGAAAAATTTCGGTAGTGGTCTTTGCACGGGAGCTCAAAGTGATCTACTGAATCCACCCTGGCTCCATCTGGGCCTCTCTTGGACCAATCGATGACCTTGTCCACTGAACTTTTGTCGCCCTGCAGGAGAGCCTCTACACTCCCGTCCTCCCTGTTTCTTACCCAGCCGACTACTTTCAGTTCATCCGCAATGGCCTTCATAGACGAGCGGAAGAAAACTCCCTGAACCTTTCCTGAAATTAGTACTTGCCTGCAAATCATAACTTTGAGCCACTTCTCTCTTCTCCGAGTATCAGACAAGTCAGTTTTTACCGACGCACCCCACGTGCAAGTCGAAATTTAGGGCAGTTACAAGTGTTAACGACGACTCTGGAACCTATTTTCTTGGGTATCTAGATTTCGTTGTTTTCTACTTACACTTTCTTGAGCCCTTGCTACACCATTTCCCGCTTTAAATACCATGATAGCACCGTTACGTACCCCCTCTAGGGGGGTACCCCCTCGCTTTCTCGACAATTGTCGAGAACAGGCGATCGATTTAGCTTGCTGAGCTTGAAACGCAATGTTCTCGACCTAAAGATTGTACTTCAATACAGTTCCGCCGCAACACAGCTTGAAACTTGCTGTTATTTTTCATATTGGAGTTATGCGCTATTGGTCTCCTATAACTCTACAAGATTCAATAATTCTGATCGGTGATCCGTTGTAAGACTCGGATTAGGACATGCAGATTTCAAATGACGTTCAGGGATCTCTTTTTCTGTCTCAAATCGTCCCTTTCATGTCAAATGGCTTCTCAATTCTATGCGGTTCTTAGGAAACAATGCAGAGCAATACTTGACAGCCCAATAAGATGGTAAAGACCGCGCCGTCTTATCCATTTGACTATTGGCGCTCATCGCTGCAGCATGGCGGCGAATGTGCCATGTCGATCGTGACCTTCCCAAACCTATTTCAAACCACAGAGTCTAATTTGGGATGTATGTGAGCGAATTTGAATGCCGGTGATGTCGAGGAGGTCAGGATAAGTTCACTTGCTGGACTGGGAGCATCATACAGGCTTGCAGGTACATTCAAAGTGCGTTCCGCGAAAAAACCAGGCACCGCCATCAAGATCAATTTCAAAGGTGTTGCTTTTGGGGGACACTATGGAGGCCACAATGTGAACATCGAACTCTCTCCCAGAGCAAAGAAGAGGTTGACTGAAGAACTCGGTTACTCGAATGATGATGTAGAAGAACTGCTTAGCGAAGTACAGAGACGGCTTCTCAATGGAGAAATGATAGTGGAATACAACAAGCTTGATAGAGGAAGAGAGAAGGACGAAAATCCACTCGGGAACCTGGGCGTCTGAGAATTCATTTTTTCAGCGATCTCGCCACAGAATCTTTCGAGGAGCATTCGCGTCTCCCTTTCATTCTAGAAAGCCAAGAGTAAAGATTATCACAAACCAAAGCACTCAGAAACATCACTGTTCACCACCTTGCCAAAATGGAAATGCTATCGGTGTGGCACCGTATACGACCAAGAAGCTCCGCCTGATATTTGCGCAAATTGCAATGCTGCTGTCTCGTTCTGGATCGACTGGACCGAAGCCAAAACCCCGCTCGAGGACCCAGTTGGGAAGTACATGAACCGTCAGATTGTCATGATCGACATCAACAATAGTGCCTGGGAAGCCGCTAAATTAATGCGCGAGAAAAATGCGGGTTGCGTGTTCGTCACAAATGGAGGACAACCCGTGGGGATAGTCACTGAGAGAGACATTTTGTACAAGATAGTCGCCGACGGTCTCCCGGCCGCCCACGTGCTGCTTCGAAAAATAATGTCTACGCCTCTCGTAAGTGTCGAGGAAGTTGCCCCAATACGGAAAGCAATGTCGCTCATGAAGGAGGGCGGGTTCCGGCGATTGTTGGTTCTGGGCGAAAGAGGAAAGGCTGTGGGAATGATCTCACAGCAAGACCTGCTCGATGCAGCTCTCCAATCAACCGTTGCAAGCTAAGGAAAGCCTTCGCCGAGTACTAGGCTCCCCTTTCCGGACTCGTAGAAGATCGTGAGCTTTGTCTCGTCGTCGAAGCCGAGCACGAAGTAATTGTCGTTACCCTGGAGGTCGTACTCGAACTTTACGATCTTCCTGTTCTGGAGCCTCGAGGAGAGCTCCTCAATCTGCTTTTCTGTCAAATTGTCAGAGAATCTGTAGATCATGACATGTGCAACTCTCCCGTGGGAGGTGTGAGTAAAAAGCATCTTCCTTCCTCTTTGCTCATGCATTCAAAATTCTGTCGACACCTTCGGGCAGGTGCAGGGGTTAGAACTTCGGCCTTCAGAGATTTGGGAAAGATTGACGGGCGGGCCTAGAATTCACTTGAAGTGGGGCCAAATCGACGGAGAGTTGACAGAACCGTAATTCGTAAAACTTATTAGTCATAGCGAAGACCACGATATATACCTTTTGTCGCGTTACGTCTGGTGAAATTGCCTCTTGAGCATTGAGAACAAGGGATCCAGCAATCTCTTCCGTGTCCAGCGTTCTATAGATAGATGCCCCAGATGCGGCAAGGGTCCGATGGTCGTTGACAATGCCGGAGGCGAGCTTTTCTGCAGCAACTGCGGGTACGTTGTAAAAGAAAAGATCGAAGAGGTAGGTCCAGAGTGGAGGGCTTTTTCAAAGGAGGAGAAGGATGACAGGAGCAGAACGGGCGTGCCCTCGAGTCTTGCAATGCATGATATGGGCCTCGCCACGGTTATCGGTGTTGAGGATCGGGATGCTTCGGGTAAATCGCTCCCCGCTTCGATGAAAGCGACGATTGAAAGGCTCAGAACATGGGATGGTCGCAGCCAGGTACACGAGCCCGTAGACAGGAACCTTCGCCAAGCTTTCAGCGAGCTCGACAGATTGGCGGACAAGCTCAACGTAAGTGATGCCGTGATAGAAAAAGCTGCATACGTTTACAGAAAGGCGCTCGAGCGGGGCCTTGTTCGAGGAAGATCCATATCTGCGCTCATTGCGGCCTCCCTTTATGCTGCGTGTAGAGACACAGAAACGCCCAGAACACTCAAGGACGTTTCAGCGGTCAGCAACGTAAAGAAGAAGGATATTGCGAGATGCTATAGGCTGCTCCTGCGAGAGATGGATCTCCGGATGCCGGTCGTAGACCCGACAAAGTGCGTTTCTAGAATTGCAAGCAAGGCTGGGCTAACCGAGCGCACAAAGAGGAGAGCGCTTGAGATTTTGAAGAGAGCGGAAGAGACCCGTACTTCCGCTGGCAAGGATCCGATGGGGCTCGCAGCGGCCGCACTCTACGTCGCGTGCGTTATGGAAAATGAAAACAAGACGCAGAAGGACGTGGCGGAGGCGGCCGGAGTCACCGAAGTTACGATCAGAAACAGGTACAAGGGGCTGAAGGCTGCCCTAAAGATTTAGGGAACAATGCGCTATTTTTGAGCTTGCTGCTGTTGCTGCTGTGGATGAGTCGGCGGTTGCACGCTCGACGCCTTTAGAAGTATCTTTTCTCTAACGTTGAAGAGTTGGATTATCTCTTGAACGCCCTGAAAGATCTCCTTGCTATCGGGGACTTCGTATGAGCTCTTCCTCAAAGATTCTGCGAGGGAAGTATTGAATGCTACGAGCATTCTAGAAATGTCCGAGTCGTAATCGACGACCTCTTCGAGCAGAACATTCTGGTAACCTATCTTTGATGGATCTATGTTAGCATATCCTGTTTGCAGGTTGTTCTCGCTAGATTCGAGCGAACGAATCCAGTTCGACAACGTGATGCATGCATCGCTTAAAGCGTCCTTGCCCTTTGCTTTGGGCACGTGCTCCTGCAACTGCTCCAGCATTTGCTGGCCCCGCCTACCCTGATCAATTAGAAGAGACCTAAAGACTTCGTCGATAGCTTTCAGATCCGACTTGGCAGCCTTGCCCGTATCAATGAAGCGCTGGAGCTTTGAAGCAAGTTTGAGGACGTTCTTGCTGGACTTGTTTGATTCCTGCACCTTGTGGTGTTTGTCCGCTCTGAAAGTCAAACGCGACCTTGGTCACCTCGAAGTTTTAAAAACGTTTGTCCAGTTCTCTGGCACTGCCGCTTGCAGGGGTTTCTCCGGCGTTCTAAATCCTCACGCGGGATTTGGCTTTGGTTTCAAGGTCATCCCGTAAAAACAGGTCTGGGTAGGTCTTTGAAAGTAAGTCCGTATACATTGCAGACTCGTCGTCGTTGAGGTATTGGAACATGTACTGGCCCGAGTATGGACTGGGCAGACCTTCCCTGGATGAAAACTCGATGTGAATCAGCGGATCCCCTTTCTTGATTGTGATTGGTGCCCTCTCATTGTTCAGATTGACAAGTTCCAGCGCTAATCGCCCGACAAAGCCGCTGTGAACCTTCACAGAGTTCAAGAAAGAAAGTCCGAGCCTACCAAACTTTGACTTCGCGGTAAGATGCCCGACCAGGTTCGGGGGAGTGAATATCACTTCCTTAGAAATTACATTTCGGTGTTCAAGGTAATGCAAAACGACCTCTTCCCTTACAGTAAGCACGTATCCGTCGCCATCAAAAAGCTCGTAATCGAAGGGGTAGATGCACTTTTGCTGTTCGACGAGTCTGACCAGCTCGCTTTTGCCTAGTATTGTCATCCCAGTCGTCCTTCTCAGGAGATTGGTATTTCACAATATTGTTATCCAAGTGAGTTTCCAAACGGTGACGTGCTTCAGCAAAAAGAAGCGCGAAGCATCTGAGCAGAAGCTGTAATGTGGATATCAAAGTAAAGATAAAGACTTGCGAGGTCGGGATAGTAAACAACAATGAATTCTGATGAATTTGCCAAGGTCTTGATGGATGAAGGTCGAAAGGAATGGCAGAATCCGAAGGCGATACTCGAGCAGATTGGAGTGTCTTCGGGGATGACTGTGGCCGATATTGCGTGTGGCCCCGGATTCTTCACGCTGCCCTTTTGCGAAGCTGTTGGGCCAACTGGTCACGTCTACGCAGTTGACCACAACTCTGTCATAATCGAGAATTTGCGAAAGAACATTACGATATTTGCTCCAAGCGGCGATCAGATTGAACTTTCGAATATCCACATTATGGAGGAACAGGCTTCAAGAACCAATATCCCTGAACATTCGGTTGACGTAATCTTCTTTGCAAACGTCCTGCATGACATTGAAGACAAACGCGGATTCTTTCAAGAGATGAAGCGTATCGCCAAGAGTGAGGCAAAATTTGTCGATGTTGATTGGCACAAGAGATCTATGGAAATGGGACCCCCTCTTGAAACCAGGCTTAGTGAGGGGGAAGCTCGTCGCATTTTGAAGGACGCTGGACTGCAAATTGTACATGCGATTGATGCCGGACCTCACCACTACGGACTAGTAGCTGTAGTCATTTGAGGTGGAAGTCCATTTCTGCCCCTTAACACTGTTCTCGATTATGTTAGAGGCGTCAAATGTTGACTCGCGGCCCTTCCCGCAGCCGTCTACGGCAACAATCTCGAAGTTTTCCATGTTGTGAGGAGTTGGAGCCCACCGTGCAGCCTCTAGAATTTGTCTGAGATACTCGTCCCTCACTCGGCAACGGAAATCAAAAATCACCCTACTGGATCTTCTGTGTCTGGTCGGTTTCAGAAGACCATTTGCCGACTCTGGGATCGAGTGTAAGGATTCGTCTGAATGGTGGCTGCGTGTCAACAGACTTCTCTCACTCGATTATTCTTCTTAACGCAAGCGAGGCGAGACCTACGAATATGATCGTTGAAACAACAAGCACAACGATGTCGAGAGGCAGATTCGAGTAGTTCCCAGTCAACAGCATCGAGCGCAATGCGTCAACAACATAACTCAGAGGATTAAAGAACGCTATAGCCTGAAGCCACGGGGGCATCAGGCTCAGCGGGTAGATTGCGTTGCTCGCGAAGAAGAGAGGCATGGTTATCGCCTGACCGATGCCCATCATCCTGTCTCGGGTCTTGAAGAAGGACGCAAGGAGCATAGAAAGGCTTGAGAAAGCCATCGCAAAAAGGACGATTACCGCGAAAACCCCAAGAACGTCAAACACTCCAAAGTTCAAATTGACCCGAATAATGGTCGCGAGGGCAAGTATCACGACCGCTTGGAATACGCCCCTTATGCTCGCTGCCAGCGCTTTCCCGACTACAACCGATGATATTCGGGAGGGGCTTGAAAGAAGCTTCGTGAGGAGCCCCATGTCCCTCTCCCAGACTATGGTTATTCCGTAAAATATTGCTACGAACAGCACGGATTGTGCCAGTACTCCGGGAGTCAGATACTGAAGATAGGTGTATCCAGGAGGAGCTAGCTGGTGAACCGCGTTGAAGACTTCTCCGAATATGAGGAGCCACAAGAGCGGTTGAATACTTCGTATCCAAAGTTCGTATGAATCATGCTTGATTTTTCTTGCCTCCATCTCCGCGATTGTGAAGGAATCTTCGATTGACTCTTTTATCTCGCTCATGTTAAAGAGAACTCCTACTTCCCAAAGCTCCTCCTTAACGAGCGGACCTCTTGCATTGTCCCTGACTCCAAGTTCCTTCCTCCATACTTTAGGAAGACATCGCCAAGAGTTGGTCTCGTTAGCGATATTGATTCAATAACAACACCATTACTCTCCAAGTAATCGACTATGGGTGCGATCTCAGATTCGCCGTTGCGGGTTTGTATCTCGAGTAGTCCATTCTCCAAGCTCACTGCCCGACCGAGCTCGCTTGGAAGCGACAGCGGAATTCTGCCTTGTCTGATTTTAACCACCACCAAGTCAACACCTACAGTCCTCTTCAATTCTTCCGGAGAGCCGATCACAGCTATTTTCCCTGCATTCATGATTGCCACTCTCTGGCACAGTTGGTTGGCCTCCTCCATGTCATGAGTTGTGATGAGGATAGCTGTGCGAAATTCCTCGCTGAGTCGCCGTACGTATTCCCAGACCTGGGCCTTGGAGGTGGGGTCAAGGCCTATTGTGGGTTCGTCTAGAAATAGCACTCTGGGCCTGTTGACAAGCGTCTGAGCTATTTCTAGTCGCCTCATCATTCCGCCAGAATAGTGCTTGGCAAGGTCGTTCGCCCTAGCCGCGAGGTTCATGTACTCGAGAGCCTCGTCTATTCTAGCACTGCGATCTCGCTTATCCACATGAAACAGTTTAGAAAAGATTAGCAAATTTTCGTATCCGGAGAGATCTCCATCGACTGAGATCGCTTGCGGGACGTAGGCAAGCCTCTTCCTTACTTCCCTCGGTGATCTGACCGCGTCCATTCCCAGTACCTTGATAGACCCGGACGTAGGCTTTGCGAGTGTCGTTATCATTTTTATGGTGGTGGTCTTGCCTGCGCCATTTGGACCGAGCAAGCCGAAGACCTCGCCCTCCTCGACAGAAAATGATATGTCGTCAACCGCCTTTGCTCCTCCGCCATAATCCTTTGTTAGCGATTGAATTTCAATGGCTTTCAATAATCTCCGCTGAGTTCTAATGGTGTACAAGCATGTTAAAAAAAGCAGACGACGATCTTCAATAATGAGAATGGCTTAGTTACAACCATAGATTTGAACCCGTAACGTCAAGTCATCGAGGGAGGCTGCGCTCAACACAGTTCTCGATGTTGCTCCTTTCAGCTAATCATGTGTTGACGTCAATGCTGGAAGAAGAATGAATCAGAATCTTTTTGCTGACTCGGAAGAAAATTCAAACTAAACAAACTATACTGTTTTAGGCAATTTTAGACCAAAATGAGAAGCCCCGTTGGCTTGAAGATTACTGTATTCAGGTATTTTCAAATGACTTAGGGGAGCTGAGCCACAGGAACTCGCTTGTCGGTGACCAGAGAAGGCTCAGCAACGAGAAGAGGAACTGTTGCTACGACATGATCTAGATATCTTATCTGCCTCTCAATCGTCTCCTTGAGTTCTGGCAAAGAGTTGGATTCAACCTTGGCTAGAATGTCGTAGACGCCGTAGACGACATGCACTTCTGACACGCAATCCAGCATCAAAAGTCTCTTGAGTACTTCACCCTCAACTCCTGTCTCCGAGCTTATCAATACAAACGCCACCGCCAAATCCTAAACCTCCTACTTATGAGAATAAACCAGGCTTCCTAAAAGGAGTCACTACGATCTTCATTCTTGAGAATCAGCTTGCGCGTTGACTAACCCGTTTGAACATCTACCTGCTCGCTCAACCGTCTTCGAATATTGCGCTGCCATTACGAAATTCGAACTTACTGCCGAAATCGAGCTCTAATATGATGGCGACGTAATCCATAGAGTGTGAAAATAGCAAATTCCTTTTGTTTGTTTAGCACACGAATGACTGCCAATGACCTTGTAGTAAATTCAGTGTGATCCGTTTGCGTCGAGAGAGAAATGCGCCGCAAATCCAAATTGTATTGCAGATCAGAAAGCGACAGATTAGGCAGTTAAAGTCCAGATTTCAAAAGCTAAAAAAGAGATTTATTCGTTCGGACTTTTTGACCGTGTTTTCTCGGTCCTTCAGACAGTTGTCTCCAATGTCCCTATTGATTCGATAAATTGTTTACCATCCGAAATAATTCTTTTCTAAAAACTCTGTCTTCCTATGCTAATGCTTCTTCTGCTCTTTCTTTTTCAAAACGTAGTCAAAGTACCTTTCTGTACTGCCATCAGGCGAGGTCCACTCAGCTCTGAGCGTTGTCTTCTTTTCCACCTTTCTCAATGCAGAAAGTAGCATACGGTTAAGATCCTTCGCGATCCTTCTATCCATCTCCGCATTGACTATGAAGCCACCGCTTTCGTCCTTTGCGTTTCTCACCGACCCCCTACCTTCAGTGAGATTTTCTAACACAGGCCGAATGGCTTGAGGATTTGAGCTGTTGACACGATTTGAGAGCATGAACGTCCTCTTGGAGTTGTTCTTGCCCTTCGTTTCGCATTTCACCATCATCATTGTAACTTTTCAAAAGCGGAAAATCTTTTGCATGTTAAGAAAATGTTGTGGATTGACGCATGCGAATCACTTATCCCAAAGGCGAGCCCTTCATTCTCACCTATGAAAATCGCATAGCTGCTATTTATTTTGAATAATGACTTTCTAAAGTGGACTACTTTCAGCTTGACTCAGATGCTCGTTGCCGTCGATGGATCGAAGCATTCAGACAAAATTGTCGATTATTCCTGTGAATTCGCAAGAAAAATGTCTTCGACAATTATTCTAATGTTTGTGTCCGATTTTCCTAGCATTATAAGCGAGTACATCGACATAGGTGGGGTTAACCCGAGTCCCAAGGGAACACGCTCAGTTGCCGGCGCCGAAAGAGTGACATTGAAACTTAGAGAGAAAATACAGGCAGATGGAATATCTCACGAAGTAATTTTTGAAACTGGTGATCCGGCCGAAAAGATTGTCTCAAATGCCATCGAGAAGAAAGTTGACATGATTGTCATTGGTTTAAGGGGGCTCCACGGAGTCGACAGAATCCGGAGCCTTGGTAGCGTAGCAAGAAAAGTAATCGAAAGCTCACACTGCCCAGTGTTGGTTGTGACCTGATTTGAGACCCTTAGAGCAATTGTATTTTGTACGCATCTATCACATAGCGTCTGCGCTCAGATCGTAACAGTAAAGCGCCGGGGGTGGGATTTGAACCCACGAGACCAAATCGGTCACAGGCTTTCTAGACAGAAATGCAGCGACATCAACGACATCAACGCACCTGCCTTGCCCTAACTTCAATTCCAGGCTTGCGCATTCAATCACTTTGCGGCGCACAGGAATTCGATTCACGGCGCCGACGACAGTTCTGCGCCCTACCAGGTTTCCCGTATAGTCCTCTCGTTACGTGACCAAGGGACTAGGCACTAGGCGACCCCGGCACATTGGATTCCGTTATTGATCGATTTATCCTGCAATCTACTTTGTTGAGATCAGCCCCCTCTTTGTCGGCATCGCTGGTCTACTTACAAACTTGATCCCTATATCTGCTAATTGCTCTCCTCTTCATACTACATTAGGTGTAGACCATAATAATCGTGTGAACGCGGGAGTCTTTCGTTCTCACTCTGTCCCCTTGATTGTATTTGATATATCAAACCTCGAGTACGAAGCAGGCAGGCTCGAATATTCTTGTTCTGCAAGAATGCCACAGCAGAAGAAGCAACATAGGCCCAGAGCATCTGCATTCAGTCATTTGGTTTCCAAACCCTTAGCTCTTTCGTGCTCCGCTCCTCCTTCTTTCTCTTGCTCCGATGTGCTTTCTCCCTGCTCCTTCTCCAAAGTGTCAAGTATTGACTTTTTCAAGAGCTGTTCTGAAACTTCTTCAGTGCCCACTTCTTCCTTTCTGGCTTTCCACATCTTCGGGTAAGTCCCCTGCGCCAAAATAACTCTCTTGGTCAGTGTGACTAGGCCGTGCTTTGCAGAGGTGAGCTCGGACTCGTCCATTTGGCTCTCGCCGATCGCGACGAGCTCCCCCTTTTGGGTCATGATTCTAACAACCTCGCCTTTCTTTAGCCCCTTCGAGAAGGAAAGGACGCCCGGCACGGCAAGCTGCGCGCCCTGACATATTGACTCCACGGCAGAGTCCCTAATCTTGATCTGCTTTAGAAACGAGACTGCGTACTCGATTGGGTGGACCAGCTTTCGCAGCTTAGAATCGTCTCCGCTAGACTTGTAAACTGATACCGCTTCAAACAAATCGTGTAGCCTAACTAGGTCGCTCTCCTTGATGTGGCACACCCGCGTCCTGCGAAGCTCCGCCATAGTAGCGCCAACAACTATTGCTTCGCCGATATCGTAGATGAACTTGCGAATGTACGTGCCTGCCTCGCAAAGTATCCGGAGCAGGAGCAGGTTTCCAATTTCCTGGATCACCTCGTCTTCGTAGATCGTCCGGGTCCTCGTTACCCTCCTTACAGACGATCTCTGAGGAGGGCGTTGATAGATGGGTCCCACAAATGACTGCAGCACGCTATCGAGAATCGGTTTTGGAACTGAGTCGTGCAGTCGCGCGACTGCGATGTACTCCTTCGGACCGAGCAGTAAAACAGAAAGAGCTTTTGTGGCCTCCCCCAAGCCGACCGGAAGTACTCCCGAGACCATTGGATCTAGCGTGCCTGAGTGGCCTGCTCTTTCCTGGTCGAGCATCTTCCTAACCCAAGCAACCACTTCGTGGCTAGTCGGACCCTGCGGCTTGTCGAGAGCAATGAAACCGTAGCGCAGGTACTCCTTTATTGGTCGCTCAGATGGCATAGAGCCAAATTTAGGATTAGATTCCTCACTACCTAATACGACAAGGTCGCTCTCATTCTTTGCGGCCTCCTCGACAGTATACATTGCCAAGTACTCATCATAGTTCTCGGCCGATCTGAATAGAGCAGTCAAGATATCCTGTTCCTACCCTTTGTGTGAGCGTGGTCGCTATGCCGCCGCGAATTCTTCTGCAACTGGAACTGGTGCACAATCTTGCAAGAAACATCAGCCACCTGTTTTGCAGAGAGAGTATCAGTTTCTAGGATGTAGTTGAAAACAGAGAGATCCTTACCGAACTCTATCCCGTAAAGCTCCGAATATAGCCTTCGGTTTTGGGAGTCTCTCTTTTTGATTGTTGAAAGAGCTTCTGCAAAACTAATTCCGTCCCTGTTCGCAAGCCTCCGTGCCCTAGTCTCCCGGCTTGCCCCGAACCAGATCTTCAATCCGTCTTTGCACAACCAGGGGAGAGTGTAACTCGTAACAACCACTCCTCCACGCCTGACGTTTTCGATTAGCCTCCTGTCGACCTCTCGATCAAAGTTTGGATTTAACTTGCGCTCGGAGAGAAAGCGCATCCCCTCCTTTCCATCCCACCACTCTGAACCTGATGGCGCGTAGCCTCTCTCTATCGCCATCTCCTTCAGCATATCTCCTCCGGCGAGAAGCCTCAGTCTGAATCTTGTAGATATCGCGTTCGCCGCAGTAGTCTTTCCGACCGAAGGCATACCGGAGATTATTACTGAAATCCTTCCGCCCGCTGACGTTTTCCTACTGTTCTGAGCGTTGTTTGCTCTTCGTAGTGAAGAGCGGTGAGAGAAATATGGCGAACGAGAGCTCGTTTTCCTGATTTCCTTTGCTCTCCTTGTTTTCTGCGATAGTTCTTTCTTCTTTTCAGCTCCTCCCAACCTTTCTCCGCACCCCGCCAGTGGCTTGAAACGTGATGATCCGCATTCTATGAAATTTTACTTCTTGTCAATCAGACTTTTCTTGCTTGCGTATCTGGCCCGTGCAACTCAAATCCATTTGCTAGCCAATGATTTTGGTTCCAAACCTTGCCGCTTGTCTATGAATCGAGGGAGCCATTTCTTTCCTGGCCTGTCCGCAACAATTTGGAAAGCGATTTGATTCTCGAGTCTGTATCGACAAATCGATGTGACTATGATCAGGATTATATCTCTCGTGCACTCAATCTAAAATGCAAAGGTTTTAGCATTAACCGTGGAGACCGCGTCCGCGCAAAGGAACAAGATAGAATTTCCTCAGCATTCAGTCAAGCGTGAGGCCGAAGAGTCTTGAAATTATGCCGCTGAAGGTGAATGAGCAGATCATGTACCACCAGAAGAAGTTCAGCGAGATTGGGATTGAAGTAATTATGAGCGGAATTACAATGGGTGACATTGCAAGCGTCGCTAAGCCGAAGAAATTGCTCATGAGGTAGTAAACGCCCATTAGAGGGAGCATGAACAACAGTGAAGGCTTTAGGTTCTGCATGCTCATCTCCGCCTGCATCTTTTGCATCTGCTGCTGTTTCTTCTTGAGCTTTTCCTGCTTTGCCTTGTCACCAGACTTGGTCGCCGCCGTCATCTCTTCTCTGAAGGCTTTCATCTCTGCGTTGTAGCGGCGCATCTTCTCGATGTCGGTGAACTTTCGCCGACCTACCGCGTATAGGAGGTTGACGCCAATGGCTTCAAGAACCACAAGAAAGGTGTTCAAGAGGTTGATACTCACACCACCCACACCCACCACGAGCAAGGATGGCGATAATGCGGGCAGACTATGCAAAAGCAAAGAAAATGGATCAGTTATCATGTGTTTTCAAGAAGCCCTGGGATTTCAAGGAAGTAGAGTGGAATTCTCTCTCCGAGATTGTCAGATAGGAAAGACCGCATTGATTATCTTTTCCGCTGTAGCCTCGACCTGTCCCTCGGCATTATGAAAGATAACTGCTGGGCATCCACAAACCAGGCTAGAGGCGAATAGCAAAGACTTTGCCGCTTCGAGCTCGAGCGCCAGGCCTTCTCTTGACGGCTTGTCTCTCACTCGAGTGGGGTCATTCAACCTTCGTCGCTCTATTTCGTCGATTGAGGCGCTTACCAGCACAAGGTGGGTTGGTTTCAACGCTTGCAATACGTCAATAGGCATCCCCGGCCAGAACCCCTCCGGAGTCGAGATGAAGAGATGCGTATCCACTATGAGATGCTCAGACTCGATTTTTGAAATGTGTGATGCCGCATGAATTTGGAGTTGCCTTTGATCTTCCACAGGTAGTTTTCTCATGTCATCGCGAGAGTGCACATCGTAAAGTTTAGTGGCCTGCTCCATCATCACCGTGCCGTAGTTGACAACTTGCGGCTTTCCGCCTCGCTTTTCAAGAATTTCCACAATCTTGGCGACGACAGTACTTTTCCCGACGCCGGGTATGCCCACAATGACCACGTTTCTCCTTTTCTTGCTCATCCTAGAATCTTTCACGTCCTAACGAGACTTCTCAATTGCCAAGCCTAAAAGAGCGGGTCCTCTTATCCGCTTTTCCACGCCGAATATAGAGGAGGGTCTCTTTTTCTTTTACGATCGCGACCGTGGTCAGGTGCGACCAAGCAGTGCACCCAGCCGTGGCATCATCGACTCGAGCTGCTCTTTGACCAGCATCTGGTAGTACTGTATGATGATGTCAATCATCAGTAATAGCCCCACGCCAGTTCCGTAGACACCGAGAATCTGCGCGAGGGCCGCCAACAGACCAATGAAGATACCGCCGAGAATGGTTATGACAGGGATGTACTTTGAGAGGATTGCCTCAACCGACGTGCCAGTTCTTCGGAAACCCGGCACCATGACATCCGCCCCAATTAGGTTCTTCGCTGCCGCTTTTGGAGAAAGACCCCCTATTTCGACCCAAATTCTTGCAAACATTACTGAGAAGAGCACTGCGAATAGAACGTAAGTGAGGGCCCTAAGGTAGTCCACGTTTGGACTGAAGATTGGGTTCGGCGGAGCCGTCATATAGTAAATCAGGCTGTTGTTAAGCGGCTGATACGAAAGCGGGGACTGACCGGTATTGCTCAGTATCTGTGTTGTGTTGTACCTCGCGAACCAATTGATCAGGGGATTTGAGTTGTTGAAATCGTACGCCTTCCAGATGTATGCAGCAAAGAAGGAGATGTTCGAAACGAGCGCAGAAAAGAGAATCACAGGAATGTTCGACACGTAGAGGAGTTTGATTGGATACACTCCCGCGAATCCCCTGTACTTTGTGGAGGTGATGGGTATCTCTATCCTCATCCCTTCGACGTAGACAATGATCAGGATCGCAGCAATTGTCAGTATCAGACCAAACATCGTCGGGAATTGGGGAGCGTCTGGCCGGAACAGCGAGCTGAGAGGATGCCCGGCGAGAGTGGCACTGATAAAATACGGGATTCCTCCATAGATTGTAGTTGCAGGAGTAGTGCTAGTTCCTCCGCTTATTGGAACAGTGAGGGGACTGAACATGTCCCACATGACCCGCTGAGCCACTCCGGCGAGGATGAAGAGGCTGACACCGCTGCCAATCCCCCAGCCCTTCTGAACCAACTCGTCAAGTAGCATTACGATCACAGAGGCTGCAAAGAGCTCAAAGAAGATCGTAATCGCGGCGGCTGGGACTATGGTTCCGAACAATCCACCAATAAGATACGCTGATGCTTCTACGACGATGACTATCATAGTCAGCAACTTTGTTGCTGAAGTGAAAATTGCCCTATCATCTGGATTTTGAAAGTCCACCCTAATGATTTCAGAGCCGGCAAGAAGTTGGAGAATCAGCCCGGCAGTGACTATGGGGCCGATTCCGAGAGTCATCAGTGTTCCTTGCTGGGATGCAAAGATGATGCTCGAGTAAGAGAATTGACTCTGGGCGCCGACAGGCACACCGGTGAGCGGTGTAACAGCCATCACCATGTAGACTACTACGGCAATACCCGTCCACATGAGTTTCTCGTTCAATGAAGGCTTCCTGACAGGCTTCCTAATTTCAGGAAGTACCGTCGCAGCGCCCTTGACGAAGTTCTTAATGGCTCCCATCGCACTTGACCGAAGTTACTTTTTTTCTCTAGTAACGCTATTTGCTTCGCATATGAACATTATGGCGGGTTGGATCAGATCTGGCTCAATTTATTGGAACCAGAGTTTCTTGCGCGACTCAGCCATCGTTTCTTGGAATTTGAGGAGACTCCATGTGAAGTTTCTCGGAACATCCTCATCAATCACAAATGTGATGAGATTTAGTCTTGTTCCTTACCGCCCTTCGAACCCGAGGAAGATGCCGAGGACCCCCGTGACGCAGACTTGTCAGCCTTTGCCTTCTCCGACCCTTCCTTTTGCTTTTCTCGTTCTACTTCGGCTGCCGCGAACTCGACCTCTACGTTTCCTCCAGCCGCCTTGACCTTCTCCACTGCGCTCGAAGATGCGCGAGCTACTTTGAGTTTCAGAGGCTTGCTCAAGGAGCCCTGACCGAGTAGCTTCTCGTATCCGAGCTTGCCCAAGTCGAGCACCCCTGTCGACGGATCCGGGGCTCCCACTGCCGTGACGCGGTCCAGCTCGCCGACGTTGACCCATCTCCTCGTGACCGATGGGTTAGGAGGATGCCATTTATTGGACCCAAAGTGGTCAGGCATGTACTTGACCAAGTAGCTCCACTTGTGCTTGTGAAGCCCCGCCATTCCAGAACCACCCTTTGCGCCAGTTCTCCTGTGCTGACCTATCTGCCCCCAGCCGTGAGTCCTCGAACCTCGTAATCTGCGCACTTTTCTTAGTCTTGTTGCCAATTCTAGTGATTAACCCGCCCGCTAAATGATTCTCTCGTTTGGTGTAATCAGAACACTTACTTTACATCATTCTCTCGGTGAGTTTAAGGAGCTCAGGGTTTTCGCCCAAGATTCCTCCTTCCCGAAATTGTCTTCTTATAGACCGCTTGAAGCCACCCCTTGGAGGGCTAAGTCTGAAAAACTGCCTAAATCCTTGGCTGCCGTCCAGTCTGGATTTCCCAGATGTGATTGTCTCTGCGAGTCCCTCTACTGTATACCCTGCTTCTTTTCCCTTTCCAGTCGCTGACCAATCAAACTTGCGGCCGTCAGATACCTCCGCCTTCGCCTTCAGAAGCTTCTCGGCTGTCTGTCTGTCGACGCGACACCACGCGACGTGCTCCTTGCAAAGATTCAGCATTCCCAAGTATACGTTGTTCTCGGGCACGATGGTTGCGTTGAATCGTCTTGCCACATGGAGTTGCTCGAGCGCTGTTCTGACCGGGCTTCTGGTGTTGACCATACCGCGCAAGTTAATAACCAGGACGCTACTGGTCTCCTGGGCTGCTTGTTGTGACATTGCTACTAAACGACCACCAGATCTCCTACTGCTTCATCACGCTGATCCCGTGTATCCTCTTGAGCGCGTCGTAAACTGCATTTGCAATTGAGGACATTGTGTTCGTCGAGCCATACGTGCGCGTCCAAGCATCTTTGACGCCTGCGAGCGTCAGCAGATTTCTTACAGTTTCTCCTGCGACTAGTCCGAGACCTCTGGGTCCAGGAATGATTTCGACCCTGACGCTTCCACCCTTGCCGCTAATTCTGAACGGTACTGAGTGAAATCTACCGCACCTGCATTCCCAGCTTCCACACCCCAGTTTCACCGGAATGATGTTGAGGTACGCGTCGTTTGTCGCCTTGTCTATAGCGCTGCGCATCTGCGCAGCCTTACCGCGCCCTACGCCAAACCACCCAGATTCGTTTCCAACTGCTACAACCGCGGCGAATTTCGTAATCTCTCCTGCATCAGTTTGTTTTTGCACAATTCCGACACTGACGACGTTAGTCTTCAAGTCTGGCAGAAGAGTCTTCACAATCTCTGGTTCTTTGACCCTCTGACCGCTTTCGAAGATTTCTTCGAGGCTGGTTATCTTGCCGGTTGCGACGAGTACGCCTAGCCTAGTCTTTGGCGACCACGGTGCTTGTTCCCTTTCCCTCCGTCTCTCCTCCCTCGGCGGGGGTCCGCCCATCGTAGAAGGCGGAGACGGCGGCGGAGACGTAGGCGCACCCTGCTGAGTAACGGTACTACTTGTTGAGTCTTGCGACAAAGTTGTAACCAAACACACTCTCTTTGTATGTATCTATGTCTTCTTTTTGCTTCTGTTATTCTTCTTGAATGCCCTAATTAACTCTCGATTTGTTCTCAAAGTCGCGCGATTAGCCCGCTGATGTCTTTTTGCTTGCACTCTCGATAATTGCTTTCACTTTTTCAAAGTGAGAAGGATACTCCGACGGATTCAATCCGGAAGAAATCAGTCCTGAAAACCTCTTGTTAAACGCATCTTTGTCGTTGGCTTCCAATTCTCTTGCGTAAGAGGAGATGTGTTCTCCCTTCATCCTCTTTTCATCAGGCAAACTTTCCTCGTCAATCTCCATCTCGAGTCCTGCATCTTTCACCCCGGCAATCAGCGAAGCAATTCTGGACCCATGCACGAACCTGCCTACTCCTGTGTAGACGACCGCGCCCTCTACTCCTTTCTGCTTTGCCAGATTGCCCAGCTGATAGCCCGTCAGATAGGCTCCGGGTATGCTCTTCGGTGAGCCCTTCCATCCAAATTTCTCCGTAAGATCACGCGAAGACACAGCGCACAAAGTAATGTCGCCCTGCGCCGTGGGCTTTAGAACCTGACCGTAAATGTACTTTCCCGAAATCCTGACTGAGAGGAATGGTCGCTTGCTAACGACGACTCCGCGCCTCTTTCGATAATCGGTCTTACCCTCTCTTCTCCTTCGGAAAATGTGCACGTATCTCGCTTGCTTCATTTACTAAATTGTCCCAATCCCTGCACTGAATATGAAAAAGTCCCTCGCTACCTTCTGGCGCGGGAGGAGATTTCTTCCTCCAGACGCTTCCTTGTTCGAATTTGTGCGCCTTTCACCTGCAGATAGAGAGACTTGAAATCTTGGTTTGTTAATTCTCCACGATCGCGCTTTACCTTTAGGATGTGTCTCAGCATTCTCACTCGTCTCACCCACACGGTCTTCTTCCCGACCCTGGAACCCTTTGCGCCTTTCTTCGATCCTTGCCCCTCCCCTCTTTGCTTTCGCTTGATCGTTCGCACTCTTATCCTACCTCGGGAGATTCCCTTTTTCGGGACCATCCAAATCAGACCAGCCGAGAGCCAGCCCCTGACGCTTTCTCTGGTGATAGCATCCTGAAGCTGCTCCGTCGCCTCCGGATCAAGTCTGATCCTGGATTTGCCAACGCCGAGCAACTCTGCGGCCATTCTTCTCTTATTGCTCAAATCTGCCATAAATGAAATGTATTCAGCTCCTACTATCTCTCTTGCCTTTGGTTCTCACACTATGAGTTGACTTATCCCTGCTCTTTCTCACGTTTTCACAGAGCCGGGGAGTCACGTTCGCTCTCTTTTTACTTCTTCCTCCCTTCATCTTTTCGCTTTGCTTTCTTGCCTTGTGATGTCTTTGCATTAGAGGGCTTTGGTTCCTCTTCTTTCCCCTTTTCCTTCTCTTCTTTGGCGCCGGCAGCAGTCAGTAGATTTCGGCCATTGAGGATTCTTATACCGAGCTCTCTTGCCCTGAGCGCAATCTCAATTCTCTTTCGCTTGCCGACTCCCGCCGCCAGTCTAGCTGCGTCCCTGTCGGGAGACAGCTTTTCGAGTTCAGCTACGTTGTGAACCAAGACATCCCGATAGCCAGAAGGATGCAAATACCTGACTTCCTTCGGGACCCTGTAGCCAACCTTTACCAGATGAGGCCACCCTTTTACCGAAAGTCTCATGTGATTATCAACCCCCTTTGGCTTTCTCCACTCTTCGTGGATTCGTACATAGCGCCAAGACTCGAACCTACGGAAATTTGGCGTCTTGCTCTTGATCTGTCTACGAAGCTCTAAGAGATTGGCCACGGATGCCCTGGTCGGAGCTCTCGAGGAGGACTCCAGCCCTCCTTTCTTACTACTATTGCTTTCTTGTGCGCTCATAAACGTAAACCCCATCCAAGAATACTCTTTGGTCCTTTCGCCGCACCGTAGTTGCCTGCTCGAGATTCGCCGCTGTCTGACCTACGTCCTGCATCGACACGCCGGTCACTATCAGGTCTTCCCCCTGGACATCCACCTTCGTGTCGCCCACAATTTCTGCAACTCTTGGTGATCTTTCGCCGTAAAAGTTCTCCACTAGGACGTTCTTCCCCTGTACCTTGACTGAAACTGGAAAGTGAGCAAATATGACCTTGAGCTTGTATTGATATCCCTTAGTGACACCATGTGCGGCGTTCCTGATCAATGATGCGGAGGTGTTCAGGATGGACCTGTTCTTGCGTCGGGCGCCAGCTGATAGAATCTTTACAGTGTTACCTTCGAGCTTCAATTCGACCGGAATCTTTGAAAAATCCTGCTCGACCTTTCCAAGCGGACCCTTAATCGTCAGCTTCTCACCTTCAAATTTCGAGGACACACCCTCGGGGAGCGAGACTAATGTCTCGATCTGCTGCTGGTTTTTCTGCTTCTTTGCTGACGAAGTATTGTTAGTAGACATAACCGACCAGCCTTCCTCCCAGACCTTTGTCCTGAGCTTCGCTGTGTGACATTACGCCCTGAGGCGTCGAGACAATCAGTATTCCGACCCCGACCGCTGGAAGAAACTGCCTCTCCCACCTTGTATATCCGTCCTTCTTGACGCTGTACCGAGGTGAGATTACTCCACACCTGTTGATTCTCCCGAGCAGCTGAATCTTGAATTTACCAGCAATTCCATCATCGATGAACTCGAACTCTCCAATGTACCTGTTCTTCTGCATTGAGCGCAGGACGGACGAAGCCAATTTCGACGCAGGGATCGCAAGGCATTCTTTCTTGTTGCGAACTTCGTTGTTGAAAATTGTCGCAAATAGGTTGCCAAGAACATTATTCGATGGCATTTTTAGCTATGTTTCACCACAATTGTCCTAAATGTCCTAGATATCTCTTCCCGCCGTATCACTCGTACTTCTTGAATCCCAACTTCGGCGCTACCTCACGGAAGCACTGCCTGCAAAGCATAAGATCATACTTCTGTATTAGCGCACCGTACTGTCCGCAACGCTTACAGTACCTAGCTCCCTTTCCAAACTTTCTGGGCTTTCCGTGTCTTTCCTTTGGCAACTGTTACCTAGACTACCTCTACTCCGAAATTACGCTTGAAGAACTCAATCGACTCGTCGCGTCCAACCCTTTGGGTCTTGCCCACGCTGCTTTTTGCCCTTGTTCGGCGAGCCACCCGGTATCCGGGTCTCTCTAAGACAGCCGAGACATTCATTCCAAAGATACCGATGTCAGGACTGTACCTGACACCCGGAATCTCGATGTGTTCCTTTATGCCGAACGAGCAATTTCCAAAATCGTCAAATGATGATTGCGCTAGCCTGTTTTCTCTAGCTTTGAGCAAGAGTTGCAGAGTTTCGATTGCTTTGCTTCCCCTCAGGGTGACCATCATTCCAATAGGTTCTCCCTTGTGAACTCCAAAATCTCTGATCGAGCTCTTGGCTTTCCTCGAACTAGCTTTTTGATGGACTAGGTCCTCGATTACTCTTCGTGCCCTTTCGATCGCTTCACCGGACCTTCCCACCCCGATATTGAGGACAACTTTTCCGATCCTGACATTTTTCATGCCAACGCCGTTCTCTCCACCTAGAGCGTGGGAATAGGTCTCCGCCTGCGTTTGCTGCTGCAAATCCTGATCACTTTGCGTTGCAGTAATTGTTGTTGAGCTCAAGTCTTGAATTTCTACTGCCTCTGTTTGTGATTCAAAATGATTCCAGACTACGATGCCTCGATGCCAGAGACCGTAACTTCTGGTTGCTGCTTGCCAAGTGGCATGAGCACCGAAGTCGGAAGCTCTGAGGCAGTCCCATCCGCCAGCCTTATTGTGGCGATGGCCCCTCTTGAAAATGTTCCAGCCTTAACATCCTCCACTGTTGCTACTTCGCCGGATCTCTCCCCGCGAATGAGCAGTGCGAGACTACCTTTCGACAGTCGGAAGCTACCCATGAACTCTTGCTTGGGGACTTTGATCATGCAAACGTCGCCGGGCTTGATATCGACTTCGGCTTCAGGGAATATCGTCCGGCCGTCATGTAATCCGTATCCAATTTTCGAACCTTTTCCCGTACTCTTGCTCTTTACGAGACAGAGTTTCAAGTCCCTTTCCTTTGCCGCAATCGGAACCGGCAACAATCGCCCCTGATATGGCACAAGCCTGTAGGCCTTGTCCAGCCCTGCGAACTCTATCACGTCCATGAGGCCGATGGGGAAACTCTCGGATTTGACAACTCTTCCATCTACCAAGATCTTTTCAGAATTTAGAACACTGAGCGCTTCTCTTCTGGTCTTTACGACACCCAATATGTCTCTCAAAAGCACGATGAGAGGATAGCTGTAGTTCTTAGGATGGGGACCGGGAGAGGTTCTGGTGACAAATCTTTTCTCCTTCTTGCTGATCTTCCAGAAAGATGGCACGCCCGCCCTCTTCGGTTTCAATGACCCACTCTTCTTAGCCATAATTCAAACAATCAACTGCTCCTTGTTATTCTCTTCCTTGTCACTTTGACCCTTCGAGTTTTTGTCTACGGAACTTGTCATCCATGTTCAGGCTCGTGACTACAACCTTGGAGGCGTGGATGTGAATTGGCGTTGTCCCGCCTGCGATTTTTTCTCTCGTCACACCTTCAATAGTCACGCGCCCTTCCCTTGGGTATACCTTCTGGACCTTTCCCTCTATCCCAGAGTATTCTCCACGTACAAGTTTGACGCTGTCTCCTTCCCTCACTCGTACCGTGTTTCGAGTATACTTTGTCTTTAGATCATCAGATAGGGATGCATATAGCCGCCTGTTTGCAGAAGAACTGGCGGGCCCCTGTCGCGAGTAAAGGTTCTTCCTTACTTTGACAGGTTTTGATGAGAACCCAGAGCGCTTCATTTTGTTCTAACTCAACAACTCCTCTTTGTCCATTCAAACGATCATCGTCGCAAGATTCGCAATGCGCGGCCACCTTTCCGCGGCCTCGGCAGCAACGGGCCCCTTGATGTCAGTGCCTTTGAGGTCTCCTTCGGGAGTGATGATGACTGCGGCGTTATCCTCGAATGTGATCCTTTGCCCCCCGATTCTCCTGACTGGATATTTCTGCCTGATAATCACAGCTCCAAAAGTCTGCTTTCTGAGTTCGGGCGGACCCCTCTTTACTACAACAGTGATGTGATCCCCGACTGACGCAGCGGGTACCCGTTTCAGCCTCCCATGATATCTGGTCACATTGACAACTCTCAGAGTCTTTGCCCCGGTATTGTCGGCGCAATTGATTATCGCGTTGACCGGAACCGCCCTTGTAATGTACAGTTTGAATTCTGAGACGCCCTTTGCTGAGACTGCTCTGGATTTTGTTGACACTTGCTGGAAACCCTACCTGTCTTTTGTTATGTTTCTTGTACCTGTTTGCCCTTGTTGCTCGCTTGATATCTACTCAGTCTCGATCTACGATTTCCTTGTCAGAGGAGCGGCCCTGTTTACTACCACGAATGACACAGTCTTTGAGACCGGCCTGCACTCGGCGACGGTGGCAGTGTCACCACTCTTCAACTCAATGCACGGGGGCAGGTGAGCGTGAACCTTGCTTCTCTTCTTCAAATAGCGCATGTACTTCTTGTTGTACTTGAACGACTCTCTCTGAACAACCGCCAGATTCTTTGCGGCGACGCTCACAACCTTTCCGGTCAGAAGCTTTCCTCTTATCTTAAGCGAACCGTGGAACGGACAGTTTGGATCCTCGCACATTCTTTCGGGCGACTTTACTTCCAATCCAATATTCCTTGTTTCAGACATTTTCCTTGTTAACTACACTCTCTTCCTGTATCTTTACTATGCAACTCCAATCCCCAATGCAAATAGCAGAACCCTAATGTTTCCTAGCTCTTGATTCTATCCTCGGGCGTCGCGAGCAGTTCAGATCCGTCCAAAAGGAGATCCGGCTCCCCCATCCGCTTGAGGCTAAGCCGCACAATTGACTTTGGAACAGTGACCATCCTCTCCCCATCTCGAAATGAAATCATATTCTTGGACTCAAGAACAATGGTTCCGCTTCTTCCGGAGAGAGAGGGATCTTTCGAGTCCACAATCTTCATCTTTTTCCCAATCAGCATTCCTGTATACAAGTTGATTCCCACATCACCATTTTTCTCTGTCAATTGGTTTTCAGTCAGAGTGAGACACAGATTAGTCGCTGTTTTCCAACAAATCTCTCTTTCAAGCGAACGACCACAAGTTGGAGTGCTTTTGCCTGCGGTACTTGAACCCGCACCCGCTTCCAGATTCAAATTTAGAAAAGTTGGATGCATTAGCAAACAACTCCAAATCAACCAAGAACTGCCGCACCCAAGGAGTTTTCAGCAAATTCTGAATTTCTTCGAAATCCACCCTATTGCTCTCTCAAAAAGATTCGGACTCTGACTCTTATCGCCTAACTGGTCGTACCTCCCTTAGTACCTTCCTCCTCAGATGCCTCGGCTGTGTCACTTTCAGAAGATTTCTTCATAGAAGAATTTCCCTTTCGAGCGGCAGATGATTCAGTCCGCTTTTGCTCGAGCACTTTTGAATTGATAACCGTTAGTACTCTTGCAATGTTCCGCCTAACTGTCTTGATCTCCCCAAGCTCTTTCTTCAAGGTGCCCCTTGCAGCAGAAGATCTAAGTTGAGAAAGCTCAGTGCGCAGTTCACTAAGACGCTTTGTGAGGTCGTCTCCCGAAAGTTTGTTGAGGTCTTCGCTCTTAAGATTCTTCATCTGATTTCTTGCGCTCCTTTTTGCTCGTCGAACTACGTCGAGAGGACCTTGGGGCAGGGCTCTTTGGCGAAGTCGTCGCCGCTTGGCTAGGTTTCTCTTCGCCGGGCTGTCCAGTCTCCGTCATCGGGCCGGTTTTCTGCACTTTCGCCTTCTCTTCTACTTGCCCGGTGGGAGTCTGCTGTGCAGGAGACTCTGTCGTCCCAGTAGAGGTCGGCGTAGCAGGGGCAGTGGGAACTTCTTCTCTTACCTCGACTTCAGGAGGAACTGCATTTTTTATTGCAATGCTAACTTTGACGCCATACAAACCCATCTTCAGGAGCACATCGGTAGTGGCCCTCCTGACGACCCTGTCAGCCGTTTCGCCGCTCTTGGGGACGACTCCGGCAACATATTTTTCAAAGTGTGCGCGCTCGCTGCGCAGTTTTCCAGAAATCACAATCTCAACGCCCAAGGCGCCCGCATTCATCATAGAGTTCATTGCCCATATTGCCGCCCGCCTAAATGCTGTTCCTCGCACGACGGTTTGAGCAATCCTAGAGCACATGATTCGTGGGTTGAGTTCTGGAACTTCTTCTTCGACGACGGAGATTTGCGGATTAGGCAGAGAAAACTTTGTTTCGAGCTTTTCAGTCAGGTCGCGTATTCCCATACCGCGCCTGCCGATTACTAGACCCGGCCTTTGAACGTACAAAGTTATCCGCGTACCAACGGGGGAGGTGGTAATATCGACGCCACCATAGCCAGCATCATTCAAAGTCTTCCCGAGAAATTCATCAATTTCGGCGTTGCGGGAAAATTTGTTCATTACCTTCTTCATTGTTGTAATTGTTGTCGACATACCAGAAAACAAATCAAGACTCCGTGGCAACTAATTCGATGTGCACTAGTGTGTTGAAAGAAGGAGAAGAACGTCCCTGCGCTCTTGGGGTGTAGGATCTTACTTGCCTGCCCCGAATCGCCGCAGCGTGAATTATCCTCATCCTATCAATGTCCCTGCCCTTGAAGTCAGAGTTGGCTTCGAGGTTATTCAGGACGTCAAGGACCTTGCTTGCAGCTTTCACTGGAAAAGCGCCTGCGTGAAAGCCGTTGATGTTTGAACGATGGGCGCCCCCTCGTTTGTATCGCCTGAAAGGAACTGCGAGGCGCTTCTCCTTCACGCCCTCGAGGTACGCCTTCGCATCGGCCAATAGCATTCCGTCTATAGCTTTGCACACTTCACGAGTGGCTTTCGGGGAGGTATCAATCTCCCTGCCACTAGCTCTGATGTGAAGCAGTGGGTCGTACCCTTTGAAACTATAACCGAAGAGAGGCAATTACCGCTAAACACTGGTAGAGCAAGCTTTTCGGAAATTGAGGATAAATGCTTATCGATACATAATCGACTAGAAAATCGCCGACATTTCTTCCAGCTTCAGTAAATGCGCTGTCTTAAGTGAAAAGAGGACCCGATCAAGAAAACAAAAACAACGTGAAAAGCCGTAACAGGGACTTGAGAACGCGCCAGTATCGAGTGAAATCAAAGTAATCCCGAGACGCGGAAGCATAATTTGATTTTATCCGTCTCGGCCATGAGAATCTCCACTGTTTTCAGAGCAGGCGATGTTACTCTTTGGAAAGTGGTCACTTTAGAGGGACGTACAAGCTAGATCTAGATGCGCCGATTCCCGGCGTTCCGTGTACGACTTTTTTGTTTGTAATGACATATTCACCGATGTAGTGCCCGACCATCTCTGGCTTTATCTCAAGAGCAGCAAACTCGCGGCCCGAGTGCACGTGAAGCGTCAGCCCCACCATGTAGGGCAGTATGACCATGTCTCTCGCGTGGGTCTTGATCTGCCCCTTAATCTTACCCTCCTTTGCAAGCCTCGTCTCCTCGATAAGTTTCTTCTTCTCGTCCGATATGCCCCGATTTAGCGTCCTTCTCTGCCTTGAGGGGAGCAGTTGCAGAAAAGCCTCGAAAGACATGCCCTGCAACTGGTCAAGGGAGTGTCCGCGATACTTGTATTCTCTTGGCATCCTTTAACTCACTTCACCATGCCGCCAGATTCAGCGGCTCTCGCAATCCTCTTCCTTCCGGTCTTGCGAGGCGCAATGTTCCCAACTTTTCTTCCCGGAGGAGCGTTTCTCGAAGTGGAAGTTGATTTACCGGGATGCTGGTGTCTGCCTCCGCCAAACGGATGGTAGACAACGGCCATGGCAATACCTCTCATTCTAGGGTAGATCTTCCCCTTCGCACGCATTAGGTGAAACCTAGGGCCCGCTCTAAGAAAAGGCTTCTCGACTCTACCTGCACCACCTATGACTCCAATCGAAGCTCTGCACTTCGGGGAGAGGATTGTAGTCCTTCCAGACGGTAGTCTGATAGTTGATCCCTGAGGAGTGTTCGCAAACAGAATAGCAGACCCACCCGAGTCTCGTACCAGCGTCCCACCATCACCCAGATAGCGCTCAATGTTGCAAATGCTTGTGCCTTCGGGAATACTTGAAAGAGGAAGAACGTTACCAGTCGACACTGTCGCATCAGCCCCGATTCTAATCGTTGACCCAGCTGTAACTCCTGAGACAGCTGGAATGTAGTATCGCTTTTGTTCCACGCTGAGCTGGGCAAGCGGATACCCTCTTCCCCTCTCATGTACGATATCCTCTACCGCACCCTCCACTGTTTTTCCAGGAGGAACGAATGGATACCTTACTCGCGCAAATTTTCCTTTATTCGGCGCCCTATACTGAAGGCCGCCCTTTCCACGGTGTCTTTGAAGAATTCTCTTACCCATTTCAGATTGTTACACCAGTCCTAGTTTCGAAGCAAGATCGCTCGCGGAACTCTCGGCAGACAATCTCACGAAAGCCTTCTTGCCGTAAACCGTAATTGCGGTATTCACGGATTGCACCTTCACGTCATACAGCGTTTCGATAGCCGACTTGATTTTCTTTTTGTTTGCCTTTGGGTCAACAAGGAAGCAGATCTTGTTCTGTCTTTCAATTAGGTCGAACGTCTTTTCTGTTACGTAAGGCCTACGTACCACGATTAGAGCATCTTCAGGCCGCATATCTTTCACCAATCTCCGTTACTTGTTTTGTAAGTGCTTGCAGAGCGTCCTTTGACCAGATTGTCAATCTGCCCGGAGCAGATCCTGGAGCTAGGTCAAGTACAGAGAGATCTGGACTCTTTGCAATTGAAATCCCCGCAAATGATTTCGCAATGCTACGCAAATTGGAACTATCAGCAACGACAAGCAGCGGACCCGTTCCGCCTGCCTTTTTGACGCGAGAAACCGAAGAGTTCAGCTTCCTCGATCCGCGCTTGATCCTCTTCAGCTCCTCAGACATGCCAAGTGCTGAAAGGGCTCCTCTCAACTGCCTAACGCTCGCAACCTTTTCAATCTCGCTTGAGACCACAATCGGAAGTTCGCCGGAATAGCGATGCCCCCTCTTTGAAACGAGTTCAGGGCGAGCAGTCGCAGCAATCGCACAAGCAAGTGCGAGTCGCTTTTCCTTGAGATTAACTTCCTTTCTTATGACCTTCTCAGATCTCGGAGGATGAGGTAATCTACCATGTACAGTACTTGCAACCCCACCAGCCATGCCAGACTTTGAATATCGTTCTCCCTTGACCCTTGGGATTCTCGAAATGCCTCTTCCTGTCGGAGGGTTGCTAGTTTCGGCAGTTGTCCTCTCACCAGCGAGTGGATCTCTCCCTTGAACGCTCTTTCTGTGAGAGTCTAGAGCAACGTATGCCTTGTTTATCACATCCTCTCGAACGGGCATTCTAAACACGCTCGGAAGGCTGACAGCTTCGACCAGCTTGCCCTCCAAATCCAAGACTTTCACTTGTTGTTCTGCCAATTCTCAATGACACCAGCCAAATTTCCAAAAGAAAAACAGTGATGGATCATAATGTGCCGCTATTTCTTTCCTTCGATTAGATTCAGCTTTGTTCAGGGGTTCCTATACTACTTTGAGGGCTGTGCTACTGGTCCAGCAGACGAAGCCAGAGGAATCGCCTTGCCGCCAATGTTAAGTTCCACGATCTTTGGAGGCTGAACTTTTTGTCTCCGAGGATAAAGTGGAAGCCTAATGTCGACGAGCCTCTTGATTGGGCCGGGAACGGAACCTCGCAGTAAAACGTACTCTCCCCTCACTTCACCAAAGTGAGGAAAGCCACCGCTAGGCGTAATCGGCATCTGCTGCGAATCCGCGACAGCGAGAACCTTGTTGTTCAGCGTAACCCTCTGGTGAAATCCCATCTGGCCCGCTCTTGGGACAGTGTACATCACAGTCGCGGGGTGCCACGGGCTGATTACACCGACTTCTCTCACAGTCTTACGAGATTTGTGCTGCTTGCGCTTCACTCCAAACCTCGTAATGACTCCTTCGAACCCCTTGCCCTTAGTCACGCCGATAGTGTCGACGTAAGCTCCAGGTTTGAGTAGGTCAGCCGCCCTGATAGTCTTCCCAAGAATTGATTTCAAATATTCAAACTGGCCCTTGATGTCGCCCCCGCTGACACCAATCTCCTGCACCTGCGCTTGCTTGATCGGAAGACCAGTAACATCCGGGACTACGCCCACAAGAGCCGTAAACGAATTTACTTTGTCCAAGTTTTTTTCTAGTTCAGCAAGCCTCGATTCTACAGCACGGGCCCCCTTCCCCCTCGAGCCTTTCTTTCCCAGTGAGATAGCCTGCCTTGCAACATCGTCTAGGTTATCTGCGTAAACATCCTGCGCAACGTGGCGCCGTCCCAGATCTTTCGAGTAGCCCCGGAATCCATAGACTGAAATTGCTGGCGCTGAAAGGATTGTCACCGGGTTGAACAACGGCTTGCCAAAGTTCGGTGTCTTTTCCCTATCATCCAAAGTGATGACTTGGGCCATCGCCGCCTTGAAAGCAGGAAAGCCTGCTAGGCTCGGCTTTTCTATGCCTCTACTCGTCCAATTCCTAACCCTAGGAATCAGTGTCTGATGTCTCGCTCGCGGGGCGAATGCAAGAGAACCTCTCCTCGGCGAGCTATGCTTTCTGTGACCCATTTAGGAAAAACAGCCGTACTGCCCAAATGTCCAAGTTTTGCTTTTTAAGTGTTTACAGCGTCTTCAATGTGTTGAGAATAGAGAGAGTTCCCAAAATCGCTTCATCGAGCCTTATGGTCTCAACGTTTTGATTTGGAAACATATTGAGCACCAATGCTTTTGAGAAATCGGAGAATTTTGCTCCGTCCTGAGCGAGCATCGCATCGATTCCGGCTTCGGGTGATCCAAAGCAGATACATAACCTAAGAACTTCCTTGACTTTCGCAAGTGTTTCGGGCCATTTCTCAGTTATCAAATCGCCTTTTCGAGTGGTGAGAATGACCAGCTCGAAATTTGCACTTCGAAGAAATCGCGCTAACGTCGGAGCCCTTCTGACCTCATAACCCCAGTAAAACCCTTCGGGTCTTTGTGAAGCGCTTACTTGCAGCGGCTTTGTTGAATCTATCCTCACTGTGACGCGGTCGCCTGGCTGACCTCGACCCTCGTAGGTTGCTAGCTCCTTTGCTCCGACATCGGCGACGATTTTGCCATTTTGAAATATTAGAGCAGCCTCCCTCAGATCACCCTCATGAAGTCCTTGGAACTTGGCGTGGTGCGGTGTGCGCAGTGGCGATATGATCCCCACATATTCGAGGTCTGGATTCTTCGGAATTAGTATCTTGCGAAGGTACTGCGGTGTCTCCGCGTACTGAAGGATCCGCCTTGCGATCTCATAATCTCTATCATAATTTCGCGAGGCGTCCCTGTAGATGTAGATCCGCTCGACGCCAAAAATCGCGGCACCCCTCGCAATAAACGATGCTTTCAGCGTCTTTTCGCGAAGAGTGCTTTCATCTTGGAACAGCGAGTCGGGGATGGCAATTGACATTTGTTGTCTTTTCTGGTTCTGCACCTTCTAAGTATCGCCTCTACGCTGCTGTTTTCAAAGTTCTAATCGAGGAGAAGAGAAAACCGCCAATATCGACCCCATGTGTTATCTTTCTTCCTAGTTCCTTGTAGCAGTCATTACTCTATACCACTCTAAACATTTAAAGAAAGTTTGCACCGTACCGTGTAGTACATCCAGCAGCGCGAGCGTTCTACAATAGCAATGTCATCTCCAACCAACGACCAGGCTAAGCAATCAGAGGAGGAAGTCGTAGAAGACTCTCGAGAATCGGAGCCGGAGGATGCCGACCTTAGAATGCTCCAAGCGAAACGAATGGTCGAACTTCGGAAAAGGATGACCAGTACCCTTCTAGCCCAAAGAAAGGCGGAGGCGGAGAAAGCTTCTGTGTCCACTAAGCCAAAGCCACCTTCAGACCGAGAGATAGTCGTGCGTTCACTTGTTGACAGGGGGGACGAGGTGCTTGCCTCGGCTGAAGCTGGATACCCAAGGGAAACGGCGATAATTGTGGCAAAGCTCGCAAGCTTGATCAGAGATGGCAAGATTACAACAATCACTGGTGGCGAGCTCCTGCAATTTTTTAGGTCTCTCGGAATGCGCGTCAGTGTGAAGACCTCAATTTCGGTAGAAGAACACGGGAAGTTTGTAGACTTGGCTGAGAAGTTCAAGCGCGAGACATAGCTGCAAGTTGGTATTGGACGAGTGATCTTTGGATCTCGAATTTTAAGATGCTTGCGGCTCGCGCAATGTCCTTACATCTTTTGAATTCGAACCTGGCCAGCTGACATTTCTACTTCATCTCTGTCCAAGAGTCCCTTTCGCACGCCCCTAGTTCGAACACTAAGCGAGGCAGCCGCAACAGAGTAGGCGAGCGACTCTTCTAAAGATGCCTTACTTGCAAATTTTGAGGCAAATGATGCAAGGAGGATGTCGCCTGCGCCAGTCGTGTCATTTGTCTCCACCCGCAATGGTTCTGCCCTAAGTGCAAGTTTGCCGGAGGCATAGAGCTCCACTTCGCCGGAACCTGACGACATAAGAACAACATCAACAAATTTTGAGATGAGCCTGATCGATCTCTCCTTGTCGGATGATCCGGTCCATCCGGCCAGCTCTTTGGAATCTGCTTTTAGGACGTCCACGCCTGAGAGCGAGGAGATATCAATCCCATTCTTGATCCGCACCTCGCCTGGTCTGTCACGAGGGATCTGTCGAATGAATCCCTGAGAGTCCACCAGGACGGGTTCAAACTCCTTCGAAAGACGCTCCATCAGTGACAACGAAATCTCATTGGCCACCGGATTGATTATCAGAGTCGTCTGCCTTGTAGCAGCTTGGGCAATGTAAGGTAGAAAGTCCTGCATTGTCAGAGGCTTGCATCTAGCAAGGAGCCACATCCTTCTCGGTGTGGACGTTCGGTCTATTTTGAACGAGGTTGTCTTGAATGCCGGTACAACAGAACCCGAAACGTCAACGCCAGCCTCGAACCGGAGGAACTTTTCGTAAACGCTCGGGAAATCGTATCCAACCTTGGTGACGACCTCGCAACGATGGCCAAGACTGCCAAGTGTGAGCGCCGAATAGGAAATTGGCCCCCCTAGCTCCTGTCTCGGAAGCTGCTGCTCAGGAGTATCGATTATCTGGTCCAGTACCACGTGCCCCGCTACGAGTAATGATAGGGATTGCCCAAGATTAGGACTTCCCTCTCTGCCCTCCCAACCGAGAGCCTCTTTCGGTTCGTTCAAGGATTTTGAAAAGATTCCTGCCTGTCCTAAAGTTATCGGAAGATGAACCCGTTTGGTTCTGGAAAAGAACCAGACGGTGGCTTCTGGCTGGTCGATTGCATTTTCACTCGATCAACTCTAAGCATGAGGCTCAGGTAATCGATTCAAAGTACGGCCTCCTGGAGAGTAGCATGGGAAGAGGTAACGGCAATATCGGCTTTCCCTTCGCATGGCTTGTTACTTCGCCAATCACGTCCTCCTGACTCATTTCGACATTGGCGCCCTTTGCTCGAACCCTGACCGTTAATTTGGCCTGGTCCGCGGCTTCTTTGTCCCCGACGACGATGACGTAGGGCACCCACTCCCTTTCTGCCTCCCTGATCCTCTTGCCGACGCTCTCCTCTCGGTCATCGACATCAGCCCTGATGCCCTCCCTCTGTGTCTTTAACGCGATTGATTCCGACAGCTCTAGATATTTCTGAGAAACCGGGATGAAACGTACCTGGGTGGGGCAAAGCCAGATCGGGAGCATTGGAGTCTTGTTCTCCTTTTGCTCGCGCGCCGCCTTTTCAAGCAGCCCGAAAATGCATCTTTCTATTGCACCCGAGGGCGAGTTATGAAGGATAAGCGGGGTCTGCTTCTTCCCCAATTCGTCCACGTATGCTATGCCATAGCGCTGGGCATTCTCTATGTCAATTTGATCTGTTGAAAGTGCGGACGCTTTGTCAAGGTTGTCGATAAAGTTGAATTCCCATTTTAGAACAAAGTAGAAGAAACGTTCCTTCCACATCTCTACGAGCGCAGGCCTTCCATGCAGTTTGATTATGGATGCGATGAATTCTTTGTTTTCCCTGTAGAAATCTTCGGTGAACCTGATTGCAAGTTCATAGTCATCACTCGAGAATCCGATTTCCTCAAGGACGCTTTGAGAGAGCTTGAAGCGCTTTGGAAACTCCTCCTTCGCCTGCTGCATGTCTTTGACAATCGCGTGGCAGTCGGGCATAGTGAACGCCCTCAATCTGCGCAGACCAACGAGCTCTCCACTCTTTTCTCTTCGGAAGGAGTATCTGGTTAGTTCGTACAGTTTCAGCGGGAGCTGCTTGTAGGTGAGCTGCATGTCCTTTGCGATGAGAAACTGCCCAAAGCACGCGGCAAACCTAAGAAAGTACTCCTTTTCGTCTGATTTCACCAGATACTGCCTTGCAGGGAACCTGTTGAGGTAACTCGCGAGGCTCGGGTGCTCGAGGTCGTACATAATCGGGGTTTCCACTTCTACTCCTCCGTACTCCTGGATCCGCTGGGTGACGTATCTTTCAAGCAATGACTTGATCATTCGCCCTTTTGGATAGTACCTTATGTTACCCGGGTCGGACGCTGGCTCGTAATCCGAGATGCCGAGCTTCTTCATCAACATGACGTGGGGAGGAATTTGCTGGACGGCGCGAACCTTGGCAGTCTCGTAATTCTTCAGACGCTCTAGGTTACGATGCCTAGAGAAATTGAACTCCGATACGGGCGTCAGGTTCCCCTCGGTGTCGATAATGAGCCACTGCGACTTTAGCGTATCTTCCGCCCTTAGGGCAGCTGAGACTATTCCTTCCTTCTCCTCTCCCTTTCTCTTTGTCTCAACAGTTACTTGCGACGATGCTACTTCTGCAGCGATAGCAACAGGATGATATTCCTTCGACTGCTCGGCAAGAGGGTGGCCCTTGACCTTCATGGTGAGGGCCTTGTTCCATCCAAAGGGAACGTGGTAAGCTTTCTTTCCTAGCCGCGCCAGGCTTTCCTCGACCGAAGTCAAAACGCTTCTTGCAACAGTCGGTGACGCAAGGTTCGAACTCAAGTGAGCGTACGGGTAGACTACAAACGAGTTGCAGCCCAATTGATGGCTCGTCTTCTCAACATCTGCAGCTACCTGCTTTATGACAGAGGGATCCTCGTCTCCTTTTTCCACGCTTATTAGAAGCAATATGCTTTCCGAAATCGCGACCTTGTCATTACTGGCATCCTCGGCAGATGGTATTTCCTTCTTCACGGGCTGGTATTCTATTTCGTCGCAGTGAAGCTGAAGGATTCTCATAAACTGTTTGCAAACCACCATTTGTAGTTCTTGTTGTTTAACCTATTCTTCTCAATCTAAGGGAGGAAGGGGTCTCCCCAAACATTTGGCTTCATCTTTTCGAGTCTGCTCTGAACTGAGACTTTCATGCGAAATCTCCGCTTAAGCTCCCCTTCTCTCTAGCAGTTCCGCATCCCATGTGGCTGGAGACAAATTTGCGTCTGAGAACGAAGTGAAAAGGATTGTCTGACAAATTAGCGGAGTCAGTTTCAAGCAAGGAGAGAGTGTCAGGCGGCCATTTACTTCTCTTCATCTCATTTGAATCGTACGCGATCTAGTTCTCTGTCTTTCTTTGTCGCTTTTTTCCATACCTTGTAATGTTCGTGGCAAAGGAAGACTCTTCTCTCTCCAGAAACTTTGAGGCCACTCGCAGCCACGGCGTCACGGCTTATGGACCTTTCCGCAGCGGACTTGCAGTCCGTCACTGAGCAATTTACTCCTTTCGCAACCTTACCCAATGTAAAAACCTCTCATTCGCTCATGCTGTTTATGACATGTGCTTTAATTTCCTAGTTCTTCATCCTTGTTAACTCCAACTAGGGCTATCCGGATGGCGTATGTAGAATCGCATTGACGCAAGTCTATAAAAGCATACCAACCAACCATCTTCCTCCACTGCGTCCTTGGCAGACTGGTAGAGACTTGTGAAGTGGTGCTGAACAAAGTAAGGAAGGCGATTGAGCCAGTAATGAGCTCAATCGGAAGAAGTCTTGGCGCCCTAGGATTGCCTCCCGACGTTTGGACTCTCTTTGGATTCTTCTTCGCACTGCTCGCAGGTTTTCTCTACGGACTACGCCCATCCGCGCCATACTTGGCAGGCATTGCGATAATCTGCTCAGGAGTGATGGATGTATTGGACGGCAGCGTCGCTCGCGCGATGAACAAGGTATCGAAGGCTGGATCTTTTAACGATTCCACACTTGATCGGCTAGCAGAAGTTGCAATCTATTCTGGCATAATCTACGCGCACTATACTGAAGGCGTCATTATTCTCCTCACCTTGGGTTTTTCGCTGCTTGTCAGCTACGCAAGGGCAAAGGGAGACGCCCTCAACGTAACTCTTTCCGGCATAGGAATTGGTGAAAGGGCAGAAAGGTTGATCGTACTGATCATCTTCTCTCTCGCGGGCTATGTAGCGTACGGTGTCTACATTGTGCTGGTCCTCGCCGTTGTCACTTTCTTCCAGAGGTACGTCTATATTCTGAGAAAGTTGATTTCCTCGCCGGCCATTTAGGGCGATTGTATCTGCATTTCTTCTTAGTTTAAGCACTCCAAGATAGATTTATGCTCTTCTCAAGCTGACCGTTAATTCTAGTGAAAGCGCAGGCGATATACGGAAAAAAGAGAAAGAAGGTAACACGGCTCTCCGTCCTTTTTCTCCCCATCAATCCTTCAATCAAGGAAAGAGAGAAAGGAAAAAAAGTAAGAGAGAAAAAATCCTTGCTGTGTTTACAGTTCACGGAAGGGCAGGATAAAAAGTACGATAGGACATATCCTAGTAGGACATGCGCCTTTCGTCCTTTGCCCTAACCTTTACGAGTCCATAATGCACAGCGCACGAAACGCAGTAGTATCGGATGGTCTTGGGTGCTGCTATATAAGCACCTGCCGCGCGAAGCTCTCGGGCGAGCGTTGGTTCGACTAGGCTGACTCTCGAGGTCATTTTCTTTGCCTTGTCTCTAGGAACTTCCCTGCCACAGTTGCTACATTGGATGGTGTCTGAACTTCCCTTGCCGCCTTTTGCGCGTCCGCGGCTCTTTCGTTTCTTTGTCATGTCCAAGTCAAAAGACGGTATTGAGTAGGCTTTAAACTTGGGGGTTAGCTCATCTCAAAGCAGAACTTTCAAGCAAGCGGCAAATCGAGGAACAAGTCCGGTTGCTGATGACAAAAGAAGGCTACGATATGTCTCATGTACTTCCTGAACTTCGTGATATCCAATCTCAGCGCGACTTAACGCGTGCCGTAGCGCGCGTCGAAGTCTTCGTGAGCGTTGCGCAGAAGAGCCGGACGCGCCAGTTTCTTGAAACCGTACGCGCATATGTGGCTGGGAGAGCCATATTCGTGCCTCCTTCTCTTGCTGTCCGCAACGGCTCTCACAACGTCGAACAGGACGTTTGCCGCGTTCGCTCCGTCGTTTGTCCGAAGGTATATGTCGATCTTGATATCAGAGTCGAAGAATGATTTTGCCGAGATCCAGAAGTAGCTCGTCCTGTTGTTGCCCATGTAATCTACGTAGTCCGTTGTTCCCGCAACGGTCTGGAATTTGTAGGGGACTTCGGCAGCTATTGCCTCTGACTTGATGTCCCTCTTTGCCAGTTTGACTTCCTCGGAAATCGTGTTCAATGTCTCGGTTCCCCCGCCTACATCAAGCTGGTAGCTCTTCTCCACCTTGACCCCGCGGCTGTTCACGAAATCGAGTATCCCCTTGTGAAAGGCGGTGCCCCCGAATTGACTCATCAGGTCATCTCCGACCACAATCAACTTCGATTTGCCAAACTTCAAAGCGATTTTCTGGTCTGTTGCGATCGTTGATGGAGTGGCGTTGACGAAGCTGCAACCGGCCTTAAGTGCCTCAATAGCGTACCTAACGGACGTGGACTGCATTCCAGAGGGTATAAGATTTAGAATAATCTCCGCTTTTGAGTCCTTTAGATCCTCTACAATAGAATTGGTTGAAGTGACCGAGTCGCCTTGCCTCAGGCGCTCCGGCGTGTCCGCTTCTGCGATCCCTGGTTTTACCACAATCCCGGTCTTCTTGACTTTCGCGAAGATTGGCGTGACATTAGGCGGGGTATGAATCGCTTCCGCCAGATCCTTTCCCACCTTGTTTTTGTCGATGTCAAACGCAGCGACGAGTTGGATATCATCGATCGAGTAACCTCCAACCTTTGCGTGCCAGACTCCGGCAAGCCTTCCTCGTTGACTGCCTTCTAGGGCCTGCACAACGACGCTTGCAGTGTTGCCGACTCCGATGAGCGCAACCTTGATCTTTTCCTTTTGCTGTCGGCCAGTTTTGATCTTGCTACCTGCAGCACTTGTACTTTTTCGCTTTTCTTTAGTGTTGGAAGGCAAAAACTTTCTCGTACACCATTTTTCCCTTTTGTTTTCCTGTATGTTTTGCTCCTTTCTTTTCCTTTTCTATCGGGGTTTGCTGGTTTGCAGGCTTGAAAAGGGCCCAGTTGGCATCGAGGTACTCCAAGCTATCCTCTACGGATGCAGTTCTTTAACTAAAAGAAGTGTACTCTCGGGAAAAGGTAAGGGGTTACCGTTTTGAAGCTGAATTCAGATAGTTCAAGGCATAATCGTAGAAATTGAGTCCTCTCATATTACAGGTCTCCCTTACGCTCATTAGCACCTTGTGAACATCTGCTCCGTTTGTAGATTGGTTGCCGTATGTTATCTTCCTGATGATGACGCTGGGTCTTATCGCTCTTTCGGCGGCGTTGTTGTTCCATTCGATTCCTCGCTCTTCGAGGAAGGTGAAGAGCATTTCCTTCTCTCTGCGAAGGCGCTTCACGAACCGCTTGCAATTCTTCTCTTTTTCAGATGATTTGATGAGCTTCTCCATCCTTCTTTCAAACCTGTTCTTTGCAATCAGACGTTTCTTTCTGGAGCATTTTACGCTCTTACCGATTCTTATCGCATCGTTGAATATTCGCCGCAGCTTCTTTGCGACCGGATAGAACTCGGTCCCCGGACTCTTGTAAACGAGCGTGTCCTTTATGTCACGGAGATAATGGAGAAGGCACCTTTGGTGTTTTCTTCCTACGTAGTTCCACGCCGGCCAGGAATCGCTTATCACGGTACCCTGATAGTCGCTTCCCAGAATTCCAAGCGGAACGTCTCTTCCTCTCGAATTTGCTATCTCATAGACGACGGACCATTTGCCCACGAATGCCCAGAGCCAATGGTTCTTCCCCTTGATTCTCCAGCTCGTTTCATCTCCATGCAAACTCTCCTCTTTTCTGATGTCTGAAATCAGATCATGGTAGAGAGGACCGAACGCTTCTGCAACCTTCATAGTGGAGTGTTCTATTGCAGCCTCAGTTATCTCTAAATTGAACAGTAATTTGAAGAGCGAGCCTATCTTCGCGTACGAGAGCCCCAGAAGTTTCAAAGAAACTATGAGGAGTATCAATCTGAGACCGAATCGCTCGTTGTTGTCAACCACATTCGGAATAGCTGGAGAGACCTGCCCTCCGCACCTCTTGCAGTATCTCCTTCTGACAATGTATTCGGTTACAACGACTTTTGCTGGGACGATATCCTCGACAACTCTCGAGTACTCATCAGTTGTATGCGCGGAAAGCTTTCCGCCGCATTTTGGACAGAGCGCTTGGTCAAGCTCGATCCTCGCATCTATGTGGAGAGGTCTCTTTCTACTCTTCCCCTCGTGACCTTTCTTCCTTCCTGACGGTCTCTTCTTCTTCTCGTTTAATGACGAGGAATCTGCTTTCGCTGCTACTCCTCTAGCGACGACGGCTGACACGGTTGTCTTGAGCGATGCGAGATCTTCGCGTAGCTCTCTGTTCTCTTCCCTGAGCTGCCTGTTTTCCTCTTTAAGCTGCCTATTTTCTTCCTTGAGTCTTGCAATCTCCGTTTCAAGCTCTTCGACTGTCGGCAATAGCTTACTGTAGAAACGTAAAACATGACTCGGCCGAAAGCTTTTCGGCCAGCAAAAACGCTTCAGAACGCTAAACGGTTACGGGAAAAGTTATTTCCATGCGTGGAGTATGTGGCTTGGTGAAACTACAGGACTACGAAAAATAGTAGCAGCCACAGGTAACAGCGAAATAAAGAACACAGATGCTATTCGAATCGCGCGATTAGAACGACAAAACCCACGAAGATCAACAGCGCTGCGATGAAGTAGAAGATCGGAACCAGTTGTGGGATGAGAATGCTCTGAGAGATGAAGTACGCAAACGCGCCTCCGAGAATAATGCACATGAGGCCAATCACCCTTAAGAGTGCGCCAATTCTTTGTTGAGAGGTCTTCAGCGCTCCGGCCATCTGTGTCATTCTCCACTGGTTGCTATTGTCTTATCCCGTTTAGGCTAAGTTGCACCCACTTAGAAAGTGGAAGGTATAAAGCATTTTTTCCGGTGAAATCGCTAAAGCGACTTTGCTTCCTGCATCTTCTCTTTGAGGTAATTGTCGACTATAAACGTCAGCCCGTATTTGGAAAACGCTTCCAGCTCGCTCTTCCTCTTTATCTTCAGGAAAATGTCGAGCTCCCGCTGCCAGACGCCCCCGTGATAACGCGGGTCCTTCTTGAGTTCCTGAGCCCTTTTTTGATCAGCCTCGGTCATCTGGTCAGTGGGAAGTTTGTACTTGACAATGTCGCTTGCCCAGACGCCTATCCATTTTGCGGTCGGGACTGTCAGGTCTCTCAGGTGGGCAGCATTCGCGGAACCAGAGATGATCACCATAGCGATGTGCTCTCCATAAACGTCGCCGTCGGACATTATGTAGATCGGAAGGTTGAGCTCCTTGTTCAGTCGTTTTAGCATGTATCTCGTGGATCTAGGCGGCTGACCTGCCGTGTCAATGAGAATCGCCTTGTATTTCTTGTGAACCTGCTCCTCCACGAACCTTGTGAATATTCCTCCCTTCTCCACGGCGATGACCATCTCCGCGGAGGTATCGACAAACTCCGCAGTACTCAGCGATGGGCCGATCAGGTATCCGTCCGGGTGTGACGAAAGATTTAGGCGCTTGCCTTCGTATCCGGGGACCGTATACTCTATCGTAAAGTCCCCGAAGATGGCGCTCCTCTCCTCCGGGTAGACCTTGAACTCTTCTCTTGCCTTCGAAAGAACGACCTCAAGGTCGGTGATGATTTCGTCGGATTCGGCCTGGTCCACGAACTCCATGTTGTACGCTTGCGAGGAGTAGTAAACATCTCTGAGAGTGCTCGTCTTTCCCTCCTGGACTAGTTTGTCAGCAAAGAATGCAAGCCAGATGAGCTGTGTGAAAGGTCTGATGTGCTTGATGTTGCCGGCAGACCTCTTGACGTTGACCTTGTCCAAAATGTATTGCTTGAGCTTTGAATCGTATACGATGTTGCTGACTGATCTGCTTGGAAAGTTGAACTCCGGGAACCTACCGTCGTTCAGATCAGTGTAGGTCTTCTCGCCAAGCTGCTTTAGACTCTGCAGCAGCTCATTCTTTCGAGCCTTTGCCAAATTCTTCGAGTCTTTGTTGCTGACCATTTACTCCATTCTTCCTCCTACTATCGTTAGTAACTTTTCTTGCACCGCCATCTTCATCTTCGTCCGCAGCCTCGTTCTTTCTTGGTTCATAATGTAGCTTCCTCTTGGACGCCTTTTCATCTGAAACGATGGCGTCAACTACTTCATCATCAACGGCTTCCACTTCTTTCCTTTGTTGCTGCTGCTCCTTTACCTTGGCGTCATGCGCTGAAGAGATCTCGCTCGTCGATTTCTCCATCTCCTCCCACTGCTTCTTTTCAGCTTCGACGTCTGGTTCGATCGCCTCCTCATTTCCGAGAAGTTTCTTGTAATCGGGCATCTTTCTGTGTCCGGAAAGGTCAGTAGCAAACCTTGCGATCAACGGAAGGTACTTGCCGTAGATGTTCATCTTCTTCTTCGCAAATTCCATCGATCCCTTTCTAGATACATAGACCGCGAGCTTTCTCAGGACCTCCCTCGCTGCGTTCTTCAGCTCTCTTTCGAGCTCTGGTCTGTCTGCGAGGTACTCTTTTCCTACCGTCTTGTAAGGCACCTTCGTTGAACACACGTGGGTGATGACTGCGATTGGGGCATCTTGGGGTATCTTGTACCTCTTCCAGTCGATCTCCTCGTTGATTACCTTGAAAGCGACGTCGTTTGCTTCGTCGTAAAGCAGCGGGATTCTGTTCGCGAATCTCATCAGCTTGATTCCGGGGGCAATAACGGCGCCACCATAGGCTAGACCCACTTCAACAATAAACGGAAATCCCGAATACGCGGATGGAGGTCTCACGCACATTGCTATGAATTCGGGCTGAAGCTCCTTCATTATACCCGCCTGCATTATCTCCTCGCCTAGCGGCGAGAGGCAGCTCGCGTCGGGAGATAGAAACTCTTCGAACTGATGCAGCGCGTTGACAAATTTTACTGCGTCCTCATTCGAGAGAGATTTGGGCTTGCCGGAGGGGTCAAACCCTGCGAACTTCAGAAACTTTTCGGCCGTGCGCTCCCCCACTCTGTGGAAATTGTGGGTCATGAACTTCACAAGGTTTTGCTCCTGAGTTTCTTTGATCAGCCTGCGCAGAGCTTCAACATCGATGCCATGCGGGTGTGGAAGAGTCTCCGTGGGCGGTGCCGGAGATGTCATCGTGGCGCGTTTGTATGCGATGACGTTCGATTCGGGGTCGACAAGAGTTAGGTTAGCATACGGAGTGACCAGTGCTGTCTGCTTGAAGTAATCAAGTATCTTTGGACCCGCTCTGAAGTAATCACCCATGAGTGTGAGGGAAACAGTTGTACCTGTCTGACCGTTTGCGGGCTTCGTATCGTGCCTTAGGATGACCGGCTTGTTCTCCTGGATATCGATGAGCATGTCGAGAATGTGGATTGTCTTTCCATCGAAGGAAGAGGAGATTGTGACAGGCTTGTTCGTGGTGATCTGTGCGTAGAGGATTGCCATCGTCCCTCCCATTCCGAACATTCCGCGCGACTGTTTCAGTTTGTATTTGGACCCGTAGAACACTCTGCCGAAGGCGTTTGGAAGATGCTTTGATTCAATACCCGGCCCGTTGTCCTTGATCGTGATGACATAAGCCATCTGATCTCCAGCCTTTGTCCCCTCTGGGCTGTTCTCTATCTTCACCATTATTTCCGGGAGAATCTGGAACTGCTCACACGCATCAAGGCTGTTCTCGACGAGCTCCCTGACAGAAGTATACAGCGCTCGCGAAGGATTGCTAAAGCCCGCAAGATCCCGGTTGCGGTAAAAGAATTCGCTTGGAGAGATCTCAGAGTAGGTTACCTGACGACTAGCTACCACTTTGACTTCGAATACTCCAAGCTACAGTATGAAATTTTCTTGAGAGACGGATAAATTCCAGGACTCAATAAAATCGTCATTAGCAGCAGTGAAGAAACCCTATCGGTGACTCGGATAATAAATGTTCTTAGTGGAAAAGGGGAAATCGCATCAAGTTTCGCCGATTGGTTTCTGGGTTTCCCAGAGTTGCAGACGATCTAGTTTCTGCTTTGTCCTGTACTTTTGGAGCATTTCATAGGTAGACTTGTGGGTGCCGCCTCTGGCAAGTTTTTCGACTGCCTCCTTGGCAATCCTTGATTCGTCAGGCTCTCCGATTATCGCCACGGTGTGCCCGTAGATCGAAATCTCCGAGCCGGTCAGCTGCTCTATCAGCCTCCTCGCTTTTCCGTCGGTTCCAATCAACCTGCTCTTGATTCTGGTCAATGCGTTTTCTGACTTGCCGGTGAACTCTCTGAGATCAACAACAGAAAGCGTCTTTTCCTCTTCGAGAAGCGTGAAGGCTCTCTGGGGGGAAAAGCCTCTGGCAACTGCCGAGACGATGTCTGCGGCTTTGAAGGGGTTTGACTCCACGAGCGCCTCCGGCTTGAAAGATATCCTGACCTCGCCAGTCTTGCCGTCAATTGTAAGCGTGACGCCGCAGCGTCTCTCAATTTCCTCTCGGATGGCGCCCTCCTTCCCAACGAGCGCCCCGACCCTATCCACCGGTATTCTGATTATCTGCTCCGTACTCAAATTGTTGAAATCATCTTCATGTCTTTCTTTAATCAAACGTCCGTCGCGTTGGTGAGTTGTATTTCATCCTCGTCTCGCGGGACTTGCTTTTCCTTGGAGTTCCTCACCCCTCTTTGTAGCCTTGCAAGCAGAACGTTATCTTCGATCGTAGATACGTTTCGCTTTTGAAAGAACCTGTTGAGGTTTGCAATGTCCCTCTTTAGAAACTCCTCTGCCTGCGGATGCTCGATTGAAACTGCGGACCCGAAATCAAAAAGGATGTCCTTTCCCTCGAATTTCATAACGTTGTACTCTGAGAGGTCTGCATGCACGATCATCCCCTTCTGGTAGATCGTCTTTAGGGCTTTCACGATTTGTTGGTAATCTCCTTTCGTCACTTCTCGCTCGACTATTCGTGGAGCGGGCAAACCTTCCTTCCCTATGAACTCCATCACCACGACATTGCCAAGAAACGCAAGTGGCTTCGGAACAGGCGCACCCGCATCAAAGCACTGTTTTAGGTTAGTGAACTCTTTCCTTGCCCAAAGCTCCGCGACTCCCCTGCTGTCCCTCCGGAACCTGTTAAACCTTGGATCTCCAACGACGTACTGCATCCTCTTCTTGTAGTCAGATGACGCAACCAGGTAAATCTTTACAGCCACGTCAGTTCCATCAGTCTTCACGCCCCAATAGACCCTGGCCTCCTTTCCCGAGCTTATTACACCGTTAAGGTATGAAAAAGCGCCCCTGTTTGCTAGGTCGTAGAGTATCATGAGCGTCCGGCGATCGAAGACCTCCTCGAATACCTGCCTTTCTTCTTCGTTTTTCAGAATCACCCTGTCGCGTTTGTCAATCTGCTCCGCTCTCCGGTGAAACTTCTGCAGTGCGAATTCGCCGGCTTCGTCACGCTCCCTGAGGTGCTTCATCGTATCTTCACAGAGTTCTCCTTAAACCAAAAATCGCATTCTTCAAAGTTCGAAACGTATTCAGTAATGTAAGTGACGATCAACCGTTCTAATAATTAGAGCTTGCCGCTCGTAAATTGCAATAGGTAAAAGACCAAGGAGTAAACTAATGAACTTGGTTGCTAAAGATCCGCAAAGCGCTCTCTCCGCGAATTCGCCTTTCCAACCCTCTAGTTTGTGAATTTGTAAATCATGAGGAATGAGACAGAGCCCACGTTCTTGACCGCATGCTTTGAAGCCAGGTTTGCATCGATCACCTTTTCGACAATCCGCGAGCCGGCAAGATTGACGATGCTCGATCCACGGACGAGGTCGATGGCCTCGATTTCGTTTACCTTTTCTCCCCCAAAGTACTCGCGTGAAATGTGCATATCGACCTTTTCTCCCTTCACCGTGCTGCCTAGGAGTTCCTCATCGCAAATGTTGACTAGGATGAGGTTTTGGTACTTTATCTTTCTAGCAATATACTGCTTTTGCTCGAAACGCTCCCCGTCTTCCTTTCTAGTCTGAGCCGCTCCCCCTGATAAGTAATCCATGGGTAACTAGTCCCTGTTTCTCCCGCTTTGTTCTTATTCGCGATGTACGGTCGCTTCGGTCTGCCATCTCTTCTATTTTTACTTTGGTGTCCTTGGTTTGCAGACCTCAAACGTACAAATCCCTCAATATTTGATATAAACTCAGCGGTAGTTTCCTTTAACAATAACCAGAAAACACCATTTCATTCGTCAAAGGGACATGGGAAAGAAGATTCTCGTAATCCTAGGGAGCGGACTTTACAACCTATACGATTCGAATATTTTGAAGGGTCCTTTTGAGGTAGAGACTCAGTTTGGTACCGCGTCCTTGAGCGAGGTTGCTATACTAAGCGGCGAGAGTGCAAAACACACCGATGTGAGAAGTGATTCGAAGCTTTATGTTATGATGCGCCACGGCCGTTCGCACGCCCTCCCACCTCACCTTGTAAACTACAGAGCTAACATCTGCGCGGCGCAGAAACTGGGATGTGACTACATCATATCGACTGCCTCCGTTGGTTCGCTCAGGCGAAATCTTGCCGTGGGAAGCTACGTTGTGATAGATCAGTTCGTTGATTTCACAAAAGGTAGAGCGTCGAGTGTTTACTATGAAAAGGCGGAAAACTTTGCTCATACCGACATGACGGAGCCCTATTCAAGCAAGGTAAGAAATGCGTTGATTCACTCATTAACTAGAAACGCAAAGGGAAGATATGCCTTCCATCGGAGAGGGACATACGTGTGCACAGAAGGCCCAAGATTTGAAACGCCCGCTGAAATAAGGATGTACAGAATTCTGGGCGCAGACGTTGTTGGAATGACAGGGGTGCCAGAGGTTGTAATTGCGAACGAGCTCCACATCCCTTATGCCACTCTTGCTCAGGTTACAAATTTCGCTGCGGGAATGAAGCCCTCAGGTGACAAGAAACTCAGCCAAGAGGAAGTAAATGTCGCGATGAAGAAATCTGAGGCAAAGACGAGGGCGATCCTCGACGATGCGATTGCGGAGTTGCTTCATGTGTGAAGAAGTCATTCATCTCTCCTCTTCGTCAGCCCAAAACAGTTCTGATCAAGGATGCGCGAGTCGTCGTTACAGAGAGCGGACCGGTCCAAAATCTCTCATTGTACGTGGCGGACAGAACAATCGTGGCAATGGGAGAGGCTGCGTCCATCAGATCAGAGTTCGGGCAGGCCGAAGAGGAGATCGACGCTTCCAAGTGTCTCGTGATTCCAGGCTTTGTGAACAATCACTCGCACATTGCCATGACACTTCTTCGCGGATTTGCAGAAGATCTCCCACTCCTAAGCTGGCTCCGCGACAAGGTATGGCCAGCTGAAGCAAAATTGAAACCAGAAGACGTGTACCTCGGCGCCGTCTGCGGGGCAGCAGAGGCGCTTCTCTCCGGTACTACCTCAATCACTTCCGTTTACTTCTACGACTCCTCAGGCAGCGAAGCGAAAGCATTGGACGACGTGGGGATGCGAGGAATTCTCGCCCATGGAATGTTCGATTGGACGAGAGAAGACGGCTTGAAGAAGACAGAAGAGATGGTTGAAAAGTTTCACGGAAAAGATCAGGGCAGAATCAGGATTGCGACGTCCCCTCATGCGCCATATTCGTGTTCACCAGATCTTCTGAAAGAAATCGAGACAATGCGAATTAAACTGAACCAGAAGTTTGGGCGCGCCTATCGCGTGATGAACACATTGCACGTGGCAGAAGCTAGAAATGAGGCTCGCGAGATCGAATCGAAGTACGGCGTCAATGTCAGCAAAGGAGTGGCGTCCTACCTGAGGTCGCTCGGCGTGCTCACAGACGAGACGATTGCAGCGCACTGCATCCATCTGACAGAGGACGACATTGTTTCATTCAAGAGTACTCAGGCGACGGTTGCCTCCTGCCCCGTCTCGAACCTAAAGGTCGGGATGGGAGTGGCCGATATCCCAAAGATGATTTCAAACGGCATTACCGTCAGCCTTGGGACCGACGGGCCCGCGTCAAACAATGCGCTGGACATGTTCGAGACTTCGAAGATGGCCTCGCTACTCCCCAAGGGAGTTCAGGGTGATACCACTCTGATGAGCGCAAGGCAGACATTCGAAATATCTACTCTCGGGGGGGCAAGGTCCATGCACCAGTCGGACCAGATAGGAAGCCTTGCAGTTGGCAAACGGGCCGACCTCGTCATTTTGGATCTCTCAGCGCCGCACTCCCAGCCATTTTACGACCCTTACTCTCACTTGCTCTTCTCGGCAAAGTCTCAGGATGTGAGGGACGTGCTCGTGGACGGAAGGATCCTCGCGGGAAACAGGAAGCTGCTCTTCCTCGACACAGAGGTACTCCAGAACGAAATCTCAAGACGCATCGGTGAACTTGGATTCCTCAATGAGGAAAGCGCAACGCACTAGAACTTCGGGGGCTACTTTGCAATAACCTTGCCGTTCTCAGGAAACTCCAACAAAGGCAAGGCGGTATCCGGATCTTCACTCGAAGAGCAAGGGAGACTCTCCTTTCATTGGGCAAGACGGAACACGCCACTTTTCAGGCTCGCCGAGCGATTTGTGCAGAGACAAATCTCACTGGGAAGGAAAGAGAATCCATTCCTCGGACTTCGGATTGCGGCCTGCCTCCACGTCTCCAAAGAGACCGCCGTCCTAATGGAGTCGCTCAATCGTTTCGGGGCAAAGATCCTCCTCGTTGCCGCAAACCCACTTTCGAGCCAGCCGGAGATTGTCGCCTTCCTGTCCTCACTAGGCATAGAAGTGCGAGCAAGGCGCGATGAGACCGCCTCCGAGTACGAAAAAGAAATCGAACTCGCAGCCGCAAGTCAGCCTGATCTGATCATCGATGACGGCGCCGAATTGCACGTCGCATATGCTTCTAACATCTCGGGAAGGAACAGCAGAGCGAAGAGGACTTGCTTTGGCGGGACAGACGAGACAACCTCTGGTACGATCAGGCTCAGGGCTCTAGACAGGCGCCGTCTTCTCACCTACCCTGTCATCGCAGTGAACGAGGCCCCGACAAAGCACATCTTTGACAACAAGTACGGCACAGGGCAGAGCACAATCGACGGGCTGATCCGCTCTACCGGCCTCCTTCTCGCGGGCAAGGTGGTCGTCGTTGTCGGATTTGGATGGGTTGGAAGCGGCGTCGCGGCAAGGGCAAAAGGGATGGGGTCTAGAGTCATCGTGACGGAGGTCAATCCAATTAGGGCGCTCGAGGCTCACTTAGAGGGTTTTGAGGTTATGCGCATGATCGATGCAGCGTGCATTGGAGAGGTCTTCCTGACATGTACAGGACAGACCGGCGTAATCACATCATCCGATATTGCAAAGATGCGAGACGGTGCGATCCTAGCGAACGTGGGCCACTTTGAGCGTGAAATCGACGTTCGCTCGCTCTTTCGAGTTGCTGATCGCGTTTCTGAAGTGAGAGCCGGCATCGCGGAGTTTGAAATCAAAAGTCAGTCCGGAAGATCTCGCAAATCCATTTTCCTTCTGAACCAAGGAAGGGTAGTAAACCTTGCTTCCGCCGAAGGCCATCCTCCCGAGATAATGCAATTGTCCTTCGCGAACCAGCTTCTATCGCTGCATTATCTTGCGAGCAGAAAGCACAAGAGCAAAAAAGGGGTCGCAAAGAGAGTTGAACTGGTAATGCCCGTTCCGAGAGAAATCGACGAAATGGTATCGAGATTTGCCCTGAAGGCCTTCGGATTGAAAATCGACTCTCTCCGCAAGGATCAGATGAAATATTCCGACTCTTACCACTGAATCTGCACAATCAGTGAACGTTTTCTGGGGCGAACGTCAAATTCAGCTAGTACTACCTGCTGCCATTGACCAAGCAGAAGCCCGTTTTTCTTCTTGGAAAATGGGATGGTCAGACTTGTGCCGACTATTGCAGACCTCATGTGTGAGTGGCCATTGCCGTCGTGCCAGGCCTGCTCGTGCTTGTATTCTGCCCGCTTCGGTGCAACCCTCTCCATCGTCCTCGGAAAGTCCTCGAAAAGACCCTCTTCATCTTCCATTATCGTAAGACCCGCTGTAGTGGATTGCAGGAAAAGTAGGACGTTGCCGTCTCCATCGCACTTTGAGTCTACAAGGACGTTCTGCACATCCCTTGTTATGTTCAGGATCTCATTTTCTCCGGAGGTATCAAATTCAAGTGTGTGAGTTTCGATCAACTTTCCTTGCTACGCCTCATTCCTTGTTGAGTGTGAAGCAAGTCCAACCAATCCATATAATTATATAATGCGCGAGCGAACTTTAGTATTCTTTGGCTGCAGTTTTTAAGAAGAAGAATAGCGCAGCTGAAAAGAAGACATCCAAAAGTTCAATCCCAGCATTTCTTAGCTCTTCATCATTCTCTACTCATCATTCAATGTTTCAAAATTAGTTAATCTAGTCAAATCCAATAAAGAATAGGGCAAAGAAAATTACAGGCAGGTGCAGGAAACTTTCGAAAATGGTCGCCAGATGGCTCGTGACATCCGCTTGGCCTTACTCTTCTGACATACCACACCTTGGGAACCTAGTGGGTTCTGTACTCTCAGCAGACATCTTTGCAAGATATCACCGACTGATCGGAGACGACGTCCTGTATGTATCCGGCTCAGACGAGCATGGCACACCACTCGAAGTCGAGGCCTTAAAGAGGGGCGTCCCGGTAAAAGAGCTCGCGGACAAGAACCACGAGTCAATATCCGCGGTATTTCGAAGCTGGGAGATTTCCTATGACAACTATACACGAACCGAATCGGAAGCGCACAAAAAGTTCGTCAGGCAGCTCTACTCCGAAATCTACTCCAACGACGCATACATATTCACACAGGTAGAGAGGATACACTACTGCCCGAAGGACAAGAGATTCCTGCCCGACAGGTTCGTCGAGGGCGTGTGTCCCTACTGCGGATTCGAAAGCGCGCGGGGGGACCAGTGTGACAACTGCGGCAGGCCGCTTGACTCGGAGAGGCTCGGCAATGCATACTGTGTCATCTGCAAAAGCAGGACTGAGCTTAGAGATACCAAACAGTGGTTCTTCGACCTGCCGAAACTGTCAGGGTATGTCTCAGAGTACCTTGACAGGGCGGAGCTTTCGCAAAACATCATCAGATTTTCAAGGGGCTGGCTAAAGGACGGCCTCAGGCCTAGGTCCATTACCCGGGATTCGGAGTGGGGGATAAAGGCCCCATTTCCAGGCGCCGAGAACAAGACGATTTACGTCTGGATGGAGGCGGTGTTAGGTTATGTCTCAGCGGCAATAGAGTACTTTGAAAAGGCTGGGAATCCAAACGGTTGGAAGGCCTTCTGGCTCGACAAGAGTGCAAAGACCTCTTTCTTCATAGGCAAGGACAACATCCCGTTCCACGCTATCATACTCCCCTCGCTACTTAGGGCATCAGGCATGGAGTATAATGAGCCCAGCCTGATTAGCTCGACGGAGTTTCTCCTTTTCGAGGGTCAGAAGTTTTCCAAGAGCAGGAAGATCGGAATATGGTGCGATGAAGCCTTGGAGATACTCCCGGCCGACTACTGGCGGTACGCCCTAGTTTCTCTGAGACCAGAATCAGGCGACATAAACTTTGGCTGGGATTCATTTGCCGAGAAGGTCAACAGCGACCTAAATGACACTATAGGAAACTTTGTAAATCGCACACTCGTCGGCGTTGCGAAATTTTCGGGTGGCCAATTCTCCCGAACCCGTGAGCAGTTTTCCTCAGGGGCTCCCGAGAAATTTAAAGACACTCTAGCAGGAGCTCTTGAGAGACACTCCCAGATATCGAAGGCCTATGAGAACGTCGAGCTTCAGCTTGCTTGCCGCAAGAGCACTGAACAAGCGTCGGAGGCAAACAGGTTCCTCAGCGAGACTGAACCTTGGAAAGTCGTAAAAACGGACAAGACAAGGACCGAGGAGATACTTTACGTTGCCCTGTCGATATTGAAACTCTTGGCTATAGAGTTCGCACCGGTGATTCCCTCCTCCACATCGGAAATGGCAAGGCAGGCCGGACTGTTCAAGAAGAGCAGTGGAAAGCCTACCTGGAATGACGCCTTGCTGGACGACGACCTTCCAATCTTGGCAAAAGACCCCTCGCCAATATTCTCTAAGCACTCTGCAAAGGGACTGAAGGAAAAGCTCGACATTATTCGCTCGCAAAAAGAAAAAAAGATTAAAGCGTAAAGTCTCAATTTCCTATCAGAACTACACAACCAAAGTGCCTGTGCCAATCGCAGTGAAATAACGAGAGTTACTCGAAAAAGGAGAGAAATGCAACAGATTTGTCAGAACAATCGCAAGGTGCACCTTCACAAAACGTTGCTAACACGGTGCCGCCTACACCTGAGGTCACGTTTGATGAATTCAGAAGAATTGACATTCGCGTAGCCAAGGTCGTCGAGGTCGCTCGAGTGCCAAATTCAGCGAAACTCTTGAAACTCCAGCTTGATATCGGCGGGGTAAAGAAGCAATGTATAGCTGGAGTGGGCGCTCGTTACGAACCCGAACAGCTGAAGGACAAACTCATTGCCGTTGTGATGAACCTGAAACCCAGGCCGATAATGGGGTTGATGTCCGAGGTAATGCTCCTCGCTGCTGCCGACGGCCCGGAAATTTCCGTCCTTATATCCGACAGAGATGTCAACGCTGGGTCTCGTGTAACCTAAGAAGACATCATGCACCGCTTCCTTTGGTTTTTCCTCCCCGCTATGCGAGAATGCCTTTCTGCTTGTTGTTAGTCGGCTCTTTTCAAACCTGCATACAAATGGCAAAGCTACCTGTTACTCCGAAGTTCAAAGCAATGCATCCGGCTAGGTGATTTCCCGACATGGCAGATCAGCAGCTCCGGGATATCTACGCGGTCATCGAGCGCTACGCTGTGCCTCTCCTTGGAAGAGAAAGGACCAGCAGCGAAGGCCTCAGTAAAGAAGAGAACAGGATACTCGCGCTGCAAAACGTAAATCGACTGAACCAGCGGATCGGGTTCCTCGCAAGGGAAAAAGTTACCAACTCACGAGACATGCGAATATTGCAGACATATGTCAACTCCCTGACAATAGGGTTGAAATCAGACAACACAGCGCAGATGAAGGCCGCGCTTTCAAATATTCGAAACTTTCTCTTTGAGTTTGACTCTGAAGAACAAGATACTCACTGAACTAGGAGATCCACCCCTCCACTCTTCTCTATGCGCAGCTTTCCTTCGCGCCGCTACTCCCATTCGTAGAGATCTTGTTGCACCGGCAAAGTATCAAAGATTTAATACCCAAATCTAGACTAGCATGGCTACAATTCTCTGGGCCAGTCGTCTAGTGAACTGAAGTCAAGTGCGCACCCGCAAGCCATCTGGTCTTGTCAAAGTTCGGACAACCTGGTTAGGACAACAGCAGCATGGGTCAACCTCTCTCTGGGCCTACACAGAATCGTGCTGCGGTCAGACCCTTACGCGGTGTGGGTCGCCGGTTCAAATCCGGCCTGGCCCATCCTTATTCTCTCTTTGATTCCAAGTTGTGGTCTCCCGTACGGAAAACCCAGCCGCCAGAGACGTAGACATCTCCAGTCTTGGATCGTTCAGAAAAACAGAAGCGCCCATTTCCGAAACATTGGGACTAAATCGGGCTCACGAGTACCTGCATTGGCTTTCATCCAATTTACTCCAGACGTACATGATATTGAGCCATGTTTCCTTACATTAACTTTGTCCAAATGAGCTGCGAATGATTCTTTCCCTTTTGGAATAACTTCGACGCCTTGACTATTTCAAGGCTTGGCAGGCTCTAGAAGCCTGAAGCTCATCCGCAGCTTCATTCTACTAGGGCTCGCATAATCGCGTTCGGTCCTGAACTGCCTAGCGTGACTTTTTCTCTACGATGCATCGCTATAAGTATGGCTAACACACCTTTGTACTGGATTCACAATTGTTTGCAAATTAGTCCTCTGCGACTACGAGAATTTCGCGAGAAAGAGTGTGATGCCATTTAGAACATGCTTGCAATAGTGTTAGGAAATTCTGTTTCTTTGCAACTGGGTAATCTCCTCGTTGGATTGCAGTCGGGCGTAACCGTTTTCGTCAACGAGATTCTGGCTTTCATACCGAATCTCATCGCTGCGTTGCTGATACTTCTCATAGGTTATCTGATAGCGCGAGCGTTGAGCGGCGTAATCCGCTGGGGAATGAACAAGTCGAGATTGGATCAACGCCTAGCAAACACTAGATTAGGGCAAGCGATACAAGGGTCGGGCTCTACGTTGACCAACATTGTCGCGAATGTTGTATTCTGGTTGTTTGCATTTATCATAATCGTCTATGCGATAAGTGCCCTCGAGATCCCGCCGCTCACGGCTACGATGGTCGGAATCCTCGCCTGGATTCCCAATCTCATAGCTGTCGCCGTCATCGTGTTCGCCGGTCTCCTGATAGGCTCTTGGGTAGGAAGATCTTTAGAGAACTTGCTCCCGCGGTACGGGGTAGCGGGAGCTAGGGTGATATCGATAATCGTAGAGGTGCTGATTTACCTCTTCGTTTTCAACATCGCATTCATCCAGATTGGAGTCGGGCAAGGGATAATCTTCATGATCACCACCGCTATGGCGTGGGGCCTTGCCGCCGCACTCGCGATTGGTTTTGGAGGCGCTCTTCTCTACGCCCTTCGTGACGTACTGCCTGCTATGGTCTCAGGTACAACGACAATCGCTTCCACTCTTAAGCCAGGTCAGACGATGACCGTCGAAGGACTCCCTAGCGTCGGTGGGAACGGCGGAAGGCTATCAGGCAGGATAGCGCGTGTCGGCATGTTCAACACCGTCGTGGAGACGCAAACCCAAGCCGGGCGAGGCTTCTTTGTCGTCCCCAACGAACTACTTGTGGACAAGCCAGTGTTTGTCCAGGGAGAGGCTCCGCAACTCTTCGACGAAGGATTGAGACAGCGCGCGAGCGAACTTAACCAGCGATTTGAATCTGCAAGTGGAAACGGGGAAAGTACCTAGCCGCAACAGTAGCTTTTGTTCGCGCCACTCTTCCTCCTTTGCCCTTTCGCCCAACCTGAGCTCAACGACGGGTCGAGACTAGTTTCTATAAGCTACGCACGCCTTTGTTTCGGTTCCTTAGATTGAGGCACCTATTGCAAAACCGACAAAAGGATATATTGAGAATGGCTACGCTCCGAAAGCTTAGGACAGATCCGTGACCTTGACGAAGTTTGGTGTAAAGATTGTCCAGGCTGGGTATACTTACGACCAAATCTGTTCCCTCTGCCTCTCCGCTGAAAGCATGGATTTTGACTCTTTCTGGGTCGCGGATCATATGTATTCGTGGGGCCGCAAACCAACCGACAAGTTTGCGTTAGAATCCACGACAATCCTTGCGAACCTGGCCTCTCTGACGAGTCGAATAAGGCTCGGTACACTGGTCATTTGCAACATCTTTAGGCACCCCGCGGTGCTTGCAAAAATCACCTCGAGCCTCGACGCAATCAGCGGAGGCAGGCTTGAGCTCGGAATCGGAGCAGGAGGACCTTCAACCCCTCTGGAGTTGGCGGGCTACGGCATGTCGTTTCCAAAGCGACGCGAACGTGTCGAAAGACTTGCCGAGACCATTCAAGTCCTAAATGCAATGTGGACAGAGCCTCTCGCAAATTTCAGCGGCAAGTACTACAAACTTCAAGACGTGATCAACAATCCGAAACCAATACAGAAACCGCACCCCAGGATTTGGGTTGGCGGAGAGCGGGATGACATTCTTCGTGTTGCTGCCAAATATGCGAATGGCTGGAACGGCAGAAGACTTGCTGTCGAAGTTTTACGTGAAAGAGTCCGATTGCTGGAACAACTCTGCGAGGAAAACGGAAGGAGAGAAAGATTTGAAAAATCCTGGCAAGGGTCAATCCTGTTAGCAAACAATGAAAGCGAATTGATTGAGAAGAAAAACAAGTACGGAGTAGAGGAAGGAAGTATTGTGGGAACTTGCGACCAGGTGACTCAGAAGTTACAAGGGTATGTTGATGCGGGCGTGACGTACTTTATGCTCCATTTTCAAGACGACAAGGAAAGAGACTACAATTCGCTATCCCTGTTCAGAGATATGGTCGCACCCAATTTTTCGTGAAGACCATTTCATTCTGCCCTTATTTTGGATGCTGATTCATGCCACAACGTCAGAGAGAGGTGTAATTTATGATGGAGAAAAGAAATAGGGAGCCTCTCAGTTTGCGTTTATTAGTATTTGTCCTTCGTAAAACTCTGCGCCCTGACTTGACACCCAACAATACTTTCAGTAAGATTCAAGTCCCCGATTCTATTTATCTTTCTAACCGGTAGCAGCGCAATTGGAGAGCAACTTTCAGGACTCCATCAACCGGCTTTCAAAACTCGGGCTTTTGAAACCAAGAGATATCGAGATCCTGTCGAAGGTCGATGAAGCCTGCCAGGAGCTCGTGAGCCCGGAATACGAGGCATACATAGAGAGAAGGTTCAACCAAGCTGGTCCGAAGATAATCTCGGATTATGGCCTCATGGGACTCCCAATAAGCGAGGAGTTCGGTGGTCTCGGGGTGAACAGCCTGGTGCACTCTCTCGCAATGGAACGCTTTGGCCAGCTCGGAATGGGCATAGTCACACTGGTCGACGTACATCAGTTTCTAGGGAGCCTCACCGTGCAGCAGTGGGGAACGAAGGATCAAAAGGCGAGAATCCTTCCCGAGGCAGCTAGAGGCACTTCGATATTCGCGTACGCCCTAACAGAACCCGAGGCGGGAAGCGACCCTTCTCTGATGTCTACTACATTCGGAGAATCTGATGATGGAAATAGCTACATCCTAAATGGATCAAAGTACCTGATCTCCAATGGTTCAATCGCACGCTACTTAGTGGTCTTTGCGAAATCTGACTTCGACGGCCTCGTGTCCTCGTTTGTCGTGGATTCGAGAACCGAAGGCTTCGAAGTCGCAATGCACCTCTCGGAGAAGATCGGCCTTTTCACTTCGGATACCGCGCTTATCGAGTTTCACGATATGAAAATTCCGAAGGACTGCTTGCTCGGCATCAAGGGAAAAGGACTCTCCGTCGCATACTCCGCGCTGCTCAACGGGAGGATAGGGATTGCCTCTGGATGTCTAGGCGTTATGGAGGACTGCCTTAACTCCTGCGTGGAAAGAGCGAAGAGTAGAATGCAGCACGGAAAGATCATAGGCAAGCACCAGCTGATCCAAAGGCATATTGCCAGAATCGCGATGAATCTCGAGTCCTCGAAATGGCCAGTCTACCTCGCTGCAATGCTTAAAGACGAACTCGATAGGGATCCGCAAGATCTGATGCTACGGACAAGGGTGGACAGACAGAGCGCGACCGCCAAGCTACTCGCATCGACAAGTGCATACGACGCTTCGGACAGGGCAGTTCAGATTTTCGGAGGATTTGGGTACTCTATACTTTCTCCCGTGGCAAAGCACCTGATAGATTCGAGGGTGGCCAGGATCTACGAAGGAACAGACGAGATAATGGAACTCAAAATCGCGTCGAGCATACTTGGGCGTGAGTATGAAGCATACAAATGATATCTGAAAACGATCAAATCTTTTTTGGATTTGTCGCAAGAGAAAGTAAGAAACTGTGATACTAGAGGTAGAATTCTAAGAGCATGAAATTTCATCTCGATGGAAGCATTGACATCAAAGCGCCTCTTGAGAAAACTTACTCCAGTCTAACAGATCCTGAATTTATGGCCAAAGCGGCACCCGATCTTCAATCCTACAAAGTCATAGATCAGGATAGCTTTGAAGCAAAGCTCAAAATAGGCATATCGCTCGTGCGTGGGACGATCGACATGAAGTTTGCACTGCTTGACAAGGTGCAAAACAGGCACGCGCGGCTCGTCGGTGACGGTTCGGGGGCAGGAAGCAAGATACACATCGACAGTTCATTTGATCTTGCGACTATTGATGGTAACGGCCCCGATCATGGATCAACCAGAATGAATTGGACCGCTGACGCGGACCTCTCCGGACTCATGGCGGGGATAGCTGCTCAGGTCCTTAAAGGCCAGAGCGAAAAAAAGGTCGCTCAGATTTTTGAAAACGTAAAGAAGAGACTAGAAGCTCATTGATCTACCAGAGGCGATCCAGACACTTCTGAATTCAGAGGCTTTTAGTTAATGTCAGTGTCAACAACTCGAAAAGATATCGGTAAGACCCCCAGCATAACGGAGCTCATCCTTGCTGCAGGTAAGCTCAAGACCACCAAGCGCACAGGATGGTACCGAAAGGTTGGAATCGAAGAGTGCGAAAGCGTAGCAGACCACAGCTACCGAACCGCGCTTATCGCTTGCGCTTTGTCTGAAGAAATGGGTCTAGACTCTGGAAAGGTCGCTAGGATGTGCCTCCTACACGACCTAGCTGAGTCACAAATCGGCGACTTGATGCCCGAGGAAAAGAATTCCTTCGCAGATCACAGAGAATCTGAAGATCGAGCGATGCGATCTATCCTTGGTACGCTTCCTAATCGGGTGAAGAAGCGATTCCTCTCCGACTGGAAAGAGCTACTAGCCAACAAGACTTCAGAGGCACGTCTCTCCTGGCAAGTCGATAAGATGGAGATGGGCCTTCAGAGCATTGAATATGTTGCCTTGGGCTATGATAAAGTGAGACTATCAGAGTTTTCGCGCGGTCGCGAGCTGCCAAAGAAAATGCAAAGAATACTGGGATCGTACATGCCGCAGAGAAACCTGAACAAAAAATCTTAAAGACAATTCGATAGTGCGTGTTTCAGTCTGGGGGAGGCTGCCGAAATTCTTCTGTTGAATGAGTCTGGAAAGGGAGTAGCCTTTGGTATTAACGAGTTTGCTGGTAATGCTTTCCGTTTTCTGAAGGCTCGTTATCTTGTCGAGTTAACGGGTCAGGAAGCAAGCAACCTGAAAGAGTTCTATCAGGTGTTGGAAAATGCGGAGGCATCGACACTCTTTTACCATGTCTATCACCCTCTCCTCGAAGCGCATCTGGTTCCATACGAGTATCCAAACGACTTTTCCTATTGGTTCTCCGACTCTCTGCAGGATAAAGATCTTGCAGAGCAGGTGGCGAACATCGATCTTCCAAAAGAAGGAGGACTCGAGGAGCTTCGAAAAGTGTTGCTTCACAAGATAGAGAGGGCTATGTCCCACGGATCTGACTTTCAAGTGCACAAGGGAAACGAGTTTCACTTTGTAAAGTGTCGCTTCGCAATCTACCCGAGTGGTTTCGTCGCGAGGAGTCTTGATGAGCTTGCCGATGGCATCGCCTCCGCCTCCGAGCTCTCGGTCTTCTACCACATGGTCACGTCGAGATTATTTGGACAGGAAAAATACGACGACTTTTCACGTTGGATACTCGCCAACATCCGTGAGGTCGAACTTGCAGACCGCCTGTCGAAGGTCGACCCAACCACGCACATGAGCGTAATGGCGTTGAAACAAGAAGTGCTCGGTGTAATCCAGAGATACCTCAGAGAAAAGAGACGCTCCTCAATGAGAGTGTAACAAGATGGCCAAAGAGTTTTCACAGTCGCAACAGCAACAAAATGTAATCCATAGACTCTCTGATTACGAGCCAGTCGTCGGGCAAGAAGTGATAGAGGACCTTCGCACTCTTGCTTCCAACATAGATGGTAAGACAATCCTGCACGTGAATTCCACAAAGGCGGGCGGGGGCGTTGCAGAAATTCTCTTTCGACTTGTTCCTCTAATGAGAGAGCTCGGTCTCAACGCTCGGTGGGAGACAATCAGGGGCGACAAACCCTTTTTTGAGGCCACTAAAGCATTCCACAATTCTCTTCAGACAGGCCTAAGTCTTGCGACCGAGCGAATGTTTGAGGACTATACAAGAAAGACCGATGAAAACCTCCGTGAGCTGAAAGTCGAAGGCGATACGGTGTTTATCCACGACCCACAGCCAGCTGGGATGATTTCACAGAGAAAACCGAACGGACAGGACAAGTGGATTTGGCGCTGCCACATCGACGTATCGAAGCCCGACCCAATTGTATGGAGCTTCCTAGCAAAATACGTCAACAGTTACGATGCATCTGTCTTTTCGACCCCGTCGTTTGCTCGGACTGACCTACGAATCCCTCAATTCATGGTTCCCCCGTCGATTGATCCTCTTTCGGACAAGAACAGAGAGCTGCCCCGGACGCTGATTGACAGAGTGCTGGCAAAGTATGATTTGAACGATGAAAAACCGCTTATCACTCAGATCTCGAGATTTGATTATGCCAAGGACCCCATCGGGGTGATTGAGGCTTTCAAACTCGTGAGCAAGCACATAGATTGCGAACTTGTGCTCGCTGGCAGTCTTGCCGATGATGACCCGGAAGGCCTCGAAGTGCACTCCAAGGTAGTGAAGGCCGCAGAAGGAAGGAAGGACATTCACATTCTTCTAATCCCACCGTTCAGTGACATCGAGATCAACGCACTACAACGGGCTTCGACGCTCATACTTCAGAAATCCGTCAAGGAAGGGTTCGGACTTACCGTCTCGGAAGCGCTCTGGAAATCAAAGCCCGTGATAGCAGGAGCAACCGGAGGCATCCCTCTCCAAGTCAGAAATGGACTCACAGGCTTCCTGGTCCATTCAGTTGAGGGTGCCGCATACAAGATGCGCTATTTACTTCGAAATCCTGACATCGCAAAGAAAATGGGTGAAAATGGAAGAGAACACGTGCGGCTGAACTTTCTCATCACCAGGCACCTAGGCGATTACTTGTTGATGATTCTCTGTCTAGAAAGAAAGGAAAAGATACCCGTGTTGCTCACTTCTCAGTGATAAGCCAGGATCGTATCCTCAAAGACGCGCTTCAACGCCTGAATGTTACGTCCAATTTCGCAGATTGATGCGCTGTCAAACCCCTTCTCACCCATCTTTGCCCCCGCCTCTTTCGCGTCGACGATCTGCCTTATTCTATCGGCCAGGGCTGAGTCGTCGCTTGGAGGGAAGGTGTATCCGTTGACATCGTCGATCACGAGCTCAGAAGAACCAGCACCCGTGCTCACTATGACGGGGGTCTTGTAAAGCCAGGATTCGATCGTCGTCAGGCCAAATCCCTCTGCCCTTGAAGGGACGAGCGTCACAGCGGCGCGTTCGTATGCCGCCCTTATGACCCCGACTGGCTGGTAGCCCGCCAGAATTACTTTCTTCTCAAGTTTGAGTTCCCTGACCAAGTTTTGTAGGTAGTTCTTCCAGATCGTGGACTTGGGCAGCGCCAGCCCACCTTTTGACGAGCCAGAAAAGCTCCCATTCCCTATGAGGAGCAGTTTCAAGTCCTGCCTATTCTTGGCAAGGTGGGAAAGTGCCTTAATCGCCACATCTTGCGCCTTAATCGAATCCATGCGCCCGACAATTAAGAGAAGCGTTTCGTCCGGACGCAGCGAGGCCACTTCGTTGAGCTGCCTTCGATCCTCGTCAGTGGGAGGCACCCACTGGTCGCGATCGACGTAAGGATATATTTGAAAGGCACGTCCGCGATATCCTGCGTGAATCAGGCCCTCCATGTCTCTTCTCGTACTGACTATCATGCTGTCAAATCCTTCAATGCTCTTCAGTACGAAGGCTTTCAATCTCGGTGATACGGATTCTAGTCTGAAAGGGATGTGCCACTGAAGCAACGCCGGGGCCGAAGGCCCGATCAGACCCCCGGTAAGAAGCTGCTGGAAATCGTGCACGAAATACAGGTCGGTATCGCGCAAGAGTTTCAGCATAACCTGCGCCGAGAGCCAATTGTACCTTATGAATGATTCGTACTCCTCCGGGTTTATTTGGAATTTGCCAGTGCCGTGAATCTCATTCCAAATTGACTCCTTAAAGTTCGCATACCTCAACGCGTCTCCTTCCCCGAGCTGGACATGGAAGAGTCGGATATGATCTACAATTACCTCTTCTGGGGCGTTCGAGCCAAGCGAAACCCAAACGGGATCGTAGATTATGTTCTGCTCATGCATCTTCTTCAACAACGGGAAGACCATGGCGGTCACACCGCCCGGCGCGTATTGGTAATCTTCGCCCAACTGGAGATCTTCCAATCGCACTGGGTATCGAAGAGATGCATATTTTTCGAAAAGCTCTTGGTTTGGAATAAGGAACTTAACAAATGGCGTCTGGCTGTTAACGCATATCCTGAATTGTTTCAACAAAGAGAAGACAAATGCACCGTGTCTTTATCTGTTCCCGTCTTTCTCCTGTCGTTCGAGGTCCTTTGCATAGTTTTGATAAGAGGAATGATCAAAGCGTCAATGAATTAGACCAGATGTTCACACGTTGTTATGGAAAAACAGATGCCATAAATCAGCTTGTCCATGAATTCAGTGGAGTTGCCGCAACCCCGAGGAGATCCCCCATGCGGAACACCCCCTCGCATCCTCGCCGTTATTCCTTCTTCTTTGTGAACATGATGTTCAATGGGGCGCTTCGATAAATGAAAACTGGATTTATCTTCTACTTATTTTAAAGTCAAGAACCTTTCCCGCAGGAAATCCTCCACGCCCAGTCCACCTGGCCTGCTCGTCACAAAATCAGCTATGATCTTTAGGGAGTCAACCGCATTTGAGACTGCTACGCTGAAATCTGCAGGTCCGAACAGTGCTTCGTCATTCTCACCGTCTCCAAAGCAAGTCAGTCTAATGCTCTTCGTGGATCCATAGTGAGCGACAGCCGAAGCGACGCCCGTTCCCTTATCCACGTTTGGCGGCGTTACCATCACGGAATCCTTGTTCAGAACAATCTTGGATGGCAGTCTGGTTTCCCTGAGTATCCTAGTTATCTCACCGGAAAATCCCCTTTTTGCCGAGGCAATTATCTCGAAAAAACTGATCTGAAACGGTGCGTTGGAAAAAACGCTTCTCGCCTGCCTTGTCCAGTCGAGACCTCGGATCGATTTCTCGTTGGTATCAAGGAAATAGGAAATCGCTCCATTCTCAGCGACCAGAAAGGAGAAGGTATTCGAAAGCTCTTGGTTTGCTGTCATCAGAAAATCGAGGTTTCGACCGGAAACGACGCCGAGCACGGCAATGTTCCGCTTGTTTATTTCTCGGAGTACTGCGATGGTTTCTTCCGGGATTACTCCGCTCTCTAGTGTCAAAGTTCCATCGTAGTCAAACATGAAGATATCAGTTGCAGAATCAGAGCTTGTGATCTTCCTTGATGGTTGAATGTCTGATTCGTTTTCCAATTTGAATCTCTGGTCACCCATCGAAGCCTTATTGCTTTCCCGGATTTCTCAACTAGACATTTTTTTGGAGCACAGGTGCGTCTAGGAAGTGATCCTTCATCCTTATTCTAAATTTCTCCCTCGAGATGAGATGGCATCAGGTGATAAGATCGTATCGTCTTACATTCTGAACTCCAAAGGTGCGATAAAAAGTGCAAGTAGTCGTCTTCGGATCGGGACAGACTCCACAAGAAGAAGAAGAAAAACGACAGTGGAATAGAGAAGAACACGCGAAGGCGCGGGAGATGTCACATTTCGTTGGCCCGATAACCAATCCGTGTGCTTTCCTGCATTTCCTCTTCCCTATTCTCTGTCTATGAATTCATTGGGGTTAGGTGGTTCGGGAGATAGTCCTTTTCGCTTTCGAATGTCTCGCACGATGTTTAGAAGCATCGATTGAGGCACAGGTTGCCAAGCTTTGAAGTAAGTGTTCCACATTGCCTTACCCGCTGTCGCGCCACGCATCGCTTCGGAAAGGTCGAATGTCTCAGAGGTGGGTATTTCGCCTTGGATGATTGTGATTACACCTTTCTGCTCCACGTTCAGCATCTTGCCTCTCTTTCCAGAGATCACTCCCGCAATCGAGCCAATCTGTTCGGCCGGACACTTGATTTCGATTCCAAGGATTGGCTCGAGAAGGGTGGGCTCTGCTGATAGCGAAGCACCGAGTATGGCTCTTCTGGTTGCTGGCATGAGTTGTGCATATGTTCTGTGCGCAGGATCCTCGTGGGGAACGTAGTGAGTCAGAGAGACCTTGATTCCCCTGCAGAACTCGTATGCAAGCGGGCCGTTAGTCATCACATCATTGAATCCAGCCTTAATGGAGTCCATGGATTCTTGAAGGAACTGTACACCTTTGGTTTCTTCGAGAAGCATGTTGCCCTTGTCGTCGATGGAGACAACCGAGCGCGCCTCGTCGGCGTCCCACCCTTTGTCGCGAAGTATTTTCGCGACCGTCTTCTTGTCGGTATTCTCGTTCAATTGGCCAGTCCTGATAAGCTCAATTATGTCGGGGGCAAGCGGCTCGACTCGTATGAATATCTTGTTGTGCCTATTAGGCGATCTTGACATTATCGGTCCGGCCTTCGTCCTGACAGTTTCCCTATAGTTGACAAGAGGCGGCGTTGTCACAATCTCTATCTTCTGATCTTGAATCAGAGTAGTTGCTATCTCGAGGTGAAGTACTCCCATCCCCGCGAGCAGTTGTTCTCCTGTCTCCTCGTTTATTCTGACCACGAGGTTCGGGTCCTCGATTGTAAGGCGTCTCAGCGCCTCCACGAGTTTCGGAAGGTCTTTCGGATGCTTTGCTTCAACGGCAATTGTGACCACCGGTTCAGAAACGTACTTAATGGATTCGAACGTAGCGATGTCTTTCACGGTAGAGATAGTCTCGCCCGCTCTCGCATGCTCCAGACCGAGCAGGGCTGGTATGTTTCCTGCCGTGAGCTGACCAACGATTTCTCTTTGGGCCCCCATGTAGAAGTTGACCGACTGTATCCTTTCCTCTCTCTTTGCGCCGAGGAGATAGACCGTATCTCCGTCCTTCACGGTTCCAGAGAAGAGCCTTCCCGTCGCGACAATACCCGCCTGCGGGTCGACGTTGATGTTTGTAACCATCATAACAGTCGGACCGTTATCGTCACACTTAATCAGGGCCTGCCCCACTTCGCTGCTGATATCACCCTGCCAGATTTTCGGAATCCTATACGCCTGAGCCACGTGTGGTGGCGGATGGTGCTGAATTACCATTCCGAGAACTGCTTCGTGGAGTGGTACTCTCTTTGCAAGCTCGCTGACGTCGCCCGAAGTATAAGCATTGTAAACGTCGGAGAACTTTACCCCCTTCTTCGCAGCGATCGACGCATTAAACCCCCAGCGATCCTTCGCCGAGCCGAATGACACGCTGCTGTCCTGGATGGAGACCTTCCACTTTTGCTTGAGTTCTGGCTCTGCGTAAATGTCGACGAGTCGGTTGAAATCAGTAACTATCCCAGCGATATGCTTCTGCATCTGTTCCGGGTTGAGCCTTAGCTCTTTCACTAGTCGATCAATCTTGTTGATGTACAGGACCGGCCTGACACGCTCTTCCAGCGCCTGGCGAGTCACGGTCTCAGTCTGCGTCATTATGCCTTCTACGGAGTCAGATACTACTACTGCTCCGTCAATTGCCCTGAGAGATCTAGTTACCCTTCCAGTGAAATCTATGTGGCCAGGTGTATCAATCATGTTCATGACGTAAGGCGTGCCATCCTGCTCGTAATACAGTGTGACGTTGGCAGCCTTGATCGTCATCTGCCTTTGCTGCTCTAGTTCCATAGAATCCAGAGCGAGTGCCTGGCCAGCGACCGATGGCGATATCATGCCTGCTGCGGCAAGAAGGCTGTCACTCATCGTTGTCTTTCCGTGATCAACGTGTGCTATAACACCAAAGTTTCGAACTTGATTTTTGTTCGAAATCGTCTTCAAAATTTCTTGAGTAGTCTTGAATCTAGCCAAAGCAAATTCAGTCCTCCGAATTCCGAATTAGAAAACATCCTCTTCGTTAGTCCTTTTTTCTTTCTTTTCCCGTCAAAAGAGATTTTTTGAGAATTTCCTAAGCGGCGGAGATAAACAATCCGGTTTCTTCTCTTTTATAATATTTGTTTCCTAAATCAAATGATTTGTGAATTCCCAACAAAAACTGAACTCTCGATCTCAATCTGACGTGGTTTTCGCTACATGTTTGCATTCTCAAAGAGTACCCAATGACATTGATGCTTCAGGGAGACAGCGAAATTCAAGTTACGTCTCCCCCACTCTTTGAAACACACATGGAAATGAGGTACTACTCGGGTATCATGTACGTGCACTAGAGATGAGAAACGACTTGCTGCAACAATCACTTCGTACCCTTCGCATCGAGGAGGAGTACTGATGTAAGGCGATGCAAAACAGGACCAGCCTTTACGTTGATTGTCGTATCGCATAGCTTTGGTTTTATGTTTGAGTTAAATAGGCTAGTTCGGTGTATTCGGGGCAGCAATCAGCAATGGCTACATCAGAGATTCCGAACTTTTACAAATTTGCTCCAAAAGACAGAATAAAGATCGTGAAGACGTTTTCTAACCTCGAGGAGAAGGACGTCGAGCACGTGATTTCGGCGGCCGGCCTTAGTATCGAGGCAGCCGATCACATGATAGAAAATGTAATCGGAACCATACCGGTTCCCTTGGGCATTGCGACTAACTTTCTGGTGAATTCTAAGGACTACCTCGTACCGATGGCGATCGAAGAACCGTCAGTAGTTGCAGCCGCGAGCAACGCTGCAAAGATGGCCAGAAAACACGGCGGATTTCGAACAAGCAACACCGGCCCAGTGATGATCGGTCAGATCCAAACCGTCAGGGTTCTGGATCCTCATAGGGCCAGGTTGGACATTCTTAGTCGCAAGGACGAACTTCTCAAGAAGGCCAATGAGCAGGACCCCAAACTTGTCTCCGTTGGTGGCGGTGCCAAGGACTTGGAGGTGAAAGTCATTGACACAGCTAGAGGCCAGATGGTGATCACCGAGTTGATTGTCGATTGCCGAGATGCCATGGGTGCTAACGCCGTCAATACAATGGCTGAAGCGATCGCTCCAATGATCGAGAGTATATCTCATGGCAAAGTCTTACTCCGCATAATATCGAATCTTGCCACGCACCGCCTCGTGAGAAGCGCTGCAACCTTCGATAGGGAGGCGCTTGGTGGGGAGGAGGTCGTGGATGGAATACTGGACGCCTACGCATTCGCAGACAGCGACCCCTATAGATGTGCTACACACAACAAGGGGATTATGAATGGAATTATTGCAGTCGCACTTGCCACAGGTCAGGATACTCGCGCCCTTGAAGCTGGGGCGCACTCATACGCAGCTCGCAGTGGTAGGTATAGATCCTTGACAACATATGAAAAGGACACAGACGGGAATCTCGTCGGAACAATAGAGCTCCCCGTCGCCGTTGGGCTAATCGGAGGTGCGTCAGCGGTACATCCGGTTGCCAAATCATGCGTAAGGATTCTCGGAGTGAAGAGTGCCATTGAGCTCGCCGAGGTCATCGCCTCAGTAGGCCTCGCTCAGAATCTTGCCGCACTCAGAGCACTTGCTTCCGAAGGCATACAACGAGGGCACATGAAACTTCACGCGAGGAACGTGGCAGCGTCGGCTGGCGCGACAGGAGAATTAGTGGAAAAGGTTGCCCAACACATGGTCAGCGAGAGAAAGATCCGCTTTGACAGAGCGCAAGAGCTAATCGGTGAATTGAGCACTGCAGAGTAGTCTGAGAACCCTCTTTCTATCACTGCCTATTTCACTCGAGTTCTTCTTTTCGACCTACTCCATTCGGGACCTCCCTAAGGCTTCGACGGAAAAGCGGCAGTGGAAAAGTGGTCTCAGAACGTCTTAATACGGGAGATGGAGGGATAGGGCTCTGAGATTAGGTTTCACTGATTGGGCCCGTGGCCTAGTATTCGTATCAGGTGTGTTCTGGTAGGTTTACCTCCTTCCAATCACTCAAATCTGATGTCTAGAATGGATAAGGCGTTGCCCCTCTACGAACTGGAAAATTGAAAACTAAAGATTTCCCAAGTTCGGGGCGAGGCAGAGATCGAGGGTTCAAATCCCTCCGGGCCCGTTCAAATTTCTTTGCTTTATTCACGCTCCACACCGCAGAGTACGTACTCTCCTCGGACCTCTGCAAATCAGACGAAAGCTAATAATGGCAATTCAAATTATGTTCGCAAATACAAGATGTTGCATTTTCACCCTATCGAGAGGAAATCGAACCAATATTTGAAGACCGGTACGGGAGATAAGGGTTCAAAAATAACGGCTTCATCAAAGATTGAGTCACAGATTTTACGGATCACTTCCTTCATTAGAGATTACGTCAATGGGTCCGAAGCAAACGGAGTAGTAGTCGGTCTTAGTGGCGGCGTGGACAGTTCGGTTGTCGCGTCCTTATCTGTTCGAGCACTTGGACCCCATCGAGTTCTGGGCGTCTACCTCTTCGAAGAAGGCAGCACATCCCAAGATCTCAGAGATGCAATGGGCGTTGCCAAGAGTCTTGGCTTGAAGACACTTGATATCTCAATCTCTCCCTTGCTTCAGCCAATTCAAAAGATGTTAGAATCTAGACTACGAACTGTGTCAAAGATTACTTCCGCGAATATTAAGGCTAGAATCAGAATGGTTTTGCTTTACGCAATAGCAAATCAAAAGAAGTTGCTCGTGGCAGGAACCGGCGACCGCAGCGAACTACTCGTAGGCTACTACACCAAGTACGGCGATGGTGCAGCGGACATCCTGCCAATTGCTCATCTGTACAAAGGAGAAGTGCGTCAGATCGCTCAAGCACTGAACCTTCCTCCTGAAATAGCGATGAAACCTTCGAGCCCCAATCTCTGGAAGGGTCAGAAAGCTACTGACGAGCTTCCCGCTGACTATCCAGAATTGGACAAGATTCTTGCATTGCTTTACGATGCGCGAAAGAGCCCGGCACAGGTCTCTCGGATTGCAGGGGTTAGTCAGGCTAAGGTTAAGATGACGATTATGATGAATTCAAAGAGCAAGCACAAGAGAGCTTTGCCGGCGTCGCTCGAGCGCTGAATCTATGGACCAGGGAGCTCTTTTTCTCACAACAACTGGAAAAAGTAATCAAAATTCAAATTCAGAGGTTTGGAATACAACTGTGAAAAGTACCAAAGAACAACCAGGTACTATACAGATCATACCTATCGTAGGCATGGGTGAAGTAAAACTAGGAGAAGATTTAGCTGAGACTATACTGAACGCGTGCAGCAAGAGTGGGATCCCGCTTCAGGATAATGATATTCTTGTTGTCACGCACAAGATCGTGTCGAAATCAGAAGGGAGAGTGCTTGATTTGGATGCAGTAACCCCAAGTAAGTTTGCACTTAAAGCGGGAAAGCACATCGGCAAAGATCCAAGGCAAGTTGAAATTATTCTCTCCGAATCTCGTCGGCTTGTAAAAATGGTGAAAGGACTGATCATCGCCGAAACAGCACATGGATTTGTCTGCGCCAACGCGGGTGTTGACCAATCAAACGTGGAATCAGGAAAGATTGTACTACTACCAAAGAGGCCTGATGATAGCGCAAAGAGGATAAGAAATCTCATTCGGCGCAGAGAGAAAATTGACGTGGCAATCATCATCTCCGATACGTTCGGACGGCCTTGGCGAGAAGGTCAGGTAGACGTGGCGATCGGCATTGCCGGAATTGACCCCTTCTGGGACTATCGAGGAATCACAGATCAGTACGGTTACAACTTGAAAGCGACTGTCATTTGTACTGCGGACGAACTTGCGTCTGCTGCAGAGCTATGTATGAACAAGCTTGACCGAGTTCCCGCAGTCGTAATTAGAGGTTACAAATACAAACAAGCTTCTAATGTCTCGTCCCGGGCGTTAGCCAGGAAGCCCTCTCGTGATCTTTTCAGGTAGGATAAGAGGCGATGAGACTTCAGATGCGGCGTGAGATGTTGCGAGGAACTTGAAGAGAACTGGAATAATCTGCGGCGGGTCGGGCTCGTCAAAGTTTGCGCTAGCTTTCACAAAATACACGGAATCATTGAATGCAATTAGTGAGTATGACCTGGGGTTCATAGCAAATGTCAGCGATAACTTTTGGCACCTTGGAATTTATGTGTGCCCTGATATTGACATAATAACGTATGCTCTGGCTGGGCGACTAGATGAGACCAAAGGGTGGGGAATCGCATCTGATAGCTTGTCCACAGTTAGAACACATTCGATATACGACTCCAAAAGTGGTTGGTTCGATCTCGGTGACAAAGACCTTGCTCTCTGCTTACGCAGAACAAGCCTGCTTAATCACGGCTGGAAACTCTCCTCGATTACCGAGGCTTCGGCCAGAGCGCTCGGCGTCAAATACAGAATCATCCCATCAACAGACAGCGATGTACAAACCTTCGTAGGGAGCTGCCTTGGATTCGTCCATCTTCAGGAGTTTTGGGTAAAAAATCATGGCTCGCTTCCCGTGAGTACCGTCATCTACCGTGGGATAGATTCAGCAAAACCAAACCCCGAGGCGGAGACATATCTCAAAAATGGCACCGTGATAATATGCCCGGCAAACCCGGTCACGAGCATACTTCCGAGCGTAAGAATTCAGGGAGTGACAGAGTGGCTCAATAGCTCTAGAGTGGTAGCCATCAGTCCCTTCGTAGGCACGTCACCATTTTCAGGGCCTGCCGGCGTCATGATGCGAGCGCTGGGCATCCCATCCACAAGTTACGGCGTAGCAAGGCTATACTCGGAGTTTTTGAAATTGCTCATAGTAGATTCGAATGAAAGTAAAGAGACAATAATGAAAGTGAAAGATGAAAGCATAGAATGCGTTTCAATGCCAACGCGAATCACGAGTAATGAGGATCGGTTGAGGTTAGCTAGAGGTATCTTCGAAATCCTATGACCAAAACCTTTGCGGTGATACCAGTCAGAGACTTTGCAAACACGAAACTCAGGCTCGGAAGATTCCTAACAGAAACCCAGCGGGCCGAGCTGACCAAATCAATGCTTCTCATCGCTCTGAGGGCTCTCGAAGGTTCAGTAGTAGATCGCGTCGTTGTGGTGGCATCAAACCCTTCGGAGGTTCGGGACGCGATAGGCGAATTGACAAAGGTCGCAGTCCTTCGCGAGCATAGCAGACGCGGAGGGGTGAATAACGCTATGCAAACAGGAATGGACTATCTGGCAGATGTTCTGAATCAGGGCGGAAAAAATTCGGGTCTGCCTTCGATACCTAGAAATTATCAAGTGATGTTGATTCCGAGCGATCTTCCATTGCTCGACTCTTCCAGCATCAACCAAATGGTTGCTTTGAAAGAAACCTGCGACATGCTGATCAATCCATCTAGAAAGAGGGACGGAACGAGCCTGCTTTTGATGGAGAGGGGCAAGGCAATTCCTTTGCATTATGATAACAACAGCTTCGTCAAGCATGTAGACGAAGCAAGAAAGATGGGTCTCAATTTTCGGATAACAGATGCAAGACAATTTTCGTTTGACATAGACGATCAAGAAGACCTCAGGCTTCTGAGCCAAGAGCTAGGCTCATCGAATTTTGAAGAGCTTATTCGAACCCTCCGCTCCTGCCCTGATGGACATCCCTTGAGATGACGAGCAGGTATGAACGTCCAATCGCGATACCTAAGAATACTCAATGCCAAAATCCTAACAGACAAAGGGATAAATGTCTGCGACATAACCTCACGCGACGGAAAGATCATTTCTGTTGTAAAGTCGGCTAACGCAGACTCGAACACCACTACATCCGTGAACATGACAGGATTGCGAAGGTTAGAGGGTAAAGAACAAGGAATCCATCACAGGAACGATTATCGACTTGATACCTGCGAAATCTACGATGCTGAGCGACACATTGTACTTCCTGGCCTTATCGATTGCCATGCGCACATGTTCTCTTTAGGGTTCCAAGATCACATAGTCGACCTTCGCGGGTCAAGATCACCCAAGGAGCTGGGTAAGAGAATAATAGAATTTGCTCAGAATTTTGGCCGAGATAGATCTGCTCGGTCATCCGTTACTGGAGATTGGATCATAGGCCGGGGATGGGATCAAGATCTTTTCCCTGGCAATAGGTTTCCAACCAGTGCCGATCTCGACGACGCGACTGGGTCAAAGCCCGCGTTGATGATTCGAGTCTGTGGGCACATTGGCCTGCTTAATTCCGAAGCTGTGCGAAGGCTCTCAAGAGAGCTCAAGAGATTTGACAGTAAATTGTTGCCTCAAGACCCTCCCGGTCGCCCCACAGGCATCGTAAAGGAACAGGCTCTAGACTTCTGCTGGAAAAGTGCTTACTCTCCCTCTGAAATGGCATTAAGGCAGATGTTCCTGAGAGCTCAGAATCTTGCGCTTCGGAGCGGCCTCGTCAGCGTTCACTGCATCTTATCAGAGAATTGGAAAGCAGAACTTGCCGCGATAAGATCTCTTGAAAGTGAAGGAAGAATCGATCTAAAGACAAACCTGCTTCTTCATATCAACGCCTTAGAAGATCTCGAATGCATGGACATCATTGAAAGGAACAGAACGATCAAAGATGACTCTGATAGACTCTGCGTTACAGGGTTCAAACTCTTCGCCGACGGCTCCTTGGGAGCAAGGACCGCGGCTCTCCTCGAACCCTACTCGGACGATCGCATGGGTTTAGGTATACTCTACTACGACACAAAGGACATCGAAGACATCGCAAGAAGAGTAAAAAGTATGAAAATGATTCTTGCCGTTCATGCAATCGGAGATGCGGCGATTTTGCAAGTTCTCAATGCTCTAAGGGCTGCAGGCATTCGGGCCAGAGACGGTTTTCGGATCGAGCATTGCTCGGTGTTGAACAAACGGCTGCTTAGATCACTAAAAGAAGTGACAATCTCTATTCAGCCATCATTCGCCACATCGGATTACTGGTTGGAAGAGAGATTAGGGCGAGCTCGAATTTCGAGAAGGAAGGCCTACGCGTTCAGGAGTCTGCTGCATCTCCACGGTGACAGAGTAATCGCGGGGAGTGACTCTCCCGTAGAATCTATAGACCCACTCTGTGGAATTCGGTCAGCAGTGAAGAGTCAAGTGAATGGAGAAACCCTCACCATCAGGGATGCTATCAGAATCTACACGTCAAACGCCGCCAAGGCATCGCCTTTGACAAAGCTTAGTGGAAAAATAGCCCAGAAGCGGAATTGCGATCTTGTAATTTTGGATGCATTTGATATCAGTGATGTTGCGTCTTCGAAGGTTATTGATTCCTTCATTGACGGCAAGCGAGTTGTCTTCTCTTCTGCGCATCCTTCAATCGTCACCTCAAGTAAGCGTTATTAACGCCGATTCAGGAAAGCCAATTTGATTGACGAATAGAAGTTAAGATCCCTCTCCTCTAGCACCCTCTCCGTGCCAAAGTGCCTCAAACAAACTGCACACGCATCATCTTGCGAGTTGAGAAATTTGCCCCCCTTTTCCACTATTGTGCGCGCCGTTGCTCAAATCATCGCTTCGGCTCAGACCACCTAGCAATCAAGTTCGAATAAACAGTAAGAGAAACGAAAGGCGTGCCATAACTCTCTGATGCAACAACAGAGTTCAGAATCGGCCGGGCAAAAGATCCGGGATTACTACTACGTCACAAAGCCGAATGTCATCTCGCTACTCGTTTTCACTGGTGCGGCTTCCTACATCGCATCTGCCGGACTGCACACAAATGTCCTAACGCTCTTAGCTGTCACCGTTTCGGTTTGGCTCGGGTCTGCCGCGGCCAACACGGTGGGGAGCTACTTCGACAGAGACATTGATGCGGTGATGAAGAGGACGAAGAGACGTCCCATACCTACAGGTAGAATTTCTCCAAGAAATGCGGCAGCATACGGCGTTGTCCTCCTCATAGCCAGCCTTGCCATTTCCTATTTTGTCTTGAGCCCTCTAAGCGCGCTTGCGATGCTAACAGGTTTCATGGATTACACTATGGTATACTCATTCCTCCTCAAGAGGAGAAGTTGGCTCAATATTCTTCTAGGGGGCTTCTCGGGAGTCATGCCAGTCCTAGTCGGGTACTTTGCGACGCCAAAGCCCGTCATATCCTTTGAGTCCGCTATCTTCATGGGCTTTCTAGTCTTCTTCTGGATACCTGAACACATCTGGTCGCTTTCAATCAGATTTAGAGAGGACTATACCGCTGCACAAATCCCAATGCTTCCGGTGATAATGTCCGAAAGACGCTCTGTGCAGGTCATAGGAGGAACCACCATTCTCATGATCGGATACAGCCTCCTTCCAGTGATCTTACCTCAGCTCGACCTTCACTCGATCTACCTCGGATTTGCTTCAGTACTTGGAGCGCTTATGCTAGCATTGAACGTCTGGATGATCTCAAAGCCATCGGCGGAGAGGGCGTGGACCGTTTTCAAAATTTCGAGTCCCTATCTCTTCTTCATTTTTATCGGAATAGTGCTTGACGTACTCATCTTCTCGCGGTAGCAGCTCAATGAATCAGTTTAAGTGCTTGCTAGGTAAGGCTAGTCTTTGGTAGCGCACCGTCCAGTTGGGAACCAGCGGGAACATCTTTGCCACCTCTGACAGTTTTCTCATTTTCTGTGATTTGCATCTCAACTCGGATCAATTTGCTGCGGCGGGCGAAGAAGCTGGCGCAGACGGCGTTATGTTGCACTTAAACCAAGATTCTCCTCACGGCGGCAGGTTCGGCGGAATCGAAATCGAGGAAGAGTCCATCAAACAGGCACTAAGCGTTCTCAAGATTCCTGCGGGTCTATCAATTGGTGAGAGCAGGATACTCCTCGAGGATGACTGGGAAGCAATAGTGAATCTAGGATTTTCATTTGTCAACATGTACGCTCACCACCTTCCCACTTTCATCTGGGAAGACTCTAGGATCTCAAAAGTCGTTTCGATAGGGCCGGGATATGTATTCGAGCAGATTAGATCCCTCTCTGAACTTGAAGGGACTTCCGCCATTGTTGCTGCACTCGCCCCTGCGAGTGGCATTGGGATGCCCCTTACCGTTTTTGATGTTACGACGGTCGGACTCATTGCAAAACTCTCTTCAAAGCCGGTTCTCATGCCCACGCAGAGATCCATCCGACCAAAGGACATTCCTTTCCTGATGAAAAATGGTTGCAGAGGACTGCTAGTTTCAAGCTTAGTTTACGGAGAACATGTCGAAGAACTGAAGGAGAAAGTTTCCGCTTTTCGCGCGGTGACAAGCGAGGGGCCGGCTCCTGATCTGCAAAATATTCCGTAAATATATTAACCATAACAGCAATGTAGTTCTCAAGCAAAGCTGCACAAATGCAAACTACTGCACCGAAAGCCGTGATATTGGCGGGCGGCATGGGGACAAGGCTTCAGCCCTACACGTTCTTCGTTCCAAAGCCTCTCTTGCCTCTGGGGGACAAACCTCTGATTGAGCACTTGATCCTGTGGCTCAAGAAGCACGGTGTGAAAGAATTCGTAGTTTCAGTAAGCTATCTTAGGAAGATGATCGAGTCGTACTTGGGGGACGGCACTGAGCTTGGCGTGAAGATCAGCTTCGTTAGGTCGCCGTCACCAATGGGAATCAGTGGACAACTCCTCAATGTCAAAGACAAGGTGAAGTCAACTTTCTTTCTGCTTTATGGCGATTCCGTTTTTGACTTCCAAATCAACAAAATGCTAGAGTTCCACAAAAGGTCAAAAGCCACGCTGACGATGGGACTCATGCATTACGATGCAAAACTTCCATATGGTCTTATAGAGAGAGATAAGGATGGCAGGGTTCTCTCTTGGAAGGAAAAGCCTGAGATAGGGGGTTTGATAAACGTTGGCTGCTACGTCTCGGAGCCGACCATCTTCAAGTACATTCCAAAAGGCAGGATGTATGGCTTTGACAGTGTTGTCCGGGACATGATGAAGGCAGGCGAGAACGTCTCGTCCTATGTCATTGAAGGGCAGGAATTCATGGACATTGGGGACGAGAGATCCTATCGGAGGGTCTATGATATTTTCTTACAGAAAATGGGAAAGGTCCTTTGAAATCCCTTGAAGATATTAGGATTGTAGTGTTTGAATCAAGCCTGAGGGAAAATTTTCGACCTCTCTCTCTTACCAGGCCGACATTTGACTTCCTCCTTGGATCTTGTACGAAGATTCAGCGCATCGAGAGAAGCCTAGGCGCGAAGGTCACAGACGTCGTAGTTCCGAAGTATCTCGAACAGATCACTAGGGAAGAACACCCCGGCCTTCGAGTCAATGACGAGATAAGCGAAGAGTGCCTTGCCGTGAACGCGTTACTTTCTAGCAGGTATGATTTTGCCGGCGAAGCCGCGAATTGCCCTTATAACTCCAGCGTACACGACCCAAAGACTAAACTCCCAGTCTTTGCAAGACTCGATGCACTTGACTCCCGTGCCCTGGCACGCCTAAACCAAGGTCAGGTACCAAACTCAAAAGTCAGGCAAAGGAGTTCTGACACACAGCGCGCTGCTCTTCTTTATTTTCCTTGGCAGCTGTTTGAAGAAAATTCGTTTGCAATTGCGTCTGATTACGAAGCCGAGCGCGCACCCCCAGACTCCTCCCTCGAATGGGGAAGGGATTTCCGAAAGAAAGCGTCTGACCGACGATCCGACCGAAAGTTTAGAGTCTCTAGTTCAAACACCAAGAACACGACCGCCGATTATGAGCTACTTGGAGACAAAGTTGCGATCTCTGAAGGGGCTGAAATTGAGAGATACGTAACACTAGATTCCCGAGGGGGACCCGTAATCATTGAGGACGGTGTGCAGATTCAAAGTTTCTCTCACATCAGTGGCCCATGCTACATCGGGAAAGATTCCATTGTAAAGTCAGCAAAGATACGTGAAGGCACCGCTATAGGTGCGGGATGTAGGATCTCAGGCGAGATCGAGGAATCAATTTTTTTTGATTACTCAAACAAGAATCATGATGGTTTCGTTGGTCACTCTGTTATAGGCAGCTGGGTCAATCTTGGCGCATTGACAACAAACTCTGATTTGAAAAACACGTATGGAAAGGTGCGCGTGACTGTAGGAACAGAATCACTCGACAGCGGATCAATAAAGGTTGGTGTCTTCATTGGTGATATGGTAAAGAGCGCCGTCGGGACAATCATCTATTCTGGCAAGAAGATTGGAGTATCTTCACACTTATTCGGAACCGTGGTTGAAGATGTACCCTCCTTCACAATTTTTGCAAAATCATCAGGCGCAGTAAGTAAAGAGATCTATCTCGAAAGCGCGATTGAAACACAGCGCAGAATGATGTCAAGGAGGAATATTGCAATGAGTGAGGAGAGATTGAATCTACTCAAGGCGCTCTTTGAAATGACCACGAGTGAAAGAGAGGCAGCCAAGGTCCAGAGCGGAAGGTTCGAGCTCTCCTGAAACGTTCAAGAAGAAGAAATTACAGGGCTCTCTCCCCTTGGAGAGTGGCCGACGGAAAAGAATGAAAGGCAGTCGATAATTTTTCTGCACAGACTCTAAGCTTGATCATTGAAATGCTGAATCTTAAAGTGGACCGCGTGATAAGAGAGTAGTATGAAAGGTAAGGCAAACCGGCGGAGTAGAGCTTCGGTAGGAATCAAGGAGGAAGATATGAGTAGACTTTCACCTGCTGCGTTTTCGAAACTCGTTAGGCAGGTGGATCCCTCGGACCTAGGCTCCGACTTTGCCCGCTGGCCGGAGCTTGCAAGAGAGGCATGGCGGTTGTCAGATATCCCTCACACCAATGGGCTCGATCCATCTACCCTATCCACGATAATAGTTACAGGCATGGGCGGGTCTGGTATCGTTGGAGAACTAATCGCGGACATTTGCGAAGAGGCCGACTCTAGAACACAAGTGATTGTACTCAAGAACTACCATCTCCCTTCATGGATGAAGAATGATGCTGTTCGCAAGGAAACTCTTGTCGTCGGAGTCAGCTGCAGCGGCAACACTGAAGAAACGCTTTCTGTCCTAAACGAATCGGCTAGAGCTGGGTTGAAAGGATTCGCCTTCGGCTCGGGTGGAGAGTTGGAAAAATTCTGTCAAAGACACGCCGAATTTGTCTTTACAAAGACTGGCGCGCTCAAGGTCCCGAGATCGTCTCTTCCAGCACTTTTCTACCCTGTTTTGAAATTTTTCATATCAAGCGGCATTGTTCGCCTGAGCGACGCGGACGTGCAAGAATCATTCCACTCCCTTTCAACTATGAAGCAGGGCTGCCAGAACTTGGAATCTGGAGCCAAAAACAAAGTTCTGGAACTTGCAAATCAAATGTCAAAAACTTCCAGATTGGGAATTCCCATCACCCCCCTTATCTACTCCAGCAGGAGGACGAGGGCTGTTGGAATGCGCTTTCGACAGTCTCTGAACGAAAATGCAAAGCTTCACGGCTTTGACGGTCAAATACCCGAGCTCTGCCATAATGACATTGTCGGATGGGATTCGAGCGCTGCTTCGACGACAGTCAACTCTCCTTTAATTGCCCGCGGAATCCCCCATGGCACCAAGAGTAAGAATGCCAAACGAAATAATGGAATTAACAACGCTTTGCCGGTTTTGCTGAGACTTGAAGACGACCCCGTAGAAATAAAGACGCGATTTGAAATTGTCGAGGACGTTATTCGAGGCACTGGAGTGACCCCTATCTATGCAGCCTATTCAGGTAGCTCCTACCTCGCGCGAGTCATGTCGATGCTTTATTCACTTGATTACTCTACCTACTACACGGCCATCCTGAGGCGTGTCGATCCAATAAAGACTGACTCGATAGGTTTCCTAAAGGCCGAGCTCAAGAACAGGCTGGACTACCTGCACAGATTCAAATGAAATTGATGAGCGAGAGAAAAAACATAACTCATATTCAGTAGTTCATACCTTTCTTAGAGAGAAGGGCCGCTATAGGGGGAGAGTGGGAGCTTCCGTTTTGAGAGCAATTGTCATGGCTGGAGGTGAGGGCTCGAGGCTAAGACCTCTGACTTCGACCCGACCAAAACCACTAGTTCCGGTTGTGAACAGGCCAATCCTCTGGCACGTGCTTCGTCTGCTGAAGAAGCACAGCATAGCAGAGTCCTTCATCACGTTGCATTACCTCGCAGATCAGATCACGATGGCCTTTGGCGACGGAGTCGATCTTGGGATCAAGATCAACTACGCCTTCGAAGATAAACCGCTCGGCACAGCTGGATCAGTAAAAGCACTGGAGAAAGAACTGGACGATAGTTTCATGGTAATCTCCGGCGACGTGATGACAGATTTCGATATTTCTCAATTGATAGCGTTTCACAAGAAGAAAGGGGCTCTAGTTACAATCGGTCTGGCCAGAGTTGAAAATCCTCTCGAGTACGGCGTGGTTTTGACGGACGCCGAGGGTAAGGTGACACGGTTTCTGGAAAAACCCGGCTGGTCAGAAGTTTTCAGCGATACGGTGAATTCTGGCATCTACATAATAGAACCAGAGGCATTGAAGTACGTTGACACCGAGAAGGCATTTGACTTTTCAAAAGAGCTCTTTCCAAGATTGATGAAAGCAGGTCACCAGATCTACGCAAAGGCACTTGAAGGATACTGGTGTGATGTTGGAGTCCCGTCGCAGTACATATCTGCATTTTACGACATCATGGGGGGCAAGACGAAAGTTGAGATCCCTGGGAAGAAGATTTCTGAAAATGTTTGGGTGGAACAGGACACCGAAATCCACTCTGGCGCAGAGATCACTGGTCCTTGTGTGATTGGCAGCAGAACTGTCATTGCTCAAGGCGCGAAGGTCGGGCCCCACACTTGCCTCGGCTCGAACGTGACAGTTGAGTCCGAAGCAGTCATATCGCGTTCAGTCGCGTTTGACTTTTCGTATCTGGGCCGTGAGGCCGAAGCAAAGGGGTGCGTTCTGGGTAAAAATACTGTCCTTCGACCTCGCGCCAGAGTTTTTGAGGGCGCTGTCATCGGTGATGGTACGCAGCTCGGCTCTGGCTCAGAAGTATCCCAGAACGTGAGAATTTGGCCCGACAAGAATATCGAAAGTGGCGCGACCGTCCGAGTCAACCTTGTCTGGGGGATGACCTGGCAGAGGAAGATCTTCGGGAGCAGGGGAATCGCGGGGATATCAAACATTGAGATCACTCCCGAGACCACGGCTAAGCTTGGGGCTGCCTTCGGGACAGCCGCAGGATCCAAGGGGAAGATTGTCGTTGCGAGGGACACGCTCCGGTCGTCGAGGATGTTGAAGAGGTCTTTCATAGCAGGACTCTTGTCAACGGGCTCTACGGTTTTCAACCTGAGGGCGATGCCAATCCCGGTCACCCGTCTCGCCACCTTATCAAACAAGCTGGACGGCGGAGTATACTTTAGTGCAAGCGCTGCAGAGCCAGACTATTCCATTCTTCAGTTCCTGGATTCAAAGGGCTACAACATCAGCTCAGAATATCAGAGAAAAATTGAGAACATACTCTTCAAGGAAGAGATACACAGATCCTCCTTCGATGAACTCTCTGACATACTGTACCTTCCGATGGTTTTCGATTCTTATGAGGAGCTAGTGCTGCAAAACGTTGATTCAAAGTCGATACAGCTAAGCAGACCTCGAATAGTTGTCGATTGCGCCCTGGGTCCCTCTTCGACCACAGCACCTCAAATCCTCTCGAAGCTGGGCTGTGAAGTGATCAGTCTCAACGCAGGCAGCGGCACTTACTCGACGACTATTTCGGTTTCTAGCAGTCAGTCGAACTTGAGGGACATCGTAACAGCGGTAAATGCGATCGCTGGTTTCAGGATAGGAGGAGCTGGCGACACTGTCAGAATAGTTGATGAGACCGGGGCGGTGCTCAGCGGTGACGAATCTCTCGCACTGATGGCAGAGATCATGTTGAGGCTGAAGGGTGGAACGGTTGCGGTACCCATCAGCTCTTCTGGCTTGATAGAATCAATTGCGGAGAAGAAAGGAGAAAAGACAAAGAGACTCAGGACTGAACCGCGCGCCTTGATGGAGGCTGTCGGCTCAGGCGACGCCCAGTTTGCCGGCAACGACGCTGGAGAGTTCATCGTCTCCAAAGATCTGCCTTTTCCAGATGGGCTACTCGCCTCCGCCAAGATTGTCGAATTCCTCTCGCAAACGGAAGGAAGAATTTCGAAGATCAAGAAGGAGATCTATCAGCCGAGACTTGCACGCGGGGCGGTCATGGTCCCGTGGAACGAACGTGGAAGGATCATGCGAAGGCTTGCTACTGATTATAATGAAACTCGTGTGGAGACGCTCGAAGGTATCAAGTTGCTCGTAGACGGTGGCTGGGTACTGATCAATCCTAGCTCGGACGAGCCCGTCTTTGAAATAATTGCAGAGTCCACAAACCCGCAAACGGCGACACAGATTCTACGAGATTTCCAAAACCGAGTTTCCGAGATTGCAAATGCAAGCGATACGTCGGGTTAATTCTTTCCCTGTCTTTGGCTTTGAACGGATCCTCTCTCCCTCCATCGCCTTCAGAAGCTATGAGATGCGACTAGAAATCCTTATGTCGAGTCTTTCGTATTCCGTCTTTTCGTAGCAGTATGGGAGGAGAGGGAATCTGAGGCAAGTCTCCCCCTGCTACATTTTTTCCTTTGTGATGTCCTCGGGAAAAGCGGCGATAGAAGGAAGAGTGCATACAGCCCTTTTCATTGTGAAGAAACTGAAGATCTTGAAACCAGCAGAGGTAACATCATGACGACTCTTGAGGACACACGCGCAAAGAGTCACTTCAACTTGGTGGCTAGCTCTCGCGACTCAGTTTCTGCTACAAGGCCACTTCGCATACTGATGCTAACGTGGGAATACCCTCCAAGGATAATTGGCGGAATCTCTCGTGTGGTCGAGGGCCTCTCAAAGGCTCTTGTCAAACTCGGCAATGAAGTGCACGTGGTAACAACCGAGATGCCTGGATCCCCAATGGAAGAGGTGGACGAGGGAGTCTTTGTGCACAGGGTTGCTGTGAGTTCGCCAGCACCAAACTTCCATTCATGGATTCTCCTCATGAACCATTTCTTTTCAAAGAGGGTAGGCGCTCTCGTGGCTGAACTCGGCAGCTTTGACATAGTCCATGTCCACGATTGGCTCGTGCTTCCCTCGGGAGCAGAGGCCAAGAGCTTTCTTCAAACCAAAATGGTCTCGACTCTGCATTCCCTGGAGTTCAGGCGAGCTGGCGAGGTCACCTCTCCAGAAGGGAGGATGATAGACAGTTTTGAGTGGTGGATTACATATGAATCATCGATCATAATTGTTTGCAGCGGTTCGATGAAGGAGGATACCAAGTCGAGGTTCAAGGTGCCCGAGGCGAAAATATGGGTGATTCCTATCGGAATTGATCCGAGCAGATTTGAAAAAATACGCCCTGACAGAGACTCAGTTAGGGCAAAGTATGGAGTCATGCCTAGCGAGAAACTCGTGCTTTTCGTTGGGAGACTGACCCACCAGAAAGGTTGCGAGTACCTGATCAGGGCACTGCCGTCAGTTTCGAAATTTCACAATGTGAAACTTGTGATTGTCGGAGACGGATACCAGAGAGGAGAACTCGAATATGCCTCCGCCCTCACGGGAGAGGCGTGGCGGATCCACTTCACCGGCTTTTTGCCAGATGAGGAGGTGGCGGATCTACTTCGGTCAGCAGATGTAATGGTGATACCTTCCGTCTATGAACCGTTTGGCGTGGTTGCGCTTGAAGCTATGGTCGCCGGAGTACCCGTAGTTGCTAGCGACGTTGACGGATTGGGCGAGATAATAAAACACGAGCATAACGGCATCCTCGTGTTCCCCAGAGATAGCTCTTCAATTTCTTGGGGGATCTCACGGGTGCTTTCTGACCCTTTGAATTCTGCAAGGCTGGTAGAAAATGCGAAGAAAGATATTTCAGCAAAGTATACTTGGAAAGCTGTCGCGTCGCTGACTCTTGAAGCATACAAAAAGGTATTGCAGTAATGGGTTCCTCAAACTAGATTCTGATTGACACAAGTTAGAGTTGGGTGGCAAGGAAAACAGGATGCGCATATTTACACTTGAGAAAAAAAGTGGCGAATGACAAAAATATGGAGACGAGTATGAAGGATTGCTGGATCAGTGTGAATCCATAGTTTGAGCGAAGAAATAATCACAATGCTCTCCAACCTGGGGGCTCTGGATGAGGAAAAAGCAATAAGTGCTGACACTTTGAGAAACTCACAGCCGCTGAAGGACAAAGTCTTTGACGATGAGCTTCGCAAGCTCGTCCAGACAGGATACGTAAAGCAGATTGACAGCAAATTGTATCTGTCAAAGGCTGGATTATTTAGAGCTTTATCTAGATTCAGCTAGCGGTTGAATTTCGTCGGAAGGGGAAGAAGACACTCTGATCCTGCTTATTTAGGACACTAGTCTTTCATTTTCGATTCGAATTACACAGTAGCTCATCTCAACAGGGCATCTACCTCTTGGCACCCTTCGTAACCAGATCTGGTGGAGGGACCGCGTAGTTCTCAATTGGGTTTGAAATAATCACTCCATCCCCCGCCTCAAGGTTCATCTTCTCGAGCCAAGAAATCGGAACCGAGATGTCTGGTGTCTTTGGTCGTAGAAACGGCGACGTCGGTTCTTGATTAGCGTCTGGACTTGGTGACGCATACTTGTGTTCAGAATCGCCGTAATTTGGAGGCTCCTCTTCCAACCTCGCTCGCTTCAGAACTAACTTGTCCTCGACTATGGTCCTCTTGCGCGCCCCTCCTCTTCGCTCCGATTGCAAGTCTATCGCTCTAACTTCAATGACACTGTTTGAGGCACCAGCGAGTTCCAAGAGACTTCGCTCGGCACTGAAAGCTACATGGAAATTTCGAAGTATTCCGTAAATGTCGTTCTCCTCCTGAGCGAAGAATTCAATCCTCTTCACCATTGAATCGAGGACATCATTGGAACTGTTGATGCGGCTCAAAACTCCCCGCGGGAAAAGAACTCGCGAAGCGTCTGGACTCTTGAAGATATCAGGAATATGAATTGTGCGTTTCATTGCGTGGAAGCCTGCAAATCGGCTGCCAGTAAAGTATGGCGAATCGACTCCTCTTACTTCTGGCGATGTATGCGACCGTTTCGCCGTGCGGTCGTCTCCCGAAATGTCGTCGACTTGAGTGTCTCCTGTTGGTTCGGTTTGGCGTCTATCTTTAGATCCTTGTCGGATTTTCAGAGTTGAATCCTCCCTTCGAAGACGTTACAGCAATCGAAGTGGTGGCCGTCCACACTCGATTTTTCCATCATAGCATGAAAAACTCAGGAATTAAAATTGTTCGTTAAATGCCGTACAAACAATCAATTAAATGAAGCAAGACGGAGCCTGCACTGAGAAAGAAAATAGAGACTTCTGGTTTTTAATATAAAGCCAAGAAAAGTCGAAACCTAGAGGCACTTTCCGATCGTGTAAAACCACGTACATTTGGCAGCCTGCTATCAGTTCATGCAGAGGCGGTAAGGTGTCACCTACTTCTCTCGGAAAGCGCTTCTGATTATGATGTCCCGGGTACTGCGTACTCAATCGCATTGCCAAGTTCAAAGGCGGTGTGAAGAAAGGGCGCGAAGGGTCGAGAAGCACATAGTCGCCACGGATACTTTTTACTGATTACTGGATTGCTTCCAGGCAATCGGAGTGGCCTTTATCCCAGTCAGGTTATTCACTTCCGCCCTGACCTTTCTGGCTAGTTCTTCAATCTCGGCGGTCTTATAGTCTTCGATCTCCCCCCTGTCAGCAAGTCTATTCACTCTTGGATCAAAAGGAAGTTTCCCGAGGAACTTTACGCCTAATTTAGCAGAAGTATCTTCTATGCCCGATTCCTCAAACATCTCGATGGATTCAGAGCAATGAGGGCACTTCATGTAGCTCATGTTTTCGATAATTCCTGCGACAGGTACGTTCATCTGTTTTGCCATGTTGATCGACTTCCTGACAATTAACATTGCCAGATCCTGCGGAGTGGAAACGATCACCGCGCCATCCACAGGAAGCGATTGGAAGACAGTAAGCGGTGCATCTCCGGTACCTGGAGGAAGATCAACGAGCATATAGTGAAGATCGCCCCAATTTACATCGTTGAAAAGTTGTCTTATGACGCCGTTGATAATGGGGCCTCTCCATATGACAGGAGTATCAGGAGTGTCAAGGAGGAGGTTCATTGAGATTACCTTGATGCCTGTCTTTGTCACTTTTGGAATGACCCCGTTTTCATCAGCCACAGGTTTGCCAGCTAGGCCGAAGATTTTCGCGATGCTTGGACCGGTTATGTCAGCGTCGAGGATGCCCACCTCGTAGCCCTCTCTTCTTAACTCGCTCGCAAGGGCCGCCGTCACGTAAGATTTCCCGACACCTCCCTTCCCCGACATCACAGCAATGATTTGCTGGATCCCCTTCCGCTCGAGCTTATCTATGCCGGCGCTAAGGCCCGCTGCCCTTCCAACTGACTTTTGCTGAGCTCTCATCTGCTGAAGCCTAGCACCAAGTTCGTTCAACTCTTCTTTTGACATGGAGCTCATATGCACTGCTACGCTGGATATGCCCGATTCCTTTGAAAGAATCCGAGTTACGTCGTTTTCAATTGTATTCGCAAGCGGGCAGCCCTTCACAGTTAGGGCAATACTTACGTTGGCCGCTCCGTTACTGTCAACAGTGATGTCCCTAACCATTCCGAGGTCGACAATGTTCAGTCCTATCTCCGGGTCGATGACCTCTCGGAGTTTCTCCGTCAGTTCTTGTGATGTCAACATTTTATTACTGAACTCAGCCTCCAATAATCAGAAGGCAACAGGCAGGGCTCGAGAGTGCCGGTAAGAAACGGCTCACCTGGCAATGTAATGAGAGTATTTGATACGGGACCGCTTCCTCTCTCTTACAAGCGAACTCTTCGGTCGTCCCCCGACTTCCTTCTCAAAGGGAACGTTCTCGTGAACTCGTACTTAAGCGCTCTACCTAAAATCCCTGAGAAGCTCCTCATAACGGCTCTTGTTCTTCTCGATAGAGATGTCCTGCAGGGCCATTGGTTCCTTCGAGGTCAAGGTATTTGTCTCAAGGGAATTGTTTGAACCCACGTAGAGGAGCCCAGTAGGTATCTTACCCTCGCTCATGAGCTGAGAGGCTCGTGTAAATGCCAAGAGTCTGTTGTGCTGGTCGTAGTCCTTTTCAGCGTCCACATTGAACACCCGCTCTCGCCATTCTTTGTAGGTGTCGTTGTACGTGACGCATGGACTCAATACTTCGAGGAATCCAAAACCCTTTCTTTCGTTCGCATGCAGTATTGCCTTTTTGATCAGGTCGGTTAACTGCGATTGATTTCCAGAAAAGCCTCTTGCGATGAATGAGGTGTTTTGTATTGAGAGCGCGGTAAGGATTGCATCGAACGGGGGTTCGACATTTCCTTCATATCCGGGCACAGCGGTCGGCGATGGCTGCCCCTTTGTCAGCCCGTAGGTTCCGTTCTGCATAACGATGTAGACTATGCTCGGATTGCGCTTTAGGGCATGGATGAAGTGCCCGGCGCCGATGGCATAGCCATCTCCGTCGCCCCCCGCGGCTATCACGGTAAGCTCAGGATTCGCGAGCTTTATTCCGATTGCTGTCGGAAGCAGCCTTCCATGTAGAGAGTGTATGCCGTAGCAGTCAAGGTTGTTGTGAATTGAGCCGGAACATCCGATTCCTCCAACGACAACCGTGTCTTTCGACTTTATTCCGAGTTCTACAAGCGCCTTCTTCAGCGACGCGAGAACACCAAAATCCCCGCAGCCCGGGCACCATATCGGAGTCGTTGCCTGAACAGTCTTCGTCGTCATTTCCCTTCTCTTCTCACTTTCTCTTTCCTTTTCTTCGATTTTTTTGTACTACACTTTCGTTTTTTTCAAGCCAAGCGTAAAAAAGAGTTCAACACGTCTACTTCTCAATCTTACCCGACAAATATGAGGAAACTGCATTCGCGATTTCTTTAGGCTTGAACGAAGTACCATCGAACTTGGTAATGCTTTCTACAATGCCGCTCTTTTCCTTGATCGAACTCCGTATCAATGCCGCGAGCTGTCCCTGGTAGTTGTTTTCTATTACGAACACCGTGGAAAGAGAGTCGAGGAAAGCACGGAGGTCATCCTCCAGGATTGGCCAAATCGTCCTAATCTGATGATACTTTACGTCGATTCCTCCTTTTGAAAGCTGAACCATCGCTTCGCGAATTGGCCCGTAGGTCGAGCCAAATCCAATAATCCCGATCTTCGCATTGCTGTTCCCGAAATTGACCCCCCTTGGAAGATCCCGTTTCGCGTGCTCAAGCTTACTCATACGTTTGTGCATCATCTTGAGCCTGTTAGTCTTGTCTGTGGATACTAGTCCAAGCTCATTGTGCTCGTTGCCCGTGACTTGCGACTGACCTCCCTCGGTGGAAGGAATCGACCTTGGAGAGATCCCGTCCTCGGTGAATTGATATCGCTTGTAGTAACTCAGCCGCAAGAGTTCTTCTTCAGTGAGTAACTTACCTCTCTCGATCTTGACCGATCCGATGTCAAAAGGATCTATGCATGCACTGTTTTGGCAGAGTGCCTGATCAAGCAAGATGAAGACGGGAAGTTGATACTGTTCAGCGAGATTCATTGCCTGAACACTCATCGTGAAGCACTCGCCAGCCGTTGCAGGCGCGACCACTAACCTCGGGAACTCTCCGTGAGAGGAATATACAACGTGATTGAGATCAGACTGCTCGTTCTTTGTAGGCTCTCCTGTGCTTGGCCCAACTCGCTGACACTCCACGACGACTATTGGAATTTCGGATTCGCCAGCGTGTCCGACGCCTTCGGTCATAAGCGACTGCCCTGGACCAGACGTCGCGACCATGACTCGAGCCCCAGCGTAGGCAGCACCAATCCCCATGTTGATTACGGCTAGCTCGTCTTCGGCCTGCTTTACTACACCGCCGAATCTGGGTAATCTGGGAGCCAGCCACTCCATGATATCGGTTGCGGGCGTAATCGGGTATCCAATGAAGAAACGACCACCGCTAACAAGGAAGCCAAAGGCCGTCGCTTCATTGCCAGTTGAAAGAATCTTTCCTGAGGAATTTCCCTTCGCCATCGAGTAACGGCTACTCGGCACGTTCTTGTCAGCGAAAGAAAGCCCGATTGATAGTGCTTTGAGGTTAGACTCGAGGGCTTCCTTTCCCCGTCTCTCATATCGAGCCTTGAGCACGTCAACAAGAACCTTGTCCTCGAAACCAAGTACTCTTCCGAGGATTGCAAACGCCACCGTATTCTTGAATATGTTCCTTCGTAGTTCTGAAGCCGCCATGTTACCAAGAGGCGCACTGTAAATCAGATAGGAACTCTTTCTATACGAGTCCGGAAGCTGACCCTTGGAGCTGTCGAAAATGATTACAGCGTTTTCCGAAAGTTCTGATAGACCAGCTTGGACGGCCTCTTCGTCAAAGGCAACGAGAACGTCGATCTGGTCCCCCATGGAATAGATCTCTTTGACAGAGGCGCGAATAACGCCGTCAGCGTGCCCTCCTCTAATCCTTGAGAGAACATTTCTGGCGTCGTAGATGTATAGGCCACGATCTCTGAAGATCCTTCCAAGGAGATTCACTACGGTAAGCGTTCCGTCTCCTCCCTGTCCGCCTATCATTACTGAAATATCGTCTTTGAGAACGGGAGCAATTCCGACTGCTTCTTCCAGCTTTGTTGCCATGAGCTATGAGTATCACTCTCTTCCTTACATTTTCACAATTACTTTAGGCCGATTTTCGTGAATGCAGCTAGCAAAAGTTCGCGGCAAAGAGATGCGTGCATTTCTTTAGATCTTCCCCTCGATATATAAGCATGACCTGCTAAAAAATAGCCTAATTTATCAAAATTTTACAATACTTCCAAGAACCCTCGGATTGGGCGCCAGAAATATTTTCAGGGATTTTGGAAGAAAAAGTGCAGATTCTTCCAGGATGGGAATCGCTAAATCTTGCCTTTCTAGATTTCAGAGTCTGTGGCCTATCGCTTAATATCTAGGGTATTACAAATAAGGACGATCCACAGGAAGAGAGTTCGGAATCAATGAAAATTTCTTTCTTCTGCTTCCTAGCTGATCTACAAGAAGGAAACAATACGGCAAGCTTTACGCAATTCACCACATCCATAGGAGTAAAGAGAATTTGGCACAACTAGCGAAACCCGAGCTCGTTATTGGAGGAGACCATCGCGTTGCTTCATCTGATGGTTCCACTTTCGAAGTAAAGAATCCTGCAACAAATGATGTGCTGGCTCGCGTTCCGAAGGCGACTGCCGACGACGCAAAAGCGGCAATAGATGAGGCAGAGGCGCATTTCGAAAAGTGGAGTAACACGCCCGCGCCTGAGCGTGCAGAAGTGCTCTACAAGATTGGAGAAATTATTCGCTCAGAAAAGTCTGAACTTGCAGAACTACTGACCATAGAAGAGGGAAAAGCCTTCGAAGAATCGCTCGCCGAAATCGTGGAAGGATACGACACGGTGATGTTTATCGCTTCGGAAGGACGCAGGATGTGGAGCTACGTATCTCCGAGCGAACAGACGGACAAGACATGCATGGTCATTCGAAGACCAGTAGGTATAGTTGGAATAATTACACCGTGGAACTTCCCCTTCTCCATACCCCTGTGGAAGATTCCACCGGCTCTGCTTGGGGGAAACACGGTGGTTTTCAAACCTGCGTCGAATACTCCGCTAATTGGAGCAAAGATCGTAGAATTGTTTGAAAGAGCAGGCCTTCCAAAGGGAGTCCTGAACTTCGTAACTGGACCAGGCTCAACGGTTGGGGAGGCGTTGTTGGATGATAAACGGATCAAAATGATATCGTTCACGGGCGAATCAAAAACCGGTCACAGGATTGCTGAGGCAAATTCTCGATTTCTACGTAAGCAACTTCTGGAACTCGGAGGAAAGAACCCTGTGATCGTCGCAAAAGATGCAGATCTCTCATACTCGGTCGGGGCAATACTCTATGCTTCGTTTAGCAACTGCGGGCAAAAGTGCACGGCTGCTTCGAGAATCATCGTCGAAAGGGAAATCCTGAAAGAGTTTGTAGCGAAATTCGCCGAAGGTGCGAAGCATCTGAGAGTAGGGAATGGTCTGCACCAAGGAGTTCAGGTAGGTCCTTTGATCTCACCGCAGGCACTGGAAAAAGTGGAAAGCTATGTACAATTAGGGCGCGAAGAAGGAGCTCACTTGGTAACCGGAGGGGGAAGGTATTCCGACGCCGAGCGCAGCAGAGGCAACTTTTACCAACCAACGCTTTTTGATTCGGTCTCGAACGACATGCGAATTGCTCAAGAGGAAATATTCGGACCAGTTACAGCCATTATCGAAGCGCAAGATATGGAGGACGCAATCCGGATCGCAAATGACACCAAATACGGTCTCAGTTCAGCGATATACACTCGGGATGTTCGGAACGCATTCAGGTCTCTCTCCCAAATTCAGTCCGGAATCGGGTATGTGAATCAAGGCACCACAGGGGCCGAAGTGCACCTTCCTTTCGGCGGTGTCAAGGAATCAGGTTTTGGCAGAGAGGCTGGAGAAGTGGCCATTGAAAACTATACTGAGAAAAAAGCAGTCTTCATTGATTATTCGTACAAAAAGAGGTCTTGGTATTTCTGAGGATAGATAACTAGTCGATTGGTTGCGCTCGCTTCCGCATTTTCTGCCGAGACGGCAGAAACCTGCCTCGACCAACTACGACTCCCCCTCTTTGTTAGTAGTTTATAGGCTTAAATATCGCGAAAGCGTATTAGTAACTAAAACTCCTCGCTGCATTTGAAACCTCGACAAATGTATTCCGGATTGGAAATATGGAAAAGAGGCAAAGGCAAGCTATCAAGTTCATTCTATTATTCAGAGGGGCGCTTGGAATAATATGCAAACCCCGTATGAGATAGCCTCAAAGTCGGTCATACCAGCCATTCGAGGCATGATATCAAGAGGATTGATAGAACGGCATCTTACGCAGGCGGAGATTGCAAACGCGCTTGGCATCACCCAACCCGCGGTGTCAAAGTACGTGTGGGAAAAGCGAGGAAGGGCAATCGACTTCGACCACAGGGAGGATGTGAAGAAAATGGCAGCATTAATCACCGACGGCATAGCGAGCCACAGCTTGTCACACGTCCAAGTAGCAAACATGATCAAGGAATTATGTGACTACGTAATGCGATCTGGCTACATGTGTGATCTGCACTACGAAGTAGATCCGCAAGTTAAGGATCTGAACTGCAGAATCTGCATGGAAGAGTCGCTCGAAAGGTCTCAACAGATCGCCGCTTCGAAAGAATGAGCATAAGCTATTAGGTTCTCAGTAAAGTCTACTGATGTCCGGTCTTCCTCTCACTTGTTCTCGAATGTCCATGTGCTGAAGCAGCTTCCCCCATAACTTTGTTCGAGCTCTCTCGAGAAGTAGTGGGCGTTGAGGTCTTCTTAGTCTTTCTTGCTTCTGCTACAAGGCTTCCGACTCTACCTTCGTAATCAGTGAGCACTGAATCGTAGACAGAGAATGCTTCCGCCGGTGAACTATACGGGCTGAAATACGAGTGAACTTCGCCAGGACCTCCGCTCTTTGTGGACATGTAGTACAGGTGGTCGCTTTGTTGCAGCAGTCGCCAGACATCCGTCACTTCCTTTTTGGCTATCTCCTTTAGATATGGCTCTAGCGAGACCAGCCTCTCGAAGGAGATTCGCTGCATTGGATTCTGGAGCCAGGCAGTCGTGTCTTTTTCAACATCAGCCCAGGAGATAGTCTTGGTCTCAGGTACGAGAATCACTCCGGAGGCCGGAACTCCCGTTACGACTTCTGTAGGGGTTGCCCAGTTCAGGTCCCTTTTCTTCTGCACTTCTCGAGGAAGTGCCTTCAAGAATTCGAAGATGCCGGTATCAACCCAGTGGTGCTCCCCGAACGTCTCGATGTCCATGGCAAGGAGTAGCACGTCCCCCGGGGTAGAAGAAAGCCAGTTCACATACTTGTCCGCCATCAGCGGATATTCTACCCAAGTCTTCTGGGAGAACCTGAAACCAACATCGTCGGTGAGCTTGTAATGTCGGAGGATCAGCTTGAGTCGTCCCGCTCCGAGCGCCGAGTAGACGTAGTTCGGAGATCTCCACCCTAGGACACTCTCGACTCCTTCGGACAAAATCCCTTCAAAGCCCAGCGATTCGACAATTCGTGCGATAGTGTCGTTATAGATGAATTCAGTGTTTTCAAAGACCTTCGGAGAAAAGTCAAATGTGGATCTCACGAGCGAAGAGTGCTCTTTTACCTGTTCCACGAACTCGTCCTTCTCTCCCGGGAATAGCCCGGAAAGGGAGTGGTAGTATGTGTTGCCAAGTATCTCCGCGTTTCCTGTCCTTAGAAGTTGCCTGAGCAGTTCGACAAGCTGTGGCTCATAGCGAATTGCTTGCTCTACAAAAGGGCCGCTAACTCCAAGCGAGACCTTGAAGGGCTTTTCAGTGTCCTTTGTTTCGGCGACTAGCTCGTTTAGTATGTTAAAAGTCGGGAAGTAGCATTTCTTCGCGACTTTTCTGAAGACTTCTTCATTCAGTTTCCTGTCAAAATATCGATCAGTGATTGATAGCCCTTCCGCCATCCTCTTCAAGCGCTCATAAGGAAAGGCGCGACTCAACCGTATGGGCTGGTGAATTTCTAGCATGAATGTAATGTAAGTCATTTCTTTGGAGAAGACCCATCAAATGCTCTCTGAGATCGTGCTATCAAACTAATAAACAAGATTGGGTTGTCCCATGCAAAAGTTGGCCTTTCTTCTCAAGATCTCGTTGTCACAACCCTCAATATATCCTCGTGCGAGAGTGGTTGTTGAGGCTGCAATCATTTTTGCCATGTGTGGCCCGCGAAAAGAAGAGAAAAAGGAAGATAAGCCATGAGCGCGGACGCAATGCGCGAGTGGACTTCAGAATTTGCGTCTAGCTGTATTCATATGGGAATTTCCCCCGAGAATCGTGGGAGGGCTGGGAACATACATCTCGGAGATTGCCCCGAGATTCGTGAAGATGGGAAGCGATGTCTCAGTCTTTACACTTAACGACGGAAACCTAGAGGAACATGAGGTCATAAACGGAATAGATGTGTATCGCCCCAAGATACTGAACTCTGAAGACGTCGTCCCCACGGTAATTGCTGAGGACATTCGACGGTGGGGAACGGGAATAAGATTCTTTGCAGACCTCACCATGAGCAACATACTCTCCGTCAACAAACTCGTCAACGAGCTAGTGAGGAAGGAACATAGGAACTATGACGCAATAGTTGTTCATGATTGGCTCTCAATCATGGGAGGTATGATTGCGCGAAGGGAGCTCGACATCCCGCTCATTTTTCATCTTCACTCCACTGAGAAGGGCAGGAACCTCGGCGAAGGCTCAAAGACGGTTAGAGACCTTGAATCGGTCGGGGCCCAAAAGGCCGATCACGTTATCACGGTCTCATACGCGATGCGGGACGAACTCCTTTCGCTGGGCTTTCCCCAAGGAAAGATAAACGTGGTTTACAACGGGGTGGACCCGCTCAAATACGACCCCCAGAGAGTTTCCCAATCGAAGATCGAAGAAATTCGCAGATACTACGGCCTCGGGCCGAGCGACCTGATGGTTCTTTTCATCGGACGCATCGTCGCAGTAAAGGGAGTAGATAGGCTAGTTCAATCAATGGTCAGTGTTAGGAAGCGAATTCCGAATGCAAAGCTGGTCATAGTCGGTACATCCGACATGCAGTACAGCATAGAAGAGCTGGTCAGCACTCTGAAGCTCGAGGACTGTGTAAAGTTCAGATTTGAGTGGATACCAGAGGAGGAGCGAATTGCGCATTACGCCGCTTCAGATCTCTGCGTCTTCCCTAGCCTCTACGAACCCTTCGGAATCGTTGCTCTCGAGGCGATGAGCATGGCAAAGCCAGTCGTGGTTGGAGCTAGAGGCGTCTCTGGAATGAAGGAGTTTGTGATTCCGAGCGGTCCCGGGCAGACTGGATTTCACATCAACCCTTACGAGCCGATGGACATCGCCTGGGGAATCACGAGCGCACTTGAAGATCCGCGTAGAGCGCGAGAGATGGGCGAAAATGGGAGGAAGCTCGTCATAGAGAGCTTCGCATGGGAAGGGGTGGCAGCGAGAACTCTCAAGTTGTACGAGGACCTATTGAATCGGGGAGCGCGGAAAAAGGAAGCTGCAGCCAAGCCCATGTGACGAGATTGTGTGCCGTTCATCGGCCGACAATTCTAATAATCAGCTTCTTCTCCTTTTGTGCGTCGCGCAAAAGAGATGCCAGAGCTCAGAAAGGATTACTTTACAAGGAAACTTGTCATAGTTTCTCCCGAAAGAACAAAGAGACCTTTCGAGTTTAAGGATAGAAAAGAAGGCGAAGACTCGGACGACAGGAAAGATTCTACAGGCAAAGCACAGAAATTGTGTCCATTCTGCCCGGGGAATGAAGAGATGACTCCTCCAGCCGAGCTGGTTCTAGTCACCAAAGAAAATTCGCTGCTAAAGTTATCCGACTCTGAGACAGATAGAGTAAAGGATTGGTCAGTCAGGTACTTTCCCAACAGATACCCGGCAGTATCGCCAGACTCGGAAGTAAAGTATAGCGACGTTCCGCTCCAGGGAGAGCCAGCGTTCGGTTACCACCACGTAATGGTGGTAACGCCTCAACACAGTGCGACATTTTCCTCGATTCCTGTCGAACAGTGGATTGACGTTCTAGCAACCCTCCAAGATAGAGTTAGATGGTTATACTCAAAAAAAACCGTGGGCTATGTCTCGGTCTTCATCAACAACGGCGCGGAAGCTGGAGCTTCCTTTTCGCACCCCCATCTGCAAACTCTCACTCTCACGAAGCTTCCTCCTGTCATTGAGGAGGAAGCCGAATGCATGCATGCTTCAATGTCCGAGCTTGGGGTATGCGCGATGTGCAAGGTGATCAGCCTCGAAAGTACTGGTCCAAGACAAATACTTTCGACCGACAACTTTGTCTCATTCGCGCCTTGGGCTTCCACTCATGCATACGAGTTCTGGATTTTTCCGAAGAGGCACGAGACCTCTTTTCTCAAAGTCTCCCAAAGGGAGATACAGGATCTCGCCACCATGCTTCGCTCAACACTGGGGGCGCTAGACGCCGTGCTTGGAAATCCCTCTTTCAACGTAGCCTTCCATATCTCATCCGAAAAGAAGACGACGAAGCAAATTCACTGGCATATCGAGGTCTACCCTCAGGTCGTGAAGTGGGCCGGGCTAGAGAAGGGGAGCGGTGTATTCATCAACCCGGTGCAGCCCGAGCAGGCAGCGGAGGCACTTGGTGCCGCTGCGAGAAAGCAGCTAGCTGGACTCATCGGAATCACTTAGATAGGACTGACTGCCCGAATCACAATCTTTAGGGCATACGGTAACTTAGATACCGATGCCTACGAATTCTATTCACGTACGCTCTCTCGACTATTGTCGAGTTTTCAATGGGATACTCCTTTGAGGGGCACGTACTGGGAACATATTGGATTTAAAGGAGGAAACCTGAATTTTCCTTCAAGTCTTGTATATATTTGGGCGGTAGACTACGAGTGACGTAGGAAAAATGCCAATCTTGTCCCCTACACCCTAAATTTTCAGTAATAATTGATTGTCTGCTATGATATCGTCAGGAGTTCGGTACAATGGTTCCACCTGCCCGGACCCCAAACTCTGATTCACTCATTATGTAGAGGAAGCAAGTATCAAAACGAGATTGAAAGGGGGGTGTGGAAAAAGGGAAACAGCCCCCTGAAAGAGGGGCGGTAGGAATTGAAAAAGATAGGAAAGGAAAAGAGCAGTCTGTAGAATTGCGCGGATAAATCCTAGCCGGGATTTGGCTAGAACTCTCCTCCGCCCATTCCTCCCATTCCGCCCATCCCGCCAGCACCACCAGGTGGCATTGGAGGTGCCTTCATCTTGCCCGAGGCAATCACGTCGTCAATCCGCAGGATCATTCCCGCCGCTTCTGTCGAAGCTCTGATTATCTGTTCCTTGACGGCAGCTGGCTCGACGATGTCGTCGCCCATCATGTCGGAAACTTTGCCGGTTCTGACATTGATTCCGAACCACTTCTTGCCTTGGCCGTGCTTTGCTCTTATATCCACCTGCGTGTCGATCGGGTCCATTCCAGCATTCTCAGCAAGCGTGAGCGGGATCGATTCCAGCGCGTCTGCGAATTTCAAGACCGCGAGCTGCTCTCTTCCGGAGAGTTTGTTCGCATATTCTCTTAATTTAGAAGCAATTTCGGCTTCCGGGGCGCCTCCACCAGCGACGATGGCGGGCTTTTCCAGGACGTCTTTCACGACCATAAGGGCGTCGTGCATGCTCCTTTCCGCTTCGTCGACCACTCTCTGGGAGCCTCCTCTTACTAGTATCGAGACAGCCTTAGGGTTCTTGCAGCCCTCGACGAAGACCCACTTGTCGGTCTCGACCTTGCGTTCCTCCACAAGAGCCGCTGACCCGAGGTCCTTCTCCGTGAGGTCCTCGAGGTTAGTGACTATCCTTCCCCCTGTTGCCTTGGATAGCTTTGTCATGTCTGACTCCTTCGCGCGTCTCACAGCAAGTACTCCAGCTTTTGCTAGGTAGTGCTGTGCGATATCGTCGATGCCTTTTTGGCAGATCAATACGTTTGCACCTACCGAGGATACCTTGTCGACCATGCTCTTCAGCATCTCGTTCTCCTCGTCCAAGAATTTCTTCATCTGCGAGGGATCGTTGATCCTGATCTCTGCAGAGAACTCTGTCTTTTCAATCTCTAACGGAGAGTTGATCAAGGCAATCTTTGCATTTTCAATTCTCTTGGGCATGCCCGCGTGTACGACTTCTTTGTCCAGTACTATGCCCTTGATCAGCTTCGTATCGGATGTGGATCCTCCTGGTTTCTTCTCAACCTTGACGTTGTCGAGGTCGACTTTGTATCCGGCCTCCCCATTCTTGTCGGCAACTTGGAGTAGAGCGTCAACGATTAGGGCGGCAAGATCAGCGCTGTTGTCCGCGACGAGTTTTGTTTGCATGCTCGTCTGAGCAACGTGATTGAGCACTGCCTTGTCTCCAGGCTTTACTTTGACCGAGATTTCATTCAGGATTTCGAGTGCCCTGTCAGCGGCTTTTCTGTAGCCGTCCACGATGATCGTCGGGTGGACGTCCTTGGATATCAGCTCCTCGGCGTTTTCGAGCAACGCTCCGGCAAGTACTACGGCGGAAGTTGTTCCGTCGCCCACCTCATTGTCCGTGGTCTTGCTTATCTCGACAATCATCTTCGCGGCCGGGTGCTGCACGTCGATCTCCTTGAGTATCGTCGCCCCGTCGTTTGTGATTGTCACATCTCCGAGCGAGTCAACAAGCATCTTGTCCATGCCTCGCGGACCGAGAGAACT
>JAJPHP010000025.1 GCA_021325255.1 Nitrososphaerota archaeon | reverse complement strand
GAGCGCATATCCAAATTCCTGCATCTATTCGCGTACTGGTACAATCACATAAGACCTCATGAGACATTCAAGGAGAGAGTGCCATCAGCCTTATCTTGACGGTACCGACTTTAGCAACGCTCTGATCTTGTCCCTGATTTTCGCAGCTAGCTCAAATTCCAGGTTGTTGGCTGCAACTTTCATCTCTTCTTCAAGCGCAGAGATCAACTTTGGGAACTCCTGAGCATCAATCGTACGGCCGCCCTTCGATAATGACGAGGCTGTCTCCGATATTGCGAGCTCTAATTCCTGAGTTTCTGCTACGAGAGCTCGGATTTCCTTCCGGACGGTTTCGGGCTTGATACCATTCTCCAAATTGTACTTGACCTGAAGAGCTCGCCTGCGGTTAGTTTCGTCAATAGCATGCTTCATCGAACCGGTAACTTGGTCGGCGTACATTATCACCTGCCCTGCAGCGTTCCTGGCTGCCCTACCTATAGTCTGTATCAATGCGACGTCGGACCTTAGGTAGCCCTCCTTGTCCGCGTCAAATATCGCGACTAGACTCACCTCTGGCAAGTCTAGACCTTCACGGAGCAAATTGATTCCTACGAGCACATCGTATTTTCCTAATCTGAGATCCCTCAGGAGCTCGATTCTGCGCAAGGTTTCCACCTCGGAGTGGATGTATCGCACCCTGATCTTGATGTCGGAAAGATACTCTGCAAGATCTTCAGCCATCCTCTTTGTAAGCGTGGTCACGAGCACTCTTTCATTCTTCTCCACACGCCCGCGTATCTCGGAAATGAGGTCGTCTACCTGATTCTTCGACGGCCTGACGACAATCTCCGGATCCACAAGGCCCGTGGGTCTGATTATCTGTTCGACCACCTGATCTGCCTTCGACATTTCATATTCCGCGGGAGTGGCTGACGTGTATACTACTTGGTTCATCTTCAGGGCAAATTCGGAGAAGTATAGAGGTCTGTTATCGAAAGCGGAAGGCAGCCTGAATCCGTACTCGACAAGATTCTCTTTCCTTGATCTGTCACCTTCGTACATCCCTCGTATCTGCGGGATTGCAATGTGGCTCTCGTCTATGAACGTCACATAATCGCTAGGGAAATAATCAATCAAGCAATAAGGTGTCTCTCCTTCCTCTCTTCCAGTAAAGTAGCGCGAATAATTTTCAATCCCCGTACAATAGCCAGTCTCCTTCAGCATCTCGAGATCGAATTTGGTTCTCTGCTCGAGGCGTTGAGCCTCCACCAGCTTGTTTGCAGCACGAAGCTCGGCAAGGCGCTCCTCGAGCTCCTTCTCTATCTGTTGGAGTGCCTGCTCCATCCTCTCCGAGGTGCCCGCGAACTCCGTGGCGGGGTAGATCATTGCTTCGTTCTTCTTCCTGATTGTCTTGCCTGTTAGCCCGTCCACTTCAACGATCTTTTCCACCTCATCCCCGAAGAATTGGATGCGAGTAACGTTTTCCTCTGCGCTACAGATCTCAAGCGTATCGCCCTTGAGCCTGAACTTTCCTCTCGATAGTCTAAAGTCGTTTCTTTCGTAACGCATGTCCACCAGGTGCCTCAGAACCTTCTCGCGATCATACGTGTGCCCTACAAGCAAACCGAAGACAGATTTCTTGTACGACTCGGGTGATCCAAGCCCGTAGATGCAACTAACACTGGCTACGACGATTACGTCGCGTCTTGAGATTAGAGCTTGCATCGCTCTCTGTCTAAGGGTCTCTATCTCATCATTGATCGAGCTGTCCTTCTCTATGTAGAGGTCCTGGTGAGGCACGTATGCTTCAGGCTGATAGTAGTCGTAGTAACTCACAAAGTAATCAACAGCATTATTAGGAAAGAACGCCCTAAACTCGCTTGTGAGCTGAGCGGCTAGGGTCTTATTCGGCGAGATTACAAGTGTGGGTCTCTGTATTTCTTGAATCACGTGTGCTATGGTGAGTGTCTTGCCCGTCCCGGTTGCTCCGAGCAAGACCTGGTGTTTAAGGCCGTCATTGATACCTTGCACAAGCTTCTTAATCGCCTGCGGCTGATCGCCTTTTGGTGTATACTCCTTGCTTATTTCGAACCTGCGATCGCTACGACTTTCAAGTGTACTGACAGTCATGCCATTCCCCACTCTCTTCCATGATTAGCGTTATCTTTAGCGAAATTTGGTTTCCTTCTTTGCACTACTGAAAAAGTCTTTAACAATCAACAAATTCCCAGCAATAGTAATCTGCCATGCAGATCCGGTTGCGCGTCTTCAATCTTTTCCTGCCTTTCAAATTGAGGATTCCAACACTTTTGTGAAGGAACTCTTGATTTTCTTCTGGTTTGCCTAATAAGCATTGTCAGAATCTCAGTGGTCAACTCGCATTACCGTTTGAAAGAAATGGATTGATTTTGGATGGTTTATTTGATATCAAATGCGTCTGAAATCATTTGGCTGTCTCGAAGTGCAGAACATGCTTCTTTGAGGAATTTGAGAAACCCGGAACAATCATGCGAATCTCAATTGATTTTTTTCCTAAGAGGTTAGGCCTCTCTCGTCTCCGATGGGAGGCTAGAAGATAGAGCAACGCAATCAATCACGGGACAAACAACCCGTACGGGGTAGATCAGAGATTTATTCTGCAATTATTGAACTGAGAGCCATTACGATTCTCGAGGCTCGAGCAAATAGAAAACCACGGTGCATGCGTATTTTACTGGTTGGATAGACAAAGATTCCCAAAGCTAAGCGATATGCCTCGTTTTCCCGCCATACCAACCGATATATAACTTGCAAACTTGTTTCCAATCTGACAAAGGCATTGTTGCAGCCGGCACTGACGCCTCTATCTATGATGCATTTACGCAAGATGGTTTTCGCTCTGTTTGTTGTTTTACTGCTCCTTCCAGTTTCAAGCACTTTCGGACAGTCGACATCAATTCTTGCGACTTTTTCTTCTTCTTCGTCGGGAAGTCCTGCTTCAGGCGGATTGTCGGCCCCGACATCTCAACCCTCGGTGTCCGCCTTGGGATTTGGCAGCGCGTATGTCAGCGTTCCCTTCAAGATGCCAAGCGCTGTACAAGTATCAAATCCAATCGGAGTTCTGCAGTCTCAGAACTTGTCGTTGGACATCGTACTGCCTCCAAGGAATCAAATCTTGCTTGATCAGCTTGTCAGAGATGTCTACAACCCAAACTCTTCTCGCTACCTTCATTTCCTGAGTCCGGAGGAGTTTCTTGCATCCTATGGACCAGATCCACTGGAGTCAAACATGCTTGTATCATACCTACTTTCAAACGGTCTTCGTGCTTTTGTAGATCCTTCGAATCAGTTCTTGATTAGAGCGACCGGGGGCACCGCCGAGATCGACTCTGCGTTTAGAGTCAACTTGCAAGCGTATCTATATCAGGGAAGAACTTTCTTTGCTCCGAACAAGACCCCAAGTCTTCCACTAGCCTTCTCCAACGTTCGAGAGATAATCGGACTCGAGAACTTTGCGATGGGTTCGCCGCGAAACGTCAACGGAATTCCTGAAATCGGTAGCAGCAATAGTCACCCCGCTCCCTCGGCTGTTCCACTCTACAGGACTCTCGGCCGAGTACCGTCGGCGCCTTCTGCAGGTAACTTTCTCTATTACTCCCCAACGGAGATAAAGGAAGCGTACAATGATTCTGCTCTAACTAACGCGGGTTACGACGGATCGGGAGTGACTATTGCCATCGTCGATGCTTACGGGGACCCATACATACAGCAGGAGCTTGATAATTACAGTGCTCAGTTTGGTGTGCCCTCTGCGACAGTTAACGTGATTTGCGTTGACGGCCCCTGCAACTACACACAGGGCATAAGTCAGGGATGGAACACTGAAATCGCCCTTGATGTGGAGTGGGCGCACTCAATTGCTCCCGGCGCCAAGATAAATCTCTACATCGGCTCAAACTCAAGTCAGCCGCTCTTTGATGCAGTCGAGAGAGCGGTCAGTGACGGAACAAATTCAATAATTTCCATGAGCTGGGGCTCTCCTGAAAACACCATAGGCGAATCTTCAACGACAAACCCGACGCTAGGACAGAGTTATCCCTGGCTTGATCAGGTATTCGAGCAGGCTGCAGCAGAGGGAATCACCGCCTTCGCCAGCTCAGGAGACTGGGGGGCGTACGATCAGGGTCAGAATCAATCCTCGCCTTTTGGCGGAGCCATATACCCGGCGACTGACCCATTTGTAACTGCCGTCGGCGGGACATCGTTATACATGAACACAACAGGAGGCTACATGCAGTATCCGTTCGTCAACGCTACTGGTACCTATGGCACTGAGACAGCGTGGAGCTGGAACAACGCCTACCAGTGGGGAACAGGAGGGGGATACAGCACCTTGTTTGGCATCCCAGATTGGCAGAAGGGGTTTGGCATACCCGCAAGTACTAATTTTAGGAGCGTCCCGGACGTCGCATGGGATGCTGACGTGCAGACTGGAGTGATAGTTGGAATTTACGACCAGAACTCGCAGTCCGTGCTCTACTACATCGTTGGAGGCACCAGCGTAGGATCTCCTTCTTGGGCAGGTTCGCTTGCTCTCCTTGAGCAGAAGGCAGGTACGCGTCTTGGTTTCCTAAATCCGAGGCTCTATTCCATTCTTGGGAGCTCGAACTATTCCAGGGCATTTCACGATGTCACAGTGGGGAATAACAACCCTCTAACAGCGAATCCAGGATGGGACCCACTCACGGGTATCGGCTCCCCTAACATGGGCGTTCTTTCTGGGCTGCTGTTGCCATCGCAGGGCGACATCTCAGTTGCGGCGTCAAACAGCCTGACGAACCAGCCGACGATGAGCTACGCATACGGCTCGAGCGTGCAGCTCACGGCGAAAGTTGTTCTACCTCCTCCGATTCAGAATTCGCCTCCGTCCTCAGTTTCTGTACAAGCCAACATCACCTCCGCGTCGGGGACTGCCATTGCAAGCGACATCCCAATGTCTTACAATACTGCTACACAGTCATATCAAGGGAATTATAGTATAAGGCCGAGCGACCCTGACGGCATGTGGAGCGCAACTATTAGGGCACAGGGTGGTGCAATGTATGGTCTTGGTTTTACTTCATTTCCCGTCGGAGGAGGAGTTACTCTCTTTGAGCCCTTTTACAATGTAAACAATGCCACTTTCAACTCGCACAACTTTGAGATTGGGAGCAAGATCCAGATCACAGCCCAGGTTACGCCCCCAAGTGGAACCTGCTGTGTGTCTCAAGGATCCTACTCAGCCGTATTTTACCTGCGCCAGCTCGGCGGCAAGGTAGAGGGGACGACCGCCCTTTCGTATGACATGGCCTCCAAGAACTGGGCGGGCACGTTCACGGTGCCTGCTTCTGCGGACCAAGGGCCATGGGTACTCTCAATCAACGGGAGCGACTCAAATGGCAACAAAGCTAGCACTTACCAGTGGATGTACGTCGGTCTCAACCTTGCCACGACCACCGATTCGCCTAATTACCTCTTGGGCGACCCCGTAACAATTCTTGCATCTCCCGAATATCGGAACCACACTCTTGTGGTCTCTGGCGCTTTCTCTGCCACCCTGACACAGGGTAAAGTGACCGTTGCAACACTTCCCCTCACATACAATACCTTGTACAAAGAATGGACGGCAACCTACGAATCGAAAAAATCAGATCCCGCCGGATACTATAATGTGTCCGTCAGCGGCAGGGACAATTACGGAAACCTCGGATTCTCAAATACGATAATACGCGTTGCCCCCTATCGCCTGAACCTTGTGGCTAACCTTGCCTCGACTGAGATCAGCGTCGTAGGGGGCTCCGAATCATTCGTCAATGCGAAGGTGACGTATCCCGACGGCTCTCTGCTTGCAAGCGGGAGCGTCGTGGCATACCTGTATCTTGATTTGGGGCACGGAGTTACATCATCCGTTCCCCTCGGAGAGCTGCGTATGACCTACCAATCTGCTTCACAATCCTTCGTCGGACTGAATGTACTGAGCTCAAACGGGGTGTTTGGTCAAAGTGTGGGGAAGTACGACGTGATAATCCAGGCGTTTGACGCTTATGGAAACTACGGCAACGCAACAACTTCCTTCTTTGTCACGGGGATCAAGCATTCGCCGATCTCAATAACAAGCGACGCGGACTTTACCCCGGCAAACGGTGTGTTCAACGGGAGCGGCACTGTTTCCGCGCCGTATATCATCGCTGGATGGAACACTAGCTCGATCTCTATAACAGGGACGGGCATTACATCGAGCTATGAAATCATCAACAACTGGATTGAGGGGAGCTCAGGGGACGGAGCGACTATCAACACGCCTTCCGCAGCTAGGATGGCGCTTGCATTCGACTATGCCGTTTCAAACGCAGGGAATGGATTCAACATTTCGAACACTAATGGCGTGGTCCTAAACGACCTAGAGGCCTCTTCAAACCGAGGAAACGGGATAGTCCTAAACAACGACCAGTCCGGATCCACGGGGCTGATAGGCATAAACTCGGCGACAGACAATACTGGCGCTGGCATTCTAATACAAAACTCAAGACAGGTTCGGGTTGAAGGAAATGCCCTAGTGGCCAACGGAGGTGGAGGGATAGTAGTACTAAACTCATACAACGCGACAGTCGGATTGAACCAAGTGATTTCAAGCCCAATTGGCATAAGTGTGTCCGGAAATTCCTACGGAGGCGCGGTCGTTGCGGACAATATCATTTTCAACGATACGCGAGGGATCGAAATTGATGGTGGGGCCCAACAGATTTCATCTGGAGCATCGTACGCTTCATTTGCGCTGGTAGGCGGGAATATCGAGCTCAACAATTCACTCGCATTCCTGGCGATTAATCACGCAGCAGTAAGGCTGGAAAACAACACGATAGGCTACAACATCAATGGAGTGAGTTTCCAGAACTCGTTTCCAGTGATATTGGATAATGCGCTGGCCCTCAACAAAGAGACGGGCATAAACATTAGTGGATATGCCTCAAGCGCCCAGCGTTGCGAGGTCAGGTTCAACGAAACTCAGACGACGCTTTCTTTCGACTCTTGCATCACCCAAAACACTCTAGACTCGAACGGTCGAGCCAACACCTCGGCGATCTCGATAAGCAACCTCAACGGTTCCTTCATCTACCTCAACAATGTGACAAATAACTTCGGGAACGGGCTCGGACTAGATAACGTGAGTAATTCTGGCATATTTTCTAATCTAATCGTAAACAACTCAGCAGATGGCATCTACGCGCTGAATCCGACAGCTGACAATATTTCCTACAATGCGATTGGCCTTGATGACAACGGCATAATGATAAACTCAGGCTCTCGTATCTCGCTCGGTCAGAACAATGCTTCGCTCAACCGATTTACCGGAATCCTGATCAGCGACTCGCGTAGCAACCTCATCGAAAACAATACGGTCCTAAGCAATGCCTACGGCTGCACGATGAGCTTGAATTGCACGCGCTCGGCGGGGATCAAACTTTCAGGTTCGAGCGGGAACACGGTAATGTTGAATAACGTAGAAAACAACTCTTCCCCGCAGCCGCAGACCGGTTTTGGAGTGCTATTCGACCTGGGTTCCTCTAACAATACGCTGACGAAGAATAATATCACAAACAACTTTGCAGGCCTAGGATTTCTAGAATCTCATCGCAACAATGCCACGGCAAACACCCTGAAGGGCAACAACTACGGCATCTACTTCCTGAATGGAGCAAGGAACTCTTATTTGGGGAATGCCTTCGCGCAAAACAAGCAGGATTTTTATCCCTCTCTGCCGGTTGTGAGGTTTGCTTCGCCTTCAAACGGTATAACCACTAACGGCGGTGTGAACATAACGTGGAACATCACCGGGCAGGCACTGTCTAACGAAACTCTTTCCATAGACGGGAAGGAGGTTCAGAGTTCGGATAACATTTCGGGCAGCAGCTCTTACTCATCGTCCTTCTTCTGGAATACCTCCTCACTTACCGACGCTACTCATCGGATTGTCCTAACCGCTTTCAATTCAGGCGGACTTTCTTCCAACGCGACCTTGCTTGTCACCACGGACAACTTTGCGATCAACAATCATGCAGTGATAGTAAAACTCGTCGCGCCCGGTGGATTCCCCATAATGAATGACGGCGTGTTGCTTTCGAACTCGACACTCCACACAACAGGTTCAACGAACTCATCAGGTCAGGTTGTGTTCCACAGGCTGAGAGTGGGCGTGTACAACGTCTCCGCCGTGGTAAATGGGACCTCTTACGATTCTAGCGTGAATGTCACAGGGAACGCCTCACTCGTCGTGCTCGCTCCACCGACGCTTTCAACAACAGCATACGCAAGTTACGCTGTGAACCACTCGCTCGTTCCATTGACGCTTTTGGGAAACATCTCTGCTCCGCAGCTTTCGAACATCACGCTCTCCAAAGGGTCTAGCGGAACGTATGTCCTCACCTTTCAAATCTCTGGAAACGACGGAACGTTCGGGAATGCTACGCTCCTCGTATCCAACTCGCTTGTGCCTTCAGGGTTTGCCCCGAAAGTTTACATCGATGGAAAACCGGTGAACGGCAGTAATCTTGTCCCCGTTCACGACTCTTCGGGATACCACATTCCACTGGCATTGCACTTTAGTTTGCACAGCATCGAGATTCAGTTTGTTCCGCAGATCGGCTTCTTCCAGACATATCTTATCCCGATTGTTGTGGTCATAGTTGTTGTGGTAATAGTCGCGGCGTTCCTCGCGATGAGAAGAAGAAAGAGTACGAGAACTGGTCAAGTATTTTCCTAGACTGTGTTACGGAGACGGACCTGCTATTCGAATCGTAGAATTTAGGCTTCCATATCCACATTCTTTCTTAAAGATTAGTTTTTAGGGCACGCGCGTGACGAAGGTTGCCCGCACCTTCGATGGAAGGAAAAAGAGCTGTCGCTAGATTTCTCTATAACCCTGCAGGGAATGAGTAGCTTTTTGGAATCGTCGTCGGAGCCGGCGACCCGATCACGATTGCGATTTCCACATGGTTTGTGAGAGGAATATCGGAAATTGAGCTCTTCTGCCAGAGTGTCCCGTTGACATACGCGACGACAGGCAATCCAGAGTAGTTTAGGATGTGAGTTGAATCAAACGTAGGGTAGCCCCAGACCTCAAAGAGTTCCCCGAGCGTGAATGTCTTGTTCACAGAAGTCGGATTGCAACATTCAAGGTGAATGACCCCTGTAGCGTCGTGAGTGTGTATCGCGAACAGGTTTGTTGATCCGATATGCCCCAGATCAGCTGGAACAACAATTGATGAAGTATTCCTGAGGTAGATGTCAAGATGCGCGTGCCAATGATAGTTGCAGCCCGAAGGTTGATCGCAGAACCCAGGAACGTCCCCAAGAGACTGCGGTGTGTTCGTCGGAACCGTGATCAGATCTCCGTTCTTTGGAGTCTGAATAACAACAGTGTTGTAGTAGATCAGTCCACCTATGATTATAATTAGTATCACAGTTGGAATGATGTAGGTCCATGGAATTCCACTTTGCTGCATCTTTCTTCGTCGGATGCTGACATCTCTTTTTTTCTTGTTCGACATTGAAAAATGAATCACAATAACAATCTATCTGATAATCTGTAATCGGTTGCTTTTGGAAGCTACACATCACTTGTAGCAATATGAGTGCTATCTGTCGTCAGCGTCTCACTTTGCCAGGACCCAGCTGTCCGCCCCACACCTCATGCACTTCTCTCCCAGCCCCATTGGCTTCGATGGATCCTTTGCAAGTATCGCAAAGTACTTCTCCGTCGTCGTAGATAGTGGGAGGATGTGCCTGCAATTTGTGCACTCTGCAAAGTGAAACAGGTTAGCAACTGTCGGAGTCCCTGCAGACTTTGTTTCGGCCTTTGGAAGCTGCGGATTCGATTCGGTCGACATTTGCTCTTTTCGCCCCAACAATTTCAAATTCGTTCGTTTCTGGGCATATATAGATGCTACGGCTGACGCCGAGTCTCGGCGCTTTGGAGATCGGGGGAACTGAAATCACAATCAACTACGGATGTGACTCCATTCTTCTTCGGAAAACCCCAATGCAATTGCGAAGATACTTTGTAAAGTCTCACTGTGGTCTTTTTGGTCAGTCTTAGCTCAAGCACGGGTGAAATTGGCCGAGTGCCACGATCCTTCCTCAAGTTCGACGTGCATATTTCTTAAATTCATCTCGACTCCTACGTGAAAAGCTGCAGCCCAAGAAAAAGAGGACCTAGGCAAGGGAAATGAGTTCCAATAACGCCATTAAAAGGTCGTCCAAGGTTTCCGGCAGTCAAGCGGGAGGGGAGAACCTTCTCCCGACCGAGACTAGAATATTCCCAATAAACAGGTATGCTGAGGCGCATAAGGAATCACTGGTGGATATCGAGAGATTCTGGCACAGTGTCGCCTCTGAAGAGATTTCCTGGTTTAGATCCTGGGACAAGGTGCTTGATTGGAATCCACCTTTTGCTCGATGGTTCATCGGAGCTGAGCTTAACGCTTCGTACAACTGCGTCGACAGGCACCTGTCGGGAGCTGTGAGGAATAAAGTAGCTTACTATTGGGAGGGGGAGGACGGCGAGAGACGAACGCTGACCTACCAGGATCTCCACATCGAGGTAAACAGGTTCGCAAACGCCCTAATGAGGTTGGGAATTGAAAAGGGTAGCAGGGTCACGATATATTTGCCTATGACGCCAGAGCTGCCCATCGCAATGCTCGCGTGTACAAGACTGGGAGCTCCATTCACCGTCGTCTTTTCCGGTTTTTCAAGTCAGTCTTTGTCCGACAGGATGAATGATTCTGGATCAACCTTGCTCATTACCGCGGACGGTGGATTCAGGAGAGGTAAGGTGATTCATCTCAAGCAGATCGCTGATCAGGCGCTTGAGACCTCGCCTGGAGTGAAGAACGTGATTGTGTACAAAAGGACAGGGCAAGAGATCTCCATGAAGGAAGGAAGGGATCATTGGTGGTCCGACGTCGTCCCAAGCTCAGAGAGTGTAAAAGAGGTACTTCCAGCTCGCGTGGAGTCAAACCACCCGCTGTACCTTCTCTACAGCTCGGGCACGACTGGCAAACCCAAGGCAATCGTCCACGGAACTGGAGGCTATCTCACATACACCGCAGCGACGACAAGGTGGGTCTTTGACCCCAAGCCAAGCGACGTGTACTGGTGCGCCGCCGACATAGGCTGGGTCACGGGACACAGCTACATCGTTTTTGGACCGCTCTCGCTTGGGCTAACTTCGATACTTTACGAGGGGGCGCTCGACTATCCGCAAAATGACAGGCTCTGGGAGATGATCGAGCGGTATCGAGTGAACATACTCTACACTTCCCCTACGGCTCTTCGGGGGCTGATGAAGTACGGCGACGAGCCGCCTGCAAAGCACGACCTGCGTTCTCTGAACGTACTTGGTACGGTGGGGGAGCCAATCAATCCTCACGTGTGGCTATGGTACTTTGAGAAGATTGGCGGTGGCCGTTGTCCGGTCGTCGATACCTGGTGGCAGACGGAGACAGGAGGCATTATGATTTCCGCGAGTCCTCGTCTCGGACTGGTGCCGCTGAAACCTGGCTCGGCGACGCTTCCTCTGCCAGGCATTGATGCGCAGGTGCTCGACGATTCAGGAAGGCCCACCGCCTCCGGCGAAAAGGGGTACATAGTCATTAGGAAACCTTGGCCCGGCATGCTCCTTACACTCAACGGAGACGACGCAAGATACAAGCAGGTCTACTGGTCGAGGTTTCCTGGTTCCTACTATCCGGGAGATTACTGCGTCAGGGATGAGGATGGATACTTTTGGCTCCTCGGAAGGGCAGACGAGGTGCTCAAGGTAGCCGGTCACAGGCTCGGCACGATTGAGATCGAGGACGCGCTTTTGTCGCACAAGGCAGTCGCTGAATCGGCTGTTGCTGGCAAGCACGATGAGGTCAAGGGTGAATCGATTGCGGCGTTCGTCATTGTCAAGACTGGATACGCCGCTGGTCCCGCTCTTGCAAAGGAGTTGAAGGAGCACATCAGAAGCACGGTCGGACCGATAGCGGTTCCCGATGACCTTCACTTTGTGAAATCCCTGCCAAAGACTAGATCTGGGAAGATCATGCGGAGGGTCGTAAAAGCGGTCGCGAACGGCATGGACAGCGTTGGAGACACGACGACACTCGAGGACGAAGCCTCCGTGGAAGAAGTGAAGAGAGCCGTCGCGGAGTTTCAGCAACAGGTCCTCCTGTCGGAGCAGAGAGAAAAATAGATCACAATTTCATCATCGTGGTTCAAGGCGTTCTGCGCCATGCGCGAAGCGTTTCATACCACGTGATTACTAGGCCGGCAATCGCAAAGATGTAGGCCCAGACGCTGATGCTCGTAACGGGGATGCGATATACTCCCACAAAGTAGACGAATAGCATAGTCAACATCACCGAGTAGAGAATGAATCTCGGAATGATATACGATCCAACTTTTAGGAACTGCTCGAGGGCCTCAATCTTCACCTCCCTCGCGAGGAGATAATCTCCGGACTCGTCCCTCACGGCAAGGCCGAGTGCAACGAGTTTTTCCAGGTGGTACTGCGCGAGTGAAGCGCTCTTGAATCCGAGCGAGCGCTGAGCTTCCCTGATGCCAGACTTTTGAACCTTGAAGAGGTACGTGTAGACCCGAAGGGTGTTTCCCTTCAGGTCCGCGTCGGGAGATCCGGCAGACATGCAGCGCTATGACCCTCTTCCCTTATTCCGCTTTCCCGAGCCTGGCCTTTTCTTTGTAGTTGACTTAAATGTAATGGTACAACGGCTGGCCAAAAGTCTTTGCACGGACGCAACTTGGTTCCACTAATTAGAACAGGGCGTGAAGCCGCTGTACTAATCCTAGAACAGGCCGTTAAAAACAGCATTCTTAAAGTCCGCTGAGCTCTGTCCTCTTGTTACACTTGCGCAATCACCAAACAGGATGACAGATATAGCGATGGCACCCAAGAATAGAAGTCGTTTGGAAATTGTCTATGACATTATTTCAGCAGCAAGACACCCAGCGAAGAAAACACACCTCATGTACAAGTCAAATCTATCCTTCAAGCAGCTTGACCTTTACTTGAGCTCGCTTCTTGAAAATGGTTTGGTCGAGGAGAGGTTCGACGAGGAGGAAGGCAGGACGTACTGCGTGACGAGGGCAGGGATGAACTTCATAGAGATCTTCGAGCGACTCGAAGCCTTCTTCACTGTTCCGCTTAGCTCGGAATCCTCTAGGACGGCCTCTGCGCTCGCAAGGCGAAATAGGAGGAGAGGTTTGATGTTCTCCCAACCTGGAGTTCTCCCAGACCCTCGGTATGAGGAAGTGGTAGCTGAGCAAAAGTTCAGTTACTGATGTCAAGGCTTATCCTAGAATTGCGAAGCGTAAGAGTCATTGCTGTCGGCGGCATCCTAGATCTGGTGAGATATTGCTTCAACTATGTGAAAAGAAGGAGTTCAAACAACTGTTCCTCTGACGACAGAGCTAGGTTTCTGAAACACGCCCTAACTGTAAGTTTACTTTCGCTTCGCCGTTTCCCGCTTTATATAGCAAAAAGAGGAAGCGCCGGCGTACCCCGGAGGCTTATGAATAGGGTCGGGAATCTGGTTGAAACCCAACGAACGTTCTGAAGAACTCCTGACAAAGCCGGCTGATGTTACAAAAATTCTAGAGTTTTTGCACTGTACCATTGATGAATTACTCATTACTGATTCTTCTCACCGTGTGTTATGCGGGCGGCGGAATTCGCAAGACATCTCGAAAATCCGAAAATCTGGGACTTTGTGCCCTAATTCTATCGAGCCGATAAAGGGAAGCTTACCGCCTCGTTTCCCACTTTATATAGCAAATTAGCTCCGTTACTCCACCCTCTAGGGGGGTACCCCATTGATTTCTCGACAATTGTCGAGAAAGCCTTGGTAAGTATCAATGGTAGATATCGAGTTAAAATGGATGCTCTCCGCCTGGACATCACATTGCTTGTAATTCTTCCTAAGAAGAATTTGAAGATTCCCTAAAGGTCTGCGCTCGTCGTCTGTTCCAATGCACGCTCTGTTATCTTTATGTGCAATGATTACAATAGCAATAATCTACAATAAGGTTGTGAATCCGGAGATCAGATCTATAGCTTCGGTTTTCGCAACAATGCTTGAGGACGAGGCGCCCTCCGATTGACTTAGACTGTCATTATCGCAGGCAGAATCGCCATCGCACTTCTGCGCCTATGCTATCATTTTCTTTTTCTTAGAGATTCGAACCTCTATCGCAGAGTGTTCTATTCTAAAGCTACACTCGCTTAATACGCTCTAAATGCTATTGGCCGAATCGCACTATGCACGTTGATGAATCGTGAAGGAAACCGTGCGTTCACGGTCGTATTCTCGTTGTTTCTAGTCCTCCTGCTGCTCGTGGCATTTCCGTTGGAGTATAGCTACCCCCTTCCGCACAGATATGTAGCGCAGATAATGACCGCATCCGATGCTTGCATCGTTGGCCAGTGCGGTTCAGGTGGCCTGCAGAGTGGCAAAACCTCGACTACCACATCCTCAACTACGATCGCCGATCTCGTCGCAACGTCGATTACCGTCCTGTGCACTCCGACTACCGCTGTATACGGTGCGCCCTCTCTCTGTACAGCGACAGTAAGTACAGCCTCTGGAGTACTGGGAGCCAGGGTAGTATTCTCTTCAAGCGATAGGCGAGGCGTATTTTCCCAACTTGACTGTTGGTCGTACTCCAATCAATTTCTCAGGAGCTCGCAAACTTCGCATTCGCTAGAGTGCGCTATAGATTACACTCCGAGGAGTTATGTGAGGCAGGTGATCACGGCAGTATACTTGGGCGACGCGGCACATGCTACGAGTCAGGCGACTTATTCATTTTCCGTCGACCGGGCGGGAAGCGCGTTCCAACAGCAACTCCAGAAGCAGCAGGCGATACTTACATCTCCCGGAGCCCCGGCTGAAGTAGCTTCACCTGCGCTCTCTTCTTCTCAAGGATCACTGGTGTGGTTCTCCGTTCCCCTCCCAATGCTCGCCTTCGAAATTTCGATCGTTATTGGGGCTATCTTCGCGCTCGCTGTGGATAACTACTCGGGCCCTCGGAGAAGTAGGAAGAAGCAAGTGCGACGTAATATAAGAGATCCGAAGGCGCGACGGTCGCACTCGCAGAATTCGGCATAGCACTAAATGCATTTGAAGCTGATTGACATGTGAAACCAATCTTGTTTGAGGAAGTGCAGTGTTATGTCTAATAGATCTCTCATCGGGACGTGGAGGCTACTCTTCTTGGAGAGCAAGAAGAACGATGGCAGCGTAACTTATCCCTGGGGAAGGGATACTGCAGGACTGTTCGTCTTTGGTGCGGATGGATACGCTTCTGTGGCAATAATGAACGGAAACCGGTGCAAATACGCCTCGAATGACATGCTTTCGGGAAGCCCTGAGGAGAAGCAACAGGCAGCGGAGGGTTACATTTCATATGCAGGCCCTTATGAAGTAATCGACGACAGGAAAGTTTCAATTCACTGCGAGGTGAGCTTCTACCCGAACTGGGTCGGGTCAAGACAGGAGAGGTTCTAAGCTTTTGAGAGTGACAACAATAGATTGACTCTCTCTACGCCACCGATCAAGATTCAGAGCGCTGAGCTAGTTTCGTATTTGATCTGGGAAAGAGTCGGCGAAAAGAGCTAGCTGTCACATCGAGCAAAGGAAAAAGTCCACTATGGGAGACTTCCGCTCTTATCTCAAATCGCCGTTGTTGATCCTTCCCTGAATAGGCCTGCCGCACGTCGGGCAGAATAGGTCGGCGTCGCCAAGCCTTCTCCCGCAGTGTGAGCAAAATTGGGGAGGAGAAGTAGTATCTGTAGTCCACGATGGCTGCTGATCTTCAGTTTCGTCCTGTGAAGTGCCAGCGCTTCGTTTTGCACCGCGTCTGCTCCCGAATCCCCATGCAAATCCAAACGGCAGGAAGAGGAAAAGGAACATTGTGTTGAAGTAAATCGAGAGTAGCATGCCAACTACAAATATAGCAGCCGATGCTATCAGGACAATCTGCCAAGCCCTCAAAGATGATTGCGACCAGCGGCTCCTCTATATCTTCGATAGAGGCATTGCGTGTTATATACGTTGCACGTTCGCAGTATCTCTATTGTAATTGGGCAATGTCCTGCATGACGCACTCGCTCTTGAAGAGACTAGCGCGCAAGATCCTCTGTAAGAAACTCACAACTCTTTAGCAGGAAAGTGCATCCACTACTTCGTGTCTGAGCATCGACTTGGCCGGCTTCAGACCTCGAGAAGATGCTAGTGCGTCACGTAGTATTGGAAGAGTGAGTAATAGTTTGCCGTCCCGTATACTGTATCACTGTATCCGTAGCCACCAAAGCTTACTTCGGTTCCCCAGGAGGGCCACAGCGCCACAGCGTCGATCCCATTCTGCATTGTGTACTGCATACACTGTCCTGCGATTGGAGGATTCACTCCAGAGTAGTCGCCCACTCCTACCGCAAGTTTCGAGATGTTTTGCATGCCTCCCATCATTGAACTCACCCACGTTTCGTAGTCGCTAAGAGTGTCGGTGTATGCTTGAAGGTTCAGCTGGTCTATCGGTCCCTGGCTCAGCGTCCACGTGTTGTAAGGTCCAGCATGATAGTCCCAGTAGTATGTAGTGACAGAAAGGCTTCTTCTCGGAGTCATTGAGTGAAGTGTATTTGCGATACTGTTTAGAGCGCTGGTCATCTGAGGCTGGTAGGTCGAGCCGAGGCTTGTCTCCCAGTCGAACTGGAACCCATCGAATCCATAGTTCTGGCATAAAGTTACTAGCTCCTGCTCGAACTTGGCTAACTGTGTCGAGTTTGTTATGATTGCAATTATTCCTGCATTGTTGCACCACACGTTGGAGCCTGTGCAGAGTCCGCCACCCGCCATCACCAGAGGAATTACCTGAAATCCGTACGAGTGTGAGAGAGTAGTGAATTGAGAGGGGGAGAAGGTCCCGTCTGCAAGGAATACGTTCCCGCTCTGGTCCAGTGCATACACCTGGGGGCCGAGGGCAGTTATGCCGCCTCGCGTGGAGTAATCCTTCACGGCCTGGTTATAATTCACCCCTGCCAGGTAGATGAGTGATTGTTTTTGATAACTCGTGCTGGATGACTGTGAAGTCAAGCTTGACGAAGTTGTTGTAGAGGCTATTTTCGTAGTTGTGCTTTTTGTCGATGTTGATTTCTCTACTGACGTTTTGGTCGTTGAGCTTGACTTCTGAGTAACTACTTTGGTCGTACCGCTGTTCGGTCTCATCGAGGAGCTGCAACCACGGTCGTGACAGTGTAGCTCAGTTTGCGTGTTGGAATTTATTGCTGCAGAAAATGACGCAGAAATTAAGAAGAAAGTCAGAACCCAAAAAGCAACGGAGTAGAGCTTCATTGTCTATAAGGAAATTACAGTAAAAATCTCTAGTATAAGTCCTGTGAATTGTGGCTTAGAGCTCAGGATTCAGCTGTGGCGGCAGTACAGCCCTATTCATGCCTAACTTGAGACGAATTCTAGCGTCGGTAGTAGCGCGATAAGAGGGAGAACTGCGTCCCGTGTGCTCAGAGGAATGAGACAATACTACAGCGACGCATGTGCTTTCACATGTACTCCTTCGCCTCGTTAATGCGTCGTGACCCGAGAAGATTAGCTTTCTCTATCCTGAAAATATCTCGCTAGACCCAATCTTTCAAGAAGCGAGATGTAACGAGGGTCGGATCTCAAACCGTCAAGCTCATAATCCACAGTAATATTGTTGATCGTGCGGTCATAATCCTTGAACGCTCTTTCGAGCCACTCAAATCCTTCGTCTTTCTCTCCCAATTGAAAGTGAATGAGCGCAATTATGTAAGGGCTAAGCTCCTTCTGTTCGACACCCTGATGTTGGATTTCGGTGAGTAGTTCGTGGGTCTCTTCCTTCCTTTTCATAGCTGAGTATGCGTAGGCTCTCCCGAGCTTGACTTCTGCTGGGCTACCCAATCTGGCTACGGCGTCCAGTATCTCGAGCGCTTCAGGGAATCTAGATGTAGTAATATACGCCTGAAGTAGGCTATGGTATGCGGGAGCGAAGCTTGGGTCCATGTCGATAGTCTTTCGAAACTGAGCGATGGCAAGATCAAACTTTCTCTTGTAATAGAGGTGGTCACCGTAGTTCGTGTTGATGATTAGAGAAAGCGGGTTTAATTCTAGCGCCTTCGTGATTTCTCTCTCAGATTCTTCAATTCGACCCATCCATGATAAGAGCTGGGAATACCACTGGTGAGCGGTGGCGTAGTTTGGGTTGAGTTCGATTGCTCTTCGAAATTGCGCCTCGGACTTTTGAGGATCCCTGTCAAGCGTGCCGTACACTCCAGCGAGTACGGCGTGCGCTTCAGCCAGTTCATCATCCAAAGAGAGGGCGCGCAGTGAGTACTCTTTCGCTTTTCGATAACTCGGTTCCGGCTCGTCCAGATGATTTGCAGCTATCACGTTGTAACATTGGGCAATTCCTGCGTATCCGAGTGCAAATTTCAGATCGAGTTTCACGGCATCTTCTAAGAAATCAATAGCCTTTCGGATGGCTTCAGCACTCCTCTTGTTCCAGAAGAACATCCCCTTCAGATAGAGGTTGTATGCCTCTGGGTTCCTCGTCGCGCCCCTTTCAATCTTCCTGACATCTGACTCACCAAGCTGAATCTTTAGGGCGTCTGCCACCTTCTGTGCGACCTCGCTCTGTATTGCGAAAACGTCATCAAGCTGCTTGTCGTAGTTCTGTGCCCAGATGTGGCCCTCGTTACGTGCATCAATCAGTTGTACCGTGATTCTGATCCTGCTGCCTGCTTTTCTCACGCTTCCCTCAATCAGCGTGCCGGCCTTGAGATCGCGTCCGATCTCGTCTATTCGCTTAGTCGTTCCCTTGTACTGCATCACTGACGTGCGTGCTATCACTGTGAACTCTTTGATTGCCGAGAGTGATGTGATCAGCTCCTCAGTCATGCCGTCCGCGAAGTACTCATCATTTGGGTCCGGGCTCATGTTCCTCAAGGGGAGAACTGCGATCCTCCTCCTGTCTAGGTTGATCGCGGTTCCTTCTCTCGCCTCGGCTTCCCAGGGCATGACTATCCTGTAAACGTCAATCGGGAACCTGACATTCTTCAGTGTTTTCGGTTCAAGTTTCTCAAGCGAGAGGGTGAGCTTGTTTCTTACTTGGTCATAGACCTGCCCTGAGATGCAGACCCCGCCCGGTTCAGCCAGTGGTTCGATGCGAGAGGAAACGTTGACAGCATCTCCGAGTATGTCCCCCTGGCTCTTTACCACATCTCCCAGGTGCACGCCTATGCGGATTACCAGCCTCTTTGATTCGGAGAGACGTTTATTCTTCTCGCGCAATCTCTTCTGAATCTCCACCGAGCAGTTGACCGCTTCAAGGGCGCTTGAAAACTCTACGAGAAAGGCATCACCTATCGTCTTGACCTCCTTCCCGTTGAAATTCGGGAAGATCGACCGCATGAGTGTACGGTGCTCCTCCAGCGCAACGAGTGCCTGGGCCTCGTTCGCCTCGGTGAAGGAGGTGTACCCGACAACATCCGTGAACATTATGGCGGCGAGCCTGCGCTCGGTCCGGGTGGACATTCCAATCAGTCGGTGCGGCCGGCCTGTGTAAAATCCTTTACGAGGGTAGAAAGCGAGGATGGGAAGCCTCTCTTCATTCTCGAGCCATTTCTACCAACATCATCGAGTCCGTCCTTTTTCCCTGAGAAGGAGAGAGTGTATGTTTATCTCAGAATGATCGCTTATCGTCCGAGAAGATAGGGGGAAGGGGTCGACGACTAATTGACCAAATTCGTGTGCGTTACATGCGGAACACAGTATCCAGATAGTTCAACTGCTCCAGACGCCTGCCCGATTTGTCTGGATGAAAGGCAGTATGTCGGGTGGAATGGTCAACAATGGACTACAATAGAGAAAATGAAGACCAGCGGCTACAGGAACGTCATCCGGCAGGTGGAGGAGGAAGCTGGCAACCTCTATTCAATAATTACAGACCCAGAATTCGCTATAGGTCAGCGCGCCTTCCTGATCAGGACTCCTGGGGGAACGTGCTCTGGGACTGTCTCCCATACATTGACGAAGAAATTACTCGTGCAATTCGAGATCTGGGCGGCCTGAAGATGATTGCAATTTCCCATCCTCACTATTACTCTTCGATGGTGGAGTGGAGCAATTCCTTTGGAGGCATACCAATCTATCTTCACGAGCTTGATCGCAAGCACATCGTCTATCCTTTTGAGAGTATCAACTTCTGGATCGGTGAATCCATTTCTCCGACGCGCGGAATAAGACTTGTCAATCTCGGAGGACACTTTGAGGGAGGAACGGTCCTTCATTGGGGAGACGGGGCAAGTGGAAAAGGCGTCGTTCTTTCGGGCGACATAATTCAGGTCGTGCCTGATCGCAGCTGGGCGAGTTTCATGTACAGCTATCCAAATCTGATTCCCCTCCCAGAGTCGAAGATAAGGCAGATCTGGAACCGGATAAGCAAATACGAATTTGACAGGGTCTACGGCGCATTTGAAGGGAGGCAGATTCTTGGCAATGCGCGCGAAAGAGTAGAGAAATCCGCAGAGAGGTACATAGCGCACATCAAATGACTCTAATCAAGATGCTACATCAATCAAGACCTCATTCCTTCTCATGAACGGGGGCGTCCAGGGAGGATTGTACTGTGCGACCTGATAGCCGGGATGCACGCTCACCTCGTCCTCCGCAAGCATCTGCCTTAATTGCCGATACTTGGTTTGCACTTGATCTTCGGTGGCATAACCGGAGAAACGAACCGCCGCTGAGATTCGCTTCTTTACCTCACGGAGCCGAACTCGTTCATCTCTAGGAACGGGCAACGCTTCAATGGAGTATTTCGACGGCATTACAAAAGAGATATTGTACCTGTCTTTTTCACTGTCGTTAGCATCTCTTTTCTCGGAAAGAACAGGAGCAGTCATTGCAATCTTTTCCGAGGCACCTTCTCCTCCAGCCTCTATGGTTTCCAAGTTTCCGATTGATGAAACGACTCCCTGAAGTTGAGAAGATCCCACTCGGGCATTGTTCCCAAAGATATAGTCGGCAATTATCCTGAATCCTCTGTTCATTGCCTCGCTGTACGATCCGGAAACAGTTGTCTCAGTGACAACGTAGGGTTCGTACTCTCAGATCTCATAACCGCCTTTCTTCCTCTCCAAGGTTATGTACTTGGGAGTTTCAATTCCTCTCACTCTAAATGCACCTATCAACATCCATACGCCAACAATTCCCGCGCCAATCAACCCTGCATAAAGAGCCAGCTCTGTTAGTGTAGTCATTTTTCCACTTTAACGAGGATACCATTCCCATTAAGCGACTATTAACCACACTGTAAGTTAGTGATATGACTTACAATCGCATTGTGACATTTCGAAACGTCGCAACTAAAAGTGAGGCTCGAAAGTGGCATCAGCATTGACAATTATTACCTGAAAGGGAAAAGCCCCGCGAAGGCCCTCATTGAATGATTTGCATGTCTACTCCTTCAATAATTCGCGTGCAATTATCAGATTTGAGAATCGTGACCGCTGTTTAAGTGTCCGCGGAAGGATCAGATTATCTGGTCTTGCTCCGAAATTGATCCCGGTTTCGGTCGAGGAGGAAGTGGTGCCACAACAAGGCGTGGTAGTCATTGAGAATCTCTCAAAGATTTACAATCGGGATGTAAGGGCAGTCGACGGAATCAGTTTCGCCATAAGCGAGGGTGAAATCTTTGGACTCCTTGGCCCTAATGGAGCCGGCAAGACTACCACTTTGCATATTCTGGCGACGCTGCTGAAACCAACTGCAGGTACCGCAAAAATTGACGGTTACGAAGTTGGAAGACAGCCCAGCAAGGTCAGGAAAAGAATTGGGATTGTTTTCCAGGAGCCAAGTTCTGACGAGCTTCTCACAGGATATGAAAACCTGAAACTCCATGCTTTCATGTACGGGGTTCCAAGCGAAATCCGAAAAGACCGGATAGATGAAGCCCTCAACCTAGCTGATCTGACTGGCAGAAAGGACGACCTCGTCAAACACTACTCCGGAGGAATGAGAAGGCGCCTTGAGATTGCCCGAGGCCTACTGCACAGACCTCGTGTCCTCTTTCTTGACGAGCCTACGCTTGGACTGGACCCACAGACAAGGGAGCACATCTGGGATTATATCGAGAGGCTTGTGGTTGAGCTGAAGATTTCAGTAATTCTTACCACGCACTATATGGATGAAGCCGACAGACTCTGCGATAGGATTGCAATCATTGATCACGGCAAGATAGTTGCACTTGACACTCCTGAGAACCTAAAGCGTGCGCTTGGAGGCGACGTGATTCGATTGCAGATGAGCAGTCCGAATCTGAGCGCGGTTGACGTTCTGCCCTACATCAGAAAGGTCGACGTGCACGACAGGCTGGTGTCACTAACAGTCTTGGACGCTAGTTCTCACATCCAAGAAATTCTCGCTGTCATCGGGAAGGTGGACACGGTCGAGCTACGTCCGCCTTCGCTCAGCGATGTCTTTCTGCATTATACCGGAAGGGAGTACAGAGAACAGGAGATGGTGAAGAAAGAATGGTAGCAGGTGAATCGATTTGAGCGAACTCATGGGATTGTATGCCCTTTGGGAGAGAGAATTCAAGGTCTACCTCAGGGAGCATTCGAGGATTATCTCTTCCGCCATCAGTCCCATCCTCTGGTTATTTGTCTTCGGAACAGGGATGGGGTCTGAGTTCAACGTGGGAAACATAAACTACCAGGCATACATTTTTCCTGGCATCATCGCGATGACGATGATATTTTCCTCTGTGTTTTATGGCGCCAGCATAGTTTGGGACAAGAGGCTCGATTTCCTCAAAGAAGTTCTCGTTGCCCCAATCAGCAGAGCCACCGCATTCATGGGTAAGGTCCTCGGAGGGGCGACAGACGGCATCATCCAGGCGACGATAATAATCATTCTCTCGCCAATCTTCGGAATTCCTTTCGGGCTTGATTTCTTTCTGGTCTATCTCTTTCTCTTCATGCTGGTTGTTGGACTTACGAGCATCGGTCTTATCATCGGCAGCTTCATGGAATCGCCGGAGGGGTTTGGCCTGATAAGCGGGTTTGTGACTTTTCCCCTCTTCTTCTTCTCCGGAGCACTCTTTCCGTTGAGTAACCTGCCCGCCTGGCTATCGGCGGTTACTCTGGCGAACCCCGTAACGTATGGAGTGGACGCACTCAGAGGCCTAATGCTCGGAGTCTACAGATTTGGTCTGTTTGCAGACCTTTTGGTGCTCGGCTCGTTCGCTCTTGTTTTAGTATACTGTGGCACGCTTGCAATCAGAAGGATGAGGTTGTAAGCTACACGATGTCGAAAACAAGAGCTTTAGCGAAAATTTCTGAAACTATACACCGAAACCCCGCTTCCTACTCTCGCAGGTTAGAGGTGAAGAAGGTACTCGAAGTCCTGCAAATAACACACACTCCTCCACGATGAAGAGTTACGGCCGGGAGCGTTGGATAGTTCGGATGCCTTGCACATTTGAAGCATGGCTTGTAGTCAGGTTTTTTCACATTCAGCGTTCGCAATGCGGTGGTCATAATGGAAACGCTAATCGCACTGAGCTCGGAAGGCGAAATCATCTCGACTCTGCTCATCGCCCCTGGAATTACCTCTCTCGCAATAGACAACTTCCGAAATGAGTGGTTTAATCAACATGAAATTTAATTTTCTTACTTACATCATACTTAAGTCTGCGCTTTGCGATTCACAAATCTTCCATGACGATCTCCGCCAAAGAATTGTTTTAATCACATTACAGTGTGCGCAAAGGCGCGGTAGACAAAATAATACCTCCTCCAGCATAGTTCGCGATCCTTCTTAGAGCAGGTTACAATATTATTCCCAATGATTTTCTTGCATTACGCCAAGTTTGGTCTACGTTCTTCGACCAAACAATCAAAATCAGAGGCAAATGTTGAAAGATTATCATTTACTCTTCACGGTGCAAGGATGTATCGATCCGAATCACCTAAGAGAATTTTATCTTTCTTTTTACGATATATCCTAAGAGACAACGATAAGGCCAAAATTGTGTAGATATGTGCCTACACAAAATGCACGAGAGGCAATTACAAACTGCTGCACACTAACGTGCAAACTTCAGGTTTTGAGCAATTTGCGAAAGCTGTGATATTATCACGGATGAGAATCGTACCTGCCTTTTTTATAAGCGGTGACCCTTCTAGACTCTTAGCAGTACTTCGAGAAATCAGTTTCAAGATCTCTCCCTTGGAGCCAGATTCGACTAAAGAATGACCCAATATGTCACAACCTGAATCCTCCAGCCCGATGGTAGGAAGGACCTGCCTCATCACTGGAGCCACTTCTGGAATAGGAAAAGCGACGACAATTGGTCTTGCGAAACTGGGTGCCACGATAGTCATGGTAGCACGCAATCAAGCAAAAGGAGAGGCCGTGCTGAACGAGATCAAGAGAATAAGCGGCAATGATTCGGTCTATCTTCTTAATGCAGACATGTCTTCGCAAGAATCAGTACGCAGACTCGCAAACGAGTTCGAGGCCAGATTCAAGAAGCTTCACGTGCTGGTGAACGACGCCGGAGTATTCCTCAAAGCATACAAAGGCGGTGGATGGGATAGAAACCACATTCGCGGTCAACTATCTGTCCATGTTTCTGTTGACCAACCTGTTGTTTGATGTCCTGTTGTCTGGCGCTCCCTCGCGAGTCGTCAACATTGCTTCCACCACCGAAAGTGGCGGAAGAATTGACTTCGACGACCTCAATGGCGACAAGAGATTCGGCGGATGGGCCGCCTACAGCAACTCCAAGTTAGCCGAATTGATGTTCACCTATGAACTTGCTAGTAGATTAGAAAGTACTGGAGTAACGGTCAACGCTGTCCATCCTGGAGCCATTAGGACAAATTTGGGGCATGGAAACTCTGGACTGGCAGGCTGGGGCTTCTCTTTTGTGAAGCTGTTTTTTGCTAGCCCAGAGAAAGGGGCAAGAACTGTGATCTATCTCGCGTCCTCACCCGAAGTCGACAAGGTCAGCGGCAAGTATTTCGCAAATTGTCACTTGATTAGCTCATCAAGGCTTTCACATGATGAAGAGACTAGGGCGCGCCTCTGGAAAGTCAGTGCCCAACTCACTAGGCTTCCTCTGATGGCTCGTTTGTAGATTCGTAAATTACTACATTTGTTAATTTTGTCCCGTCCTTTGATTGCGCTTGCACATTGGATTCAAAACGTGAGGCGGGTGGAGCAGACACGGAGAACGAGAAAGCGACAAGTTCCGGGGCCAAGAAGGTGCTGCAAATCAAGCTCCCGAGACCGATGACAAAAGGAGCAGTTTCTCTCGAAGAGGCGATATCTTCCCGGGAATCTTTCAGACAGTACTCAGCGAATCCCATCAACCTTAAACAACTCTCCCAAATTCTATGGGCCGCCCAAGGAGTGACTCACGATGGCATGCGGAGTGCACCATCTGCTGGAGCACTGTATCCGATGGAGATCTACGTTGTCGCAAGAACCCGCGGAGTTGAAGGTCTCCTTGCTGGGATTTATCGCTACGATTATCAAAATCACGCAATCACTCTGTTAAAGGAAGGAGACTTTTCGCAAGATCTGCAAAGAGCTGCAAGTGATCAAGAATCAGTGGGAATGGCAGCGTCGAACATTGTAATTATTGGCATCTTTGAGAGGACCACGGCGAAGTATGGGGAGCGAGGCGTGCAGTACGTCTTTCAAGAATCTGGACACATTTCAGAGAACATATTCCTCCAGGCCGCAGCACTAGGCCTTGGTTCTGTCGCGATGGGAGCCTTTCGGGACAACGACGTTAGAAGAGTTCTAGGCGTTGCAAGAAATGAAAGGCCAATCTACATACAGCCGATCGGCGTGAAAAGCTAAGTCACAGGTGTTACGACAAACCTGAATTCCGCCTAATTATTAGTAATAGTGAAACTCTACCGAGTCATCACTGGTCCAGCTTTGAGCAAGCGGAAAAACTTGTCCTTTCGCTAATTTGAACGAGTCTTCAAAGCAACCATTTTCTGATCAGTTATATCAAGAGAAAACTCACACTATTTTCTTAAGGGCTATCCGATATGGGATGAGTGAAAGGAGAAGGCGCAAGGGCCAGATTTGGATCCAAGCTTTCCTGACACGCGAAGAAGAATGGAGTTTGTAAACTCGGAAGTCATTGGCGAGTCGCCAGTTCTTTCCCAGATCCCAAAGAATGCGCCTAAATCATATCACATCCTTGCAAAACCAACCGGAGCCATCTGCAACCTCAATTGCCAGTACTGCTTTTTTCTCTCGAAGGAAGAACTATACCCCAACAGCAGGTTTCGCATGTCTGACGACCTCCTTCAAGCCTATCTGGCCCAGCTCATCGACTCTCATCAAACACCCGAAGTGACAGTCGCTTGGCAGGGAGGGGAACCGACACTCATGGGGCTCGAGTTCTACCGCAAAGCAGTTGAGTATGAGAAAAGATTGAACAAACCAAACACCACGATTCAGAATACGATGCAAACAAACGGAACACTTCTCAACGACGAGTGGTGCACTTTCTTCCGCGAAAACAACTTCCTGATCGGCCTGAGCCTCGACGGCCCTAGAGAGATGCACAATGCCTACCGCGTGGACAAGCATGACAACCCCACGTTCGACGATGTGATGAGGGGCCTGCGACTACTACAGAAACACAATGTCGATTACAACATTTTAACAACTGTAAACTCCGCCAATGCAGATAACCCGCTCGATGTGTACAGATTCCTCAGGGACGAGGTGGGAGCTAAATACATCCAGTTCATTCCCATGGTGGAGAGGATAAACTCGGACGGCCGGACGGGCTTTCAGGAGGGGAATCAGGTCACATTCCGCTCAGTCAAATCCGAGCAATGGGGTGACTTTCTGATTGACGTATTCGACGAATGGGTGCATCGAGATGTCGGACGCATATTCGTGCAGATGTTCGACGCTGCGCTTGCCTCCTGGGTCGGAGCTCCTCAATCAATGTGCATCTTCTCTGAAACATGCGGTAACGCACTTGCCCTGGAGCACAACGGAGATCTGTACTCTTGCGACCACTTTGTGGAGCCCAAGTACTTGCTTGGCAATATCAAACAGGAGAATATGATTGAACTCGTCGCATCCGAGAGGCAGAGAAAATTCGGGTCGAACAAGAAGGACACACTGCCAAGGTACTGTCGAGAATGCGAGGTCCGCTTTGCCTGCAACGGCGAATGCCCTAAGAATCGCTTCATCCTGACTCCGGACGGAGAGCCTGGTTTGAATTACCTCTGCGCCGGATACAAGGCGTTCTTCAATCACATTGCCCGCCCGATGCAAATCATGGCAGAGTTACTCCGACGCAACCGTGCGCCGGCCGAGATAATGTCAATACTAGCTTCTGAGGAAGCGAGGTTTCGACATCAGTTGCACTCAAGTGCGGGGCGCAACGATCCTTGCCCCTGTGGCAGCGGGCGCAGGTTCAAGCATTGCCATGGGGCATACGGTAAAGCCGCTGCAAAGTGATGATGTAGCGGAAGAGAGACAGACTGACTTCTCTCCAGTATACAGGCTTCTCTGCAACCCGGTTATACCGTAGTCAATAGTTTGCGCAGCTCGGCTTTTGCGTCGAAGAAAGGCTCGCCACCGAAGTCCAACGTGACCTTCTTTATCTTCCCGGAATATTTGAAGGGAGATTTGTATTCGCTTGTCACAGACTGTCCCTCGTTTCGGCCGCAGCTAATTCCTCCGCCGCTTATCGCAAAGGATAGCGGCACAGTTACTGGGATTTGACCTTCTCCCACGACCTAGTCATCTATCAAGAGCCTTCCGATCCCCGGAGCTCCCTGTCTCCTCTTCGAGAGGCGTGCCGCAAACATCGGCACTTCTTGCCAATATGCCGGAGTATTCCTTTGCCATGTTTCAAAGAATTTGATATTTTCATTGATGAAAGCTACAAGAATTGTGCCACTTCAACTACGTTGAAGATGCGATGGAAAAAGAGCGCCTGTGTGAAAAAGATGCTCGGATTTTACTAATTAAACTCATTACATATGACTTACGATAACGAGCTACGACAGGCCGGAGGGACAAATGTGTGGTCGCCGGCTCTTATACTCAAGTAGGCTCAAATTCGCTATTTGCAGTTTATTTGAACTAGAAAAGAAAGTCTTTACGAGACGCATCTTCTTGCTCGCGCCTCTGCAATTTACTTCGAATTTTTGATCCCTTATTTTTTACATAAAGCTGCAAAATGGAACTTGTCATCACGGCAGAAATGATGTAGATAGAGAAGCTCGGCGACGCTCTAAAGAGCAACAGGCTCGTAGTGCAACCCTAGCACCCCGTTATCGAATGCTCGTGAGCTCACAAGCTTAAGTGGATGCCGTACATTACGATCCGTAAAGAGTGGTTTGCCGGCACCTAGTATGATTGGTCGGATTCTAATGCGATATTCGTCAACAAGTCCTTCCCTAGCAAAAGCGGCCACTAGCGAGCCACTGCCAACGACCACCATGTACTTTCCTGACTCGTTCTTCATCTTCGAGATTACCCCAACGAGATTTTCGTCTTTCATCATCTTAGAGGGTTTCCAAGACGCTTCTGTAAGTGATTTTGAAAAGATGATTTTGGGCGTTTCATTAAGGCGCTGAATGATATATGAATCAAAACCACTGGCTTCAGGCTGAGACGTGGGCCAAAACGAACTGAATTCTTCGTATGTTCTTCGACCAAAAATTAACGTATCCGCGCGATGGAGGATGTCCTTTGACCATTCCTACTCCTCGGTGTTGAAGTCAAACCAATCAATGCTGTTATTCAGATCTGTATAATAACCGTCCAGTGAAATAATGCTATCAATAATTAGTTGTCGCATGCTAGAATGTCTAATCTCCTCTCTGAACTCCTCACCTTTACGAGTCCTGCTGGTATCAAATGTATTCCTTATTATGTTAGTGGGGGAGTGAAAGTATACCGGCTTGGATGAAGGAAAACGATGCAGCAACAACGAGAAGAAGCAGTCCAAGGAGGACTCGACCCGTTTGAAATAGAGTTTGAAAGTTGCCGAGTTCAGGCGACCTTGAACTGAAGTAATGGTGCGGTCGCCGGGATTTGAACCCGGGTTCTCAGCTCTTCTCGCTATAGCCCGCCTTCGGAAGAATATGCTTGCGAGCTTGCGCATGGAGGGCTGACGTCCTAGACCAGGCTATCCCATCCCTTGTTCCTTGACAGAATACAGATGACTGGACGACAACCGCAGTACGGCGGTACGGATTTCGTCTAGCAAAAATTCAAGATATAAAAGATTGCGTGGCTGGAGATAACAATTTAGGATCCGACAGCGCCCGCGAATTTCTTGGCAGCCTCTTCCCTGATCGAAGCGTTCTTGTTCTGGATTTCCCTCTCGAGCTGGCTTGCCATGGCGTCAACCTGGTCACTAACTTGTTTGAATCTTTCTTTTATCTCGTCTTGGTTCAACTCTTACTCCTTCTCACTCCAAAGATTCTCTTACTTACCTAAACGTGTCTTCTCAAAGGCTAGCGGCAAGTCTTGAAGCTCGCTCCGCAGCGTCCTCTTCTTCCGGCTCGCCCTCCGCGGTCGTTGCCTCTCCTTCCTTCTTGTGCTCGAGTATGCGCTTGACCTGTTTCAGCCTGACAAACTCCTCCCTCTCCCTCTCCTCGAGAGTGGCGGAGATGAACTTGATCGTGTCCTGATACCCTGGAATGATGATGTACTCTAGAGCATTGAGAAGCCTCTGCGTCTTCTCTAGTTCGCTCGCCAGCCTGAAGATTGCGTTCTCAACCTCGGCAGCCTTGAGTATTCCGGGGAGGACGTTCCGCATCATCCTCGTCGCCTTGTCCAAGGAGGCATTTGTGTCGGCGAACCCGTAGGTCAGACCCACGTTCTTTTGCGTGATCTGCATAGTTGGCACGCTCACCGAGACTATGGTTCGTACATTGACAGAAACGTCCACGGTGGGCGGAGTGCTTGTCGCGACCGATTCTAGCCTTGTGGGTCCGAGCTTCAGATAAGAGTCGTAGAGCTGCCTGTATGCCTCAGAGAGCGGCTCCCACATGTCCTCCCTCGATTTCTGCGCCTCGTTGATCATCTCATCGAGCCTCTTGAGAAGGACCTCGCGCTTGTCCTCGAGAATTTTGTACACAGTGCGCGAGGTGCGCAGTGACCTCTTTGTCTGAATCAGACCGATCTTCGTGGGGAGGACCTTATTCCCGGAGGCGACCGACAACTCTCTGTAACTCACCGATTTCTAAGCTGTGGCAGCGACCTGCGGCTTGTAGTATTTCTTGATGTACTCGGTGCGGATCTTTGTCAGTTCGCTCTCAGGCAGCTCGGACAATACGTTCCAAGCCAAGTTAAGAGTGTCCTCAATCGTCCTGTTCTCGTCGTAGTTCTGGGAGAGGAATTTCTGCTCAAAGACGTCACCAAAGTTCAGGTACTTGGCGTCTACTCCGGAAAGTCCGGCCTTGCCGACAATTTCAGCTAGTGACCTCAGCTCCTGAGCCCTCGAATACGCATCGTATAGCTGGCTCTGCACTTCGGCGTGGTCTGCGCGTGTCTTTCCCTGGCCGATACCGTCCTTCTGGAGCCTAGAGAGGCTTGAGAGAACGTTGACCGGCGGGTAGACTCCCTTCCTGAAGAGTTCGCGCCCGAGCACGATCTGCCCCTCAGTGATGTATCCGGTAAGGTCGGGAATCGGGTGCGTGATATCGTCAGAAGGCATCGAGAGGATTGGCATCTGCGTGACTGACCCCTTCTTCCCCTTGATCTTGCCCGCCCTCTCGTAGACTGTCGCGAGGTCTGTGTAGAGGTAACCAGGGTATCCCTTCCTTCCCGGCACCTCTTCCCTCGCAGCGCTGATCTCCCTGAGCGACTCTGCGTAGTTTGTCATGTCGGTGATGATTGCAAGAACCTGATAGCCAAGATCAAAAGCAAGATACTCCGCGGCAGTTAAGGCAACTCTTGGAGTGATCGTCCTTTCAATCGCTGGGTCGTCCGCGAGGTTGAGGAACAGTGCGCTCCTCCTAATTGCGCCGCTCTCCTCAAGAGTCCTTCGGAAGAAGGCTGCCTCGCCGTGCTGCACTCCAATCGCAGCGAAAATCACCGCAAACTCTTCCGCCTCTCCCAAGACAGTTGCCTGCCTCGCTATCTGAGCCGCGAGCTGGTTGTGAGGCATGCCTGCGCCAGAGAATATCGGGAGCTTCTGCCCTCGCACCAGAGTCATCATCGCATCGACCACGGAGACACCAGTCTGGATGAAATCCTCTGGGTAGTCACGTTGCTCCGGGTTGATTGGTGCGCCGTTCACATCGCGGAACTCTTCACCGACCGGTGGTGGCAGACCGTCAATCGGCCTACCCAGACCGTCGAAAACCCTTCCGAGGAGTTCGTTTGAGACCGGGATCTCCATCGTCCTCCCCGTGAACCTGGCCTTTGTTCCCACCGTCGAGAGACTCGAAGTCCCTTCAAAAACCTGGACGACCGCGCGACCGCCTCCGACTTCGAGGACCCTGCCGAGCCTCTTGCCCTCGGATGTCTCGATCTCTACGAGCTCATCGTAGGCTGACTTGCTTACGCCTTCAATTACTAGCAGTGGGCCGCGTATCTCCGCGACCCTGCTGTACTCCACTCCGCCCGATGTGGCGGAACTACTTTGCAACTGCCTTCACTACCTCTCCTTGTTGTGTCATAGTCTTGAACTCGTTTCTCATCTCGTCCATTATGGAATCCAGTTTGTTCAACTCGGACTCTTTCACCTCGAACTTTGCCCTAATTATCTTAGGTATCGTTGGACTCGCCCTAATCTGCGCGAGAGTTGCCCCGCCGCGAAGGGCGTTGAGCGCCTCCTTGTGGAACTCTACCATCAACCTCATCAGCTTGACCTGCTTTTGCGGGCTGCAGTAGGTGTCCACCGCGTCGTAAGAGTTTTGCTGAAGGTATCCGATCTTAATCATCCTAGCGATTTCGAGGATTAGCTTTTCCTCATCAGGCAGCGCTTCAGGTCCGAGCAGCCTCACGATTTCTTTGAGGGTATCTTCCCTTTGAAGGACCTCGTAGGACTCGTTGCGAAGGAGCTCCCAGTCCTTCGACACGTTCTCCGCCCACCACTTTGCCACAGTGCTGACGTATCCAGAGTACGAGGTCATCCAGTTGATCGCTGGATAGTGCCTAGAGTAAGCGAGCCTCGTATCAAGCGCCCAGAAGGTCCTGATGAACCTGATTGTGTGCGTCGTCACCGGCTCTGTGAAGTCTGCTCCGGTTGGAGACACTGCGCCAACAAGCGTTACTGATCCATTTCTCTCAGGTGTACCAAGCGCTCTAACTCTTCCTGCTCTTTCGTAAAACTCTGCGAGCCTCGAAGCAAGGTATGAAGGATATCCTTCCTCCGCAGGCATTTCTTCAAGACGCCCCGAGATCTCCCTGAGTGCCTCGGCCCACCTCGAAGTAGAATCTGCGACGAGAACCGTGTCATATCCCATGTCTCTGTAGTACTCCGCCATCGTAACTCCAGTGTAGATGCTGGCCTCCCTTGCGGCGACCGGCATGTTGCTCGTGTTTGCGACAAGGATTGTTCTCTCCATCAGTGGTCGACCAGTAGTTGGGTCTTTGAGTTCAGGGAACTTTACGAGCACTTCGGTCATCTCATTTCCTCGCTCGCCGCAACCAACGTGGAAGACGACTTTGGCATCAGCCCAGGTGGCTACCTGGTGGAGCGTGACTGTTTTCCCGGTCCCAAACCCACCCGGAATGGCACCAGTTCCTCCCTTCGCTATTGGGAAGTAAGTGTCAAGAACCCTCTGTCCGGTTAGAAGCGGAATTTCAGGGTCAAAGCGGTCAACGATCGGCCTCGGGATCCTGACAGGCCACCGGTGGTACATCTTTAGGGCAATCTTTTCTCCGCCGGATGCCTCCGCATTTGCTATCACGTCCTCAATCTTGTACTTGCCTTGCTTTGCAACGTCGACAATCTTGCACTTTGGAGTGTTTGGCGGCGCGAGGACCCTGTGCTCGATGAGGTCCGTCTCCGGTACAGTTCCGAGCATGGATCCACCTGTTATCTCATCGCCCACCTTTACTCTCGGAGTAAAGTCCCACGGCTTGTCCTGCGGGATTTGGGGCGCCGTGATACCTCTTCCGATAAATGCACCGGATTTCTGCGCGATAATGTTGAGTGGTCTCTGTAGACCGTCGTAGATATTCCCCATCATCCCCGGTCCCAAGGACACGGAGAGTGGTAGTCCAGTACCGAAGACTGGCTCTCCAGGTTTCAGACCGGAAGTTGACTCGTATACCTGAACAAACGCAACGTCGCCTGTGAGACGGATGACTTCGCCGACCATCCTAGCCTCTCCCACTTCGACTGTTTCATACATCTTTGCGGCGGCCATTCCGTCGGCTTTGACTGCCGGACCGCTAACCCAGACTACTTTTCCCTTGGCTGCCATGTCCTGCTCTTACTCCCACACTTTTTTGTTTCCAATTATTCTATCTCAAGAATCAGGATTTCTTTGCTTTTCTTCCTTTCTCTCCAGATTCATTGCTCACTAATGCATTGGTGATTATGTCTTTGACACCGCGAATAACTGAGCGATCTGCTTTCGAAGTACAGGCTTCAATCTTTCTAGCCTAGCCTCGTAGGTGTTGTCAAACATAACATAACCGTCGCCCGAAGCGACGGTGACCCCTCCTATCGTCTTGCCGAGGCGTGCGGACGACCTGCTTATCTTAACGCTCCTCCTCTGCGAGGCTATCTGGTCGATGACCCTCTGGAGCGTTTGTTGATCGCGCGAGTTTGCAGTGACAACAAACTCTGCTCCGCCGACCTGCTCCATCGCTTCAAGTATCATCGTTTTCAGAGCGGATTCATATTCCCGCCCGCTCGCGAATTCCTGAAGCTTTTGCATTGCCTGCGCGAATGCGGCGTTGAGATTCTCCTCGATAATCTCGAGCGACTTGTTCCTGGCAGTCATCTCGGCACCACCAGTGATCTGGCGGCGTAGAGCTTCTGCCTGCCGTTGCTGCTGCTCCTGAATCCTCTGCACTTCAACCTGGGCCTCGCCCATGCGCTTTGCTACGATGGCTTGCGCGGAAGTCTTTGCCTCCGCAAGGCTCTGCATCGTCTCTGCCAGTGCTTCATCGCTGACCTTCTTTACCGTGTACTCTATCCCATTCATAACCTAAAATCAGACTCCCAAAATCGATTTCAGCATATCGCGATACTCTACTTTCTCCTTCTTACTTCCTGGCGCTGGAATCTCGTAGACCAGTGGCATCGGCTTCTTTGTCCTTATCTCAGTCAGCCTGTCGTGAATCGGACGAGAAAGGTCATCCGACACGAGTATTAGTGCGACGTCGCTCTTCCCCATGTACTCCTGTATCTTTTCGAGAGCCTGGGAAGAGTCCCCGACAAGCACTCCCTCCATACCCGCGAGTTCAAAACCAGTTACGAATCCTCTGCTGCCTATCGCGACTACTCTCAAACTATCTTCAATCCAAAAATTGCTGCGCGATGAAAACCAATGGAAAATAAGTGAGAATTCGGATACCTTCGAAGAGAATGTGTTAGCTAGCCTTGCACCGCATCCACTATCATACTAACGGCCTGTGGCAGCTTCGACCCGATGCTCTTTCTTAGCGCCTCGACCTGCTCCGAGCCCCTGCTGATGATTTCGTCGGCCTCCTTCTGAGCGGACTCTCTGACGGCGTCGAGAACCGTCGCAGCCTCCTTGTTTGCTCGGTCGATAATCTCTGCCTTTGCTTGTTCTGACTGAGCCTCTGCAAAGACCACGAGCCTCCTCTTCATTTCGTTGACCTGAGAGTTCAACTCATCGAGACTCGACTCCATGGCTGAAAGAGAAGCAATCGCCTTCTGGATCTTGGCTGAATTGCTGTCTGGATAATGCTCTACCATCTGGTTCTGCGCCGGCGGGACTGTTTCGGCTGACGTCATGTTAGTGTAATTTTTCACCCTAAAATGAAAAGGGAATGCTGATTCTCTCATGTTAGTGAGAAAACTAGCACCCCAATATGCTCGCAGTTTTTTAGATCGCTGGCGAGGCTGTCTTAAACTTTTTACCTGATTCCAGTTAAGACGTGAGTCTCAGGATCGCTGTGGCCAGGTCTCCATCAGAATCCTTCAGGGCCTGCTCAGCACGCGCCTCGTTGACGTTTGCTTGCTGTGCCACAAGAAGTACATCCTCCCTAGTGTACTTTGGTTTCTCCCTCATCCTCTCCTCGATGTCTTCCCCGACGACCTGGAACATCCGGTTCCCCTTGACTTTCATCTCGGAGACAGAGGCGTTCTTAATCACAAGATCCTTGTCCGCCATGCGAATTATCACTTCTTCCACTCCTTCGACCTGCTCCATGCTGACGCCCATACGGTCCAGCATTCGCCTTGTTTGTCGGTTGTCAAAGTTCATCGGGGCCATTAGTTCGCTGGGATGCGCCTTCCCGAACCTTAACTGCCGCTCCCCTCTTAAATTGTTTCATCAGGGGGCCCGCAATCACACTCTTACCCACGGCAAGGAGTTCTCCCTTCTCGTTGAGGACGACCACATCCTCGTTTGCGCGAAGTGAATCGTCACAGTAGGCCACGTGCCTGCAAAACACGGTTTTTCCCTGCGAGACAAACTCGGACACGCCGTCGATTACCGTGACGACCCACCTAGGCCTTGTTTTTTTTGCAGATTCGCTTTTCTTCCTCCGAGTGCTGCCCTTACTGCTCCACTCAAGAAGATATTGCGCTCCGCTTACAGTTGGAGCAATGCTTCCGTTGGGGCGAAACGAGAAGAGAACTTCTCGGCTATCTTTGTGAACTATCTGCCTTAACCTTCCCGTTCTGGAAGAAACAAGTAGGGTCAGGTCGGAGAAATCTAACTTCTTCGAGGTGCCCTTACCAAAGATGTAGTCCAAGCTCATCCTGAACTTTGACTGCCAGAACCGCAGCTGGCGGCCACTTGTGACCTTCTTCATCGCCAATTATGCGCGTATCACTCGCTTTCTCCATTTTCGCTTACCCTCAAAACTCAACCCAAAATGAGTGTCCTGATCTGGTTCACAAAGGACATATATGCGTGAAATGAGCCACATTTTGCTGTGAAGTGTGTAGCGATCGTCTATGAATTGTGAAGTCTGTGGCAGCAACATTCGTGGTGAACCTCAGGTCGTAAATTTGGACGGTGGCGTTTTTCGGGTTTGTAATAGCTGTTCCAGACTCGGCACACCCGCGAGAGTACAAAAGCCCTTCGGCTCAAGAGGCGGCGGGTTTAGTGGCGGATACTCTGGCGGCGGATATTCTCCCGGGGGCCAGAGGCCTGGCGGATCAGCGTCTAGTGCTCGTCCCCCTACTTCACCTCCACCCCCGCCTTCTCCTGTCTTTGCTTATCAGGACGAAAACCTCGTTCTTCGTGAAGATTACAGCAAGGTAATCAAGAATGCCCGCGAGCTACTCGGAATCACTCAGGAGGAACTCGGGCACAAGATAAACGAAAAGCCCTCAGTCATAAGCCACCTTGAGACCGGCAGAATGAAACCAGACGATGCCCTAGCAAGAAAGTTAGAGCATTTCCTGAAGATCCAGTTGTTCATCCCCGAGGAACAGGAAGAGGGAGAAAGCGGCTCGGCTCCGCCCGGCGTCAGCTAAACTTCTGAATCTGGAAGACAAAACTACTCTAAAATTTCTTGCAACATTGCTCGATTTTACGACCAGATTGCCTCTAGCCCAGAGTGGATTGCCTTCACTGCGAAAGGCAATCCGGTTCGTGGAAGAGAAGGATGATAATAATGGACATAGTAGATCCTTTTTAGGTTACTCGCCAAGCGTATGTAGAGAAGCGGCGGGAGAAGAACAGTAGCCAAAATTGAGCCAAGCAAATGTTACTCGGGGGGCGACCGCCGATCGTAATGATGCTCTCCCCTACGACGTCGATGTGTTGAGGCTCGGGCACAGGCTCGTCCGTGACGCTAGGATGAGTACCCACGTGGGACTCGTAGCTCGCGCGTTAGGCGCGCGTTCGCTGATCATCTCCGGTGCGGACGATGAAACTGTTGACTCGCTGCGGAGGGTTGCTGAAAGGTGGGGCGGAAACTTTGAAGTCGCCTTCACAAAAAGCTGGCGGGAGACTATCAAGAAGCATGCAGGCATCGTGGTTCACCTAACGATGTACGGAGAGCGTCTGGACGACTGCCTCAAAAGAATCAGGGAAAACCTGCAATTGCCGGAAGACTCTTCAAAGAGAAAACGAGTCCTAATAGTGATTGGGGCGGAAAAAGTCCCGTCTGAAATTTTCCAGATAGCCGACTACAACGTGGCGGTGGGCAGTCAACCCCACAGCGAAATCGCGGCGCTCGCCGTCTTTCTTGATAGGCTTTTTATGGGGGAAGAGCTATACTATAGATTTGACAAAGCTAAGATTAGGATAGTTCCCAAGGCAAAAGGGAAACATGTCGAGGTGCTTTAGCTTATCAAAAATGAAAATTGAATATGAAGATTCTTTCGTAAAGATTGCGAGCCTCCTGGGCGGAGAGGATTACGTAAAGGTAGCAAGGGCACTCCTGAACAACGAGAACGCAACAGACGAGGAAATTGCGAGCGCAACAGGGCTGAAGATTAACTCAGTCAGGAAGGCGCTCTACGACCTCTTCGGACGCTCTCTGATTTCTGGAATAAGAGTCAGGGACTTGAAGCGTGGGTGGTTTGTTTACAGGTGGAAGGCCCAAAGAGACCAAGTAGACGGCTTCATCGAGACACAGAAGAAGAAGGCCCTGGAGAGGCTGAGACAGCGCCTCGATTATGAGAAGGAGCACGAGTTTTACAGCTGCGAGACTCCGACCTGTAAGAAACTGACTTTCGAGGAGGCCATGGAGGCGTTCTTCAAGTGTCCGACCTGCGGAAAGAACCTGAACCTGATCGACAACACAGAGTTCAAGCAGGCCCTAGAGTGGAAGATCGGGCAGATGCAGCACGAAACGCGACCGCTCTAATCACATTACCCTGGCTTGAACCAGGACAGGCTCTGCATAATCTCGCTTCGCGGAATCTTTTGCTCGATTCCAAATGCGACCGCGGCGAGCGCCCTGATCTCATATTCGATAAGCTTTAGGATTCCGATCGCCTCGCTGATGCTGAAAATGTCCCAGGTGAACGTCCGCCTGGCCGCCCTGAGTTTGAGTATCTCAAAATTGCCTTCGAGCACCCCGATCCAAGACGGATTAGAAGCATCCTGCTGAGTCACTATGCCCGAATAGGGCGTACGCTCTAGCTGAGAGATTGATTCGCTTGAACTCTCCGAACGCGCAAGCGCGACTAAGATTTCCTTGGGGACCCTGAATTCTGGTTCGACTATCATCCCCTCAGCCTCCCCCGGCTGTAGGCCCCACTCCCTCGATCTTAGTACGGAAGTCACATTGAAGGCGTCAATGTCGACTGCTATCAGCTCCCTAAGCTCGCGCTTGTCTGTCCTCTCCGAGAGGAAGGCAGCAAGCAGGTTCCTGTAGTACGCACGGTCGATGTATAGGTCGATGACCTGGAAGTTCTTTGTTTCCTGGAATGCCTTTACCGCAGCTTCGGCGGCCTCGCCGTACTGAGTGCTACGCAACGCCGAGACGGCTTCGTCGAGTCTCTTGGAGGCAAGTGCCCTGACAATTACGTCCCTCGTCCCCACGAGCTCCTCGACGTAGAGGTCGACGAACTTTGAAATATCTTCATAACTCCTTTCGAGTGCCAGTCCCTTCAGGATGTTCTTTAGGTTGTTTGAGAGAAATTTGGAATAGTACGCCTGGAGGACCTTGGAATTCGAAGTCGCCGTGATCATTGATCTCGCGACCTTGGCCAGCCTCCTCTGCAGCGCCAGCTCAATCCTTACAGCATCATACGGCCTTTGCAGATCAGATATGGCGTCTCCGTATGCGGTCCCCTTGAGTTTTGAAACAAACGTATCCAAACTGTCTGAATCTGCGAGTTCGTCGAATGTTGAGTAGTTTAGAAGCGCGCCTCGAACCGCGAAGGCCTTGGTTCCTGAATAGACGCTTTTGCTCAATGGAATTTTCTCCTGTTCCTATTCACACAATTCTCCGCAGGCGGAAAGATTGCAATCGACGCAGTCTGAGAGTTTTCTTTATTGAAAATTTTGTCTCATGGTTATGTTTTAAGCCTTTGGAGATAGGCGCTTGAAATAGATTCGGAAGTTTCCTGACTATAAGGAAGAGAAAAACTCCTAAACCATGACCGTGATATCGGATTGCTGAAAGTAGAAGAAAAGGAAAACACTGCGCATTAGAGAATCAGTCTCTAAGTTTCTGCTACTTTGTTGCCGATTTCTTTGCGCTCCTCTGCTTCTCGACCTGTATTGCCGTCACCCTCAGCGTGACCGTCATATCCCTTGCGGTGTCAGCAATCTCGTCAAGGTGGGAGAATATGTCCTTGAGCCATATCCTGTACTCGGACTTGCCCATCTTCTGAATTGCGTAAGAGTTGAACCTCCCTCTAAGTCCGTCCAGGACCTTCTCCCTTCCCGATACCCTTCCGCATATCTCCCTGACCTTCCTCGGATCCTTGTCTAGAAATCGGAGCACAGACATAAGGTCTGACGAGATCAGGTTGACCTGCGCGGTCCCGGCGCCGAGGAGCTCGAACATCTCTGAGCTTGAAAACGAGGAGAGGTAGTTGAAGAGTAGGGCAGTTCTTCCAATCAGATCCGAGATCCGATCAAGATTTTTTGCGATGCCGAGCAGTCGGTCTGACTCCGCCTCGCTCGCAAGATCGGCCTCCATTATTCTTGTTGCAACGTCTTCGAAGAGCGAGTCAGCTTTATCCTCTCTCGCAATAATGTCAGCTAGTATCTTCCTCGTCCGCAGCTCGTCTCTGGATTCAATTGCAGCCGTGACCCGGGCGAGAAGGCCGGACATTTCCACCACCTCCTCCGAGAGGGAAATCAACCCCTCAATCAGCTTCCCAGCGGTTTGCACCGGATTCTTTTCGCTCAATTATTTGGTTGTAACCCGCCCGAAAAAAGCTCGACTTTCACAACAGATTTCTTTCAAAATTCTAGGATGATGGTATCAATAACGGAGAGGAATTTCTTCTCTTTCTCCTGTTTGATGGTTATCCGCACCCTGCATCTATATACTTTCGAATACACTCGCTTCTGATCAACTAGGACGCAGTGGAGACTGCGCGTTGCATGCTGATTCGAACTTGGCTCTTTCATCCTCCCGCATGCCTTTTAATATCTCGGGAGCGGGGAAAAGGAACTCGGTCCGACTTTTTCTCCCCTTGCCAAACCCCTTTTACATGCGAGACATTCTTTCCATGAAGGACTTTGCCCGCGAGGAGCTAGACCTCCTCTTCTCCACCGCAGATAAGATACTATCGATGAAGTACAGGGAGCGGGTCGCGCTGGGAGAAGGACGGATTCTCGGCATCATGTTCTTCGAGCCTAGCACGCGCACAAGGCTCAGTTTCGAATCCGCAATGGCTTCAATTGGCGGAACCTCCGTGGGTTTCAGCGAGACGAAGACCACATCGATCGAAAAGGGCGAATCGCTTGCTGACACGGTGCGCGTCGTAGAAGCAAACGCCGATGTCCTCGTCTTGCGCCATCTCTACGAGGGAGCAGCACGATTTGCGGCCGAGATCGCATTGAAGCCTGTCATAAGCGGAGGAACTGGCACTGAGGAGCACCCCACCCAAGCGATGCTTGATCTGTACACAATTTTGAAAGAGAAAAAGCAGATCGACGGTCTGCGAGTCGGCATCGTGGGGGACCTGAAGTACGGCAGAACTGTTTACTCGCTGATCTACGGCCTCGCAAAGTACAACGTCGAGGTTGACCTCGTGGCCCCGCCGACTCTTAAGATAAGGCAGGAAGCCGCGCACGACATTGAGCAGATAAAGGTGGCCGGCTCTTCAAGGTCCATAGAGATAAGAGAGTTCGAGGACCTCCACTCCATCCTCCCGAACCTCGATGTCCTTTACATGACGCGCATCCAAAGAGAGAGGTTCCCTGACGAACAGGAGTATGAAAAAGTCCGAGGGTCGTACTACATCGACGCGGCTCAGGTTGAGAAGATGAAGAGCGATGCGATTGTCATGCATCCCCTCCCGCGCGTCGACGAGATTCGCCCCGACGTTGACTCGACAAAGCAGGCGAGGTATTTCAAGCAGATGCAGTATGGTCGAACAGTTAGGGCGGCACTGCTCTCCCTTATCCTGAACGCCTAACAAAAATGCTTAAGCGGTTTGAAAGAGTGGTTGTGAGGGCGAGCGCTCCTGTTCCAGCTCGCCCAGCTTCGGATATTTCGCACGTTATTCTAGTTACACTTTGAGTAGCCGCAACTTGTGCACCTGTAACAACCATTCTCGAAGATTATGGAGGCCTCGCCGCAGTCTGGGCAGTGCTTCATCTCGGGCTCCACTGCTATTGTGCGGCCCAATATCTCCTCGAGTGCCTTTGCCACGGCGTCCGGAACAGAGAGGAGTTGCTTCCCGTTGTCCCATGATACGTCCCTTCCCTGGATCCCCTTCAGCGTGTGGATCACTTCCTGCAGGTTACCCCCGTGTTGAAGGTAGAGGCTGATGAGTCTGCCGATCGCTTCGGCGTCTGCCTTTTCGTCTCCTCCTGACTTGCCCAAAGTCACAAACGTCTCCCGGACGATGTCGTCCCCGTTCTTGTTCGCCGTGACGTATAGGCTCCCCTGAGGAATCTTCATCTTGATTGTCTGGCCGCTCAGTACCTTCGGGCGCTCGTACTTTTGCGCCTTTCCGGCGCTACCCTTGTGCTGGCTCGCGGCCTCTGCATTGGTGAGCAGGATCCCCTCCCTAGCTCCCTCCCTGTAGACCGTGATTCCCTTACAGCCCGCCCTCCAGGCCTGGAAGTAAATGTCCTTGACGTCCTGCACGGTCGCCTCCTTTGGTATGTTGACCGTGCTCGAGATGCTCGAGTCGATGTGCTTCTGGATCGTCCCCTGCATCTGCACCCTGAACTCCGCCTTTATGTTGTGGGCCGTGACGAAGATGTCGGGGAGCGCGTTCTCAGCGGCGATGCCAAAGCGCTTCATGTACTCCTGGACGAGCGGGTGGTAAACCTTGAACTCTCCGCCCGAGAGCGACTTGCTCTTTCGCACGTAGCTCAGCGCGAAGATTGGCTCAATCCCCGAGGTTGTGCCTGCGAGTATTGCACCGCTTCCCACCGGCGGCACTGTGAGTACGCAGGAGTTCCTCACTCCTCCGGACGCGATCTTTTGCTTGACCTGCGGATCTAGGCGCTGGACGAACGGCCTCGAGAGGTGCTTCTCTGCAATGAATGCCGGAGCAGGCCCCTTCTCGACGGCAATGTTGCAGCTCTCGTCGTAGCAAATGTTCTTGATCTTCTCGAACATCCTGTCGATGAACTTGACAGATTGCTGCGAGTCGTACTTCAGGTTGAGCTTGATCAGCATGTCGGCGAGTCCCGTGAATCCAACCCCGATTCTCCTCGACCACATCGAGGCTTTCGTCTGAGCTTCGAGAGGGTGCTTGTCCTTGTTGTAGTCAAGGACGTTGTCGAGAAACCTAGTCGCGTAGCGTAGCGCCTTTTCCATGTTTCTCCAATCAATCCTTGCCCTGTCGGAGAACTCGTCGACCACGAAGGCCGAGAGGTTGATGTTTCCAAGACAGCAGCAGCCGTAATCCTCGAGGCACTGCTCGGAGCACGGATTGAATCCGTGGACCTCCATTCCATTGTACTCTGTCGGAGACTCATTCTTCACGTTGTCCCAGAATATAATTCCTGGCTCCGCGGACTCCCATGCAGACTTCACGAGCTTGTCCCAGAGGTCGCGCGCCCTCACCACCCTCTTCATGTCAGCCTTTTCATTTTTGAAGGAGAGTGCAAAGTTGTCGTCCTTCTCCACCGCCTGCATGAAGGCGTCAGTGATACAGACGCTGATGTTGGCATGGTTGACCTTGGACAGGTCGCGCTTTACGTCGATAAAGTCCACAACGTCCGGATGATCGACGTGAATCGTAATCATTAGCGCGCCACGCCTTCCGGCCTGGCCGATCGTCCCAGTGGTTATCGAAAAAAGTTCCATAAAAGAAACTGAGCCCGTTGATACAACAGCAGAGTTGTTCACCGGCGAGCCCTTCGGTCGAAGGACTGAAATGTCGGTACCCACTCCACCGCCGTAAGAGTAAGTCCTCCCCGCCTCCTTGCAAAACTCAAAAATGCTCTCAAGAGAGTCATTTTTGATGGGGAGGTAGTAGCAGTTGAGAAGCGTAGACCTCCTGGGCTGCCCCGCGCCGAACATTATCCTCCCCCCAGGTACGAAGCGGAAGTTTTCCAGCAGCCAGTAGAATTTCTTTGTCCACTCGCTCCTCTTCTCCTCAGTTTCCTCGACGGAGGCTAGTTCCCTGGCCACGCGGGCCCACATGTCGGCCGGAGTCTTTTCAACGACGATGCCGTCCCTGTCCTTCAAAGCGTACTTCTCGTAGAAAACCCTGGCCCTCAGCTCGTCGTTGTTGAAGAAGTCCAGAGTCGCCTTTGGTAGTTCAATGGGGGCAACTATTTGTTCCAGTTCGCTTGCAACCTCGCGAACATCCTCCACTTCCTCCGCCACCCTATCGTCGATCGAATTGGTCTCCACTTTGCTCAAATCAAACCTCGCTCATTTGTTCCCAGTTTCAAATATTCCTGACTTTGATTTCGTTTCGTTGCCAGCGTGCCGCACGCAGTTTTCGAGAAGAAGATGAAGATGAAAGATAAGGTAAGACGGCTATATCAAGTTGCTAGTTTCGCACCGAATTCCCAAGGGAAAAAATCAACACATGCCTCTCCTCAGTATCCACTAGCTGAATATCCCTTACTAGAGGGACTGCTCCGGAATATCGCATGCTCGCGATAGATGGCTCTGAGCACGTATTCACAAACGAATTCTTCAGTTCTTCCATTCGTCGATACGTGGTTAATCGGTAAGACTTTTCCTCACTTTGTCCTTGGTTTTTCTTGCCTGCTACTTCGTTGTTCCCCTTCGTTCGTCTTTCTCTTTCTCTTATTTTCTATGTGCATGCGTAACTCGGTAGTAGAATATTTAACATTAAGCGATTTACGTGCGGGACTCTAGAAGAACCGCGTCGAGTTCAAAATTATTGTAAATTAGTTTTGACAGTAGCCAACAGCGAAATTCCGTGATAGATGTCCAAAACTTTTCACAACGACAAAGAACGCCCGCAAGAAAATTGCGATGGAAAGATGTATAGGCCGCCGAAAAAAAATTCAGAGTACTCCAACTCTACTCAACAAAGGAAAACAGGGAAGCGAAAAAAGAGGGAAGTGAGCTTTAAGATACTCCCTTAACTTTTCATTCCTAGTTTCTTTGCTATCATTCAATCTACCTGATACCCGTACAGATTCGGGCTCTTAGTCCAAAGCCCACTAGTGCAGCGAGTTTGCGATTTCAAGCTACAACTAGTGTTTGCGGAATGAGCGAAGTGGATCTGCAGTTCGCGCATCTTCCTCCGACAAACACCTTCAATCCACATTTCTTGCAAATGTCGGGATTTCTTGAAAATCTTGCAAAAGGAAGCTTGCCCGAAACGCCAGTAAGTATGTTACTAAAGTTCAAATGTTGTTGTTCGTTGCCGAGCTCCCTTGGAAATTCGAATGCCACAGTGCAACCACCGCTCGCGGCCTTGCATAATTCAGAGACCGAGCGGACGACCTCCTGGTTGTCGAAGTGATCTGCGAGAATCGTCATACCTGCGCTGTATCCTCTACCCCTTAGTTCCTGCGCCCTCCCAAACCTCTCAGAGTCGGCCTCGGCGAGCCTCGACTGCCCCTCCAGACGCACAAGCGAGACAAACCCCTTCTGCCCGACCTTTGACGCCTTTTCTGAGACAACCTTGCTTCCGGTTTCGAGCGTCTTGAGCGCGATTTCCTGCCTTGAGGGCGATTCCTGCTTGTCGCCCACGAGACTGGATATGGCTTCATTGAGGCCAGCAAGGTTGACAACCAGCGGGAGGTCCTCTATCGAGGAAACGATTGGCAGCTGCGACACCGTGGGCAGGAGACCAAGCCTCAGGCTTTCCACAACCTGTTCCTTCCTCTTAGAAAGAGCGTTTACCGCGGTCTGGATCACAAGGGCGAGCTTTGCCCTGAAGTATGTCTCGTCCCTGTTTGATTCGTACGCCAACCTGGGTAGGTTTACAGTAAGGTTGTGAAGCAACGCGACTCCATCCGACACCCCGCCATCTTCCATGCCCGCGATAGAACCCAACCTAAACCCAGAGAACGTATACTTACCGTCCGACTCGAGCGCAATGTCTCCACCTTCGGAAATCACTCGCGCCATTCCCTCTATGACCCTCCGATCAAAGTATCGGCCCGGATTGACAACAAGGTTAATCGTCGGCACTGGCACAACCGAAGCAAACTTTGCATAAGCAGTGATCAAAGACTCTCTCAGTTCTAGCTGAGTCGAGACATCCTCGTCCCTAGCTGGGTCGCCAATCCTGAAAGTCACAGCCCCGGCTTTGCGTCCCGGCGTTGCCGAGGAGATCGCTGTCAGGATCCGCGAGAAGAGCTTGACTTGCTCATCCTGCGAGCGTGGAGCGAATAGCTTGCAGAGGAATGGAATCAGATTATCAAAGCATACTTCATTTGAAACCTCCCTAGACAGCAAGCTGGCGATCAGTTCCAGAGTCTCAAGCGCTGAATCAAAGCTCTTGATCGAATCAAGGCGGGGGACGTGCACCATCTTGCTCCCGAGCACCAGTGGATTTGTGTAGAGAGTGTTGAGGTCAAAGTACAGCGTGTCTGGCATCAAGCTCCAAGCACCTAAGTTCGAAATGTGCAGATCTCCGGAGAGATGCGCGTCGGAGACGTCTCTAGGTATCTTTGTCAGCATTGCATATTCAGCGAAAACTCTAGCCGAAGTTTTCGAGAGGACATTTTCTATCGACTCTGTGCTCTCCGCAGCCTTCAGTATGAGCTCGCTGACGTCAGCAACGGGCAAGCCGAGCCTCGTCAGCTTGTGCCTGTACTCCTCGTATCCGTGCTCAATCAGAATCGCGTTGACAATCTCCCTTATCAGTGGCGCGGTCAGATAAGCGGTCTGGAACTTGTATACTCGGGCCTCTGTTTCGCTCGCTATCTTTTGCGCAATCTCGACGGGCATGCCCGCTTCTTTGACCAGAGACTGGAGGATCTTGTCTGCATTGAACTCTTCCATCGCTTGTCTTGAACTGCGCACGTAGAGCTTGCCCGACTCGAGCATTGATTGCTCCTCTATCTGGCGCGTGAGGTTCAGGACCAGTCTCCCCAGGTTTGTGACGGTGTACTTTCTCTCTGCCCGGTTCAGAGAGATTAGTGTCTGCTTGACGAGCTTGCGGAGGTGATATGCGAACTTGCCCGACTCTTTCTTTGACTTGAAACCCGCGAGCGTCTTTAGCTCGGAGTAACTCAGCGGTCCCTTTGAATTTAGGATCCTCAGGATATCCAGCCGGTTCGGCGAAGCGATGACTGAGTAGATGGTTCTGACCCTTCTGGGTGCGCTCAATTCTTTTGGAACACCACAGTTTTCTTTTCTAGTATGCAGTATTGCGTGCGAGTATGAAGGGCCTGCAAAATCTGATCAACCAGCACCGTGCGTGCTGAGAAGGAATTGGTTAAGAAAATTAGATTCAAGTGCAAGTGGCCTATGTTAGTTAGTTAAAAAAGTTTGAGTCGCGCTAATAGATGAAGTCGGGAAATTCAAATATTATGAGTAAGCCACGCGTGCGAACGATTGAGAATGAAACAAAGGTGGAAAGGAAATCGAACGCAAGTTAGTCATCGAGTCTAAACTTGCTGATGAAATCTCATAGCCGAGAGACGGAAAGATGCGGCTTTAGAATCAACTGTATGATCGGCTTTTTTTTGAGCTTCTCATTAAAGACTGCTCGCAAAGGTGGGACGCGAGCCTCTCGAAGAAGTGGAACCCGATATTAAGGCCCACTTGGATCCGCATGAATTCCATGAATTGCTTGTAAGATCAGGTTAGCGAATGTCTCCAACAGAAGTCTTGATTAGTTTCATTTGAGAAGCGGAAATGAAACGAATATGCCGACCGCTCCCCCCGTTAACTTAACAAATTACGCACAAGCTTTACCTCGATCTTCTCACAGGCAAGACTTTGTTCAGAACCTAGTGTGATGCACCATGATTGCCCTAATTCTGTCTAGAGCGCCCTTGCTCTTTCTTCAAGTTGAAGGAGATCATCTGGAGCGCCAAGGACGAGTATGGTGTCGCCCTCTTCGATCCTGAACGCCGGATCATACGTGTTCTTGAGGACCTGGTCGTTGCGGACCACACCTATGACGGTCGAGTATTTGGATACCTCGGCCAGCCCCTTCCCTATCAGCGGTGAGGATTTGAAAACCGAAAACTGTGCAATTTCTTTAGTGCCAATCTTCTCCGAGAAGACAACCCCGACGAGATTCTTCGTCACTGCCGATAGCGCGAGAAGGTGCCCAACTGTGACCGAGGAAGGTATCACCATGTCCGCGCCGGCGTTCCGTGCCGTTTCAATAAGCGCCTGGTCGTGAACCACGGAAATTATTCGGATGTCCGGGCGAAGCTTCCTTGCACTCAGAATCACGAGCATGTTGTCCGGATCGTTCTCATGGGCGACGACCACCATTGCCGCCCTCTCAATGCCGGCGGCAGAAAGCGCCGTGATGGGCTGCGTCTCGTACTCGAGAACCGCAAAGATGTCCTTGCTCAGGAGTTGCTGATATGTTACTGGATCCTTGGTGAGAACGACGTAATCGAAACCGAGTTCCTCAAGTTTCTCGACAACGTACCTGCCAAGGTGGCTGTAACCAAATACGATGACGTGTCGTTTGAGCCTGTTTATCAACCGCTTCTCCGCTTCGCCTTTTGCTAGCTCGCCATTTACGACAGTACTTACAGTCTTCTGGACCATCGAAGCGCCCGCGCCCACGGCCACTATCATCACCACGATTAATAGGATTGCTTCATTTCTGTCCATAGTCGTGAAGTTGCCGTTGTTCGGGAGGTAGAGCCCAATCGTCGTGATTGTAGAGACGGAGCCTAGAAAAGCGACAAGCAAGCTCACCTTGTCATAGTAGGTAAAGATTGCAGCACCACCAAAGAACATAGCAAACAGGACGACGAGTTCTCTGTAGGTGCTTCGGACAAACACGATCGGACCGTAGAGTGCTTCGTAAAACATGAAGCCTAGCTGGCGACTCTCCTTCTTCATCCTCGAGCGCCTCGAAGGTTGAGAGAGTATGCTGTCGAAATTACTGCCCAAGGAAAAGTGACGATGGGAACCGATGAAAGTATAGCTTTTACACATTTCGGGAAAATTAGGAGAATAATTCATTAATCGAGTAACGGAGAGAGTGTTATTGCTGAATCGAATTACGCGTGCTTCATCCATTTGCCATTTCCTTTCAAAGGACAGTGTTAGACTCTGAGCATCCGACCGCCTCCCTTAGTTTCCTTCTTATTGCATCGTAACTCTCAAGGAGGACAGACAAGACTCAAGCACTTGCCCTAAGCCCAATGTATCACTTACCCAGGTACAAACCAGTACTCCGATTCAAATCAGGCGCGAGGGTAAAGTCTGCGTGATTCCTCTAGCTCTCTTTCATCTTCAGATTGATTTCTTTCTAGGGTGAGTGTGAGAGAGAAAAAAATGGTGAGTTGAAATTTGTTGTTTTGCCCGAGATTGGTTGTCGAGCATTCGAGCAAATTCTTCGGAAAACTAGCAGTTGTTCACTCCTAAGAGAAAGCAAAGAACGTGCAAAAACGGAACAAGTCAAGCGCTGCGAAACGCAAGGATCAAAAATTCTTAAACCCCCGAGCAGCAAAAGTTGGAGAGCGAAATGTACATAAAATTGGAGATTTGGCTCTGAATCTCAAGCAGTAAGTGTAGAGCCAATGTCCGAAGATTTCGAAGCATTGAAGAAGAGAATTGCGCTAGCATGCAGGATCGCCTACCTAGAAGGGCTAAAGGAGGACAAGGGGAACGAAATAGCGGGACACATTAGCGTTCGCACAGGATCGACGCTCCTGATGCCAGGCCACATGCACGACAAGGGAAAAGGGCTACCCGATATTACCTCGGCTGACATCATCGAAGTGGACATGGACGGAAATCGTGTCAAAGGGAATCTAGACCCTGTTGAAGAAGTTGTAATCCACACGTTCATCTATCGTGCGAGGCCCGAAATAAATTGCGTGACCCACCTCCACGCTCCGACCGCGACCGCACTCGCCAGTACCGATGAAACCATTTTGCCTATATCGATACGAAGCAGCTACTTTGCCGAGGGTCTGCCGATTCTCCATCGCGGCCCTGGCATTATCGACAACGAAGAAATCGCCTCGGAGATGATTTCTGCCATGGGGAACCATAATGCCCTAATTCACAAGGGGCACGGTATTATGACGGCGGGGCGAAACATGGAGGAAGCGTGCACGCTCGCCATTTTTCTGGAAGGCTCCGCTCGTAACCAGCTCTTAGCAAAACAGCTCGGAAATCTTAAGCCCTTTGAAAAGAGGTACGCGATTGAATACGCCAAGAGCCACTCCCTAGACAAAAGAAAGTACATCTGGCTTTCGTATGAAAACAAGTGGAAGGACATTAAAGTCTGAGGTGGGAAGGCACCAGGCGACCGGCTCTTTGTCTCGGTCCGCCCCTGCGAGCGTAGGTTAAGTTACGCTCTTACTTTGAAATTATCTTCACTCCTCCAGTCAGCAAGAGTCGCCTTATCCTTGCTCTAAAGTGCTCTTCGCAGTCGCTGTACACTGTCCGCGCAGCTCTCGGCTGTTTGTATCCCAGCTTCTGGCAGGTCTTGCAAAGCCGAGGGTCATACTTGATCTGCTCCCTCTCCGGCGAGAACTCGAGAACACAACTCGCAGTCTGGATTCGACGCATGGATTTCACGTACTAATCCATAATCTCAGCCATTCTATTAAACAAAACGGAAACGCTCTAAATAATATCGGCATTCGGAATATATCGAAATTTGTGTTACCGTCGTAGGACTCGCGGTGATTGTGAGTGATATTCGTTCGCTTCGCTCGTCAGGAATTTCCTAAGAAAATGAATCTCGCGTGCATCTAGAGCTCAAGCAAGACTTGTCGGCAGAAAAGGAAAGGAACTTGGGTTATCAAAGTAGTAAAACCAATTGGGAAGAGGATGCCTATCATGTTGCGCATGATGCAGCGTGATCTGCTTGAGCCTCTTTCCGCTTCGAAAGTGTTTGTGCAGAGCCGTTGTTTAGAACAGCACGTTCACCGCGTTCGCATGCCCGTTCAACATGTTGAACATGAATCGCATAATAATCATGAAGTGTTTCCAAAACTGAATTCCAGATACTAGTATCAAGAGCTGATAGTATCGTCTATTCCTTAGTGAGGCTTTTTTCCTGGAGGGAGAGAATAACCGGACGAGGTCGATTCACTGCATTGGAGACTTTTGTCATCGAAGCACTAGAATAGAGAACACAGATCGATGTGCTAACGCCTGAAGATTATCCAGTTTAGCAAGTGGCGCGAAAAGGAAAGCAAGAGACTGATCAAATTAAAGGGAACGCGGAAGGGGAGAGGGTGAAGAGAGAAAAAGGTCGGGAAGTCGAACCGATGCCATGTCAGTCAGCGAGCGAAGAATTGAACTAGCGCACTGCAAACACACATTTTCTTCACGCCCTCTTCCTCGTTTACAGATGCCCTCTCTTTTCACTTCCGTCTTCTCAGAAAGCGATGCCAAGTAATGGAGTGGTGAATAAAGAAGCTCCAAGTCAACTACAGCTGACTCTTTGTGGCTAACATCATTTAGCCGCACATGAGCCTTTTCGGTCCATTTCAGGAGCCAAAACTGCGCTGTTGAGAATCGTCAGAGCAAAAACAGGAGTTGTGGGTCGTATGGGTTTCTCGAAAATAACCTATCGAGTTACTTTTGGAAAGAAAAGGCAAATGGTCTCTGCAAAGGATACTATGCGATCTACAGCGTATGCAGTTCATTCGGTATCCATGTTAGAGGCTTCGATCGTCGTGGTCCTGTTATTTCTCTTGGAAAGATAGTAGGACAAGACAGCAAAGGGTATTACCAAAGCATACGAAACAAGTGTCCCGGCGACCACTCCAAGCGCCGGATAGGTGTATCGGACCGTCACACTGTATGGTGCCGAAGTCAGTGTCGCGGAGATCATCAATGGCTTGGTGATTGCCCGCGAGTAGTCAAGACCCCTGCTTTTGTTCATTATGTAGAGAGTCGAAGTGAACACCGCTGGGAACGCTGAAAATATCCCACCAAAGATCGGCCCGCCGATCTCGCTCATAAGGACGGCGAGGACGACGACCGAGCCTGCAAGCAACGCGCGAAACAAGATTTGTCCTACGGTGTAGTGTATTTGTGTACCCTGGAAATTGGGAAGATCCAACTGCCTTTCAAATACAAGGTATGTGACAATGGAAATCACGGCGAATGCAGCAATTGAGGCAGCATAGCTCTGAAATCGAAAGACAACAACAGTGGCGTCAAGAGCAAACCAAATTACAAAGGAGCAAGAAAGACCTAATGCGAATCCTCTTCTTGCGAGCAAAGCGTAGAACAGCGCAAAAAGACCGCTAAAGCTCAAGATCAGCGGGAAAACAGTCGTCGCTTGCGATGCAACTTCTGGCGACTGATTCAGTCCAATGAAGAGGAAGGAAAAGACCGAAATTGACGGGAGGCCTCCCACAAACCCTCCTATGGAACTACCCGCCCTTTCGGCAATTATCGTGACGAGCGTCACCCAGACGCTTCCCACAACAAATGCAAGTATGAGGCGCAGCAGAAGCAAATCGATGGTCATTTTGGAATCTCTACAATCCGATAGTGAGGAAAACTAATGCTCGCGAAATTCGATACGGCTTGAACTGGAAGAGCAGTGCCTTGAATGAAAGCGGCGAAAAGGTTGCACTCTTCCAAGAATCAGTTTTACGACTCAGTTCCACAATTCACGACCATGCCATCTAAAGTATTCCGAATGTTCAACACGCACGTTTTTAGTTGTCCGCAGCAGAATCAACTGGCGCAACTGAAGATCCAAATAGAGTAGTGGTTAGCACTTCTCATATTCTAACTGGTCTGCGAAAAACGACGCAAGGAAATCGTGGATTTGAGCCCCCTTCCAGCCACTCTCTTATTTTCCAGCACCTTTGTTCAATCACTTTGGGGTTGAAACAAAATGTTATCAATGCCCCTCGTTAATGCCTTGATACCTGTTCCTGTTGATTCGGCGCATCCTCCTTTCACTCTCGGAGAGGAGGAATTATGCATGGCGAGATCGAAATATTTCGCCTTGACGGAGTGAGGCGTAATCTTGGAGCCCCTTGTGTCCCCCGACTCTCGAAAACTCGAGTCGCTTCTCGCTCAGATCCTCAGTCAGAGGCCAGATGTCTCGAGGGAAAGCCTCCTCAAATTGATACAAGAGAAGAAGAGCAAAGTCGGCGGGGGCTATCTCACCGATCAAGGTGCTCTCTTTCTTGTCGCGGCAGACCTGGGGGTCACGATGAATTACAACAGGTCCAGTACTACAAAACTGGCCGACCTAAGTCAAGAACTGCAGAATGTCACGGTTGAAGCAAGAGTGCTTGCGTGGGGTCCACCCAAGGTCTTTGTGAGAAAGACAGATTCAAAGCAAGGACTCCGCACGAGAATGGTCATTTATGACGAGACATCAACCATCATGGTCAATCTTTGGGATTCCAAATCGTCTTTTCCGCTCGAGGGCAAGGGGCTGCGACCTGGCGACCCCATTCGCATATCAAATACGTACGTAAGACAGAGCCCGGACGGTTCTTTAGCCCTCAATGTTGGCGAAAAGTCGAGCCTGGAAATTCTCCAAAGTGTCGATGGTACTGAGCTCTCAATGGTTACGCCCCCCGAGAAGCGAGCCGTACCTCCGGAACTGGTCTTCGAGCCTGCCCGCCACCTAGTATTGAAGGGGAGAGTTGTACGTGTCGGAGAACTGCGGAAGAGTTCTTTCAACAGATCAGACGGTTCGCAGGGTAACCTAATCTCATTCTGGATTGGCTCACCTTCAATATCCCAATCGACTTCTGAAGAGTATCAACAAAAGCCGACTCGGGTAGTCATCTGGGACAATCCAAATCCAGTCTTCCTCAGTTTGAGGGAAGGCGAGGAAGTTACAATCTGCAACCTGAGGGCGAAGACTGCGTCTTCTTCGTCCAATCAGAGTTTTGGAGGTGTTGCGGAAGGAGGGCAGGACATCGAACTGCACGGAGACGAGACCTCGTCCATACTAGAGTACTGGGTTGAGACGCTCCACTGGATCAAGAGTAACGCTCCGGATGTCTCGTATGTTCTCAGCTCTCATTCATCTTCGTCAACATCTCTCAGTGCGCATACCGGCAAACCGTCTTCTGACTCCCCCATACCATTCGTTGCGAGAATCCTTTCCATGGGGCAGAGAAAATTTGACGGAGCTTCAGTCCGAGTCCTAGTGACTGACTCGGCAAGCCGGAAAATCTCCGTTTCGCTCGCTAACGAAGCTATGCAAGGGGTGGAATCGCTAGCAATTGACGATGTCATTGTCTGCAAACCTGACTCGATAGATCACCTCTCATCGAGGGCAGTCTGCTCGAAGAAGAACTCCATTGTCAAAACTGCGGTGACTCGACCCGATATCCCCTCTTCCTCGAAACTTGTTACGAGCATTGAGAAACTCGAGGAGGGCAGCATCGTTTCTCTTGAGGTAATGAGCCTTGCAGAGGCCGCGAGCAGAGAGGTCCAGACAAAGGACGGCCTTGTCAGGAGATCAGAGCTGTCGGTTGGCGACCCTACTGGCGAGATAAAAGTTTACGCGTGGAGAGACCTTTCAAGATTGCTCGAAAAGATACCCGCTGGAGAAAGGCTCTGGCTTCGTGCAGTTGAGGCCCAGATCCATGAGGGCAAAAAGTTCTTGGTTTTGAAGAACTATTCCCGCGTTGAGCTAGAGAGTAGCTGAGAAAGTCAGGAAGATCCAACTGCAAAGTACAATTATCAGAGCGACGTTTTTCTACCTCAGTCTTGCCAAAACCCGCGCGTCGCGACGTAGTTCTTTTCGGCGAGGTAAATATTCCTATAGAACTGGTCTTCGTCGCCAGTCCGCCTAATTATTCTCGCTGCTGTGTCAACCCCCACCCCGAAGCCTGACAGAATTGTTATTGCCCTCTTGCCAAAGTTTTGTATGAGGCTTGAAGTCTTCCACGCACGTCTGAATTTCTTGTCTTCCTCTTCGGAGAGCTGGAGTCCCGCCTTCTTCTTCTGAATTATCTTTGGCAGGTCGATGTCCGAGGAATACGTCTCGGTTATGAGTCGAGAGTGGCAGAGTGGGCACACAATTGGCTCTCTCACGTCGCTAGTTTTCACGACTGACTCGTACCGCCCACAGCTCAGACAGAGCAGCTTGTGCTTGACGTTCCCGAGCCTCTCCTTTACGAGATCAAGGATCGCCTTCTCCATGCTCAGTGGAAGCGCAGCAAAGTTCGACGCAAATTCCAAAATGGGCCTTGCGAGCTCCGAGTAATCGTCAACGTCGACGATTCTTGATTTGATCCTCCCTGACCTGAGGGAGCCTATTACTTCCCTTGTTTTCTCGATATCGTACTTTTCCTGAAACAGCTCGCGAAGAATCTCCCTGTACAGGGCTGTTCCTCGGAACCTGTCCTGAATCAGCCGAGCGGCTCGCCTGTCGTACTGGGCGGACTTGTCCACGATTCCGAACTTTTTTCCAACATACCAGGTCTTCCAGTTTAGAGGATGAGTCCCCACTATCGAGGTCTGCAGAATATCCTCGAGGTTGACATCTTCCTTCATTGCCGTCTCGACAAGTTTGGAATCAAGCGCGCCGCTTGTCGAAAGCACGATTCTGTAAGAATCTGATTTGGTCTCGACGAGATATCCAATCTTCGCGGAGAGTAGAGTTGAAAGGGTCGTCGCAAGAGTCTGATTGACTTTCGTCCCGAGGCAAGAGTGCACCACGATGGTGGATGAGGCTTTCTTCCTCTCGATGATTATGGTTCTCTCATCTGGCATAAAGCTTTGAAGTTCGCGCGTTACTCTTTCCAGCCTCTCCTTTTGCTGCTTTGAAACTGACACCGTACTATTTCCGGACTTGCTCGCTATTTCACGACGCATCCCGCCTACGATCTGGGACGTTTCAAATTCTACGGGTATCAGTTCGCCTACCCAGTAAGGTATTGTGCTGAGGTCTCTAAACATGGGCTCAACGTGCATCGTCTTGTTGTCGTCGTCAATCGAGACGATCCTCCAAGAGTTCCCTTTCAGAACGAAGGGTTTTCCAGGTTCTCCGTATTCTCCCACGAATACCTGATCGAGTCGCCCCACTATTTTCTTCGTTGTGATGTCGATAACATCGAACTGCTGAATGTCCGGTATTGTAGAGATGTTTGAGAAGTAGTAATCGATGGTTCTTATCCCTCGCCTCTTGACGAACTCGCCGTCGAAACGGATTATCCCCTGCCTTTCAAGAATCGAAGCAACCTCGACCACGTCTTCAATCGTGAGTTCGTAAAAAGGATAGGATTGCCTGAAGATTTCCAGAATCTTTTCCGTGGTTATCGAACTTTCTTCAAGCGCAAGACCCGCAATGTGATGGGCCACGACGTCGAGTGGATTTTTGTGCACGATTACAGATTCAAGGGAGGACTTGTTCATCCTTTCAATTAGAGCAACGCCCTCGAGCTCTTCGTCCAGCTTGTTCGTTATGAGCGCACCGACGGCTCTCACGCGCATCTTGTGCCTGCTTCTCCCGATCCTCTGGATCAGTTTAGTGGCCTGTCTCGGCGATCCGACCTGCACCACCAAGTTGACCGCGCCGATGTCAAGCCCTAGCTCGAGGGACGAAGTGCAGACGACAATTCCGGCCGATCCGCTTCTCAACATGCCCTCGGTTGTCTCCCTGCTCTCCTTCGATAGCGAGCCGTGGTGAACCTCTACGGGGATGCTGGGGCTCTTTGCCTTCAGGACTGCTCCGAGAAACTCCGCCTCGTCTCTGGTATTGGTAAAGACAAGAGTACTCTTGTCCATTCCTTTTTGCTCGCCGATGTACTCAAGAATTCCATTTGCGAGCTCAGCCAGGTTCCCATTAACGTACTTCACCGAGACGTCATATCCACGCGCCGAGACGTCGGTGACTATTGCGCACTTGCCGTGTTTTCCAACAAGAAACTTTGCCGCCTCCTCAGGGTCGCCGACGGTCGCGGACAAACCTACTCGCATGATCTCCTCTTGGTTCTTGGTCACGATTCGCTGCAATCGCTCGAGACTCAGCATAAGATGCGACCCCCTCTCGTTACCGAGGAGCTCGTGAAGTTCGTCAATGACTATGCATTCAAGGCCCGCAAGGTGCAGTTTGAATTTCCTACTCACGAGCAGAATGCCAAGCGTCTCAGGTGTTGTGATTAGGATGTCAGGAGGGCTTGCGAGCATCTTTGCTCTCGCTGTGGATGAGGTATCTCCGTGCCTGATATCGGCTTTGAGACCTTCGGCTTCGGCGTATGAAATCAGCCTTCTGAAAATATCTCTGTTTAGGGCACGAAGAGGCGTGACATATAGCATTCTTACCCCCCGGGCGCCCGAATTTTCACTGCTTGGCCTCGAGGCAAGCCTTGCGAAGATTGAAATTACTGCAGCCTCGGTCTTGCCTGAACCGGTCGGTGCTACCAGGAGTGCACTCTTGCCTCTTAGAAGCAGCCTGTATGATTTGCTCTGGATTGGTGTTAGCTCGGCCCAGCCCAGTGCCCTGTACCTTTGCTCTACGTGAGCGTCCAGTGCACTGTAGTCGAACTCCAGAGAAACTCGCTGCTGCATTTAGGATGAGGTAACACACTCTCTTTCCCTGCTTTGCCCTCTAACCGGAATTGTCCTATAAAGGCCAAGGCAATACAAAAAGATCCGAAGATATAACCTTAGGCTGTTCTTGCTCTTAAATTCTCTCCTCGCCCGACAGTTCCTGAGAATGAGAGATGGCGTAGTGTGAAGAGGCATTATAGAGTCTTGAGAATTCAGGGCTGAAAGGGATACGTGAGGAGATGAGAGGCATATGCAAATACGGGACGGCGAATCATGTTATGGTTGCCGTGGTCTTGCGGCCTCTCCTCAGATTGTCGTACACGAAGACAAAAATCAGGACAGTGACCATCACGAAAAGAAAGGCGGCCAAACCTGCTGCGTAATCAAAGAGTGGACAAGAGCCAGGGGTCTGACAGTTCACGGCAGAGGGCGTCATGAGACCCAAGACAAAATCATACAACGCAAGCAAGGGAAGCATTTACCAGTTCAAAACCCTCTCTAAATCTTGTTGACTTTGCAACATGCATCAAATCGGGCTTTATTTAACTTTGATTGATGGACAGAGCGGGCTCCCACGTAAGGCTATACCACTTTGCCTGCCGCAGGCGAAGGGTTCATGACGGCTTCCGCCTCTATCTCTACAATCGCCTCATCGACTATCAGCTTTCTGACCTCGACCATTGTGGCGGCGGGCTTAATATGTGAGAAGGTTTCGCCGTGGGCTTTCCCAATTTCATTCCATTTGCTAATGTCCGTCGTGTAGATTCTTGTTCGGATAACATCTTTGAAGGAAGCTCCTGCCTCGTTCAGTGCCCGCCCGATCTTTTCGAAAATGACCTTTGTCTGGGTGTAGGCATCGCCAACTCCAATCACTTTTCCTTCTGAATCCGTTGCAGTCGTCCCAGCTATTACGATTATGTTCCCAATCCTTACGGCTCTAGAGTATCCAACGATTGTTTCCCAGTGCCCACCACTTGCGATGTTGATCCTGGACTCGCTCAACCTTCTTCCTCTTTTCCTCTGTTTGGTGCTAGTCTGTGATGACCATATTCTTTCTTTCGCTTTTCGCTGATTTCTTAAGCAATGAGTGACCAACCCCAGGCGGTGCGAGGGCACCATTGTTGACCTCGCCGATGTTGATTATTTGTCAAGCGAGCAACGTAAGAAGTCGGCTAGTGATTTGGCCCCAGGCACTCCGCTCCATCTTCGGAGGGCTTCTCCAGACCTTGATTGGAAGACGCGCTTTAGAATAATTGCGGCAAAAGCTTCGAGAAACAACAGGAATCCCCTAACATACTCAACCACGGAAGCCCCCATACGGGAGGAGCTCGTGAAAATGGGGTTTATCGAAGGTAAGACGTTCCTTCACGAGCACAGAATTTTCGGATATCTTGGAAAGAACGGGCAGAATGTTTACTTCTGGCTCGACTTTTATCTTCCCGACCTAAAACTTGGGATTGAAGCCGATGGTGAGGTCTGGCACCAATTCTTTGACCTCAAAAAGAGAGACAGGAATAGGGATGCGACGCTCGCTAGAATTCACGGCGTGAAGATTGTAAGATTTGATAGTTACGACCTAAGGAGAAAGAGGCTGGGAAGGAAGCTTTCCCGAGTTATTCGGGCGAGAAGTAAGGAGTGGCTGAACGGTGTGATGCCGAGCTCCAAATATACCTGATTCAATCTACTTATGAAATGGCAGTCTTGACTACCGACTGAGGCACCGGTACCTGTTTTCCTGAACCTGAGCCTCAATATGGAAAAAAGGAGGCGCTCAGCTAAGTAATGGATGAAAAGCTCGACTTGCAGATAGATCAGGTAAAGTCTGTACTTCTTGAAAGACCGGGCCGCAGAATGCCAGCCGGTGAGGCTGATGGACTTCCGGAAGCGGCGGTATGTATGGTTCTTCGTCCAGACTCTCAAAGCCATGAGCTCGCTGCACTATTCATAAAGCGAAAGGAGAGAGTGGGAGACCCGTGGGCCGGTCACGTGGCATTTCCCGGCGGCAGATTCGTTAAAACAGATCAGCATCTCCTCTCCACGGTAATCAGGGAAGTGCTGGAGGAAACAGGCATTGACCTGAGAACCTGTGCTATGCTCGGAACCCTCGATGAGCTAGTTCCTGGAAACAGAGCGATCAAGGTCACACCATTCGTAGCTCTTGCGCCAGAGCAAGTGAAAGTTGTGCCAAATGAGATCGAAGTCTCGAGCCACGTATGGATTCCGATCTCGTTCTTCATGGACAGAAATAATTCCCTTCCCTACACAATTGATGGCCCTGGTGTCGGAGAAAGGAGGCTCGTAATATCTTTCCCGTTTTTGGGCAAATATGTGGTCTGGGGAATGACTCTCAGAGTCATGGAAGACTTTCTGACGAAACTGTATAACCACTAGCTCACGCACGTTGGAGAGGCGGGTCTTGTACTCTGCCCACGCACCACTCTTTTTCAATATGTTCTTGCTAATGACTCTCTTTCCTCTCCTAAAATCGAACGCTAAAGTAGTGGCACGAATATGCCATCGCAATCCATATGTTACAGTAATCTTACTGTAATCATACAGTAATACTGCGATGCTCGAAATTGTCATGCAACGAAATTTTTCTCCCGGCCCTTCATGTCACACTTCTCGTAATCTATTATTTCATCTATAAGCAAATCAAACGAGCATCGCGCCCTAATGGGAAACCACTTTTGAAACGGAAGCGGAAGAGCGCCAGACCAGCGAAGAGATCACGGAGGAAACGTAGAGAACTGAAACACATGCAGGCTCATCTTTTGCAAAACCTTATTCTTGAAGAGCTTGAAGGATTTTGCGAATCTGATCTCAGAGTAAGAATATGCAATTCATGACCGCCAAAATGCAAAGTCTCGTGATGTTATCATGTGTGTTGGTCTGACCTGATATTCCATCTTTGTTGTACCATTTTGACCTGTTGGCCGAAAATTTGAGTCGTTGCATCCATTTTCCCATCTATTGCGCGAAGAATGAAGAATCCAAGCTGCTTGCCAAGAGCTCTGGTCGGAATCCAGAATTAGGGCCAGAAATGGGTCAGTTGATTCCCATAGATACAGGCCAGCGTCAAAGTGGGTGATTCAGTGCGACACAACCATCGAAAAGGGACCCAAGGTCATCAAATATACTTGACTTTGCGATTCCTATGAGAGATGTTGGCCAATGTCCAGGCCAATTAACTTAAGGCAATCTAGGCACTTTTCTCTTGGTCAACAATTGTTGACGTATAGTTACGGATAAATCACCCTGGGCCAACAGTTAGGAAATTGATCGCGTAAAAAATGAGCACCACTGAAAACAGCGAATACATGAACAACTCGCAACCACATAGCGAATCATTCCAGCAGCAACAGGTGGCTTCGGTAGAATTCGAGGTAATGGTAAAGGATTGGTGGATAGAGGGAGGAAGACTAGTAATCCCCAAGGAGTACCGACAGTATTTCCCCAAGCCTGGCGAGCCAATCGTACTGATCGACTATGAGGGCAGGATGTATAGGTCAAAGATACACAATCTCTGGCAAGGGGTTGACGTTGGCCGTATAGACGGTATCAAGCCGTTCTACAGGAACCATCCAATCATTACTCCAGGCGCAAAGCTGCATATTAAAGTCACCGGAAAGAGCACTGCGGTCGTTATGCTTGGAGAAAGAGCCACCCATACTATTTCACGCTAGGTCTAAACTGTACCGGAAGTAGATTCCTTGTCTTTGGCCTAGGCCGAGAAGTAGAAGGCGGAGAGGGGGCCGTGCACTCTCTTCGCTCAATCCCTCTTACTCTTTCCTTACGAAAACATCTTGCGGTTCCTCTAATTTTGTACTGCAAAGTTTTGGGCTTTTCGGGAAAGATTGATCAGCGAGGCCTAAAGGGGGGATCCGTAGCTATTCGTTCTCTCTTCGCTTTCCTTTACTCTCCACAAAGGCACAAAATGTGTCGGAGAAAATGTGAGAAGGCGGTTTCCGTTCGAGCGAATGCGCCCTAAATATCCTCAAGCGTATCTTTCCGGCATTCTATATCGGAGGTACTTGTCGTCAGGTGAGAATTTCGCCGGGTGCGGGCTGTAAGTATCAGCAGAGCCGCACTTGGGACACTTTGCAGAGAGCGAGTAGCTTCGGCATTGCCGGCACTTGCGCAGCAATCTATTCAAACTGCTTTCGCGATTCCTCCCTGGTAAATGTGAATTTGCCCTTGCTCTTCTCGATCGTCGTCTGAATGCGCTCCAGCGCGGATTGCAGAGCTCTCTCTGCCACCTTGTAATTTTCTGCGTGGACAACGATCCTGTACCTTGGAGTGCCAAGATATGTGGCTCGCACATTGACACCCGAGGTTTTGACGTCCTCGGCAGACTTCAATGCGTTGCGAATTACCTCGATTCCGTCGGAAGACTTTACGCGGATGTCCATCATGCCCCTCACCTCGACTATCGGGATCGAGATCTTCTCGGTCGCCACAGTTTCCACCTGCTGGGCAATCTCAGGAGGCAGGTTCAGCCGCTGGAGAGCCTTCTGCCCCCTCCTTGCAATGTCTTCGAATCCGTCGTATAGCGTGTCATACTGGTCAAAAATGGCGTCCTGGATGTTCCGCAGAGTTGTGTCGTCCGCGTTCATCTTAGTTTTCAGGGCATCGATAATCGACTTTGCCTTTTCCGATTTCTTGACCTCGATTATCTTTGTCTTCCTCTCTTCGCCGGAAACTTGCCGGAGTGAGAGGTCGATTTCCCTCCTTGTCCTGTTGACTCTGATGACTTTGAGTACTATCTTCTGGCCGGGTTTTGCATATCTCTCAATGTCTCTGACCCACCCAGTGGCAATTTCACTAATGTGAAGGAAAGCAGGCAGCCTGTCGTACTCGTCCAGCGTCACGTAGACGCCGTGTGCGGTAATCTGATTAACGCTGGCGAGCACTAGCTCGCCTGCTTCGGGAAGCTGTTCATGGGCTTCTCTTGTGTCTTCGACTGTCAAATTTTGTCTTCGAGACCTCTCTTTCTTTTCCAATCCCAGCACGTTTTGAGCTTGCGTTCTTAACTTCTATTTCCTTCCATAAATTTAGAACGAGACTTTGGGAAGGAAATAGAATGCGCTCTTCTCGTATTGAGGGCGTAAAGCTGTCTTACGAATAGATTAGCTGGTTTTGATTAGATAAATACGTTTACTGCTTGGCTACGCTTGCGTTTGCAGACGGGCAAACAGCCTCGCGAGAGAGACTTCATATGGGTTAATACCGCCCATGTAAGGGCGGCAAAAGGGCAACGCCCAACGCATGTAAGGTGCTCGTGTTTGCACCTTGCCAAGATTGGAAACCGCTAGGTGTAATCGAGCCTCTTTATCTCGGCGCCGACGCTGTCTGAGAGCTCTACCTGCCCGCCCGTGTGGTATGCCAAGATTTCACCGCATTGCTTGCACTTTACGTCGCGTGCACTGTTGGAATAGAAAACGTTCTCAGTTCCACACTTTACGCACACTCCCGAGAGAAAGGCGCTCTTTGGCCTTGGGATGTATACTCTTTCTTTCCTTACCATTTCCTGTCTCTACGTCCTCTTCATTAACACAAAAAGGCTGTGACGGTCATTCTCTACTGCTCAATTTCGAGCTTTCGCAATCGGATGCCCAGACGGGAGACATAATTGCCGCAAACCTTGCACTTTAGCCTCAAAACCTGCTTTTTGGTCGTCTTTGCGGTTCTGACCAGTTTGGGGAATTTTTGGCCTCCGTAGCCGTGGATATCCTCTTCGTGCCTTCTGGCTCCAATTGCGGTTGCTCTCTGTTTGCCTGCTTTGTAGATTCCAACGGAATGTGCAGTGTGCGTGTTGCACTTTGGGCAGTAGGTGCGCATTTCCTTAACAAATTTCATAGTCTGTAATCACACTGGGTTATTTTCGCTTGTATTTGTCATCGAGTTTCAAATAGCTTAGAAAGCACTGAGGCTATCTTAGAGGTTAATACGATGCGTTTTCCTTCCTTTATTAGCTAATCGTTAGGCGGGTAGAGAACCGCTTGCGGTCTGTCGCAGACTTTTTTCAAGTGGAGACAGTTGGGACGCGGTGACTTTTCCATGTCGTGTTGATTACAAATGATGTTGCCGCCAGGGGTAGTCCAACTTTCTCTAACTGGGGGTCTTCGAGTCTAACATGATGACCTCGCCCGAATAGGCCGATTCCAGATATTTCACCGACGTGAACCCCTCTCAATCTTCGCTCCGGCCGACCCTTCGTCTCAAGGTCAACATCCTCAAGCTTGGAGTATGGAAAGTTGTCCAGTCGCGAAATCGACTTTGGGCCACCATGGAAATGCTCCCTGGGCCTGTTTTCCGAGATGTTTGACAAAATGTACATCTTCCCGCCGCAAGTGAACAATCTATCACGTATTTTCAGAACCACTTCTGGCTCTTTGGAAGAGTGAGAAATGGACGCTGACTGATCCTTGTCCTCTTGCTTCATCACCAAAGCCGAGAAGGGTCGAATTTCCCCGTCTACCCGCAGGTCGATGACGTATTTGCTCTTGGTGTTTCCTCCTTCAAACTCGGTCAGAACAAAGCTACTTTGCGACTGCCTCGAAAGCTGACCTATTTTCTCACCATTCTCACCTATAGAAATGACTGCTAACGTGGGTGATGAATCGTCCCCTGTGGGTTTTACACAGTAATCAATTACCATTGGTTTTTCCACTTTCCTTCTGATTTTCCCCTTCTTGTGATTTGGTCCCAAGATCACTAGTTCAAACTAGATCAAATCGATTATGAAATTGAATTCCTGTCGCACGAGAGGTATTTGGTTACGTGTTCAGGCGGTTGAAATCTGAAAGCCTTCAACTTTCGGGTTCGACCCACTTGTCAGATATGATACCCATCTTGGCAAGATTCTTTGCATTTTCAATCGGCATGATAGCGACGTCTTCGGGCTCGAAGGGACCATAGGCTGAAAGATCGGTCCCAGAGATTGCAGTGTACGGTTGCAGAAATCTTGCGACGACGTACTTTTGTCTGACTGCCTCGCCCATATGTTCCAATTCCGACAGCTGACCGTTGAGTATGGCCTGGCCAACTCTGTCGGCCCGCTTTTTTGATTGAATCAGGGGGTCCACGATGAATCGCTCTTGCAGCGTGAGGTTTGCAACGTCACCCTCCGGGTCCTGCCTAAACTTGGCTATTCTAAGCTCGATGAGGCGCTTTGCTATCGAAAACAGGATTGACCTTTCCGCATAGCTAATCTCAGCCGAGAGGCTCCTATCTCGCTCCGAGCTCTCAGCGCGAATGCTCTTGATGTGAGCGGCAATATCCCTGAAGGTGTTGGGGTTTATTTTCAGAATCTCCTTTGCTCGGCTTTCGTCCTCAAGCAATCTGTTGAGCTTATCAGGAAGAGTCTCCATCAAATTTGGAAACTACACACTATTCTGCAGTTGAAGACGCCCATCTATCTATCTTTTCCTTCTCTCAGTCATTCGCTCCTTTTCCAACATTATTTCCCTGCCTTGAGGCATCTATTACTTGGGTTGCGGGCGCAACTCTTCCCGCCCCCTTTGCGATGATGTAGACTGCAACAAACAATGGAAGCGACCTGGTTTCGGAAACAAAGGGGCCATAAGTTTCTCCGCCCAGAGTGATTTTGGGGCACATGTCTATGGTCACATCAACCCTCTCCGTGGCGTCCTTGAGAGCAATCGCCTCCAGCGTCGGATCAAAAGAAGAAAGGAGGTTCTTGCTACACTCCTTCTTGATCAAACCTGTCTTGTTGTTCAATGTCTCAGGCATCCTGAATATCCTATGAACATCGGTCGTCACCATCGCATCTATCTTTACGGCGCAGGCTGAAACCATATCTCTCAGGAACGAATCTAGATCCTTCTTTGTAAAGTCGTTGACGAGCTCTCTCAGCCTTGAATCAAAGTTAGGCGAACTGAACAACTCTGATTCGGGGTCGAGATCCCGAATGTAACGTGCAATTCTCCCACGCCACCCCGGGTCGGATGGGGCGAGTCTCGTGGATTTTGAGATCTCAGGCATCATTCCCTGAGAGGTGATGTAATCTGCGAGCTCCGCCCTTCCGTGGGAATCAAGAAACTCGTAAGTGCTTCCCACGACTTCGACGTGGTATCCGGCGCTACCTGAGAAGTAAACTCTTATCTGATCGCCGGAAATGCCAAAGTCTTCCTCGAGGAACTCGAGCAGCTTGAATGTCTCCTTCTTCGTACCCTCGAGGCAGTTGGGGCAGGACCAAGAAAGCTCGAGCAACCTGTTTCCCCTGCAACCTAGGCAAACCTCTGGCCTCAGTCCGAACTCCCTTCGTCCGCACCCCTTGCACAGCCATATGTCGTGAACCTTTTTGCACGGAAGTTTGAGAGAGTCGGCGTCGATGTCGAAGATAAGCTCAGCCCTGATCCAACCTTTTAGGTGCATCTCAGCGGACGGGTCGGTGTATAGCGAGTTAGAGCAGTATACCCCGGCCGGCGCTTCCTTTACGAGAAGGGCTCTGAGCGAGCCAACATCTTTCAGCGAGATGTGTCTGACCATCCCGCCACCGAACGGGAGATACCCGAACTCCCTGGACTGAATCTCGGTGGGCCCTTTGATTTCGTTACTGAACCTGAAGTAGTATTCCTTGAAATATCTCTTCAGCATCAGCGTCGAGGCTTCGTCCATTCTCCTCCTCTCCTAGCTGTATCTTCGCCCCCGCCTGCCCCTTCGCCCGTCTTCCTTCTCTTTCGACGAGCTGAACCATCTTTCGCATCAGGTTTCCCAGTCGGTGGTGTTTTCCGCGACGGGTACTGCAGAGGGTTCTTTATGTCATAGCACTTTACCGGATCCTTGAAACAAAACGAGTGCGTCTGAAGAGTCTCGCATGAGGGAACCGAGTACCTGGTTCTTCCGCCCTTCATTCCAGCTATGTGCTCGACCTGGTACTTCGTAATCGAGGCCTTGAAGTCTGGCGCCTTTGGAAATAGCGCCATAATGTCATCCACGCTCTTTCCGGCTGCCAGCAGGTAGGTGGCCATTAGGAATCTTCCGTAATGCGGAACGTTCTCTCCCTTCTCAAGCAATGCGAGGGCCTGTCGTACGCAGGGCGGATAGTTCTCTGGCGAGATGTTGATGATCGTGAACGCGCTCCTCGGCGGAGGAGTCAGCTGAACGATTTGTTTTACAATCGAATCAAGCATTTCCGGAAGCTTTGGAGGGTTGATTGCTTTGAGCCTCTCCATTATCAACAATCGTATCTCCTCCCTGATCAGCCTGGTCAAGTCGTGCTGTGAGAGGTAGACCTTTCCGTTCTGAACGATTCTATTCACGAGCTTCCACTCTGGCTTGTGGAACTCGCTCGCCCTTTTCACATAATCAGCAACGGGTATCCGAAACTTCGGAAAGTTTGGAAGAGTGCTGTGCTCGAGCCCAATCCTAAGGAATCCGCTGAAAATGTCCTCGATTATCCTGTCATTTCGCTCCTGATTTAGAAACGATTCCACCCTCAGTGCTTCGGCTAGTGCGTATCGCGAGACAAGGTGATCAAGTTTCGTTGCCTTTACTAGCATCAGAGATACGGGGAAAGACATGATCTCAACTTCCCTGCTTGCCTCGCTCTTGTCAGAAACCTTCCCAGTTCTAACAGCCTCAAGCACTCTTTCCTTCGCCCGACTCAGAACTTTGCCGTACTCCGAATTTGCAAGATCCGCAACAGAGATTCCTTGCGCGCGGATGAAATCACCGGCCTGAGGAAGAAAGGTGTACTTGGCCAGATCATCATTTCCAAATTGCAAAGTTTGGGATGGTCACGCTCTTTCTTGGTTGCTTATGATGTGGCGAGAGGAAGGGCCGAGTAGGGGGATACCACCGTTCTTTGGTTCCCACTTTTACCTTTCTTGCCCTCTCTTTTCTTGTTGCCTTTATTTCATAGAAAAGGATTCAGCGGATCTCGCTTTCCAAACGTATGGAAGCGAATCACGCAGTGAGGGAGACACTACTTGTCTCCCTCGATTTAGCGCGTGATAGTGTGCGCTCGGAAAAAGAGAGGGAGAAAAACCACTCCCTGCCCTTTCGAGTCCAGCGGCCGCATTTCCATGTCTATTTCAGTCGATCCAGCGCGAAGTTCCGTCAGGATATACCTCTTGTTTGAAGAGTGCGGGTTCCTTCTTGTATCGCTCCACGGCCTCCTTTAATGCATCAAACGAAGCCCTTCTTCTCGGAGATGATAGCGCGACGAGAACCACTGGTTCACCGGGCTTGAACCTACCCAGCGCATGCACGATGATAATTTCGTTTAGGCCGTATTTCTTCTTGACCTCGGAGCAGATCTTCCTCAATACACGGTTGGCATGTTCGGCGTAGGATTCCATGACTAGGGCACTGATTGTCCTTTTTCCATCAGCGCTCTCAAGCCTTGCCGTTCCCAAGAAACTTACGGCGGACCCGCTATTTGCATCAATGGTGGAGATGAAACTAGCGTATGCTTTAGCGAAGTTTACTTTACTCTTCCGATAAACGCCCGTCTCCAAGGGGGCGATCCTAACTCTGCGCTTGGGCATCAGATTTTTCTCATTCTTATCTCAAGATTCAGTTATTCAAGACCCGAAGGGGAGAATCTCAGCGCTTGCCGCTCGCAATATAGATTGCGTGAGGCAATTCTTTCAGTACCAGTTCGACTCCTGTCCTTGCGGCATTCGGGGAACCCGGGAGGCAGACCACGACTTTGTTTTCGATTGTGCCGGCAATCGCCCTCGTCATTAGGGCAGGAGACCCTATCGAATCGAAGCTCAGTCGTCTGAAAATTTCTCCAAAGCCCTCGAGCTTCTTGTCGAGCAATGGTGTAACAGCTTCAATCGTGACGTCCCTGGGTGACAGCCCCGTTCCGCCTATGAGGATCACTACTTCGTAGTTCTTCTCAAACAATGCGCGGAGCAGATGCAGTCGTATCATCGGTTTGTTGTCATCGATGACCTCAAGTGAACATTCGTGCCCCGCTTGTCTGCACAACTCAAGAGCCACCTCCCCTGAATCATCCTTGAGTGATTTGTCGCTGAACCTGCTAGAGCTCACCGTGAAGAGTGCGACTTTCAATTTCGCCGGAGATTCGTGCTTGTGAGACTCGGCGGCTCTAGATATCCCCGCATCAGCGTGACCGTGGGATGCAGGTTCGTGGTGCTTTTCGCTCCGCTGCTCCGCGCTCAATGAAAGCTCAACCTCTAATTCCCTTCACTTTCTCTACTACGTGGATATCTGCGATCCTGGTAAGAGGATATTGGCCATCCTCGTCCTTTTCATATTTTTTAACGACGTCCCAAATGTTTAGAAGTGCAGCCGCAACTCCATTGAGAGCTTCCATTTCCACGCCAGTCTTGCTGAAAGCGATAACCTTTACCCTGACCCGCACCGAGCCCTTCGCTTGACTAATCTCCACATCGGTGCTTTCGACCGGGATAGGGTGGCACATCATCATCCATTGGGGAGTGGACTTGACGGCCTGAATTGCGCCTATGGTGGCAATCTGGAATGGATCTCCCTTTTCGATCTTGCCTGTCGCAATGAGTTTCAAGGTTGACCTCTTTAGAAAAATTGTCCCTTCAGCTGTTGCCTCTCTTCGGATTATCGGTTTCTCGGATATGTCGATCATCTTCGGATGAGAGCTCGAATGGTGAACTGATTTTGCCTTCGCCTGCATACTCTCCCTACGCGAAACTACCAACCCTCCACTTCTTCCCCCTTACAAATAACACTGTTTCTTTGACTTTCAGAAAAGTTTCTGAGCATAATTATGTTTTGCAACTCTGGTCTCCTTCTTTTCGCAATAGTCTAGAGGAAGCTGGCTACCATAGGAGCGCGTAACACAATGAACACTGACGCAGATGCAAAGAGTCCAATTCTTGCACTTTCGATAGGTTCTGCTTTTTCTCTGTCTTGTTTGCCTATTTCTGCTTCATTATCAAGATTGAGGAATGTCTCTTGTCTTTCATTCCGTGCGAGATTCGAAGCTTCGGATGCTCCTGATCGGTCACAGTCTTCTTTTTAGGTCACTGCGGATTCTCTCTCATTCCTGGCTTCCTTGTTGCCATTGGTCATAGAATGAACCCCGCCCTTCACCTCACCGTTTCCCGCTTTAAATAGCGAGTTAGCTCCGTTACGAACCCCCTCTAGGGGGGTACCTCATTGATTTCTCGACAATTGTCGAGTTTCTTGTTGGGCCTCTGTTAATTTTCGGGTGATGTTATAGCTTGCGTCAGAAGGTCTAGCCACTTCCCGCTTGTGCTGATTCCAGCTCTCTGAGCTGGCGTTTGACCTTCTAGTGCGGAGTGCGGTTTTACAAAATTGTAATGAATCCTCTGCCCTTCTGCTATTCGGCTCTCAAACTGCTTCCAGCCTCTTTGCACTTTGATTCTTTCTCTGCAAGTGCCGTTCAATCTCTCGATTCTATTGTTATTTGCGTGAGGCTTGCTTATCCCAGCTCTCGCAACATGCTTTGCGTCGGGTAATTGCCTCATCGCTTGGCGATAACCCCAAAGACCATCGGTAAAGACGTACTCGGGGAGATTTCCATGAGCGTTCTGCTTTGCCTCTTTGAAAGCCTCGATTCCACCATAAGCGTCTCTAAATCGAGAAAGCTTCGAGGCTAAGAGAAATCTTGTCTTTCTGTCCATAACATTCCAGAGAAAAGCGATATTCTGATTGTCTTTGTAATCAATCCCATCTTTGAACTTTACAAAGACTTCATCGGCGTGCCAAGTATCTGAGAGCTGAGGAGCTAGGTTATTGACGTATTTAGAAATCTTTGGAATGTACTTCTGAATCCAAGAGTAGATCGTGCCATAGGACATATCGGTGTTGAAGTGGTCAGACATTGCCCTTGCAATCTTTCTCAAGGACATTCCCGAAAAGTAAAGATCCAGAGTGAGCGAAATCGTCTCTGGTGAAAATTGAGCCTTCTTCAAGAGTGATATTTCCCTAAACTTGTGTGAGCAATCCTTACACTTGAAAACCTGCTTTCCTGAATCGTGGCCGAACTTTACTACTCGGATAGACGCACACTTTGGGCATTGAATTGAATCCTCAGAGAATACCTTTGGCTTCGGCTTCTCTCTGAGATAGACTTGAGAGGCAATCCAGAACTTTACTGCGTGAGCGTGCTTACAAAGTCCGACCTCTTCATGCCTTTCTCTAAAATCAATGCAGTTGCAAACATATTTTTCGTCAATCAATCTGACGAGATATACGACCTCTTCGACCGTCGAAGAGGGAACGCTGAAGGTTCCGTCAGCGTTCTCGGAGATCACGTTCTCCTTTGCGAGTATCTCGCCTCTTGTCATTCGGCTCAACGAGTAGTCATTTAGTTTGTCTCTTGCGTTCATGCTGTTTCTATCAGCACCATACCATATTCCCATATTCCTATATAGGCATTGCATAAGCATTATAAACCATGTTTGTATGCTTACCATATAACAATAAATAATACCTTCGACCGATTACCTCCTCATGCCACTAACAAAAGAGAAGGGAGAAACGGTAAAGGAAATTGTTGAACTTGACAAAGAGCTAGACGATGATTTCCGAACGACCATTGCGCAGACCAAAGGACTACACAAAGGAGTATTGAGGGATTCATTTCAAGAAGCTGTCAAGCTCTGGATAAAGGAACAGAAGAGACTTAGAAAGGAGTTCAAGGAAATTGAACGAACAAGAGACTAAGCAGGAAACATATTTCTCTTCAGACATGAAACATAAGTTGGTCGAGAAGTTCACAGTTGCTTACTATAACAAATCGATTAAGCTCGACTTGGCTCAAAAAACCAAGCAACAAGATAAGGATTTAGTTCAAACAGTCACCAAGGAAAAACTCGATGAGCTCGGAAACAAGGTTTTCAGTTGGGAAAGACAATATCACAGTGCTAATTCATTTTCATATTCTGCATATTCTTCATATTCAGATGGGTATTTCACGTACATTGCTGTTCTGAAAGATGAGCGTTTTGCTGAACTTGACGATCTTATTGACAAATATTCAGAAAGAGTCGAAACATCACAAGAAGGAAAACTTGAAGCTGAAAAGAAACTGTATTCTCTCATCATGTTATTGAAAAAGGAGAGTAGAATCGAGGGGAAATTTGAGCTGGAGCCTGCCAAGGATATTGAGACAATAAGACTCGGCGCAGAAGTCCGACAGAATTCTCAAGAGTTAGTTACTCAATCTCAGATGATAAACAAACTCTCTAGCCAAATTGAACTCTCGAATAAGATGCTTAAACAATTGCTGGAAATAGCGAAGGGGGGAATCACGCCGTGATAGACAAAATCTGTCCAGAGTGCAACAAGGGAAAGCTCTATTGTCGAAAAGGTCTTTCCACTTGGGGAAGGAAAATTGAGATTCGTACATGCTATGTTTGCGGATATTATTGGGATAGCTCCGAAGGATATGACGATCTCTCTAGGCGATTATTCAAAGAATACTTTCCGACTGAGACAAAGTGGCTTCCATCACCCGAAATTGAACGGCGATTTTCATCACCCGAAGAATTAACGCAACCCTTGTTGGAACCGCGTAATTGGGCAAGTTGGCCTTTCAACTCCATGATATCACGCTCAGCGGAATAGTGATACTCTCGACATATCGACTTGCGATTGTTTGGGCGGGATTAATCTGTGAGAACAGTCTCTGGAGCGCATTTTGCTGAATTTGCTTGTCCTCCAAGATAGCGATCTTGTATTTCTTCCAGAGGATAGCGAGCTGCGGGCAGGCATTGTTTGTTTCGCACCCCCCAAGGGGCATATACACTAGGTAAAACGAACCTGGGTTATAACCTGCACTAAAGTTGATCACGTACGTAATTACGTACGTGATCACGTGCGTTACACGTTTACGTGGCCTCGCGATACATATGCCACCACTTGCGCAAATCCATCTTTGTCACTTACAGCAGCTGAAAGGATGCACTTCTCAATATAATCAAACATTCCAATCTATGCCAGGGTCGGGCGACATTGTGACGTCTTTTACTGCACGCATTGTTCTTTTCCTGATCTCTTCCAGGCCCAGGAAATCTCGAACGATCCTGCCGTTTCGAATCAGCGGCTTGAGCAGGCTCTGACGTGACCCGCTCTCCGGCTCTTCCTTCAGAGTTACGAGATCTCTATAGACTTTTGGATCTCGATAGACGTTCTTTCGGCCGGCAAGGTCTCCTCTCTTTGCCCTGAAGATTCTAGTGCCTTTATCATCTGCGAGCTCGACTATCTTGTCACAAAAATCTATCACCGGAGCTGCGGATACGCTCGTCCCTACCCCGAAGCCATCCACGTAATCTCGAAGCCCGATAACGTCTTCTTCGTCGATCCCACCCGAGACAATTATCTTTACATTCTCACCACCGCGTATCTTGAGCTCCCAGCGCACTTCTTGCGCGAGTTTCTTCATGTCACCTCTTCTTGAGCCCGGAGTGTCCAATCTCACGCCGTCCAGCTTCTTCCCGAGTGCCTCTAGGGCATGAATCGCAGCAATCTTCTCGTCGCTTAACGTATCGATTAACGCGATCCTTTGAACTTGCTTTGGAAGCGCCTCGTCGAATAGCTTCCACGCTTCTTCCTCGTTGCCAACGCAAAGAATGAATGCGTGGGGCATGGTGCCGCTTGCTTCTATCTTCATCAGCTCGGCGCCCAAGACATTGGACACCTTGGAGAGTCCGCCGATGAAGGCGCAACGCTCGACGAGAGGGGCAAGTGCCGGATGAACTCGCCTCGTGCCGAAACTGATCAGGATTTTACCTTCCCCCAAATTCGCGATGCGAGCCGCCTTGGTGCTGATGCCGCTCGCCTGTGACAGAAAACCCAGTATCGGGTTCTCGTAAACTGCGATATCCTGATAATCCGCGGTGATTCTCATCACTGGTTCGTTCACCGCGCTCCTTGGGTCAGTCAGGAAGACTTCCCCTTCCTCCATTGCGTCGACGTCCACGGGTAGACCCTGCAACAACTTTGCAACTTCGTAGATGCCGCAGACTACTGCCCACCTTGCCCCGAAGGGGTTCTTCCGCGTGAACACCTCCATCGTTACGCGTGGATTTATTCCGCCGTAATTTAGTGCGTCACGTGCATATTGAAAGTAGACATCCGTTGTCTTGCCTGTTTTATCTCCTCTTCAGAAGGCATCCAAAACAATCTGTCGCCGAGATCGCTTTTGAGGTTGGGCTTGACGGCTCCTGATTTCATTCAATTTTCACTCCTCTATCTAAGACTCCTTCGGATAGCTGCCGTGTCGGGTTCCATTCTTCTTAGTCATCATAACCTTTCTTCCTGCCAAGAAGATCCTCAATTTTTTCCTCGAAAAAGAGTCCTAGATTGGTAATACTTTGTCCAGTCTTGCAATAAAAACACCAGAGGCAATTATCAAGAATGATAACACTTCCTCTCCTTTGCATACTCACGCGTGCTAGAGTGTGTATTTTCCCTAATTTGTAAGGGAAGCTGAATTAATCCTTCTTCTTTATCATAGGAGAGTATGCTCACTCAGAAACAACAATTGGTTCAGGATTTTATGAGCAGGAACGTGCAAACTGCGTACTCGCACTCGAACGTGACACAAGCGATCAAGATTATGGTTGAGAAGAACATCGGGAGCGTGGTTGTGATTGACAGCTCTGGTCCGATAGGGGTGTTCTCTGAAAGGGATCTATTGAGCAAGGTTCTCGGCAAGATGAAAAGACCTGAGGATTGCATCATTATGGAGGTGATGACGGGCGCTTTCACCGCCACACGGCCAAACGCCACTCTTGTTGATGCCGCACGCGAGATGGTCGCCAAGAAGGGCAGGCTAATGGTGTTTGACGATGGAGAGCTTGCAGGGATCGTCACTGCTACCGACATTGTAAGGGAAATTTACAAGTCTGGTGAGTCATTTGACTTTACTGACTGCATCACAAGAAAAGTCATCACAGTAGACCCCAAGACTTCGGTTGGGCTGGCAATACAGCATATGGACGAAAAGCGAGTGGGCAGTGTTTTGATCAGAGGCGAAGGCAACGAAGAGCCCATCGGAATTTTTACAGAGAGAGATATGTTAAGAAAAGTCCTTTCGAAAAATCTGCAGCTGACCACTGCCGTCGTAGATCTCTCCGCCACCCCTGTAATAACCGCGAATGTCGGAATTGACGGAAAGGAAGCCGCACGGATAATGACCACGAACAAGATTAAGAGGCTACCATTGCTCGAAGGCCGCAAGCTAGTGGGAATTGTAACAGCAAGAGATCTCGTTGAAGCTTTTTCGAGTTGATAGATCTAGGCGGGAACCAGTTCAACAGGGAAGAGAGCTATTCTCACTATTGATGATCACCATCTGGGTATTTATGTAAGCTTCGCCCAATATCCAGACTGACCGTTCGGCAAGGAAAAGGATGAATTCGCAGTTCTTTGGAACATGCCGAGTAAAGGCTTGGCGTGTCGGTACTAGCTGCGATCGTATAGGTCTGTCGAGTACTGTTCGAGGCCTTGAAAAAGACCTTTGAATCTTCACGACGTACTAGCCGAGGGCAAACCGAGACGGTGGCTACGAAGGGGAAGAGGTACGGCGCCGACGTCAAAGGAAAGCCACATCCATCCTGAAAGCCGAATGGCCTTTCCGGTTACTTTGCTGAGACTTCCTGTAGGATGATGCGTAAACAATGATGGAAAGTCGATCCGAGGTTCGGATTAAGGCGGGCCGGGTTTCTCTTAGAGGTAACATTTCTCTTCCAAAGCTCGAAAGAGGGCCGATGGTAATTTTCGCCCACGGAAGCGGGAGCAGTCGACTGAGCCCCAGAAACAGTTACGTTGCGGATGTGTTACACGGAGTGGGACTGGGGACTCTTCTGTTCGACCTACTGACAGAGGAGGAAGATCAAACATACGAGAATCGATTCAACATAGAGCTTCTCGCCGAAAGATTGCAGACCGCCACGGCTTGGGTGGAAGAGAAGTTCCAGGGGAAGAAACTCCATATCGGATATTTCGGCGCAAGCACCGGTGCAGCAGCCGCATTAATCGCTTCAGCAATCTTGGGAGGCGAGAGGATTTCAGCAGTCGTTTCAAGAGGCGGGAGGCCTGACCTCGCGGGTCCATACCTTTCGAAGGTCGTGGTTCCAACTCTGCTCATCGTTGGCGGCAACGACGACCAGGTACTTGAGCTCAACAGGGAAGCTCTCGCTCAAATGCCTTCAAAATCAAAACAACTTGTCGTAATCCCTGGCGCTACACATCTTTTCGAGGAAACTGGAACGCTAGAACAAGTGGCAAAGTCAGCAGCCGACTGGTTCTTGAAATATCTCTGAATCCAGTGCAAGGGAAATGTTCCAAGATAGAGAACAAGCAGGGAAGTTGCTAGCGAAGGAAGTTTCTAAACTAACGCTAGGGGATGTAGTGGTACTCGCCATACCTCGCGGTGGTGTCCCGGTGGCTAAAGAAGTAGCATCAACACTCGGTGCACCTCTTGACCTTGTGATAACAAGAAAGATTGGAGCTCCAGGCAATCCCGAATTTGCTATAGGAGCTGTAACGCAGGATGGAGAACCGCTACTGAACGATGAGACTGTCAGAGAGTTGCGCGTAAGCGACGCTTATCTGAGGCGAGAAACAGAACACCAGTTTAACGAAATCAAGGAAAGGATGAAGAAATACAGGGGCGATCGTCCCTTCCCAAAGATCGAAGGGAAAACCGTTGTGATTGTCGATGATGGGATCGCCACTGGAAGCACAACGCGAGCAGCGATTAGGTCGGTCATGAAGATGAAACCATCCAAAGTTGTCCTCGCAACCCCGGTTGCACCGGAGGAAACATTGAGGGAGCTTTCAACGCTAGTTGATCAAGTAGTCTGTCTGGACACGCCGCAAATCTTCTACGCCATAGGTGAGTTCTATGAGAATTTTGAGCAAGTGGAGGATGATGAGGTGAAACGAATCCTTGAGAGCGTTGCAGCTTTGGCTTAAGCAGGATCGTGTTCCCCACTTTTTTGTTTCTCCCTCAGAATCCGAATCCAGTGTCATTCTCACACGTGATAAACGACTATTCTGCTTTTTAGGTAAATCTTAGCAAAGCTTGGGTGAAACTAGGCGATAGATATATGCCGAATCAATTAGTCGATAGAAAAACTAGTGTCGTAAGCTATGAATGTGAAGAGTGCGGAAGCATCTTCAAGACTGAAGCAGAAGCGTTTGAATGCGAAGAGACCCACGAGGAAGAAGAGCACCAGCATTAATCGGGATTATGACGCTTTTTCCTTTTCTCTCTCTGGTCGCAAGCCATCAATAACGACGGGCGTTACTAAGCCAGAATTTGAGCCGCCCATCTTGAGGCTATGCGCTTGACCTCAGGCACTCAAACCCTCACTTTGTTGAACCGGCGGCAAGGAAGCTTCAGAGCCTGAAGCTTCTGCGTCCGTAACCGTAGTTTCTGTTGAATCTTGCTGTGCCGCTTCTTTCTCCTTCTCAGCTACTTGCCTTACAACCCACTGGTCGAAACTGCCGACAACCAAAGCGCCCTCCGTGCGAGGTTTTTCAGGAACTTCGGCTGGCGTCTCGGCTCTAGGCCTTTGGGTCTCAAGCCACTTGTCAGTGGTTTCAAGCGAGAGAAATGATTGCTCCTCTGGCTTTTGCTCCGTAGTGACCGATAAAGTCGTCTCCTTTGACGCCTTCTGTTTTGACAACCACGTGTCGTACGTTTCAAGGGCAGAGTAGCTCTGAGCACCGACACTCTTCCTCTTTGCCTCTCTCTTGCCACGATGCGTATCGACCGCTCTTCCTTTTTTTACTCCACCTTTAGTACTACGCTTCTCTCTCTTTTCTTTCGAATTTCTCTTCGTATTGCGAGGATTGTTTTTCATTTTTAGATTCTCAGACCCCTTGCCGTTTCAATCTGCTAGTTTTCTATTGGCGTTCCGAACAGAAAACGCATAGATACCCCTTCATAACTTCTTCGCTATCGCTCTTTCTTCGTGGTTGGTACATCAGTCTCTCTCAGTCTTCCACCCGAATTACTGCTCTCTTATCTCTACGTCGCCTGCTAGTTACTGATGATAAAAGTTGCAGTGGGCCTCTCTCGTTGGTTGTAGCGTTAAGACGTTGGTTTCTGGTGTCAGAATAAAAAGTGTAAGTTGGATCGCGAACTGTCAAAGTGAGCCAGTAGTGCTGAAGACACAAATATACAACAGCAAGAGCTATCGCAACGAGGTAGCCATCAATTATTCCTGCTGCAAGAGTCTGTTGATTTACCCAGCTCGCCACCGATGCTAGTTTGGTGTTGCCAAACACGTCACTCCTCCAGAGGAAGCCCTCCTTGGGTATCGCAAGGAAGTATGGCTTTAGTGTCTGCACGTCTATCGACACGTTATCGCCAATTGTTGCAATCGGAATTGCCATCAAGTAGTTAGTTGCATTTCGAAGTAAACTCCACTGATTGTCGTACAGGATAACGCCGGCCCCGATGATTGCGGTTGCCATGTAGCAGGCCTGATAGAAAATTGCCACTTCGTTTCCAAAACTCCCAAAGTTGAGAAATTTTGCTTGCACTCCATCAAAGATGCCTACCACTGAACCAAAGAGGAATACCTTCAATAATTTTGAAGCATGGTGGCCCATAATTCTACTTCTTTTCGTGTGGAGTAGACTATCCTGCCTCACAACTAGACGCTCCGATACTTATGGCCCTGTAGGTGGGAGAATATTCGCATAATGGGCTTAAAAATCCGCAACACGATTTTCATTTCTGAGAATGAATCGCATCGCCTCGTAGCAATAGAAATTGATCCACGCGATACGACCATTGAATGCTGAAAGTAAAGAAAAGAAAAGAAAGCGAGCACGCAGACTAGGAAGGAAAATGTGAGAAGAGAAAAGAATCGACTTGATATCTTTTCTTCTTCGTTGGTCTCGTTCGATCTTAAGCGGTGAAGAAGTGGTGCATGATCGCATCAGAGTGAAAGAAGTGGCTTAGCCCTTTACGACGGCCATTGGGGTGAGCCTCAACGCCTTTGAAGCTATTCCTGCTTTGTCAGAGACTTCTGCCACCACGTCCACATCTTTGTACGCTTCAGGTGCCTCTTCGGCAACGCCCTTTCTGCTTGCAGACTCGATTATTATTCCACGATTTTCCAAGTTATGTCTTACTTCGCTGTATGGATACGATCGGGTGGCAGCCGCCCTCGAAAGCATTCTCCCTGCCCCGTGCGCTGTGGATCCGAAGCTTGCAAACAAGGACCTCTCCTGGCCCACCAACACCCAAGAAGCTGTTCCCATTGATCCGGGTATGAAAACTGGCTGACCAATTTCCCTGTAAGACAGGGGAATCTCTTCCCTTCCCTTTGGAAAGGCCCGCGTGGCTCCCTTGCGATGAACGAACACTTTCTCTTTCTTCTTTGGATTGTCTGAATCGACATAATGCTCCTCGACCTTGCATATATTGTGCGCAACATCGTATATCAATCTCATATCAAGATCAGTTTCGCTCATTTGGAGAACACTCTCGAAGACTCGGCGTACGTTGTTCGTGATAAATTGACGGTTCGTCCAAGCATAATTCAATGCGCAACCCATTGCGAGACGGTAATCCTCGGCTTCCTTGGTTCCGGCAGGTGCGCAAGCAAGCTCCCTATCCGGGAGGACGATATTGTACTTTGGCAAGACGCCTTCCGCTACGCGGAGATAGTCGCTGCATACTTGGTGACCCAATCCTCTGCTGCCTGTGTGGATCAGGACACAGACCTGGCCCTTCGATGAAATCCCGAAACCGCCTGCCGCCTCTTCATTTACTATTTGATTCACTGTTTCAATCTCGAGGAAATGGTTGCCGGAACCTAGGGTGCCTAGAGACTTGGCCCCTCTCTTCAGCGCAAGATCGGATACCTTTGATGGGTCACAGTGCATCATTCTACCCTTCTCTTCGCAGAACTCGCGATCTCGCGATGTAGCGTAACCATTCCCTATTGCCCAATCGACTCCTTCGGAAAGAACTCTATCGAGCTGCGTTCCTGTGAGGTTGATCGCACCAGTGCTCCCAAGACCCGAAGGAACAGCCTTGAAAAGCTCTATAGCTAGCTCTCGAAGTTTAGGTCGTACGTCCTTCTCGCTCAGATTTGTTCTAATCAACCGCACGCCGCAGTTGATATCATAGCCCACCCCACCGGGCGAAATCACGCCGCTCTCGAAATCAGTTGCCGCGACACCACCGATGGGGAAACCGTACCCTTCGTGCCCGTCGGGGAGAACAATTGCGTGCATCTTTATTCCTCTAAGATAGGTAACATTGACGGCCTGATCTATCGTTCTATCGGTTACCATCTTCGAAACGAGAGTCTCATTTGCATAGACGGTCACGGGCACCCGCATGCCTTCTTTGGCCGTTTGATCTATTCGGTATTCTACTTCGCCGATTTTGTGCAGCCCGTACTTCATCGTAGTACTCGTTGCCTTTTGCCCCTCAAGATATGATGGCATCAAGACCTGTGTGTTCCGCCTCCCTGCTCGCACTTCTCCTGTCTGCATATTTTGTAGGAGAATTGTGGTTTCATCTATAGATCAATCGAGTATTGTACCTAATTTATCGTCATCTCTGTTGAGAGCGCCACAAGAGGCCCGAGTGCGTTAATATTCCGCACCCATTCCACCGCCAGGCGCGCCCGGAGGGGCCTGTAGAGGCGCTCCTTTCGCCGATGCGAGAACATCGTCCACTCTGAGTATCATGCACGAGGCTTCTGTCGCAGCCTTGATGACTTCTTCTTTTACCGCCGCCGGCTCTATCACGTCCTCCAGCATATCTGACACTTTGTTTGTTCGCACGTTCACCCCAAACCATGTCTTCCCCTGCCCATGCTTTGTCCTGAGTTCCACCTGAGCGTCTATCGGGTCCATTCCCGCGTTCTCCGCCAGTGTAAGAGGAATCACCTCTAGTGCATCAGCAAACTTGAGGACGGCCAATTGTTCTCTCCCAGCGAGTTTGTGGGCGTAGTCTCTTAGCCTGAATGACATCTCCGCTTCTGGAGCGCCTCCACCGGCTACAATTGCCGGTCTCTCAAGCACGTCCTTGGTTACCATTATTGCGTCGTGGAGGCTGCGCTCGGCTTCGTCCACAACTCTCTGGGATCCTCCTCTGACCAGTATTGTCACCGCTTTGGGATCTTTGCATCCTTCGACAAAGACCCACCGATCTTCCTCGAGTTTTCTCTCCTCGACAACTTCGGCATACCCAAGATCTCTTTCTGAAAGGTCATCGATGTTTGTAATAATTCTGGCACCGGTTGCCCTTGCGAGCTTTGTTATGTCTGATTCCTTTGCCCTTCTGACTGTCAGAATAGAACGCTTGGCGAGGAAATGTTGTGCAACGTCATCAATGCCTTTTTGGCAAATCAATACGTTTGCACCGACCGAAGCAATCTTGTCTACCATCGATCTCAGCATCGTATTTTCCTCTTCGAGGAACTTTTTCATCTGAGAGGGGTCGCTTATTCTAATCTCGGCCGAGATCTCTGTCTTCTCGATTTCAAGGGGAGAGTTGATCAAGGCAATCTTGGCGTTCTCCACCCTTTTCGGCATGCCGGTGTGCACGACTTCCTTGTCAAGTATGATACCTCTCACAAGCTTCGTATCGCTTGTCGAGCCCCCAGGTTTCTTTTCGACCTTTACGTTATCTATGTCGACCTTAAAAGAGGAATCAGATTGCTTTTCTGCGACTTGCATCATTGCCTCCACGACAGTTATAGCAAGTTCTTCGCTTATGTCAGACACAAGTTTTGTTTGCATACTTGTTTCGGCAATGCGAACCAGCGTCTTTCTATCACTCGGGTCCACCTTGATCGCTATTTCATTCAGGATTTCGAGTGCCCTGTCTTCGGCTTTCCTGTAGCCGTCCACGATGATTGTCGGATGGACGTCCTTGGATATCAGCTCCTCGGCGTTTTCGAGCAGCGCTCCGGCAAGTACTACGGCGGAAGTTGTTCCGTCGCCCACCTCATTGTCCGTGGTCTTGCTTATCTCGACAATCATCTTCGCGGCCGGATGCTGCACGTCGATCTCCTTGAGTATCGTCGCCCCGTCGTTTGTGATTGTCACATCTCCGAGCGAGTCAACAAGCATCTTGTCCATGCCTCGCGGACCGAGAGAACT
>JAJPHP010000024.1 GCA_021325255.1 Nitrososphaerota archaeon | reverse complement strand
GCCGCCCACGCTTGTACCCTCTGCCGAAGGGATTATGGTGGGCCTGCCGCCCATCATAACTGCAGCAGCCGAGTTGCTCGTTCCGAGATCTATTCCAATTATTTTTGCCATTACTCTATCTTTCCGCCTTACCTATCCAAGTATACAAATTGTTCATTTATAGAACAACAGTCATGGGCTATCAGACGAAGACTTTTTTTGCTCCTTAGTCTCCATCAATGCCTCTTCTGTCGCCGTAATCGGATTCTCAGGCTTTTCTATGCTTTGAGTTGCAACTTCAACCAATGCGGGTCTGACAACTTTTCCCGCTATTACATAGCCATGCCTGATTACAGAGACAATTGTGCCAGATTCAAAGTCTGGAGTGGATCGAGATAATACCGCCTCGTGCAACCGCGGATCCAATCTGTCGCCAGGTTTTGGCGCAATGTCCGAAACATCCTCCGACCTCAGAGTGCTCTCGATCCTAGATCTCAAGAGTTTCAAGCCTTCGACTAGCGATTCCTGTTGCGGAGTTGAAGAAGCGCCTAAAGCACGCTCTAGGTCTTCTTTAACAGAGATTAGTTCGAGAAGGAGAGCAAACCTTGCCTGATTCCTGACATCAACGAGCATCTTGTCATTCTGTTTTTGAAGGTTAATAATGTCCGCCTGAAGGTATCTCATCCGGCTAGCAAGATCTTGACTCTTTTTCTGTTCGAGCTTCAGTTCCTCTTCAAGCTTCTTTATGTCTGATTCCTTTGCAATAGAATTAGGGCCCTCCTCATGCTCACCTTTTTTACCTAAATTTGATTCCGTCGAGGAGGTCGGCCCTATATTCTCCTCCACTTCCGAGTTACCCTTCTTCTGACCTGACGGCGGTTGTGAGCGTTCTTCCTTTTCGGTAGAATCTGCCATCAGGATCTTTTCATCCTCGCTTGCCAAAGATAGATTACTGTAATTCACATGCATATAAAGAAGGAGGTCGGCGAATGGGATTTTGAAAACTTCGATTTGATCTCTTCTTGTATGTTAGGTCTTTCTAATCGAGCCCACGGACAAAGTATTCAACGCTTACTTGTCAGCATCGGCATCTCTTGCATCTTCTTAGTAAATTGAGACTTGCCTAATTCTCGAATTAATACTTTTTCTCCGGATTCTGAAAACCCACAGTTACCTCAAATGACGGGTTAGGTTATTAGATTCCAAATCTGATACATCGAATGGAGACCCGATGATGCGTCTTGCCTTAGGTTACTCAAAGGGCAAGACCGGAAGAGCCGGCTGAGCGATTTCAAAAACGGCGGACCGATTACCCGGGGTAAGTCGGAAATCCTGATGATGACGGCTAAGAAAAACAATCGGGAAACGCAGAAGGGTCTCTCCCATTTCTTGCGGATGCCAATACAATGTGAGAGCGGCCCCCTCGAAAACGAAGATTTTCCTGCCCTCAAGCCAAAGACTGAAGTCTTTCTTGGGCCCTGTCCTTTTTCTTTCCTTTTGACACGGCGCGGGGTACGTTATCGGACTCATTTACGATCTTGCGGTCGACATCTTTGCCGTTAATTGTTTGATACCGATCTATATCACCCGGATTCGCCGAGTGATTTTGTTCATCCGCGCCCTCAACTAGCCTAACTTCTAACACATCAAAGGGTCTTGAGTCGTCGATTCGAAATCCTTCGATGTATTCTGAAAGGTTCGGAGTGACAGAATCACCGCCGTCTCCACCCACGAGCTTCTTGATCGGAATCCCGCCGTCGCAACATATCTTCAATCTTGCAAAGGAGTGGTCTTCAGCTTCGCTCACCTCAATCCAGTCCAAGTGTTTTCTTGTTCTTTTGAAGCGCCGTGAGGATTGAACAAACACATCACAATCAGTAAACTTTGTTTCAATCTCTGCTACTTTGATTTGACTCACTTTCTCTGTGGGAGAGGACAGAAGGTTGACCTCACATGTTATCTTGAACTGTGGAATTGACGAGGGCTTTGATGCCAACTTGCGGAAGCTACGGAAGCGTATACCGTCAGAGAGCGACAAGTCAAGACTTTTTGGAAATGACTCGTCTGGGGACAGTTTATCCTTCCGTTTTGGGCGAGGAGCCATGATTTTCTTCGTCGGGCGATCAGGCTCATCAAACGCCCTCTTCTTCGGCTTTAGTATCTCCGCAAAAAAAGGCCGACCGTTTCCGAGCACAAGACTGTTGGAGTCCTCGCCGCCCAGCCAGATGAAATTACAATCCTCAGCGGAAAATGCAGTTCTGAAGAACTCCTTGGCAATCGACTGAATGCTCCGAATGTTTACTCCAGCAAATCCGCAGCTGGCACACCCCAGGCCGGAACATACCTGACAAGTCTTGCTCTTCTGTGGTATGCCTCGTTCATTCTTCAGATATCTTCCGTATACCCATATTGTTCGTGGATTGATAGTAATGGATTCGCTGTCTCCATCGAGCAAAGAAACAAGTATCGTTACATCGGGTTTGTTGTACTCGACTTTCTTACCTGTCAACTCTGCAATGCCGGCGCCAATCGTCCTAGTGATCTGAGTCTTCAGACCTTCTCTCCCCCTTATTCTAAGCCTGGACCGGATCTCATCTTCTCTTTCTAAGAACCTCTGGTTGACGGTAGTCCCGACAAGAAAGGAATCAAAATCATAGTCGGCGAGTTTGGATACAACCCTTTCGACGATACTTTCGAGTTTCGACGTCCTGCCCTCGCAGATCATGCAGCTCCCAGGCTCCGAGCGTGTCACGAGTTGATGAGAGATGTTCCTTCGGCTCCCAGTTCCGACCAATCCCACTCTGTTTAGGCAAGTCTTGCATAAAGTTAGCGACCCGACACGATCTTCTTTGCCTTTCACGTCTGTTACCTTTTTCTCCTTTCCTCTGCCTGCGTTAATTCATTAGATCAAGTTGAAACTCTCGAAAGCTAGCAGACTTTGAACATTGGTAGTTGAGCTCCATTTCTCGTCACTCCCTGTGAGTTAGATCGTAAGTTGATTGGAGCTCACATGCACAATGCCTAAGAAATGACTATCGATTATTTTCAGATATTCGAGCTATTGCTTGTTCATCTGCTTCATCATAGCCCGGAACTCTCTGCCCTTGCTCGCTTTCATGACAGTCTTTGCTTGCCTATACCGAGCTAGCAAATCTTTCACGTCTCGTTCGGTAACACCGGTTCCCCGAGCGATGCGTTTTACTCTTTGAGAGTTCAGCAGATCAGGGTCTTCTCTTTCGACCTTTGTCATTGCTTGAATCATCGCGCGCCAATACTTCATCTTCCCTTCGATTTCCTCAATGTTTTGTTCTTTGACGTCAAGTTGCGAGAATCCCGGGAGAGATTCGAGTATCTTCCTGAGAGACCCCATCTTCTTCACAGATTCGATTTGCGTCAGGAAATCATTCATGGTAAGCTTTCCCGACATCATTCGCTTTACTTGCTTTTCATCGGCAAGAGACTCGAGATCCTTAGCCCGCTCCAAAAGTGCCTGAAGGTCTCCCATTCCAAGCAATCTTCCGACGAACCGCGTTGGACTAAAGGGCTCCAAATCGTCAATCCGCTCTCCGGTTCCCATGTAGAAGACCCGTGCTCCTGTCGCAGCCGCAGCTGCCAAGGCCCCGCCTCCCTTTGCTGCACCATCCATTTTTGTTAGAATTATGCCGCCTACAGGAACAGCTTTGTGAAATGCGGCAGCCTGCGCAAATGCAGCCTGGCCTATTGTCCCATCAACTACCAAGAATACCATATCAGGAGAAACCGCTTTCGATATTTGGACCATCTCATCGAGAAGACCTCGCTCCTCCTTGTGCCGACCCGCGGTGTCCACTATCACCAAGTTGCTCCTTTGCTCCGCAAAGTACTCCAGCCCTCTTTTTGCAACTTTGGATGAGTCTTTCTCGTCTCCTTCGTCGTAGACGGGAACCGAAATAGACGAACAAAGTGTTTTCAGCTGGGTGATGGCACCGGGCCTAAAGGTGTCGGCAGCAACGACGCCGACTCTGTATCCCCTCTTCGAAAGCAGTCGCGACAGCTTTCCCACGGTGGTTGTCTTTCCGCTCCCTTGGATCCCTATCATAAGCAGAGTGTTCATTCTGTTAGTCGGAAGATCCAGCCGCCCTTCCTCGCCTAATGTCTTTTGAAATTCTTCGTAAAGGATCTTTACGATGTGATCCTTCCTCGGCAACCCAGGAGGGGGCTTTTCTTCAAGAGCTCTCTTTTCTATCCTCTGACATACTTCGATTACAATCTTCACGTTGACGTCTCCGTAAAGCAGTGTCCTCTGAACGTCTCGGACGAACTCCTTGATCTCCTTTTCGTCGACAGTGGGTGCACCAACGAGCCTGTTTATCGCACTCTGCAGCCCATCTTTGATCTTATCGAGCATGAATCCTGTTAGTGCAGCTGTTTCCTTTTCTCGGATTTAAACCATCTGTGAATCAGGTAAGGTACCGCCTAGACAGGAAAATCACATGCAGGTCGGGGTACTTCGGCTGTCTTTGACCGAATTTGAATTGTCTGATATCAAGATACGCCAGCAACCATTACAATTCATTTCTTGAGGATATAATCTTAGTTGGCGATCCTACGTAAGTCATATGTAATGAGTCTAAGTAGTAAAATCCGAGCATCTTTTTCACACAGGCGCATTTTTTTCATCGCATCTTCAACTACGTTGAAGATGCACAATTCTTGTAGCTTTGTCAATGAAAAGTTTCAAATTCTTCATTGAACTTTTTTGGTACTCAGTGATATATCGTCCCAGAAGATAACGCTCTCGATGGTACTCTCTTCCTCCTAAACGTCTCGCGAGATCTCCATCTGGTTGTACAAGCAATCCAAGAGATGTCCCTCCTAGGAGACGAGATATAGTTTCCCGAAATGAAAAATCGCGTCTTTCTATTTTGCGGCGAGAGAGATCTTCTTTATTCTCAGCCTGCCATAATCTCCAAACCATTCCACCTCTTGGTCAAAGATTTGTAGTCTTTGTTTTAGAAACAAAGGGCAATCAAGCACAAGGGTCTCCGCCTCGCCTCCCTCGAATGCAAGGTTGAAATGAAACTTTTCTGACAGCTTTGAGAGCTCTAATGCATCCTTGTAGCTGATCTCTCTACCCAACCAGCTCTTGTCAAGTCCAGCAGCCGAGACAGAAGTGAGTATGAATCTGTACCCTTGAGCTACGATCTCTTGCATGTAGGAAAACTGTTCAACGCCCCAGAGGGGGCAGGCGGTCTTGAGACCCAGCTTGTCGGCAATGCTCTCGACTCGACTTCGTTGATATTCGCTTGCAATACCGCCACAGCCTAACGTGTCAAATCCAAACTGATTCATTGCGGTGTTCACAGTATTCCTTATGTCGTCGAGTTCTTCCTCCTTTCGACCCATCGTGTGGCCGGTCACCAAAGGGATCTCAAGAGCCTGAGCAGCAAAGTCAACTACGCGAATGTTAGAAGTGTGAAGCATATAGCTTTCCAGATTTTCAGATATCATGGTTACTAGGCACGCAATTTTGTAACCTGATCTCCTGAGGAGCTCAATTGTTCGAGTGCTATCCTTTCCTCCAGTGAAAAGAATCGCCGCAACCCTCTTATTTTGAAACAAATCCATTTCCTGCTTGTTCACTGAAATCCATCAAACTGGATCTATGGCCAGCAAAATGCACAGACCGACATTCTGCTCAGAGGAGTTGCACACGTTCCAGTGTCATGACTCATCCATGCAAAATAACTTAATGTTTTTTGACGCAGTACACTGCAAATCAAACAGTGTCGAAGGACCAAAGAAATCATCGTTCTCATCTCCCCCTTATCGCAATTCTAGAATACCAAGAGAAGGCATTTGTTCAAAAAGTCCCAAGTGGGTAAGACTATATCTGGATGAAATGTCAGATCTGACAAAGTCATTGTATTCTTTTCCGCCTCACCCTCCTAAGAACTCTCAGCACAGATGGGGAGGTCGATTGGATTTCTTATCACAGGCTAGGACCTCATAAAGATCTAGTCTCTCTCTTTCCCCTACACGCGTCACTTGAGCCAGAAACTCTGCGTCTTCGAGCGTGCGCAAGCGACGGATGAGAATAGAAGCATTTAAAGCACAAAAAGCCACACTTCTGCAAAAGGGAAAGAGAAGGCAGAGAGGACATAGTTCAAAATGCCAAAATCGCGTGGTTATAGAAGAAAGACTAGAGCAGTGCTTCGATCGAAACCGAGGTCTCCTCTCGGTGCACTTCTGAGAGAGTACAACATAGGTGATCGCGTTGTGATTGATATCGATTCGAGGCAGACCAAGGGGATGCCGCATCGTAGATTTCAGGGTACCGTAGGCAATGTCGAAGAGATTAGGCGAAGAAGCGTAGTGGTTGCCGTTCCCGTAGGCGGAAAATCGAAGCAAGTTATTGCCCGTCTTGAACATGTGCGTCCGCTCTTGAGTTCAACTTAGACTTTGCCAATTGAAGCTTGACGACATTTTCTTTAGGCACCCGTTGTAAGAGAGACAAGAGAGAAAAAGGGGATTTGGTAAGACTTTGACTGAACAAGCTCAGCAGCATCAAGCATCGCTTCAACCTCCCGCAAAGAAGGCAAAAATCATTACAGTGCCCGAGGCAAAGGAGATCCTTTCTAAAATAGACCCCGAACAAACAGACCAGATACAAAAGAGAACTATGGACTACCTTTCCAAATTCTCAAAGACTGAACCCGACAAAGCAAAAAAGCTTAGGAAGTCATTGATTGACGAATGCGGGCTTACTGTTGAGGAAGCCACTGAAATTATCAACATCATGCCCAAATCTCAAGAGGAACTCAGAGTATTCACTTCCGGCTGGCGAAAGCTTGTACCAACCGCGACAGTTGAGAAGATTCTCAAAACTCTTCGTGAGTGAGAGGCCGCACGACCACTCCGGATTCATAATCGTCAAGGCGATCCTCGAAGTCAACTCCCCGTGAACCCTAAGCCAATTCAGTCGACTTTGCACAAGGGGTCGAGCACTGTTGATCGAGAAAGAATAAATCGTTCTACGCTTGGCTTTTGGTGTAGATCGACAATAAACGCTCCATCTTCCCCTTACCTTCATACTTTTCTTGTTGCAGAGAATATCAGTTCTTGAAATTTGATGGGACCAAGAGAAAAAGTAAACTAAAAAGCAAGCCAGTCCAAAAGGTTACCTTAAACGACGACGATTATCAAATAATTTGATAGATCGCGTACTCTTTTTCAGAGAGTCGACGAGAAAAGATTGTATTCGACACCACCGGCACCAGCGAAGAAATATGAAGAATTTGCTTATGTGCTAGACTTCATTTCTCGTGGCAAGTCTGCGATTATAAAAGAAAGAGAGGGCCCTCTTATTCAGGCGCTCGGAGAGGAGAGACTGACTCTGCTCGAAATTCTCGCTGCAAATGATTCCGAATTCACCGTGGGCGAAAGAATTCCAATAGGAAAGGAAAACCGCAGCAGGATCGTTAGCGTGCTCGGGAAATTGAATTATGAGGAACTTACAAACGAAGCAAGGAACGAATTGCAGAGTGTCGCAGAGAAACTGGTCAGAGAAAATGAAAGTAGATTCATAGCCTATTTTAACGAACTTCAGCCAATCACTCCGAGACTACACGCGCTTGAGTTGATTCCCGGTATAGGCAAGACGTTCATGAGACAGATTGTAAATCAGCGGGACAGGAAGAAGTTCGAGAGTTTTCCAGATTTGGAAAAGAGGGTTGGAGTAAGGGATCCTGCAAGATTGATAGCAAAGCGAATCGTTGAAGAACTTTCGGGCGGCTCCAGAATTACAATTTTCGTAAAGCATTGAGATTACATCCTTAATTCGGACAGCCTGCTGGTGTCTTTCGCTCTGCGTTATTTGCATCATGTATTTGACTAGCCGAAACTTGACATCGAAGAGTAAGGACACAGCCATACCTATTAGGTGTAGTCTATTTCGCACCTGATACTGTCCACTTAAGGAACTCATGGCAGAATTTTCCTCCAATATACATGGTTGTTGAGCACGAGAAACATGCTTTTGGGAGCCTAACAAACCATTGCTATCGTTAAGTGGC
>JAJPHP010000065.1 GCA_021325255.1 Nitrososphaerota archaeon | reverse complement strand
GATCTTTGGAGAGTACGTGAGCGCAAAGAAGTTTGTGAACATGGCGAAAGAGATGGCGCTCAAGGTATCCATCTACAACTCGTTCATTGTTGCGGCGATGTAAAAAAGAAGCATTCAGAGAACACACAGAGGAAGGCATCAAAACATCATATTCGTGCAACAGAGCAAACAATGACAAACCCTTTTAAACAGTTTTCATTTCGCGCACACGAGAACTTTGAACGCGGCGGATTCAATCCAGCTAATTACTCTTGCAGACAACTATGTTAATGGATTCTTGGCTAGCACCCAAACTGCTCGGAGGCCAAGACTGGATGCCATAACAGGAGAAATCCCAGGCAGACCAATGCTAGCAGAGTTTGGATGGTCGCTTCTTGCTAGAATAAATGTGGGAGGGCGATCCCACTCAATTCTATTTGACACGGGGCTCGGAAAAGAAGCTCTGTTACGAAATGCAAGTGCCCTTAAGGTTGATTTGAAAGAGGTGGAAGCACTCGTTGTTTCACACGGCCATCCCGACCATACCGCCGCAACGTCGGAGACATTATCAGCCATCGGAAGAGAAGAACTGCCACTAATCTTGCATCCTGGAGCGTTGCGTAAGACCATGCTGATGTTCCCAAACGGCGAAAGATCTTACGCGCCATATTTCCTCGACGAACGGGAGCTCCGCAACAGAGGGGCGAGATTAGAGAAATCAAAGGGACCTACTCGTCTTGCCTCAGAGACAACACTAGTAACAGGTGAGATACCGAGACATACGGATTTTGAAAGGGGGATGCCGCCAAATATGCATTTTCGAATAATGGATGAAACTCCTGTTCATGATCCGTTGATTTTAGACGATCAGGGGCTTGTGATAAACCTAAAGGATAAGGGACTTGTCGTCATCTCGGGATGCGCCCATGCAGGAATAATAAACACTGTCAGATATGCGCAAGAGGTTTCCGGAGTTGACAAGGTCTACGCAGTCGTTGGAGGATTCCACTTGACGGGCGATTTCTTCGCTCCGATAATCGACAAGACGGTTACAGAGATGAAAAGCATAACCCCAAAGATAGTGCTTCCTTCGCACTGCACTGGAATTAGAGCCCTTATCAAACTTGCAAACGCCTTGCCAGACGCTTTCATTGAAAATAGCGTTGGAACGATTTTTCAATTTTAGAATCACGCATGTTAAGTTTTCCAAAGGAAAACTGGATACCCGGATGTATGGTGCTGGTTGTGATACGGATGGTCTCCATGGCCCAACCGTTCGGAACCGAGAATTCCCGGCGCTCCAGTGTGGACGTGGGCTCTAGCTTCCCCAATCTTCCTGCTTTCGGGAGTAAAGTCACTCTATGACGCGCCCAAGGAGCTTGCACTTGCTGCCTTCTGAAAGCGAAGAAGCTGCCACAACAGCGCAAAGGAAACAGGAAGATTCAGTTTCTCACACAGGGTCGCCAGGACCATTTTCGGTTTCGACGCGCGTAGGGATAATGATGGCGCTCCTTGGGTCTAAACGAGCGACCTTCACGGAATTGCTACTAGCCGTGAAAACACCGAAGAGCTCTCTCAACGAGAATCTTGGGATTTTGGAAGATGCAGGATTCGTAATTCAACGTCGAGAGTTTCTTGGCGCTCTCGGTCCAAGGACAATAATCCAAATAACGCCTGAAGGGGAGACTGCAGTAAAGAAACATCTTGAACTGATGCGTGAGCTGGCTGATAAGTTCCTAGGTCCGAAGCAAGCCTAAAGTTCCTCCGACGCGCATTGACTCAGTTTAACACGATGTGCAAAGTATAACTCGGTGCACCACTCTCGAATCCTAAAGCTATTTGAATGGATTTCCGGCTACATGGGTTCCCAAAAGCACCCGCGACCGAAGTGATGCTCTAAATTAGGGATGATTTGATCTCCAATCTACTGGAAGGATGTTGAATTGCAGTAGGTCAGAATCCGAGCCCGTATTGCGTCTAAACTATGACCAACTAAATCTTCCTTAATTGAAATAGAGCGGGTCTGAAAATTTTAATGACTTCATTCTTCTTTTCGAAATTTCCTGATTGACAGGCATTAAGCGACGACGGGAATCTTTCTTCTCACACTCTTCCGAACAATATCTAGTCTCATTGTCCGGATTTGCAATTTTCTTTCCGCACAAATCGCATATGTCATAATTAGGTGCTTTCCCAGACATGGGACAGGCAGTTTTCTTTATCTTGTCTTTATGGGGTAGAAACAGACCTCGAGATGAGACCATTATGTTCCTATTGCATCCTGAGCACATCCTATAACCTTCGTTCATCATTGAAATCTTGTCCCTCCAAACCTTAGATGTGAAATGGAAAACTTCGCTCTATGGACATATCCATTCGCTAATGTTGTTGTTCGACAAAGTTGCCATTTACTGATTATTTTAGTGTATTGAGCTTCTTGCATTGACCTCATCGCAATAGCGACAATCATGCGAAAATTCGTGACCGGCGTTTATCGGTCTTACGTTTAGTCTCAAGGATACAATCGTCTTTTGTCAGATCTTCACGAAAGAACTGCGATGATAGCGAGATCTCAGCCATTAGAAAAGTGCATTTTTCTACGACGCTGCAACTTTTTCGCGTCTCAGCTCGAGCAGTTCGATAAGTTTCTCCGGGAACATAAAAGTCTCTGTCGCGATGTCTATGCGCGCGCTTGCAATTCCCGGCTGTGACTTTGCCCACTCTAAGATCTTCGGAACTTCTGCCATTATAGAGGCGCCAATAACGATGTTGCCAATCTCAGGATCTGCGAAACTTCCCATGATGTAGCCAGCATCAAAGTGCGATATCATCGCTCGATCCACGGAGGCTTTGACCTCGCTGTTGGAGTAGACGTAAAAGAGGTAGACTGGAATGAGTCCGGGAATGCTTGCTATGTTAAGAATAGGAAGAGGCAAGATTGTGTTCTCTCTTCGCAGTCTTTCCACTCTCTTCCTCACTGTCTTTGTAGAGAGTCCCAGCTCCTTTGCTACGAGAAGGGTCGACTTGCGCGCGTCCTTTGAAAGCGCGCGAATAATTGCGACGTCCGTCGTGGTCAGATTTGTCGTCAAGCTGTGGGGCATCGGCATTCGCGACTGGTTGATCTTTTCAGCATTCGTGATACGCGAAATCAGTTCGATTGTCCTGGAAAGCGACTCGTCACCATTGTATATCACATAGAGTTCTATTCCCTTGCCATAAAAATTGACTATTCCAGTAACTTCGTGGACCAACTTGAGCTTTCTAATCATGTCGGCCTTTGCAGACTCTGGTTGAACGTCTACCATCACTTCTGCAACTCTGTAACCGAAGAATGCCGGATTTACTAGAAGCGACTAAATTAAAATGCAGTCTGATTCCTGCAACTTCTTGTATCGATACCTCACCGTCGTATCATCGGCGCCAAGACGGGCTGCGATACCTCTGAGCGACAATCTCACGCTCGCGTTTGAGGGAGAAACTGCCCTCTCAGAAATCAGAGAGCGCAAGATTTTCATGTCGAGCTCGTCCATGCTGTGGTTTATGCTCCTGAAGCGAATTAAGTAGCCACGAACGTCGTATTTATTCCTCGCTTCCCTTTTTTGTAATTTGTTTAGGCAAGGGTTCAAGTAATGACGTCCTCGCTTTGAATGGTATGAACGCAAAGATAACTCATGTGGCACTTGTCGTGAAGAACAAGGATGAAGCGGTGGAATTCTACACAAAGAAAGTAGGCTTCGAGAAAAAGGCTGACTACAACCCGCCCGGGGGCGAGAGATGGGTGACAGTAGGACCAAGGGGACAGGAACTGGAACTAACGCTCTGGCAGGTGGGGTCTTCCGATCCAGACGGCTTGGCCAGCAACTGGCGGCCCGGTAGCATCCCTCCGATAGTGATGCAGGTAGACGACTGTAGAAAGATTTCCGCCGAGCTGAAATCTCGCGGAGTGCACTTTAAGCGGGAGCCGGCGGAGAATCCCTATGCGGTGTCTGCCGTCTTCGTTGACCCGGACGGGAATTCCTTCCAGATCAACCAATATAATCAAAAGGGGTCTTGATCATCAGATGAGAGTAGAAACAGATACTGTTCTAGATATGGATGAGCCTTTCCTTCATCCGATTCATGAACCAAATGATGCGGCAATAAAACAAGCCTATCAGAATATGAAACAACACTTTGGCAAAGTGATGACACCTGCAAGGGTGTTCAACTCGCGCATGCCTCCCGAGTTTCTCCAGTTTTACACGCAGATTTCAATGCTAGATCAAAAACTGGAACTACCGAAAGAAACGGTGATGCTGATTCGCCAGCAGGTGGCCAGGATGAATGTCTGCCTCTTTTGCATAGATTCAAACCGCGCTGCAACAATCTGGGCTTCGATGAACTAGGCGAAATTTGATGTGTTAGCCCAATACCAAACCAGTCCTCTGTTTAGCGAAGCAGAGCGGGCCGCTTTGGATTACGTCACAACTTTAACAAAGGAAAAGAAGGTAGATCCGAAAATATTTGGAAAACTACTAAAGCACTATTCGGAACGACAGGTCTGCGAAATTGTCTACCTAGTTGCAAGCGAGCATATATACAACATGACGAACATCGGTTTGAACATCTATTCTGACATGCTCTGCAACATCGCGCAGAAGAGAGGAGTGGGAACAGGAAAATGGTGAAAAGTTCTACTAGAGCCCGACTGGAGCCCTCCGTTTCTGGACATCAAGATGATGCCTCCAAGCAGATCGACGAGATGATCAAGGTGCTACGTGATTGGCGGGGCAAGACGCTCGCCAAGGTGCGTCAAGTGATCAAGGAGGCGGACCCGGAAATCATCGAAGAGATAAAGTGGAAAAAGCCAACGAACCCTGCAGGAGTCCCAGTCTGGTCCCACAACGGCGGCATCTGCACGGGCGAGATCTATAAGGGTCATTTAAAATTCACCTTCTTCAAGGGTGCTTCACTCGAGGATCCCTCTCACCTGTTCACCCAGCCCGGGACCGTTAGGCGGGCAATCGACTTTCACGAAGGGGATATGATTAACGAAACCGCACTGAAGAATCTCATACGTGCGGCCGTAGCATTAAATCTCGAGAGCAAAGCGAAACGATAGAATAGGACTATGACGACACCTGTCATTGTCAGGCCCTTCGAGCCGCCTATGATCTTGTACTAAACGGATATCATCGGTCTCCGATTAGATTTCTGATCGGGAAATCCCAATCGACCGACGCTCTAAACGCCTAGCGCTTTCTCTTTCTACGAATGGCCTCTCGCTACAGCCAGCAGTTTTCTAGGAACTTTGCGAAGAATAGAATCAGGCTGGTGAGCAGATCCGAAACAATCGAACCTGACTCTGTTGGTTTTTCCTTCACGATGTGAGAGCGCCGAACCTACAGTTGGACGCTCGGCCTGGGCGCCCATCTCTATATCGTGCCTGGTGATTCAGTTCCTCGTGATTTCATGAGTCGAAGAAAGCGCGTCGTGCACGATCTTCCCTCCCACGATTGTAAGTACAGATTGCGTTTTGGGGATCTCGGGCGGAGGGGCTGTCAGAATGTTTTGGGACAACACTGTAATGTCGGCCAGTTTCCCCGGTTCCAGAGTGCCCTTCCGGTTCTCCTCGAATTCCGCATAAGCGGAAGTTGCAGTGTACGCGATGATTGCTTCTTCCCGTGTCAGTGCTTCCTCGGGCCGCCTAGGATACATACTTCCAAGCATGATGTTCAGGAAAGGATTCATCTCTCCGTCCGATCCCAATGCAAGCGCAATTCCTGCCTTCAATAGCGAGCGAAGAGGTTGTCGCAACTTTGCCCCATCGGGCCCAAATCGTCTAATGAAAAGCAGCCCCAAGGGAAGGTGCGTCGGGTTTGCAACCACGACGGCGCCCAGCTCTCTCACTCTCAGAACCAAATCGGGCACGATTCCATCACCGTGCTCGATCCGCACCCGCCTGTCTTTCCACACATTCGGTCCGCCCGTTTCCTCCAGAGACGAAAGAAATGCCTCGGTTGATCCATCGCCGGCCACATGAACCATCACCTGCTTATTACTGGTGCGTGCCTCTTCCAGAATAGCACGCATTTCTGATTTTGAGAAGATCGCCGGCCCAGACCACCCAGGTTCGTCCGCGTACTCCTGTCGCAGGGCCGCAGAGCGCTCCACTGGAGTTCCGTCAAGGAGCCACTTTATTCCATCAACACGAACTCTGTCCGAGATCGCTTCAGGGATCGCAGGATACACGGGCTTCAATCGTCCCGTTTGATTTGTAAGTGGCATCGGAATGATTCGCACTCGGATTGGTGGGTTAATGGTCGCCAGCAGATCGACAATGTGTTGCGGATCGGTAGGTAAAGACATCAGTTGTATGCTGGTAATTCCCCAGCGAACGCATCTATCCAGCATTTCGCGGAGGTGCTGGACCTCGGTCGCGAAATCGTGGAGCATGGGGTACAGGCGCATCGTCTCGTACTCATGTACAACTCCATTCCAGTGCGACTCGCGCATCGTCTTCGCGAAGAATCCTCCCATTACGGGAAGCTCTTCTGCCTTAACGCCTAACTTTTCAGCCATCGCCTGGTTCATGATTGCGGCGTGAGGCGTCCAGGTGTGCAAGATAACGGGGTGATTAGGGGCAGCTTCGGTGAGCTTTTCAGGAGTGCACTCTGGATCGAAGAATGCGGTTGCGCCTATTGCTCCGCTGATTACAGTGCCTGGCGGATTTGTCCTCACGCAGTCATTGATTGCCTTGAGGACTGCATCGAAGGATGGCTCCATCCCTTCAAGCTCGAGAGTCTCGCCAATCCAGTCGGGAGAAAAATGCACGTGAGCATCGTTGATTCCGGGAATCAAAAGGCGTCTTTGAAGGTCTATGACGCGCGTGTTAGGCCCTGCGAGGTTGGAAACTGAGCCTGTTGTGCCCACAGCAGAAATAAGCTCGCCTGTGATTGCGACCGCTTCAGCGAGAGGGCGACCTGCCACGCCGGTAAAGACCAGGCCGTTGATAAGTACGATGTTGGGAACCACTGCCAGCCTTTCTCTCATTTACTTCTTGACGAATGGAGCGCTATTGTGTGAACTAAAAGGAAATTGGTTCGCCTGGACAGACTCTCATCGGTCAAGCCTCGAATCTGAAGCGAGAGGCGTCGCCTTTTTTTGTCATGTTGGGAAGCAAGAACGACAATTCACACGCATTCTATGAGGAGGCTGGCTGCTCCGAACATCCGAATTCGGCTAGAAATTGCTCCAGTTCCCGACGCTATTCGGATTTTCAAGGATGCCCTTTTGGGGGCTCCGCCTTTAAGCGAGTGCGTACCGATCAAAAGACGAATCAAGCCTTCGTAAATCGATCTCTCGATGTTCGCCCCCTGTTTTCCAACTTGCCCTTTTTACCCACTGCACCAAGGGATGTGAAAATCCGGAATTCGCCGAACGTGCAGGGAAGTTCAACCTGTTCCAATGGCTCTTTTTATACTCTCAATAGTCGTTGCCGTCACACACGCGAGCGGGAAGTTCATCGTCGTACTATGGCAATGGCCTTACCCCTTTCGTTTCTTCAGTCAACCTCCTCAGCTGCGAGTGCGAGAGCTCCAGAGCATCGCCAGTGGACTCCTTCCCCTCTTCCCAATCTTAGCATAAAACAGGACGAGGCGTCCAGAGTCTTTCCGAGCACGGGCGTTCCAGACGTGTCGGGGTTAGCTGAGATTGCAAAGAAATACAACCTCGCGATTGGAGGGGCGAGTGGATTCCAGAGCTAATGAGCAAAATACGGCCTGAAGCTCTTCGGAAGAGAACCCCTCGGGACACGATTGACGTAACAGTTCCAACAAATCTCAAGGAACGGGCAAAGGCACATTTTGAAAAGTTCGAGGTAACGTAGGACTGGAAATACTTGATAAACTGTGATGTCCTTTGCATCAAAGTTTGGTCAGGAGCAGATAAACGTTGAATCCGACTATCACAACCACCGTGAGCAGGGCCAAGACTGTAGTGACCTTAGTGTTCACAAAGTCTCCCATGAAGCGCTTCTTTGCCGTGTAGTACACCAGTGGAATCATCGGCAGAGGGATCAACAGACTAAGTATAACCTGGCTGTAGACAAGAAGACTCAAGGGGTCGAGCCCGATAAGGATGGCCAGTGTTGTTGGAAAGACGTTGATGAACCGTGTCACAATCCTTCGCAGCCATATGCTGCCATGCTTTCCAATTAATCCCTCCATTATCATCTGACCGGCTATAGTCCCCGTGGTAGATGAGCTCAAGCCAGAAGCCAGCATCGACACTACAAATAGCACGGCGACCGCAGGGCCGTAAAGTGAAGCGAAACTGTGGTAGGCGGATTCCACCGTGATGTTTGGATTGGGGTAGAGTGGTATCGCTACAAGTAGGAGACCTGCGTTCACGATGCCAGCCAATGTGAGCAAAGTTACCGTCTCCGTTAGGTGCAGCTTTCTCTTCCTTACCTTTTCCTCGTGAGTTCCCTTGACCACCTTTTGCCTCGTAAGCCAGGAGTGAATGAATATCGCGTGGGGCATCACTGTCGCGCCGATCATGCCCACGACGAGGAGCGTGGGATCGTTAAGCTGACCTCCTGCGTAGTTAGGCGTGAGAAGGGGTATGAAAGACCCGCGGATGACCTCGGCCAGGTCGGGGCGGACCACAACGACCTGGTACAGGACGCCGAAAACTAGAATGCTGACAAGCAGCATGAAGTACTGCTCAATCATTCTAAACCTCCTTGTCATCATGGTGAGCAGAAGGATCACATCAAGAGCGCCAAACACCGCCGCATATAGCAGCGGGATTCCAAAGAGAAGATTTAGAGCAATCACGGTTCCGAGATACTCAGCTAGGTCGGTCGCGGCTGCAGCGATTTCCGCGGCAAGCCAATAAGGTATTATGAATCTCTTCGTCCCAAGAGAATCTCTCACCATCTCGGGAAGGTCTTTGCCAGTTGCAATCCCAAGTTTCCCCGATAGATACTGGAGGAGCATCGCCATTGCTGATGCGAGCCAGCCAGCCCAGAGGAGTTGATACTTGAATGTCGCGCCAGCGGCTAGGTCGGTTCCGTAATTGCCCGGGTCCATGTACGCGACCGAGACAATTAGGGCCGGCCCCAGCCAGTGTATGTAATCGACTATTGACCTTCTGAGATACTGAACTCTCGAAGACGAGCCTAGTGTGGAGGCATTCAATTCCGAAAGTGGAGATCACCTGCGTGCAGTCGCGTGCAATAAAGATAGCCGCATTTACTAAAGTGTAACGCGTTCTATAAAGTTTGTTGCGTCTAACTCTGTCTCATTTGCAAAACATTAAAGCGTATGGATTCACAATAATTTGCTCAGGTCTGCCCGAGGGGACAAAGAGTTAAACCTTCGGACCCAAGCCCACCGGATAGGCGCCTGGCTCTGTCAAAGAACTGATCGAAGGGCGAGTGGATATATATCGCGGAGAAATGGTCAGAGGTAGTAAAGGCATGGAGACTTCGCTAGAACGCAAGAAATCCTCGGAAGCAACTGAGGACTATCTCGAACTGATAGACCTGCTCGTGCTCGAAAAGGGATTTGCCTCCACGACAGACGTAGCAGAGCGCCTCGGAGTGTCCAAGTCCTCAGTGACGAGCAAGGTGAAGAAACTCCACAAACAAGGATACCTAGTACACACCCCATACCGCGGGATGGCGCTCACCGATTCTGGTCGTAACCTTGCGAGAAACATGAAGAGCCGCCATGAAACTCTGCGTAGGTTCCTACTTCTCCTGGGCGTCTCAAATGACATCGCAACGGAGGACGCCGAGAGGATAGAGCACGGCTTGCATCCTGAGACAGTTCGAAAGATCAGGAAACTTGTGGAGCGTCTTGAAGAGAACAAGGTGCAAATCTGAAACGTTACTTGCTTGAAGAGGATTCTCTCCTTTCGAAATGCCGACTTTCCTATTGCACTAATTCCGTGGGGAGATGCCTCACTCCGCCTATCACCATGTTTCTGAGCGGTTCCACTTCGTCATCAGATACCTTGAGCTTTATCTCTCTGAATCTCTTAATCAGAGAACCTAGGGCAACCCTTGCCTCAAGACGTGCAAGAGGAGCGCCAAGGCAGGTGTGTATCCCATGCCCGAAGGCAATGTGCGGATTTGGTTTCCTCTCAGTATCGAAACGCTCGGGCTCGGAAAACTTTGCTTCGTCCCTGTTCGCAGACCCTATCCACGCCATCAGCGATTGACCTGCAGGCACAGCTCTTCCCGAAATTTCCGTATCGGTTTTCGCTACTCGAAACATACCCCGAACTGGAGAGCTGTAGCGCAAGACCTCCTCAATCGCGCCAGGTAATAGCGAACTGTCCTCCCGCAGTTTTGCGAAGGAACCGTGTCTTACAAAGAGCCTCACGGCGTTGCCAATGAGGTTCGTCGTGGTCTCGTTGCCGGCTACCAAGAGAAGGATGCAGAAACTCACTGCTTCCCGTAGGCTCAGGCGCTCTCCGTCAACCTCCGATGTCACAATCGAGGAGATCAAATCATCTCCAGGATTTGCGCGCCGTTCTTCCACAATCTTCCCAAAGTACATCCCGAGTTCGAGGTTTGTCCGGTTCTCACCAAAATCTTGGGTTGGTTGTTGTTGTCCTTCAGCAATTCCGACTATCCGGTCAGACCATTGTTTGAACTTTCTCCGATCTTCGGCGGGTATTCCAAGCATCTCTGCGATTACGGTTATCGGAAGGGGTTCGGCATAATCTGCAACCATGTCTGTGCCCTTTGCTGGCACAATTGTGCCAAGCAATCCATCCGCGATCTCCTTTATCCTTGGTTCGAGTAAAGCAATCGCTGACGGCGTGAATGACCTTGACACAATGTTACGCAGCTTGGTATGAAGTGGCGGGTCGGTGGTAAGCATACTCGACAGGATTGTGCCGCTGCTTTCTTCTCCTTTAGATGAAGACCCATATCCTACGAACTCTGAGGAAAAGACACTGAAGTGTTTGAGCACCAGTTCGACATCATCATACCGGAGGACGTGCCATACTTCGCCCTGCTCGTTATAGAACACCGGCGATGTGTGGCGCATGGCACTCAACCAAGGCGAGGGGTCCAGATACCAGTCATTGCTACCTGGCTGAGAAATGGATGACGTTTCCACCATGTATTTTCCGCGATATTTCGAAGAAGTAAGCGCCGCCACGTATATGGAAATCGCATAAACCGACTGTTTTCAATCACAAGAATGCAACGACAGCCAAAATCCCGGTTAAATCGATATGGCAGTATATCGTCTGACTCAAAGTAATCGTGAAGCTGTACCGGCAAAAGGCTTTTTTTAACTTCAACACAAAGTGGACGAATTCTCTTTTCGATTGTACGATTTTTGGGCCCGTGGGTTACGTATTACACAGTGAACATTTGTGTTTCAATAACTTAAATAAATCAACCTCGGGGAGGGTCTCAAGATCTTAACCAGAAATTGCAATCCATGAATTGCCCAAAGTGTAACACGGTCAGCAATGATGATGCCGCTTATTGTCAGAACTGCGGGGCTCCCTTGCAGCAGAGTGCCGGATTCCGGATACAAAGCACGCCCCGTACGGCCACGCTATCAAGCCTTGGTCTTGCGCCAGAGACGCTCGCGCTACTGCTACTCCTGCTCATTCAGGCCATACTAAGTTTCATGAATGCAAGCGACTTTTCTGACTTTAGCTTCACTAATGCCAGCGGCGTATTCTCCGCGCCACTCTGGCCAATATTTGGTCTGTTTGGAATCCTTGAGCTCGTGGCGGCTTACGGTATATTCAAGAAGCAAAGCTGGGCTATTGTTGGCGTCGCTTTTCTTGACGTTGAGGGGCTTGCCTTCGCACCCGGTCAGACCATAGTCAGTATCCTGATGATCTTGCTGCTTCTGTATTTGAACCGGAACGCATTGTCTAACCTTACTAGTCAGAGGCTACATTGAATTAAGACTGCACTTACATAATGAGCCTGACCAATAATATGCGCTATTCAGGATCAGACATTTCTCGTTCTACCTCTGAATGTAGCACGTTGACTCAAGCGAAATGCCACACGGTAGTCGCTTTGATCTCCCTTGCCGTGAGGGGGATGCGCCCTCGTACTACACCGATTTCAGATGTTACGCGCGTCATCAAGAGCAAAATTTCCAGGTTCTCCTCGACGAAGGGGATCAACAAGGGAACTCGCCGCCTCGTTTCAGTATAGATTAGGGAGCATTTTTGGAAAACAGATATTTAGAAGAGTAGCGTGCAATCACGAAGACGGGAACTCCAGCCGGAGGGCCGAACGAGGAATACAATGAAGAACAAATTGACGCGCCTTTCAATAGTGATGCTCGTCGCACTAATCGCCTTTGGCGCTGTTTTTCTTTTCGTCAACCCGTTCAATCTGGCTTCGGGTTATGCTCACTTTCTCGGGCTAGGCGCGGCCAACGGTTCTCCTTCTAGTTCTTCCAGCAACTCGACGGTATCTGGAACTGGTCAGCAACCAACGTTTCATCACCATCATGACAGCGGGTGGTCGTTCGGTGGTTCGGATGATCACGATAGCGACGAATATAGTTCTGGCTAGTTAGAGCAATGTAGGAATTACTTCATTATTGAATAGAACCTGGGTAAATGAAACCTATCTCGGCTCTTCTATTTCGTGGTGACTTGTCGATGCTCATTTCAGGTGTTTTGATCCTTCCAGGCGACGTCCTTGGCATTCTCGCACTTGGTTTCATTGGCTTTACTGCCGTCTTCATGCTCTTAAGAAGGAAGATGCTCAAGTATACGAAGAACTTGGATTTGCTGAGGCGTATTCACATTTACGCTTCTACGCTCGGAGGTCTGTTTCTCATACTTCACGTCGCTTACTTTGTCACTTGGCCCCTGACAACCGCCATCATTCTCGGCTATATTTCAGCTGCAATCGCCGGAGTGGTCTGGCTGACTGGCGCCGCGTTTCTGGAAAGGTTTCGCGATTCGCTTTTCTTCCACGGCACACTTTCGTTGGCAGCCATCTCTCTAATGGTGATTCACGCGGGGAGCGCAGGGGTCAATTTTCCGCTCTTCTTCACACTCGGTATCTTGCTATCGACCACTCTGGTTGTTGCCTACAAGGCATCCCAGCACGCGGACAAGACATTGAAGGCAGCGGGGTTAGTGAAGCCCTAGCCCTTGAACAGGCGAGAGTTCCTTCGGAGTCTCGTCGTCTCCTCAGTTCTCACCGCGATTAGCATCGTGGGACTTGAAGAGATGTTAGCGCTGCCAAACTCTGACAACAGCCAGCAGACAACCGTGCAATCAACGACGCAGCCCACAACTCAGAGCACGTCAGACTCCGGAACAACAACAGGACAACAGCAGTCGACGGTGACCACGCCTCCGGGCTATGTCCTGATTACACAGCTTAGTGCTCTCGCCGGAAAAACATTCGAGTATTTCAACCATCCAAATTTCGGTGGTTCAATTCTCGTCAGCGTGAACGGCCAGTGGAAGGCTTTCAGCGCGATATGCACGCATAGAATTTGTACGGTTCAGTTTCGCGGATCCTCGATCTACTGTCCCTGCCACGCAGGCACCTTTAATCCAAACAATGGAAGCGTAACTGGTGGTCCGCCGCCAAGCCCTCTACCTGAGTACAGCGTCCAGATTCTCAACGGCAGCGTGTATGTCGGAACGAGCAGAGTAAACTAGCACTCATTGGATAAATGCATTCATTGGATTGTTCGGAGAGTTTTCATTCGCTTTCCCTTCACGCTGTCGCACGTGGTGAAGTTCACCTCTAGACCTTCATATCGGAAACTCGTTAATATCGACGAACCGATATCCTTTCCAATTGAGACTCATTCCAACAAACACCAGACTTCCTGGCGACAATCTTGTGGGCTCGATAAAGATTAACAAGAGCTCGAGCCATATTGCCACTCGGGGTCGAAGAGATTCTTGAAACAATGGGGAGGATTCTGGTTTTCTGTCTCTCATTAAGAGAAAGAGCTATGATATAGAAATCATTACAACGACATATGATAGGCAAGGTGACAACATTTCCTCGATCGAATTCGGTTAGCGACGAGAACCTTGAGCCGCAAGAAGACCTTTCTCCTCTACACGATTGCTCTTGCGGCCATAGTCGGGGGCGCTCTGAAACTCTTGACGCACTACTTCTCAAGGTGGAGGTTGCAAGCTAATCCTCTGGATTATGCATTAGGCGTATGCGGCATCGTAGGTGGCCTGATCCTGATTTACTCTCCAAGAGTCAGGTCCTTTGTCTCACCCGTAGTGATCGCAGTGGGTGCAGTGAAAGGAGTCACGGATTTCAGGGATCCGTGGGATTTAATACTCTCGACGATTATTCTCACTGCCGGTCTGCTAGGCCTGATGAAGATCGGGATCAAGCGCGTCGATATTCGTTGTAAAAATGAAGAAATCGAACAAGGTCCGGCGACTGATTCAGCAAAGCGTGCTTGATCGCGGGATACTCCGAGCTTTTCTTCTCGCTGGGGAAATAAGGCAAACACTATATACGACCCGTATCGGAGGCACTTCCCATGCGTACTTACATTGGAATAGTTGGAATGATTATTGTAGCAATTATTGTGGGAGCTGGAGTTTATGCCGCAATGGCATCCGTCTCATCGCCGTCAACAAAGACAACAACAGTAACGCAGGCGACGACAGTCACATCTGGCGGAGGCGGCGCGACAGTAACGACCACGGTAACGGCAGCAAACAACACCTCAGGGGGCGGACGCGGAATCAGCTCGCCCATAAAGATAGGAGTGCTCGAGCCTCTCAGCGGCGCCCTCGCAGGGCCTGGTCAGGGAATCGTCGACGCAATCAAGCTCGCGGCGTTGCAGGTAAACCAGTCTGGAGGGATTAACGGCCAGCCCATAAAGCTGATCATAGACGATGTCCAAACTGATCCTCAGACCGCTCTAACAGACCTGCAGAACCTCTACTCGGTTCAGGGGGTCCAGGTAGTTATAGGGCCTCCAACAACACAGCAGGTTCTCACAGTCGAACAGTATGCGACGCAAAACCACATTCTTCTTGTGACCTCTTCCGCAACTGCGGGTCAACTCACAAACAGCAGTCCCTACTTGTTCAGAACTGTTCCCAGCGACAACATACAGGCTCAAGCGGTAGCAGCCTACGTCAATGCAAAGGGCTATAGCAGGGTAGCGATAGTAACTAGAAACGATGCCTTCGGACAGGGCCTTGCAAACAGCTTGAGCTCACTACTAGGCAGCAAGATCGTCACCACCATACTGATTCAGGCCGGCCAGACTGATTATACTTCTCAGATGCAGCAGGTAAAGGCGGCAAATCCTGATGTCATTTTCTACGATGAATTTGTCGCAGACGGCATTGTCGTATTCAAGAACGCGCTCAGTCTCAACATGCAGAATATCCCAACCGTGGGTTCGATCGAGCTGCAGGACCCATCATTCTTCAAAGATCCTCTCGCGGCGCAGTATATGCAACAGACTAACCTGACCGGTCCCTCGGCCGTCTCCACAACCAACACCGCACCCTATGTGAACTTTGAAAAGGCCTTCAACCAGACCTTTGGCTTCGCACCGGGACTCTTCACTAGCACGAGCTACGACGCAGCAATGCTTGCATTCCAAGCAATCGCCCGGGCGGGAGTATACAACGCCACGGCTATCAGAGACCAGATGGTCCCGGTCAGCATGAATTACGTTGGGCCCTCAGGTTTTCTGCAGTTGAACAATGCGGGAGACGTTACTCAGGTGTCGTACACCTTCTATCGGGTTGTCAAGGTCAATGCTACAGGGTACGGGTTCACTACATTTGGCTCCTACTCTCCCGCGACAGGCATCAACCTAGCCTCATAAGGGGAGCTCACCGGGGAGCAGAAGAAAAGTAAATCCCTTTTTCTCTCTCACTTTCCATCGAGTGAGCATAGTGAACATCCTCGAGCTCCTCCCCCAGACTTTTTTCATCTCGATAGTGGACGGAAGCATTTTCGCACTCGCGACTATCGGCTTTTCGCTGACGTACTCGCTTCTAAAGTTCCCCAACATCGCTCAGGCCGCATTCATTACGTTTGGAGCTTATACGGCGTACACGGTGTCCACGGCGTGGAATCTCGGGTTTGAGGCGGGAGTCGCCGTAGCCTTCGTTGCGACTGGACTGCTCGGCGCTTTCTCCTACTTTGCGATCTTCAGACCACTTGCGAAGCGCACACCAGGTTTCATAGCGCCGACAGTCACATCCGTTGGGTATGGCCTTGCCCTCACTTACATAATCCAGCAAGTGTGGGGACGAAACCAGCTTTACTTCTCAACTATATTCAGATCGTTCAGCGTCTCTATTTTCTTTGTGAACTGGATACAGCTCGGCACAATGGCGCTCGCTGCGGCCCTTGTACTCTTCCTTCACTTTCTCCTCTCAAGCACAAAGTTCGGCGCTGCAATGAGGGCAACTTCGAGTAACATTGATCTGGTTCGCGCCTCTGGCATCAGGCCGACGAGAGTCATTCTTTTCGTCTGGTTCCTCGGCTCTGCGCTTGCTGGGGCCGCTGGAGTGCTCGTCGCAGGACAGGCCGGCGTAACTCCTGCGATCGGCTCAAACCTCCTCGTCACGGTGATCGCGGTCGCTATCTTTGCTGGGATAGGGAGCTTCTACGGCGTCGTAGCAGCCGCGTTCGTATTGAGCTTTGCAGAGAACTTCAGCATACCGATCCTAATCGCTCTGGGGCAGCCAGTGTACTACAGCACAGCGGTCGCGTACATTGTAGTGATTCTAGCCATGCTCTACTTTCCCAGTGGTATCTCTGGCTCTGGGCCCAGCATCTTTGGTGTTCTGAGAAGGCCGCGAAAGAGTGCTTGGCAGCAAAAATAATCTTGTGAGAATATGGTTTCAGTCGAGTTTCTTTCATACATTGGCGCGACCGCGATCACGGTGCTCCTCTTTGCTATTCTCTCGCTCACTGTTAATTTGCAGTACGGATCAGCTGGGATATTCAACTTTGGCACCGTAGCCTTCTTCATGATTGGAGCTTACACCTCGGCCTACATGACGCTTGCAGGGTACCCCTTTGTGGTCGGTGCAATAGCCGGATCCGCAATCGCAGCTGTCGCTGGTTATCTGATCTCACTTCCTGCCCTAAACCTGCGAGGCGATTTTCTCGCGCTTGCCACGTTTATGTTCGCCGAGGTCATCAACATATTCGTGCTAAACGTTCCGGCGCTCGGAGGTGCCGTGGGGATAGCACACGTCCCTTCTGCTTTCCCTTGGATACGGGACTATGGCACTTCCGTTGCGGCCAACCTGATCCTTGGCTCTGCCCTATTTGTTGGCTTCTATCTGCTCTATAGGCTAATCATGGTGTCGCCATACGGCAGAGTTCTAAAATCCATCAGGGAAAACGAGGTTCTCGCTGATGCGCTCGGAAAGAATACATTCCGATACAAGTCGCAAGTCTTTGTTATCGGCTCGATAATCGCGGGAATCGACGGCGCGGCCTACGCTCAATACATCGGGTTTGCGGGAACAGAGCTCTTCACCTATGCAGTCACCTTTACCGTCTACATCATGAGCATAATCGGAGGTTCCTCGACCGGTGTCGGCGCGCTACTCGGATCCGCCATTTACACGGCTGTTCAAACAGGGTTGCTCATCCTAAAGGATTCGGTCGCGCTTCCCGTAGACTCTAACAACCTGCTCTTCATTCTCTTCGGCCTGTTTACTGTCTTTGTGATCTACTATAGGCCTGACGGCATAATCAGGGAGAAGCTTCGAAGGGTGAAGATTTGACATGGCGGATCCAATTCTCAGGGTGGAGAGCCTTTCGAAGAGCTTCGGAGGCCTGGTGGCCGCGGACCAAATTACCCTTCAGATTGACCAGGGAAGTATTACCGGCCTGATTGGACCAAACGGGAGTGGAAAGACGACGCTGTTTAACTTGGTCTCTGGCGCACTTAAACCAGACGGAGGCAGAGTCTTATTTCGTAACTCAGACATTACTGGTTTGAGGCCCCACCAGGTATTTAAGAAGGGGGTATATCGCACCTTCCAATCTCCACAGATTATCCCGCGCCTAACTCTTATCGAGAATATGCTACTTGCCGACAGAGCTCAAATTGGAGAAGGTCTATTCCCAGCTCTGTTCAATAGGAGAAGGTGGAAGGAACATGAGGAGAAAGCAATCAGACGAGCCTATGAGCACCTAAAATTTCTTGATATTGAAAAATATGCTAATGAGTCGCCCTCGATCCTCTCGGGTGGACAGCTAAAGCTCCTTGAGATCGGGAGGGCTCTCATGTCCGACGCGACGATGCTCTTGCTCGACGAGCCTGCTGCGGGGGTTAACCCGACCCTGGCCGCAAAGATCTTTGATCTGCTAGAACACTTGAGGCGCGAACGCGGAGTTACTATCTTTGTTATCGAGCACAAAGTGGATCTGGTCTTTGAGAGAGTAGATTTTGCTTTCGTCCTAAACAAAGGAAGGCTGTTCTTCTCGGGAACACCGGAGGAGGTCTCAAGGGAACAGTCCGTTATTGACGTGTATCTAGGCGAGTAAACGTAGGTGTTTGAAGATGGTAAAGCCACCGGTGCTGTCCGTTGAACATGTTTCCTCAGGATATGGCAAATCGCTGGTCGTAGACGATGTTTCAATTGCCGTGGAGGAAAAACAAATCGTCGGTATAATCGGTGCGAACGGCTCTGGCAAGTCTACATTGCTCAAGACGGTTGTTGGTCTGATCAAGCCCTTCTCGGGCAAGATTGTCTTCGAAGGGCGTGAAACAACCGGTGTCCCGCTGGACGCAGTCAATCGTATGGGCATGGGTTACGTCCCCCAGGTACAGAATACCTTCCCAAACCTCAGCGTAAGGGAGAACCTCAGAATAGGAGGTTACTATCTCTCAAAGCAAAAAATCAGGGAGAGGATGGACGATATGATCTCGATATTCCCAGAGCTCAGGCAATACCTTGGCACAAAGGTAGAGAAACTGAGTGGAGGCGAAAGGCAAATGGTTGCTTTCGCAAGATCAATGATGATTGCCCCGAAGTTGCTTGTATTGGATGAACCTACTGCCGCTCTTGCACCTATCGTCGTTAGCAAGATGATGGAAAAGATAAGGGCAATTCGTGACTCCGGCATATCAGTTGTAATGGTAGAGCAGAATGCGCGTAAGGCAATCCAAGTGGCGGATTTCGTGTACGTGATGCTCTCAGGAAGAGTAATCGCCGAAGGAACCGGCAGGGAAATTCAAGAGGACAAGGAGATAGGAAGGAAACTGCTGGGAATGAAATAATATCAAGAACGTTGGAAGAGATCCGAATTCCTTCTGGCAGACTGCGATGGGGGCGCACATGTAAAGAGGATCTTGGAGCCTGCATAATCTGTGAGAGAATGGCTCTCTTCAAAACAAATATTCTGCCCAGTCAAGTTCAGCTGAAATCCGTATCTTGACTTCTGGCTGGGCCTACGCAGGTCTCATATTATCGCTCGAAGCGAGGCGTAGTAGCAAATCTCCTTCTCCTTTCAAAGGTTGTCACGGAGGATGACGCTTTCAAATACGGGTGAAGGGCCAGTTGACGAACTCGCCCTCAAGATTACAGATTGCGTGGAGCGGGCCCTCTGCCGCTACGGCTCGTCGGCAGCCAAAGTAGTGATATGGAACTTTATCAACACTTTCAAGCTCATCAAGACTGACATCCTGAAATACCCTGACAAGTTTTCTGATTCATTGAGAACCATGTTCGGGGCAGGTTCAATTGTAATTGAAAGTGTCTTCGTCCAAGAAATCAAATCGACCTTTGATACTCTCGATGATACAGACTCAAAGGAGCTTGTGGCCGTGATCAGAACTGTAAGGGCAGAATGCAGGAAATGAAAGCAGGGCCCAGTATTCGACTGCTAATGTAATGCCTCCTCGAGGAGGCACAAGTGGGATTATGTAGCAACGCTCTAACAAGAGAATCTCCAACGGCTCAATTGAATGAAAAATAGAATCCTAATGTCTCTTCTGGTTCTTACTTTGCAGCGTTCTTCCTACCCCTTCCACAAAGGCGAGTGCAAACTGAGCAACAATCTTCCTAGCGACTAGGATTTCAGATTCAGGTTAGAAAATCGTACGGCTAAAATACACTCTGAAGGTAGTTTCTACTCGTGGCCACCGAGCAATCTCTCACGCCTAGCAAAAAGACTGCGGCCAAGGGCCAATTTCAGAGTCTAGACGCCGAGGAAAATCACCAGGCAATCGGATCGACCTCCAAGAATCAGCGAGCCGAACCTAAGGAGATGCAGCAGGCATTGTTATCGACTACGTCGAAAAGTTCGAAGAACTCATCATTGGAAGTCAATGCGACTGTGAGGAATCCTTCAGGTTCAGAGGCAGAGCTCGGCGAACTTGCCAAGTTTGCTCGGGAAAACCGAATTCAGTTGTCCGAGATGCTCCAAGGAGCGAAGATCTCCGAAACGCTGAAGCGCTACGGTTCTGACCCGACACACTTCGCGAGGTTTGTTGAATCAGTTTACACGCGAGCCTCTGAAAAGGGGCACACGCCAACCGAGATTCTCGCCCAGTGCGAGAAGATAAACAGCCTCGAACAGAAATACGGTACCTCATTTGATAACCTGAAGATCAGATTTGAGCGGGTGGGTAAGGAGTTAGTCGCAAAATCCAAAGAATCCAAGGCTCTGGAACAGGAGGTCTCTTCACTCCAAGCAAAACGAGCTAAGATGCTGGAACAGCATTCAATGGACGAAAAGAAACTCAAAGAATACTCCGAAGTCAAAGACCAGCTCGCTTCAATGAATTTTGATATCAAGAGTCTTGTGTCTCTTCGGAATTGCCTGCTTGCCCTAAAGGAAGAACGATTTGACGCAAAGGAGATTTTGGAAAAGCTGCAGGTAATTGGACTGCTTGAACCAAGAAAGAGGGCACTGCAGGCAGAAATAACCAAGCAAAAAGAGGAAGTTGAAAAGAACAAGGCGCTCCTGGCTCAGCTCAAGAGAGCTCACGATACAGGTCTCTCGCTGGACCAAATCGACGGAATCAGGCAGGTTGTCGCACAAATTTCGGCTTCTCGAGGGGTGCCGGCTAGAGACGCCTTCAATTTATTCGAGCAGGACGTGCTCAAGAACTACGATGCATCTCTGGGGCTGATTCCTGAGATTGCACGTCTTAATGACGAGAAGCAAAAGATACTGTCCGAAATCGAAGCGAAGAAAAGCGACCTCGAATCCCGCGAAAGAGCTCACCTCGACAAAATCAACAAGCTCGAACAAAGATATGCAGCCTACAAGGCGGAGATATCGGCTTTCAACAATCTTCGGGAAATGGGCATCGACGGGGCGAAGATCCTGAGGTTCGAAAAACACCTGGGCGAGGCTGCGTTGGATTTTCCCGTTATCGAGTCTCAACTTGCTAAGTACAAGAGTCTCAAGGAACTCGAAGATCAGGAAGCCAAGAAGGTTAGAGAGCTTCAGAACACTCAAGCCTCACTCAGCAAATCCATTGAGGTTCTGGCTTCTGATAAACGAAATCTCGAAGAGTCAGTAAGGCTGCTCAAGGACAGCGCAATAACAGAGATAGAGTCTGCCAAGAGCAAAGCTCTCTCTTCGTTGTCGGAACTGAATGAAAAGCTCTTGACGAATGTTGAGCGGGTAACTGCTCAAATCGTAAGTCAAAACGAAAGAACATTGCAGGACGTAGCCAGATCTTCGCAACAGGGAATCAAGGGAGCGATGGATGAAAGTAAGGCCGAGCTGATGCGAGCTGTATCTGAAGCAAGTAATTCGGTATCGAGTTTCTCCACGGAGCTGAAAAAGACAATAAAAGATTCCGAGGACGAGTTAAAGGTCGTCTCGCAAACGCTCGAGGCTGGTGAAAAAATAGGGAAATACGAGGCAATTCTTCCTTTGCTTGAAATTATGAGCGGAGATAGCAACAGCGTGCAGGAAGCCGAGGCGTTGATAGCCATGTGGAACGTATCCAGCCGCTTCAACATGTGGCTTTCATCTCGCTACGGTGATCAGAAGAAGAAAGAGATTGCAGAACCGCTCTCAAACCTTGTCAAGGCAATGAGTGATGAAATACAGAGAGTTGACGGGTGAAGGACTCTCGGTTGCCTGGGAGTTCATTGCGGATCCTCAACGCACTTGAGAGATCCGAGACAAACTTAGTGTCCGACTTGCAATTCGTGGCGGAAAGGCTCGTTCTATATCGAATCACCAAGGTACGCGAGAAGATTAGAGAGCTAGATTTCCTGTCAAAAATCATCACCGAAATAATCGTGTCGTCCCGAGGCGCTTCTGGAATTCCGGTGGAGGTGTCGAAGCTGAATACACTCGGAATCAGGGAAGGGCAGAAACTCTACGAGCACTTTGATGATATTGTGAGCGTTCTTGAGGTGCTGGATTCCTCCGAGCTCTACAAGATCATAGAGCAGCTCAGAGCTCAACCTCTTCAGGCGGAATCCGACGATTATCCGTAAGATCCTCCTCATAATCTGCCACTTGTTTCGGAGTGCACCTCCTCAAAATACCTCTTTGAAAGTCTCAAATACAAAAGTGATATGAAATCAAGGAGAATTCAAATCCAATCGGTTACGGGCTCTATCGACTCCTACCTGTTATCGCAGGTCATCCGAGTTACATCCCAGAAAGATTACTATTGATGACGATAACGAAAATAGGGTTCTTGATCTAATCGATGACCTGAAGGAAGATCTCCTTAGATTCACACGAGAGCTCGTCAGGATACCCAGTCCATCCGGCGAAGAGACGAGTGTCCAGTCCTTTCTAAGATATGCGTTGCGGCAAATGGGTTACAGCGTGAAAACTTACGCGAAGACTCCTGGCCGCCCTAATTTAATAAGCGTGCTCCACGGCTTTGAAAGTAAGCCAAATCTCTTGTTCATCCGACACGCAGACAACATCTCTGCATCAAGGGCGGAGGTTTGGCAGCATCCTCCATATTCGGGTGAACTCAGCAAGGGAAGAATCTACGGTCGAGGCGTAGCCGACATGAAATCAGGCCTGGCTGCAATGATCTTCGCGGGGAGGGCAATAAAAGAATCAGGCATCCGCATCAAAGGAGGCTATTCAGTCGCTTCCGTGGCTGATGAAGAGGTTGAGAGTCAGTACGGAATGAAGTATCTTGCAAGGGGGTTTTCACGCGGCATGTCCCCGCTACTAGTAGCAGATGCGGCCGTTTTCGGAGAGCCATCATTCCCTTGGATTGTAGTCGCTTTGAAAGGTGGAGTGTGGCTCAGGATAACAGTAAAGGGAAAATCGATTGGGTCGGGATGGCCACACAAAGGAGTAAATGCCGTAACACGAATGGCCAAGGTCCTCCTCGAGCTCGAAAAACTCGATCTTGGTCGATTGGATCACCCTCTGCTTGGGAGGCCCACAATCGCCGCAGGGACGACAATCCGCGGAGGAGTGGGACTCTATTCAATATCAGATAGGTGCGAGGCCACAGTTGAAGTCTATACAGTGCCAGGATTGGGCACGCCGGAAGTGCTCTCCAAGGTAGAAAGGTTGCTAGAGAAGATGAAAAGGAAAGACAAGGATCTTTCCGTGAAGGTCGAACCTATCTTCGAGGTCGACTCGTACTTGACTGACTCGAATGAGAGGGTTTACACATGTGCGCAATCGGCAATAATGTCTGTAATGGGAAAGCATGCGAAGAGAATTGGAGTCCCCTCAGTGGGCGATGCTAGATTCCTGAGGCAACTGGGGATACCGTGCGTAGTCGCCTATGGACCGGGAGAGTACGGTCGTGAGCACGTCATTGACGAGTCCGTAAGAGTTGAATCGCTGATCAGAGTGACGAAGATCTACGCGCTTACTGCTTTGCGTTTCTGGTCAGCGACCGGCTGAAGTGTCCTTGAAAGCAGGGATGATTTCCTTCCCTATCAGTCTGATTGCTTCCGACGGATCCTCGCCCAGCGGGCCACCGATCGAAATGCCAGTTGCTCCCTCCTTCAGCATGCTTTCTAGTCTTGTTATGCACTGCTGCGGAGTTCCATAGATTGCAAGGTCGAGCATCTTGTCCGAGACCTTCTCAACTGCCTGCTCGTACTTCTTCTGAGAAAGCAGTCTACTTATCTGTTCCACCTCTTCCGAAGTGATCCCAGTTCTAGAAATCATCTTCTCCTCAAGGAATGGTAGAAAGTAGGCGATCACGCGCTTTAGGGCGATCTTGTCAACCTTCCCGTCCCTTGACACATAGATCCAGACGAGACCATAGCAATCAACAGAGGAAGGGTCCCGTCCGGCTTTCCTAGCTCCTGCTCTGATGTATCCCAACGGATAATCAATAGATTCCGGAGGAGTGGCCATTGGAAGGCTCCCATCGGCAATCTCTCCCGAGAGTTCGAACATTTCCGGCCCAATGCCGGGGATGTAGACGGGCAGGTCTGCGCGAAGGGGTTTGAAACGCAGGTAGCATTCGCTATTCCAGTTGAATATGCGACCTCTATACTCCATCGTCTCTCCTCGAATCAGTCCTTTTACCAGTTGAACCGATTCTCTCGTCAGATCAAGGAGCGGTTTGCCAGCTCGGAGGCCCAACCACTCGTACATTGATTCTGTGTGAGAGCCGATACCAATGATTGCCCTACAGTGGGAAATTTCATCGAGCCCCGCTGCGAAGGTCGCAATTTCCGAGGGGTCAATCGTGTAGGGCTTTACATTGTATCCAATGGTGATTTTCTTTGTGGCAGCCGCAACTGCAACCGCGCTCACCCACGAGTTCCTCTGAAAGGGGTCGTGGGCAAACCAGCATCCGTCAAAACCTGATTCCTCTGCAACAACGCCTAACCGCTGGAGAACGTTCGCGTCACCAAGCGTTCCAAGCAGTCTGATCCCGAATTTGATCTCTTTCAATTTTCATCCGTGATCTGCTGATCATGTATAGTTTAGCTTTGTTTCGGTTTGTACTTGCAGGTGAGCGTCAGGCTTATGAACTTCCCAGAGACTCTTCATCTCTGAAACGAGGCTCTCGGGGGGAGGAGAACTAGAGTGAAATTCGGTGCACGTTTCTTGGGATGGTTTGATATTAGCGCAGCGCAGCAACTTGAATTTGGAAGGCTTGCTGACAAGTACAGGTTTGATTACTGTTGGTTCCCCCACGACACTTTCATGAGAAATACGTGGGTGCTGACCTCTGCGCTTGCCCCGCTGACCTCGAACATCAAAATTGGAACGGTCGGATCTAGTCCCTACACATTTGATCCGAGCGAATTTGCGACGTACCTTGCTACGCTTGATGAAATCTCTCGAGGCCGCGCCGTTCTGGGAATCGGTTTACACACCACGGACATGATAGGCTGGGTCGGAATAGAGGCAAAGAATCCAATCGTACGGACTAGAGAAACTGTTCACTTAATTCGAGAGACATTAAGGACCTTCCCGAAGGGAAGGGCAAAGCCATTCGACGGTGAAGAGTTTCACTGGAGCGAGCAGGCTTATCTGAGGTTCAAGCCATTCAGGCAGAATCCTCCAATTTACGTCGCTGCGTTTGGAAAGGAATACCTCGAGCTAAGCGGAGAGATCGGCGATGGTTCCCTTCCCATGATAACGCCCCCAGAGTCCTCGTCGTACATGGTAAATTCGATTCTGGAAGGTGCAAAGAAGGTGCATAGAGATCCGAAGGATATCGATATTGCAGGGTTCGCCTGGATCTCGATCTCCAAGGAAGACCCAAGAAAAGCCATTGACATGCTGAAACCTGTTATCGCCTACTTTGGACCCTACCTTGAGGAAGAGGCACTTTCAACCGTGGGGCTGTCAGTTTCAGATTTCAAAGAAATTCGACGTGAAATTGACCGCGGCAGGTATGATGTTGCGAAGGAACTGGTCACCGATCAGATGCTGCAGCTAGGAATCACGGGCAGCGTGTCAGAGTGCACGGAGAGAATCGCAATCGTGGAAAAAATGGGAGTCACTCAGATCTCGTTGGGCGGACCTCTTGGCCCTGACATCCCCTCTGCATTAAAGACCATCGGCGAGGAGATAATCCCCGCCTTCAAAACTTAAGCCCCAATTTCCTATTTCTTGACCTAGGGAATAATAGTTCTCTATGTGGGCAAGTTCTCGCTCCTTTCGGAGCTGACTCGTATTCCCACATGAGATGTGGGTGTTTTGGGCCATCTAAACTCCGGGCTGATTCATCAGACATTTCTTCAGGGCCTTACCTGAGTTTGCATTTTCTCGTCGCACTTAGCATTCCCCTTTCTCCACTCATTCTTCATTCGTTCTTCCCCCGTTTGGGGGCAACAGGGTTAAAGCTGCGCGAAGTGGGAATTGGCTTCCACATATCAATCGAAAATGAGGTATTGGAAGGAGGAAACTAGCAATCGATTGGGCATCAGTTGCGAGGAATAGCCACAGGCCCGGCGGTGCTAGGATGTGTGTGGGCGAGAGCTTTCTTTTCTTACCAGTTTCGAACTACTTTACCTGCTGTTGCTTTCGAGAGAGGGTATTCACAAGCCAGTCTATCCCTTGGGTCGTAATCCTAAAAGTCGTCCCTTCTTCCGAGTTATCCCTTTGAACTAACCCAAGCTTTGCTAGCTCGCTCAACCTTGAACTAAGTGACTTTGGATTCAGGGAGGTGGTCTCCTGAAGCTCAGATAAGGTCATCGAGGAAAGGTGAGGATTGCCTGAAGAAGCATCAAGTGTTTCTGAAGCGATTCTCTGTGCCACAAGCTGTAATGCGACGAGCTCCTTGTCGCTGAATTTGCGCTCTCCGCTCCACACCCGCGCGCCTTCAGGAGTGATTTTAACAAAGTTCTGAAACTTGTCAACTAGATCCTTTGCACTAAAGTTCAGTGCCAATTTGCGCGCGAGCGAGATCTCGGGAATCTGTTTTGCGATGAAGGAGTTTATCGATTGAAGAACGGTACCCGGGCCCCCTGAAAACTCAACTTTGAGGTCCCGGTAGATGAGTGAGATGGTGAGCTGATCACCGTCACTCTGAGCCTCACCCTCCACTTCACTTGAGACGTTTGCACTCTCGGCTGTCAAATCGAACAGATTGCAACTCCCGCTTACTTTTACTGATTAAGCTTTTCCTCCTCCGTCGTGGTCGAAGCCAGCAAGACGCAAGGCAAGCACCTGACTGACTAGCTTTCCGTCGGCTTTTCCTCTGACTTTCTGCATGACCTTGCCCATTAGTGCTCCCTGGGCTCCCGCACCCCTTGCTTTCACGAGTTGGAGGTTATCTCGAATTACCTCGTCCACTATGCGGCGGAGCTCATCTTCACTGATTGCAACAAGTCCTGATCTCGAAAGAGCCTGCTCCACGCTTAGTGAACGATCTTTTGCAAGCATTCTCAACACCTCCGGGACGGCTTCCTTTGCAAATCTGCCCTTGCTAAGTGACATGAAGAGCTCGAGCACATTTTTGTCCTCTATCGAGTAGACGTCAGCACCCTCCCTAGAGAGGCTCTGGAATGTGTCGACCAGAATGGATGCGACGTATCTCGCAGCGAGGCTCGTCGCCGAGACAATGTTCTCAAACAGGGGACGAAGATCGGAATCAAAGAGCGGCTCGGCTAGCTGTTTTGGCAGGTCGAATCGGGCCGAGAACTTTGCCACCAGAATTTCCCACGGCTCAGGTATCTGAGCGAGCAGTGAATCTAATCTTGCCTTGGAGATCTTGATTAAAGGAATATCAGTCTCGGGATACATCCTTGCAGAGCCAGGGCGGGGGCGAAGGAATGTGGTCTCCCCTTCCAGCGAGGCGGCTCTGGTCTCCGCAGGCACACCAGATGTCACGTTCTGGATCCTTGCGGCAATAGCATCCGCAGCGAGTGAGGTCACGATTCTTTCTCCCGCTAGAATAACAAAACCGTCAGAGGAGTCGAGTCCGGCTGCTTTCCTTACTGCATCGACTTCCTCCTGAGTTATGCCATAATTTGGAAGCTCGTCTGAGTGAAATACGCCTCCCAGGCCGTAAGTGCGCGCGATTGCGCTGAGTTCCTTGCCGAGACGGGAGTGAAATTCATTTTCTCTCCCAAAGTGACCGGAGAATTTCCTTACGCCAATACAGATCGCGGCAGCCTGAGATGTTGGGGCCATTTCGCCTGAGGGATTTAGTGCCTTCTTCAGTACCTGCGAGCGAGTATCCTTGAAGACCGGAGTCACTTCGGTGAAGCCAATTTCAAGCTTGTCGCCGATCGTCGCCCTAACTTCTCTAGCCATGTCGAAAAAGAATTTTTGCCTAGCCGATTCATATAGCACTACCTTGCCTATCTGATCAAGGCGCTGGACACCTTTTACTTCGATAACCGCACCATTCATTATCGAGAGGTTAAGATCCTGCCTGATTGTCCCCAGGCCACGCGCGACTCTTCCCGTTGATCGCATAAGCCGACCTAGGGTTCTCGCTGCGTCTTCCACCTCCTCTGGAGTGCCTTCGATTGGCGCAAGCGCAACCTCAACCAGAGGAGTTCCGAGCCTATCCAAAGCGTACGTCTTAACTTCCTCCGCTGCTTGTTGAGGACCACCCTGACCAAGCTGCGCGGGAAATTTCGTGGTCTTCACTGCTCTTGCAGCGTCCTCTTCAAGGCCTATGCTCTGAACTGCAACCTCGGACTTGCCGGCATTGAATTGGAGTACTCCACCCAGGCTAATTATCGCGGTCCTTTGGAAGCCTGAGGTGTTTGAGCCGTCCACGACAATCTTGCGCATCACATGAATTTCATCGGCGACCCTAGATCTTAGGGCAAGCGCAAATAGAAGAGCGGTGTCAACGGCCTCCTGGCTTATGGGGTGGGGTGGTTCTTCGTCGGCTTCGACAAGGCAACTAGTGTGGCTGTCGGAAATATAGCGCACCCTCATCTCTCTACGAGACTCGAATCTCGCCGCCACGTCCATCTCTCCAAGCTCTGACGTTGCAGGTCTCAGTATCCTATTGAAGACATGTCGAGCGCAGGCGCTCGCCGCCCTTTCACCAGGAAGAGTGATTGTTGAAGAGCCACTTGTGGTTATAGCTGATGCGGAAGTAACGGGAGATATTACAACTGTGGTTTCGCCCTCTTCTCCACCGGCATAGGGTGGGCACGAACAGAAGAGTTTTGTCTTCGTGGCAAGCTGCTGATGGACTTCTAGCCCTACTTTGAGCTGGATCGCTTTCGGGTCTAAGGTTGGAGCTTTTGCAACTGCTCCTACTTCTGGCATCTAATTAGCCTGCCATACCTCCCTTTGTTGTAATCTCGACGATATTCAGAGAGATCAAGAGTTCCTTCGACCCACGAGCGCGATCCTCTGAGTAAATTCGCCCGCAATGTCAGTGAGCATGACCTCCTTGACTTGTTCTGGTTCGAAATTTCCCAGCGCCCATGAAAGTTTCGCAAAGGCCGTCTCTGCGAGCATGTTTTCCAGAGGCACAGCTCCTGCCTCGATCAAATCTCTACCCGTCTCGTATACGTCGAGGTGGACGTGCCCCCAAATGCACTGCGAGGTGATGCCGATGAATACTCCCTCCTTTGAGAGCCTACCAATCTCCCTTACCGTTGCGGAAGAGACGTGCCCAAGGCCCGTACCCTCGATAACAAACCCCTTTACGGGTTTGTCTCTTCTTGTGTAGTAATCAAGTACCATGGGGTCGAAGCCCGGGTGAAATTTGATCAGGGCCACTGAAGGGTTAAAGCTAGTCTTCAATCTGAAACGCTCAGCCAGATCTGCCTCTGATTTCGTCGAACTGTCTCCTACTGGAATCACATCTTGTGCTCGCATCTTAATTTCATTTCCAATGACATGTGCTTCGTAAGACACATCTATGGATTCGAACGCATCTCTCCTGCTTGTGTGATTCTTTCTCACTCTCACGCCCGAATGTATCGCAATTACATCGTCGTTCTCGCTTTCGTGCATTGCGACGAAAACTCCTTCAGTGCCCGAGCTCACCGCAAATCGTGCCGCAGCCTTCAGATTTAGGGCAGCATCCGAGGAGGGGCGGTCGGAAGACCTCTGAGCTCCGACGCAAACAACGGGTAAGTCGAAACCGTTAAGCGAAAAGGAGAGCGCGGCTGAGACGTAGGCAAGAGTGTCCGTTCCAAGCATAACGACGACTCCATCAGCTCGGCCCTTCTTTTTCTGTTCGAGTTCTCGCGACTTTGCTAGTATGCTGTTTGAAAGAGTCTGCCAGTCAGATGGAGTCAGATTCTCGCTGTAAACAGAGAAGACCACTTCTGGGAATATCTCGGCTAAATCTCCGAGCTCTGGAACTGCGGAATAGAGATCTTCCGCAGATAGTGCTGGGTGAACAGCCCCGGTTCTGTAATCGACTCTGCTTGCTATAGTGCCACCAGTACTGATAAGGAGCAGCTTCTTGTCACTTGTTTTGCCCTTAGGTCTGCCGTGCGCTTGCTGGAGTATTGCTGAAACCTGCCCGAAAGTAGAGACTGTCGGGCTTTTCTCAACAACAGAAATTGATTGGATGTTTTCCACGCTGATTCCTATGTTGTATCCTGATTTCAGTTTCAGAACAACATGTTCCGGATCTGCGTGCTCGTACCTCGGAACGACTAGGCCGCTTGTCTCCGCGCCGTCAACTCCCTTTACCTTGACCAGTGACCCAACAGTGGCACCACCCTGTTCAAGAAGCTCTCGAGCGCGTCCTTTGTATCCACTTGATACAAGTTCTGTCAAAGAGTCTCGTACTCCAACTCATGATAGTGCAATCTTCGAAAGCAATTGGACTCGGCTGTTGCTCTCAAGCTCTATTGCGAAGCAAAGGAGATTATGTAAGGGTGTTGCACAATCTCGATGTCCGGTCAGGTAGTCAGGGAAAAGATTGTAGGGCAAGACCGCGCGGAAATAGAGTCTTCCTAGTTCTCCAGTTCCGGCTCGGCAAACAAGCCCATTCGGCCCCGAGAGTACAGTTTCCCCCTAGCCCTCGATGAAAAAGCCAGTGCAAAGAGGAAGAGGAGAACATTTTCTCTTCCCAAGTGCCCTTCGTCTCGCATTCTTCGACTACCTGTAGTATGGGACAGCGACCTTTTCGACAGGCTTACCCTCTCTTGAGGTCTTTACCTTTCGAATCGCGTCTTCAAAGTGCTTCATCTTCACCTTGGCTTCGGCCGCGTGCTTTTTCGCGTCCTCTGGTCTTGGGAAACTGGCGACATACTCCTGAAGAACGAGCGAGACCGCAGTGTTCACCACAGCAGTGATGTCTGCACCCGTGAATCCGTCCGTCATCTCCGCAATTCTCTCCAAGTCAAGACCGGGGTCAATTGGTTTGTCCCTAGTCTGGATCTGGAGAATCTGCTTCCGCGCGTTCTTGTCCGGCGGAGGAATAAATAGGAGTTTGTCAAAGCGCCCTGCTCTGAGTAGCGCGGGATCAACCATATCCATCCTGTTGGTCGCTGCAAGGACGACAACGCCGGAAAGTGACTGGATGCCATCTAACTCTGTGAGGAGCTGACTGACCACTCTCTCGGTGACCATGCTGTCTCCTCCGAGACCTCGCACCGGAGCGAGGGCATCGATTTCGTCAAAGAAGATTACGCACGGAGATGCCTGTCGTGCACGTCGAAAGACTTCACGTACTCCCCTTTCGGACTCGCCTACCCACTTGGAGAGCAGTTCGGGTCCCCTGACGCTGATAAAGTTCGCTTCGCTCTCAGTCGCAACTGATTTTGCCAAGAGCGTCTTGCCTGTTCCCGAGGGGCCGTAGAGGAGGATGCCCTTTGGCATACTGTATCCAATCGCAGTGTATAGATCTGGATACTTTAGAGGCCACTCGACGGCTTCCTGAAGCTCTTTCTTTATCGTCTCGAGACCTCCAATGTCTGTCCAGTGTATGTCGGGCGTTTCGAGGTAGACTTCCCTCATGGCCGATGGCATGACGTCTTTTAGCGCATTTTCAAAGTCTTCCATTGTGACCTGAAGCCTGTTCAAGAACTCTGGCTGAAGCTTGTCTTCCTCGAGTTTGAGTTCGGGAAGCATTCTCCTGAGCGTCTTCATCGCGCCTTCCTTGCAAAGATACTCCAAGTCTGCACCGACAAATCCGTGAGTGACCGCAGCGAGCTTTTCAAGGTCTACTTCTTGTGTTAGAGGCATGTGCCTTGTGTGAATTTGAAGGATCTCGAAGCGTCCTCTCTTGTCCGGAACCTTGATCTCGATTTCTCGATCAAATCTACCGGGGCGCCTTAAAGCCGGGTCGATCGCGTTAGGTCTGTTTGTGGCAGCGATGACGATGACCTTGCCTCTTGCCTCCAGTCCGTCCATCAGAGAAAGCAACTGCGAAACAACGCGCCTCTCGACCTCTCCAGTGACTTCTTCTCTCTTCGGGGCAATGCTGTCAATCTCGTCGATGAAAACTATGGTCGGCGCCTTTTCCCTCGCTTCCTTGAAAATCTCGCGAAGCCTTGCCTCGCTCTCTCCGTAGAACTTGCTCATGATTTCGGGGCCGGAGATGCTGATGAAGTGTGCATTGCTTTCGTTGGCGACAGCCTTGGCAAGTAGAGTCTTTCCGGTTCCAGGCGGACCGTATAGAAGAACTCCCTTTGGGGCTTCTACGCCTAACTTTTCAAATATTTCTGGGTGGCGTAGCGGGAGCTCGATCATCTCTCTGACTTTCTGGATCTCGTCCTTGAGACCACCAATGTCTTCGTAGGTAACCTGGGGCACACCGCGGAGCGTCTCACCCTTTTCCGAAATTGCGAAGATGGTTCGCTGAGTGATCAAGACGGCGTCGGCCATCGGGCTGACACCCAGAACCTGGAAAGTCAATCGACCTCCAAAGTACGGAATCATGATGTTGTCGCCCTTCGTCACTGGCACGCTCTCTAGCGCATCTGCCAAGTAGCGTTCGTCGATTGGAGGAATCGCCTCCAGTGGCGCAACGACAACTTTCTCTGCTGGCGGCGCTTTGATCTTCTTTATGGTGACTGTGTCACCTATTGCGACGCCTGAATTGTTACGAATAAGACCATCAATCCTGATTACTCCGCGTCCTTCGTCCGAAGGGTAAAGCGGTAGGCACTTTGCGACGGTACGCCTCTTGCCCTTGATTTCGATAATATCGCCCGTCGAGGCATCCAGCGCGTCCATGGCGTCGTAGTCAATTCTAGCAACGCCTCTACCAACATCTCGAGTGTAGGCCTCGAGGACTTTCAAAGTAACGCCTTGCTGGCTCAAACTGAGAGCAAATCCCCCTTCCTGTTGGTACAACGGTTCCTGTCGCTAATATTTCTACCTTTCACATGGATGAATCTAGTCCAATATTGTTCCTTTGCATTCAGAATTCACATCATTCTGCGATACTGGAATCCACACTTGTGGTCATTTCTGAGTTCACCGTCAGTCCCTAAGGGGTTTCCGACTGTGAGGTCATGACTTTTCTCATGAATTTCCTTTCCTCATTCGAAATTCGAAGATACACTCGCATTGAACGAGATTATCTTGAGCCTCTATCGAGTCCTTATCTCCAAGCATCTTGTACGTTTCTTTAGTCTCAAAAGAAGCGTTGTGCTCTCACTCTGCGTTTGTCTCTATGGCTTGCCGCTAATTTGAAATTGGTACGTTCCCTTAATGATAATGCGGATCATTGAAACAAAAGTTGTATAACGCTAATATACTGCATTTTGCCTTTTTATTTCTTCTAAAGAGAAAACCTTCTGATTCTTTTGCCTTCTTCTTGCAAAAAAGGAAGGAAATGTGAAGATAATTCTGTCTGGAGTGAGCAGTTAGTATTTGTCGCATCGAGTTGCAGTACTGGACAAGGACAGCTGTCACTCTAGAAAATGTAACCTCGAGTGTATCTCGTTCTGCCCAGTAAATAAGACTGGGAGCGATTGCATAGTCCTAGGCGAGGAAGCCAAGGCTGTCATCAGCGAAGAACTCTGCACAGGGTGCGGCATATGCGTCAAGAAATGTCCATTCGAAGCGATAACGATTCTCAACCTAGCGACGGAACTGGGCGAGGAGAAGGTCCACCAGTATGGCGTCAACACCTATAGACTATACAAGTTGCCCGTGCCGAAGAAGAATTCAGTAGTTGGTCTGGTTGGAAGGAACGGAGTCGGTAAGTCGACCGCGATCAACATCTTGGCGGGTTCGCTTAAGCCAAACCTGGGACGGTATGACTCTCCCCCCGAATGGAATGAGATCATCGACGAGTTCCAAGGGACCGAGCTCCGAAGTCACTTTGAATCGATCGCTGCCGGAACTCTCCGTGTCTCGATCAAGCCGCAAGCTGTCTACCTCATCCCGAAGGTTTGGAATGGGACTGTGAGGGGACTGCTTGAGAAGACCGCTCCATCATCGTCAAAGCAGATATCCGAAATATCGGACTCACTTTATCTCAAAGAGTGCCTCGACCGAAACGTTTCAGAGTTGAGTGGCGGAGAACTACAACGCACTGCGGTCGCTGTCGCATCGTTGAAGGAAGCAGATCTCTATCTCTTTGACGAGCCCTCAAGTTACAACGACGTTTTCCAAAGAATGCGTGTCTCGCAGGTAATTTCCGAGCTAGCAAAGAAAGCTTCTGTCGTACTTGTCGAGCATGACCTCTCATTCCTCGATTACCTGAGCGATTACATCCACATCCTCTACGGAGAGGCTGGTGTTTATGGCATTGTTTCCGCGATTCAATCGGCGCGTACAGGGATCAACGAATTGTTGGAGGGCTATCTGCAAACCGAGAATACTCGGTTCAGGGACCAGCCTGTGAGGTTTGAGATTTACTCCCCAATCGAAGATCAATCCGAGACTCCGACGATCTGCGAGTACACCGAGTTATCAAAGAAATTCGAGAATTTCGAGCTCCGCGTAGAGCCCGCCGAGATCAAAATGGGTCAAGTGCTAGGCATACTGGGCGCAAACGCATTGGGCAAGACAACCTTCCTAAAGATTCTCTCGGGGCTCGAGCCACCGACCTCCGGGGCCATACACTCTCTTTCAAAGATTGCTTACAAGCCCCAATACTTGTCCGCCGAATCAGATCTCGACGTGATAACCTACTTCAAGTCAATCAACAAGAACGTGGACAGTGGTCTGATCCAGACGCAGCTCATAACACCGCTCAACCTTGGCAAGCTTTTCGAAAAGAAGATCTCTAATCTGAGCGGCGGTGAGTTGCAGAAGGTGGCCATTGTGGCCACTCTGCTCCAGGACGCCTCAATCTACGCGTTCGACGAGCCCTCTGCATTTATAGACGTTGAAGATCGACTCGTGCTTGCAAAGGCGATTCAAAGGTTCGTCAGATCGATGGGCAAGACCGCCCTTGTAATTGACCACGACATACAGTTGGTCGACATCGTTGCTGACACGCTTATGATATTCTCCGGCGAGCCCGGGAAGAGCGGGCATGCGAGCAGACCGCTAGGGAAGAATGATGGGATGAATGCGTTTCTGAAAAATCTGGGAATCACCTATCGACGCGACGTGAACACGGGCAGGCCAAGGGTAAACAAACCGGGAAGCAAGCTAGACAGAATGCAGAAGGACGAAGGAAAATACTATTACGTCGGCAAGGTCACCACTGAAAAGGAAGGAGAAGCATCAGGTGATGAGGGACCTGGTCGAGGCGGGTCAAAGAATAACAAAAGCTAACGGAGCATTCGGAGACCTATCGAGCTTTAGTGTTCGCTGAACAACTCAGAGTCAAGACTCTTGTTGCCACAGTTTCTTAGGGCATCGCACGCATGTTAGAATAACCAGCTACGAATTACATTTTGCATTCGCATACAGGAGGGTCGCGAAGAAAACTTGCCAATGCTGAAGGAGGCCCTCAGGGGCGTACTCGACGCGCATGAAATCTACGAGTTATCATCTTCGTTCGACGTAATTGGAGACATAGCCATCATAAAAATCCCTGAGGCTCTGGAAAGTAGGGAAGAACTGATAGGCGAACAGATTCTCGATAGGATGAAGAATGTCACCACCGTGTTCAGGCAACTATCTGATGTCCAGGGAGAGTACAGGACGAGAAACCTAAAGCTCATCGCGGGCGAAGAGAAATACGAGACGATTTACAAAGAGAGCAATTGTGCGTTCAAGGTAAACGTCAGAAGTGTCTACTTTTCCCCCCGACTCTCGACCGAAAGAATCCGAATTGCTTCTCTCGTCCAAAAAGGCGAATTAATTTTGAACATGTTCGCTGGTCTCGGCACCTTTTCGTATGTAATTGCGAAGACGAAGGAGTGCGTAATTGATAGTGTCGATAAAAATCCAGAGGCAATACGGCTCGCATTTGAGTCGCTGAAACTGAACAAGAGGCTGAAAGGGACCGTCAGACCGGTCCTAGCCGATGCACAGGAGTTTGCGAGCCAAAATTTAAGCGTGTACGATCGGGTCCTGATGCCTCTGCCTGAGAGGGCGCCGGAGTTCTTGGAAACAGCAATCGAATGTGCAAAGAAAGGTGCGTCGATTCATTACTATCTGCACGTTCCGCTAATCGATTTTAACAATACTGGATGGATTAACAAACACCTGGAGAGTGTTCTTGGAAGCAAGAAAGACTACAGAGTGATGAATTGGAAGCGCGTAAGAGAGGTGGGTCCGCGCTACATTCAGGCCGTGGCAGACATTGTCTTGGGCTAATCAGGCTCTTACTTTCTGGCTTTCGTAAATCCGCTTCACTTTCTCCATTGTATCAATATCAAAGATAGATTTGTCCTTCCGGATCCTCCTAATCCTTGGAAATCGAAGGGCATAGCCGCTATCATGACGATCGCTTCGCTGGATCGCATCGAAAGCAACCTCGAGGACTATTTGCGGCTTCACGCTCATTCTGTAGCCGTGATCCTTCAACGTGATTTCCTTCAGTGTTTCGGTCATTTCACGAATCTCAGCGTCTGTCAGCCCAGAGTAGGCCTTGCCAACTACCTTGAGGTTTTCTGCTTCGTCCCTTACAGCGAAGGTGTAGTCTGATATTACACCAGCCCTTTTTCCATGGCCATACTCTGCTGCGACGATGACCACGTCAAGGGTGTCGAGCTCTTTCTTTAGTTTGATCCAACTGGCTCCGCGCCTTCCCGGAGTATACGCCGAGTCCGGATCCTTTACAACGAGCCCTTCAAAGCCCAGTGACTTTGATTCTTGAAAGATGCTAGCGATCTCCTCGGAGCTACTCACTGGTCGTTGAGAAGAGAATGCGATTCTTCCGCCCAACTCCAAAGATCTTAGGATCTTAATTCGCACTGAGAGTTTTTGGTCAATGAGAGGTCGGTCAAAATACAGCAGATCGGAAACGAAGTACCTGACCGGGACGTCAGAATCGGAGAGTTCCAACTTGCGCAACCTTCTCTGGAGCAATTGGAACGGGAGAGGAGATCCGTCGTTGCTTGCGATTATCTCTCCATCAAGTATCAAATCATGCACGCTGGCAGTCGATTTTCTTATTTCGGATTCAATCTCGGGAAAGTATCTAGTTACGTCTTCGAGGTTCCTCGAAAAGATTGCAACTCTCCCGGCCGCCAAGTGAACCTGGGCTCGTACGCCATCGTACTTGTACTCTGAAATTACTACGCGGGAATCTCCCCCGAATTTGTCGTACAGTTCCTGTGCTGTCTCCGCCGTCTCTGCCAGCATAAAATTGGTCGGACGCATGGGCTCGAGTTTTGCTTCCTCCAGCCGGTCGTGTTTTGCCATGACTGCCACGAGCCCGATGGAGCCCATCACCAAGTTTGCGGTCCTGATTTCCTGAAGGGTCTTCTGAAAGGCTCTAGCGAGTGATTCTTCGACCAATCCTTCCACGAGACCGATACGCATCTCCCCAGAAAGGATGCGTATCAGGTACTTTGCCTGTCCTGTTTCCTTAATTGAAGAAGAAAAGAGCCGAGTCAGAATCTGTCTTTTTTTCTCCGTCGACCTCTTCCCAGTACTCCGAGCGAGTTCTTTGAAAGAGTTGAATACGTCTTGGATTTTGAGGCTTGGCGACCCGAAGAGCTTTGTCGCTACTCCTACTTCGGAGAAACGGTCGATCTTGGTAGAATCGTGAGATGAAAGGAAATCTTCTATCGCAGACCCGAGATCGCCATGCTTCAGGTAGTACTTTGAGAGGACACAGTCATCAATGCCCAGTAGGTTCGCAAAGGTGCTCCAGAGCAGAGAGTAACCAACATTGACCTCATTGATCGATGCGGAGCCCAGTTGGAATATTCGCCCAGAGAGGAAGGTACAGACTATGTTCAAGTCTGCATCGCAGAGAAGAGTGAGCAGGTATCTGGAAAGAAACTCAACCTTTTGGAGCTTGCTTCTCGTAGATCTTATGTTCTCGCAGGTTCGGGCGAAATCTATGAACTCTGAGCTTTCAACAATTCCTGGCTCGCCTAAATCTTGAGAGGCTTCAATGCCGGAGAATGTGCGTTCTCTATTCTTGGTTGAATCTGCTTTCGCCAAGTACAAAACGAGCCCCGGTCAGCGCCTAAATCGAGAGGAAATTAAGGTGAGATGAAGAGAAAGGCGAAAAAGAGAATGATCGATATATTCTGCTGTATCACTACGTCGAAGTAATTTTTCAATTCAGAGAGATCTGCTCATCAGGTAAGCGCTCTCACCGTCCCTATAATACCCGTGATGTGTTGCAACTGTCTCGAACTCTAGTTTCTTGTAAAGGTTAATCGCCGCATCGTTCGATACTCTCACCTCCAGATAAGCTTCAGAGCAACCTCTTTGTTTCATTCCAGTTAGGGCTTCCTCGACCAGTGCCCTTCCGAGGCCGACCCCTCGGAAGTTCTCAAGCACTGCAACGGATACTACGTGGCCCTTCCTCGCGAGGCCATATCTTTTAACATGCGAAAAGCCGTACTCTATTCTGCACATTATGTACCCGACTATGGTTCGATTCTCGTTTTCTGCAACAAGAAACGTCTCTGGAGATTCGTTTAGCCTTTCCTCAAAGAAAGAGTCGGAATAGTGCTCCGGCAACGCCGCCCAGTTTATCGAAATTACCTCTGGAAGATCCCTGGGCTCACAACGGCGAATATCGTAGTTGCCCACTTTTCTTAAGAATACGTTCTGCAATTCGTAGATTTTCCTTTTGCTTTACTCAAACCTAAACTCTACAATATTAGATGTGCTTTTTCTTCTTCCCTAGGCAAAGGCTTCGAAAGCCAGCAACCCTCGATTTTCTGCTGCGCGACGCTGTGAGCCTTCCTGGGCGTCCACTATCTTCCCGCACACGCGTACTTTCTGCCCTGCTTGCCTTCGGAGGGTGGAAAGGGCGCTTTCCCAAATAAAAATACATATCCCTGATAATACCTAGGAACCGTTCAACCAATCTCCAAAAATCGAGCCATCGACCTTCGAGAGTGCACAATAGACCACATGCCTGATTCATCGGAAGGGGGCCCCCCAGATGTTGCTCCATCCCCTTCCCCTCAATCGCCAAAGGATACGGCCAATGTTCCGCCGCCTGCGCCCTTTCCATTGGGCAGGCCTGAGTATACGGACAGCCAGCAGGAGCAGTTAGCGAAAATTATCGCTTTAGTGAGGCTGAAATTTTCCGTTGGCCAAGAATACTTGAGAGAGGGGGCCGCTTTAGAATTCTATCTTTACGAAATCCAGAAGGACACAAAGTCCAACTTTGCTTCTCTCGTGAGCGAGCTCGGACCTATCGGATACACCGCGGTCCTGAGAAGAACTGAACACGGCATGCTCCTCACCGTCCTGAGGAAGCAGCCCTACCCTAAACAAAAGTTCAAGATTCCATTAATTCTCCTCGCTGCCACGATAATCACAGTTCTAGCTGACGGAATAATCAGGGCGACGACTTATTCCGATCCGGTCACACACTCCGTGGGCCTCGCGCAAGGAGTGATCATCGGGCTAATCTATACAGCGGCATTAATGGGAATCTTGGGCGTCCACGAACTCGGTCATAAGATAGCTGCCTGGCACCACAAGATGAGTTCTTCCTGGCCGTATTTTATCCCGGGCATACCTGGAATTTGGCCGACAATGGGTGCTGTAATCAGGGCACCGGAACCTCCTTTGAACAGGGACTCGTTATTCGACCTCGGGTTGTCGGGCCCCATTGCGGGGCTGGTTGTCACTTTGATAGTCTCAATCATTGCTGTAGAGAGTGCTAAGATCGTCCCTCTTTCAGCGCTTGCCACAAGTCCTCAGACTACAAATCCAGATTATTATACCGGTTTATTGATCAGCTTTTTCAGACCCTCTTCGCAGGCAAGCTTGATTGCCGGCCCAACTTTCACACTCTTGTATCTTGCATACTCGATAGGGTTCCTCGTTACATTCCTCAATCTCTTCCCTGCTTGGCAGCTAGACGGAGGTCACATTACAAATTCTGCAGTCAGCCCGAGGGTTCATCAGATACTGACATACGCGAGCGCGATTGTAATGTTATTCATACAGTTCTACTTCATGGCAATTTTGGTTTTAGTGCTCGGGAGCACGACGCCTTCATTGCGACCGCTCGATGACGTTTCACCGCTCTCGGCAAAGAGAAAGGTTCTCTTTGTCCTCGTCTGGGTACTTTCCGCTGCCATCTACCTTACTGTCATATACAACAACGCATTCTTCGGATTACAACCTATCATACGTTGAGCACCCCTTGCGTGGCTCACGGCAGCGGAGTTTGGTCGCTCGAGATACCGACGCCGGAAGTTGTCTCAGGTGTGGAGTTTTCTCCGAAGAATATGCTCGAACCGTCTGGCACAACTAGGATCTTCGCTCTTGAACCAAGCTGGACAACTGAAGAGGGTGCGTCTCTCGCCGCCGAGATTGGTTTAAACCCAAACCGTTCTGCGAAATAGTAGGGCAGGGTAGATACCAGATTCATTTCCACATTTTTCTGCCGCTGTATCTTCAAGAGGGAAAGCAGAGTCTCCACACCGTCGAAATAACTAATCGCGTCTAGATTTGCGCCCGGAGTAAACCTGCCGGTTGCGTATCGAAGGAATGCCTCAGAGCCCAGCCCTTGAGTACACTCTGCAAGCATACAAATTCGGGAATCGTCAAGTGCAACATTAGAAATCATGTTGAAGTATGATCTTCCGAGCGCATCGGTCAACGTCTTATCCCCCTCCTGTCCTCCACAACCGAACAAGATCCTCTCGACCTTCGAAGCAAAGCCTACAGCCATGTTCTTCGTCCAATACGAAGCTGTTTGCGAGTGCACCGACTCGATATCTCCGTAGAAAAGATTCAGCAAGCCGGTCGATGTCTTTTCAACAACTTCGATTGTGTCAACACTCGGGCACGTCTGCAGGACCTTGATCGCATATTCGGAAGCCGCACTCGAAAACACTGATGTGCATGGGAGCTCGTCGATGGACCTGTTGAACGCTTGTCCTTTGAGGTCGATGACGCAGGACAGCATATCGGAGGCGGCGCTTGATAGGCCATACATCGGGTCATAGTGAACAGAGGTCAAAAGCACGAGTTTCGGGGTGCTCTTCAACTGCGCTGGAACCTTAACGTTCGAACCCTCGACGATCCCTGATTCCTCGAGAGCTTGTTCATTGAGCTGCTCAGCCTGAATTGTATACTCCTGAGCCTTGCGCCTTGCGAGCGCCCCGAGGTTCTTAGGATAAAGTATCTTCGTAACGCCCTTGTTCCTCGTGAGAAGTGTATCAAGAGCCTTCAAAGATCCGTTGCTTCCAGAAAGAAGAAGCAATGTGTCAGCGGTGACCGAATCTAGTCTTGACTCGATCTCCTCCCTGGCAAGGATGGATGGTTGAGGCTCTAGGATCTGTGAAAGATTTTCCTGCTTTATGTCGAAAGAAACCTCGACAGGCCCGTAAGGAACCCAGATTTCGACCATGATGGATCAGCTATGCTCTTTCTTTGGCCCCGCCAACAAACATTTCTGACAGCGGCGGGCGTCATTGTTTAATCGTCGGCTATTTGTCATTTTCACAATCAACTCCTTTCCTTCACCGGAAATCTTCTTACTCAACGGGGGCTCAGCGAGGAACGCATTTTGATTTTCTTAAACGACGCTTCAGTTTCCTGCGTTTCGATTAACATAGAGCTAGGTCGGAAGGAAATGCCCACATGCGAAAGGATTCGAGGCCATTCGTTGCCTTTTTCGCGTTGATTTTTCCAAAAAATGCGCGTTCGCAAGGGAATAGCAAGAAGACTTAATATCGGAGGCCGAAACGGAATGGTTTTGAACATAATCATGAGAATTTGCTGCATTGTAGAGGAAGAGTTTTCACAAGGGGAGCAAAAAGCAAGAGCAGAAAAAGACGGGGGTTTTTGAAACAGTTTTGTCAACAATAAGCAATAGGAGATTTACAGAAGAAATCGTTGGGATGGTGGGCAGGAGGGTAAGCGTTTCGACAGGAGATGGAAGGCAGTATGCCGGAGATCTTCTTGGCATTGATGAAAAAATGAACCTGGTCTTGGGGTCAGTCGCGGGAGCCACCGGTGTTGGTGAAGCTAGCGTCAAAGTAGTTTTGAACGGCTCCTTCGTAAAGGAAATTATTCTTCTTGAGAAGCCCTTTGACTTGCGAGCCCTTAACGAAAGACTTGCTAGGGCATTCCCCGGTATGACAAAACTCAGAGAGGATATAGGGGCAATTCTTGTTATGGACACGATAAAGGTGACTGAGAAAGGGGTCGTTGAAGGAACCGACAGGCTGTCGGCTACCCGCGTCAAACAGATTTATGACGAGTTTGCGAGAGAGACCGCTCAGACCAAGAAGTAGTCACCAAAACAAATTCTAGAAAAGGGAGAGATTGGAAAAGAAGGTCAATCGATGAAAAAGGCCTCCCGACCATTACTGTCATGTTGCGTAGTTTATTGCCAATTTGCAGATAGCGGGTTGGCTTTTCTCCCTCATCCAATTTCTTTCTACCTCGATTTTGTCTGGTTCTCTGCTTCCTAACAATTCTCTTCTTATCTTTACCGCATGCAAATGATATAGGGGTTCGTGCGCTCTAAATGAATTCGAGTTCTCCAAATTTTGAAATTAAAGCAACAGATCTCGGAGGAAGGATCGCTTCACTTAGGACAAAGACATCGGTTTTCGAAACGCCCGCTCTGCTTCCTGTAATTCATCCGGTGAGGCAGCTGATACCGTGCAGAGAAATCAAGGCAATGGGCTACGACGCCGTGATGACAAACGCTTACACGACGTACAGGAGACTATCGGAACGTGCGGCAGAGGGAATTCACAAGATAATAGACTATAATGGCTCGATAATGACTGATTCTGGTGGTTATCAGGTTCTTGAGTTCGGGTCCGTAGACATTTCTCCGATTGAAATGGCAAAGTTCGAGGAGAGCATAGGATCGGATATTGCCATAATCCTAGACAAACCCACTGGTCTAAACGTAACCAAAACTTATGCCGGAAAGACGGTATCCCAAACCCTCTCAGCCGCAGCTCTTACTCAGGAATCAATTACAAGGGAAGACATGCTGTGGACTCTCCCTGTTCAGGGCGGAAGGTATATAGACCTCGTTTCAAAGAGTGCCAAAGCCTCCGCGGAGCTACCTTTCGAGTGCTTTGCACTCGGTTCTCCAGTCGAGGTGATGGAGAACTATGATTTTCCACTTCTGGTGAGAATGATCCTTGCAAGTAAGCGGTTCCTCCCGGCAGAACGCCCCTTCCATCTCTTTGGGGCAGGGCACCCTCTGATCCTTCCTCTTGCCATCGCTCTCGGCTGTGACATGTTCGACTCTGCCTCCTACGTGCTGTATGCAAAACAAGACAGGTACATTTCCAAGTCAGGCACTGTAAGGCTCGACAGGCTGGAGTATCTTGCTTGCCCCTGTCCAGTTTGCTCTAGGCTCAAGGCAGGTGAATTGAAAAGTCTTGGAAAGGAAGCGCGCACGGCGGCCCTAGCGCGCCATAACCTGTTTGCCTTGAAGGCGGTGATCGAGGAGTCAAAACAGGCGATCTGGGAAGGTAGGCTCTGGGAGTACGTCAAGTCAAATTCGTCAAATCATCCGAGAGCGGTCGAAGCTTTCCACCTAGCTGCATCGCTTGCCTCAAAGAGGTTCGAACTTGGAACACCAATGACCAAGGACCGGGGGATTTTCATTTCAGACAACACTGATCTTTCTAGACCAGAGCTTCAAAGATTCAGGGAAGGTATCAAGAGACTCGATCTAACAAGGAAGGACGTGCTCATAGTCGTTCCGGAAACTAAAAAGAAGCCCTTCTTGACATCAGATATCTTTCGTGAGCTCTCGAAGATCATACCTGAACCGGAGGAAGTGCTGATTACTTGCCTTACTCCGAACTATGGTTTGGTTCCTTCGGAGATATCGGATATCTTTCCAGTCTCACAGACGACGACCGTGGTAACTGCCTACCCAAAAAACGATGCTGTCCTGCGTTCAAAGAACTGGAAGAGGATAGACGCGCTCATCCCACGAAGAAAAAGTGGCGGAGAAGTTGATGATGCTGGCGAAGACTGGCTGAGGCATGAAGTAAAGAATTCAAGATTCAAAGGCAAAAGGCTGCAGATCTCAAGGAGTTACAGAGACTTCAAGCGAAAGATTTCTGTCAGGTATAGATAGATTCGCTCTTTCTGATTTTCCTTTCTTGTCTGGACATCTCCGACTCTACAGCTTCTATGCCCTTCAGCAGCGGATCTATATCGACCTTAAAGCCGTAGCACTTTGAGAGAATGTCAATTGAAGAAACTGCGGCGCGGGGGTCCACCCTGTCGGTGCTGGAGTAAGCGAGTATCGCGTAGGCCGGATAGTCGTGCGCCTCGAAGTAGTTGAGCATTATCGCAACTGGTCCTACTATGATTTGCTCGTCCTCGAGTACCTTCGCTTCCCTCAAGTGCTCGCTGCGCTTGTATGCGCTTGTGTGAACTATTCTGTAGGAGGATTCGTCGGTCCTCAAATTAGCGTCCAGTCCTCCGATCAATGCCACTTCGCGAAAGTTTGCCCTTGTTATCCATTCGCAAAGGTTGCGATAAAATTCAATTTCGGAACCGCGATAGGGAGGAACCTCCACCTTGAACATTGTGACATCATCTTTCTGGAAGAATTCGTACGGCGTAACCAGTCGGCCTTCGCTAGTTGAGGATACGGGCGAGATTGAGTCAGAATCGACAAAGGCTAAGCGCTTGGCTTCCAGTTTCTGAATCAGATACTTTATCGTCCAGTAGCCAGCGTATCCAATACCATGGAAACCTGTCAAGAGTACAGTGTTGTCAAACCTTGCGGTCGCCGGTATAACTTTGAAGTTCATTTGTGTTTTTCCTGTCAGCTCTTCTTTGTAGGGATTCTATTTTTTGATCGTCTCAAAATGTAGGCCGGAGTGGATTATTAGTATCCGTCAGATCCGCTTGAAAAGTGTTGTTGAGGTTTATGAAGCGCAACGCCACAGCAACGAATTTAAGCTTATTCGGATATGAATCCAACAATCATCGGCACCGCGATCGAAAGCAAAACGGCAGAGTAGGATGGGAAGAAGAAAAGAGTCTCGCTGATGCGGTGGAACTAGAAGCCTTGAATCGTCTTTGAGCGGAGATGACGTCAGATTTAAACGGCGACCTCCTTCCTTGCGCTCGTCCGCCCTACTTCCAATAGCAATTGGCTGTAAAGCTCCGGGCATTTATGCGGGCGACATTCAAGATGTTTTCATTTCTTTATCGCAATCGGATTTCAATTGACAAAACGATTCAGAGTTCAAGGATACGATGCTTCACGCTAGTTAGAATAGTAGGAATCAAGTTTGGAGATCACATTTCTCGGAGGAGCAAGAGAAGTAGGTAAGTCTGCTCTGCTGGTGCGCGGACAGAGTAAGCAGGTTCTGCTCGACTACGGCGCACAGACTACCAGAGAACCGTCCTTTCCCATGCACGTTCAGCCAAAGGACGTACACTCTATTCTTTTGACTCACGCACATCTCGACCATTCAGGCGGTGTTCCGCTGTTCTTTCTCAGAGAAGGAGTAAAGCTCATCACCACCGGGTTGTCTTTGGAACTTTCCACGCTTCTCCTGCAGGACTTTATCAAACTCTCCGGATTCTACCTGCCGTTTGAGTACATTGACCTCCTTACAATGTCCAAGAACACTGAGAAAGTGAAATTGGGCGAAACAAGGACGGTCGCGGACGAATTTAATGCAACATTCCCGAGCTCAGGCCACATCCCTGGCGGGACTACGATAGTCTTGGAGAACGGTGGAAAGAGAGTGATGTATACGGGAGACATCAACTTGCAAGATAGCCAACTCCTTCACGGAGCGGACTGCGATTTCGGTGAGCTTGACGCTGTTATCACCGAGAGCACATACTCTCAGGTCGACCACGAGCCGAGAAACAAGATTGAGACTGATTTCGTCAACTTTGCAAATGAAGTAGTTGAAAGGGGAGGAATTCTACTTGTCCCAGCTTTCTCGGTCGGGCGGGCGCAGGAGATAGCTTGTCTTCTCAGGTCAAGGAACTTCAAACACCCCGTGGCCATGGACGGCATGGCACTGAAGACAAACGAGATTCTCTTCAGGCATCAGGAGTACCTTAGAGATCCCGAGCTTTTCAGGAAGACAATGGAGAGCATCGAGGTGGTTTCAGGATGGAGCCATAGGAGAAGACTCGTGAAGACCCCCTCCGTAGTAATCTCTCCCGCGGGGATGCTGATGGGCGGTGCCTCGGTCTTTTATAACGAACACATATCGCTATCAGAGCGCAATGGTATCTCAATCGTTGCGTTTCAGGTCCCTGGCACTCCAGGAAGAACGCTGCTTGACAAGGGGCTGACTCTGGTAAAGGGAAAGCCGATGAAGGTTAAGTGTGAGGTGAGAAGGTTTGACTTCTCTGGACACTCCGGTCGAAGCGACCTCTTCGACATCATGAGCAAGATTAAGGGCTCGCCCAGAGTCTACGCAGTTCATGGAGATGGGGACTCGTGTACAACTTTCGCGCGAGAGATCAACGAGAGGTTCGGCTTTGAAGCAAGCGCCCCGCAGATCGGCGATAAAATTACGGTCTGAAAGGCACCCTCTTTGGAATTTCCTCTTCCCTTTGAGAAACCTTTCTGCGCTAATTCTCGTTGCCTTGTCTGGGAGGTTGTTTTTCAGAAGAGAAAAGCGATCAGGAAACTAAACTGGTAAATCGAGGAGGAGAGAGATTGGCTCTCCTCTGAAGGAACTCTCAAACACTTACTTTGATTTGCGCTGTTTGGGAGGCTGTCCCTCTTTCTGCTTCTTTTCTTCGTTCGGACTCTCCGATTCCTTTTCCTTCTTCTTTTCTTCGACAGGAGTATATTCGATGACTTCGATGTCCTTGGCCGATTTTATCAGGTCTTCGGCTTCGTCCTCATTCGTCTTGTAGGTATAGAGAAGATCTGGCATTCGGAGTTTCAACTTTACAAAATCAGCGGTCCGCACGACCCGTAGCTCCTGGGCCTTTGGCAGCAACTTCTGGAACTGTTCAGAGCTTTGAATTTGTCTTGGCATTTGACTTTCTCTTTTTCTCCCTGATGTCTTTACTTGTAAACGATTTCTGAGTATCAGGTTGAGGAAAAGCTGGTCTTTAAGCGTACCCTGAAGGCAGGAAATCGCATTCGAAACAGGAGTTCGGTTTAGACTCTAAAACGACGAAGGGATCATTGGCATGAAGGTTACATCGAGAACGCTCGCAGAACATAAGATAACCTCTACTAAGGCATTTCGAATTTTCCAAGCAGCCAAATTGCCTCCCTCTCGAAAGAATATCCCACTCTCAAGCGCTACTCTCTTGATTGAAACCGCCGAATATACAGAGCTTAGGTATTTTGACTGACCAATTACAATCGATGAGGCATAATACGTAACATATGCATAATAGGCAGTTGATTTAGACGGCCTCCCTGACCCACAGAGAGCGAGGGAATTTTGGAGATTAGAAAATTACAGACCACCGCCGCAGGCACATTCATCGTGACCATTCCGAAGGATTGGACGGAGAAGTTGCAGTTGCACAAGGGAGATATGGTCTCCGTCGAGCTTGATGATAACGACATTGTGATAACACCAACCAAAGTCAGGTCCTCTTCGTCGCAAACAAAGTCGATGGACATCGAGCAGTTCAAGGATCAAAAACTGCTCGAGCTTTGCATTACCGCTTCCTACGTCCAAGGGCATGACATAACCGAGATAGTTTCCCCGTCAAAGATCAATCCTGATCAGAAGCGCTGGATAAGGCAAGCCGTCGAGGGACTCATCGGCGTAGAGATCGCGGAGGATTATGCCGACAAGGTGATCCTCCAGAATCTTGTAGATCCTTTGAAGTTCAACATTGACAAACTGCTCGAGAAATTTTCAACGAATGCGGGTGCGGTCTTTCAGGATGCCATCAAAGCACTCATCCAGAACGACCTGAACCTAGCTCAGGACGCATACGAACGAGGGGAGCAGAGTACCAAACTCTACCGACTCTTAATGCGTCAGACACTTCAGGCCGCACGGAGTAGAAAGATCAGAGAAGAGATGATGTTGCAGGACATCTCAAGCGTGGTTGTCCGTATAATTGCAACGAGGGAGCTGGGCCGCATGGCTTACTACGCGATGAGGATCGCTCAACACGTCGCGGAAGTGGAAAAGAAACTGGATGAGCAGATTGTGTCCTTGATTCAAAAGATGTCAAAAGCCACACTGGAGATGCAGGAGCAGGCACTCAAGGCACTCCTGACAAGAGATCTTGCTCTTGCTAGCTCAATAATCGATAAGATGGCAAACGTAAGAAAGCTCTACGAAGCAGCATATCCACTCATTCCAAAACACTCTGACAGAGTATCACTTGCACTTTCTCTGATCGTAAGGGACATCCGGGCTGTGGCAGGATATGCGGTCGCGCTCGCCGACGATGCGGTCCTCGCGGTCTTCGAGGAATAAGATTCTGCATAGGCAAAAGAAAAAGTGTACGGCTCAGTTGAGGGCCCCGCCGCCTTCTTTTCCCACTTCGCTAGGGATATGATGGTCGTTTCCTCCAACATTTCCGTTCGCGACAACTTTCTTTCTTTTGGGCTTTGAATCCACCCTTTCAAGTGGTGTCGGAGCCCTTTGCTTACTATCAATTATTGCAGGATTCTGCTGAATATTCTTATGCTTAGCTTCCTTCGGATTGATGGCGCGCTTTCTTGCTTTGGGAGTAACATGTTCCTTGTTATCAGGACGCGCCACAACAGTTCCTGAAACTTGATCAACGCCTGCTTTGATTCGGCTATTTTTGCGCCGGCGTTTGTTCGCTGGAGATTGCGACTGGCGCAGAGATGTATTCTTTGAAGCAATCATATCCTCCGCTTTTTTAGCGGTAGTCGCCCTAGTCTCAGCTATTTTACTTGTCTTGAACTCTGGGTTTGATGAATTGTCGGCAGTCCGCTTTGTTCGAATCTTCGTCGGCTTTGAAGGAACAGTCTTCTTGCCCTCTTCCGATACGTCTTCCTTCTGCTTCTTCCGTCTTTCCTCCTTCTTGAGCCTTGCAAAGTACTTCCTCCGGGCCCGTGCGATCCTTTCTCTTCGCTTCTGCTCCTTCCGGGCCTCGCGCTCCTTTATTTTCAGTTTCTTCTCTCTTTCCTTCCTCTCCCGCTCCTTCTTCCGCTGGAGCGCGTGCTCCTGCCTTACGCTACGCATCAATTCATTGTAGTCTGGCAGCTCAACCTTGGGTTCAAAGTCTCTACAGTACTCCCAGAGAAACCTCTTTCCGTGCTCCAGCACACAAACTTCGCCCACTCTCTTGTATCGCTCACAGTTGAGGCAGTTTGTACCGTAATCCTTCTCGACTTTCGAGTTTACGTCGTCCAGAGCGATTTCTCCCATTTTGCTTAACGTTACTCCTTTTGGTCTACTTTACAGTTCAAAGCGCAAATCGTTGAGTGCAAGAGCGAGGGAAAGGGGCAACAAAAATCTTCCTGTCCGAAACTGTCCCTACCATAGTTGGGTGGCGACCCTCGCACCCAGCCGTAAGCTATCTGGGTCATTACGACTTGCTCGTCGACAAATCCTAGGATATGGGAAGTACGACAAAGACCAGTATGTCCCATAGAAAATGGCTTACGACATTTGAGTACATGTCACGAGTAAAGTAATAGTTGAGCCCCCAGACCGAATCCGCAATGAAGGTTGTCAGGGGGAAAAGTGGATTCAATGTGGAAAGATGAATCGCCGCGTCTACTCCCGCAGCAGCAAAGGCCGACCACAACCCGAATCTTGCAAAAATGACGCGCTGCAATACGCCGCGGAAGTAAGCTTCAAACCCGACCGCGTCGAGAAAGAAAACCAGTATCTTAAGCCCCAGCGGGGCCGAGGCAAATAAGGAGTAGATCGTTGATTCGTTACTCGTATTCATTCCGAGAGGCGAAATCGCTTTGATCCCTTCATTTCCGGCAACAAATATCAGGTAAAGCACAATCGCGCTACAAACACCAAAGATGATGGACTTGTAGCTCGGTCGAAAGAGGCTCCTATAGTCTACAAGCAAGAGAGCAGTCCATATCATGCAAGAAGTAGATACGAGGCTTCCGATTATGAAGTAGTCTCTTGGAATGACGAACATCTCGATCATGGTCAAGGATACGATGAGAAAACCAGCGGCTTGCGCAAGCTCTGTGTGACGCGGGAGTAACATTCCATTCCCTTCTGAAGAAGAAGGTTCGGAAGATTTCGTTTCGCTGGTCCCACTCTTTTGGCCTTGTTCGTCTTAGGATGTGGTGGAGAGCTCTTCGTCGAGCAAAGAAAGGAACTCTTCGAGATGCGAGTTCTTTATCCTAGCGCCACTGGCGTGGGGGTGTCCTCCGCCAGAGGTGTTCAGTTTTGCTGCTATTCTTCCGACAATCTTACCCAAATCATGAGGCGATTCCTCAACTGAGCGCAACGAGACTTCGAGGAATCCAGGCTCCTCCTGCCTGAAGGCGGCTCCGACTGGGACGTCGAAAGCCCCAATGAGGAAATTGGCGACGTTGCCAGTAGCGGATTCACTTGTAATAAAGTAGGCAAAGTTCTTCCTCCTCGAACCCTCTCTCCTTACCCTCTGAATCAGTTCAGCCGATCTACTCGCGTGATCTTGAGCAAGCGAGGATGCACCATCAATCTCGTGGGGGAGTTTTCCTGCTGCCAGTTCTTCTACGAGGTTGATCAGTTTTGCATTCGACTCCGAGGTTCCTCGACCAATTGTAGCGATGGTAAAGGAGAGGACGGTTGCCTCGTATAGGAGAAACTGGCGATCGAACGAAGCAATAATTTTCTTTGCGTACGGCCTCAAGTCTAGGTAATCAGTAATCGCACCAGCGCATGCCAGAATCTTCATTTGCGGTGAATCGCTGAAAGATTGCGCATATCGCCTAAAAATAAGTACCGCGGCGCTCTCCTCGGTAGAATGATAGATGTCGACGCCGCCTTGCTTGAGCTCGCTCTCAAATCCTTGATCGATGGGGTGATGGTCGATGTAGTGAACTTTTGACCCTGATTTAAGGAACCGTTTCACTTGTTCCAGAAATCCTGGGAAGGAGTTCTTGTTGAGACCGAGGTCGCATATGAATATCTGCTTCGCGGGTTCAACATGATAGAGCGTCTCGACCATGTCTCCGTAGTCTGTAAGGAAAACTTCAGCTCCCGTCATGTATTTCACAAGCGCTGCGCTGGAGATGCCGTCCGCGTCCTTTCGATGCGACACCACTCTCGAAGTAGCTATTTCCTCATGCGACATCGGAATACTCTATTTCCCTTACAAATCTGCCCAGTATCTTACGATTATCCTTGGTTCTTTTATTCCTCATTCAGCTTTCGATGTCTCGTTTTAGCCTTTGCCAGCTCGCGGAAGTTTTCCTCCGTGTCGATGTCGATGAAGACTTCAGGCTCAATCGCCTCTATCAACTTGGTTTCGGATAGGTGCCTTTCAACAAGTGTCTTTGCACCACTGTCTCCTTCTAGCTTTTGAAGTTCAGGGAAGAGAGCCCTATCCAGAAGAACAGGATTCCTCGGATTACCTTGGGAAGCCATGGCTACTATTCTAACCCGCGAACCTCTTTCTCTAACGTAAGTGTCGATCATCATATCGAGCAGTCGCGGAGAAAGAAAGGGCTGATCAGCGACCATCAGGATTGCAGCTTCGCAATTGGGAGGCAGGTTGCTGACCCCACACCGGATGGACGAGGACAACCCCTTTTCGTAGTCTTTGTTGTAAACTAGGTTTGATCTTCCAAGAGACACCTTTGCCACGATCACGGGGGATCCAGAACCTACAACCAGAAGAACCGGATCAGCTTTTGAGGAATTCGCGGTATCGATTGCCTGCTGGATCATTGATTTCTTTCCATTAATTAGGGCAAGCTGCTTCAGCTTGCCAAATCGAACCGATTTGCCCGCGGCAAGAATGACGCACGCTATTTTTACTGTCTCTATGTTCGGGTTTTCCAAGGCCTGCGAGCACTCCTCGTCCGACTCATTCACTTGGGAAAGCCTCTTTATTGCCTTGCCCCGACTATGTTCAGAAGAGTATTGGATAAACGGTATCTTGACACTGCCACATTAGCGAGATCTATGGGCTGACTTTCAAAATAACTACTTTTAATTTAACCGCCAGTAATGTACATCGGTCTCACGTGACCAAGTGAAGAACCAGCCTTGATCAAAGACTCGACACCGGGCGCCTTCAATTTGACCTTTGATTTTAGAAAAGACGCGATCTCCGCATCATCGGCTCCACTCCTCAAGAGATGTCCGAGGTCGTACTCATGATTGTCAAACAGGCAGGGGACGAGTTTACCATCAGCGGTTAGCCTTATGCGGTCGCAGTCACTGCAGAATGGTTTCGAGATTGACGTAATGATCCCAAATTCTCCGCCACCGTCGACAAACCTATAGTTCATTGCAGTGCTCCCGGCTTCTCTCTCCAGTGGCACAACCTCGTATTTTTCGCGGATCTTTCCGAGGATTTCATCGCCCGTCACGACCTTGTCGGTGTTCCACATCTTCTTTCCGTCGAAAGGCATGTACTCGATGAAACGCATATTGAACCCGTACTTGTACGCGAATTGGGCAAAGTCAAGGATCTCGTCGTCATTGTATCCGCGTATAATCACAGCGTTGATCTTGACGCTCTCAAATCCCGCCTCCTTTGCCGCTCTAATTCCCTCCAAAACTTTTTCGTGCGAGTCTCTGCGGGTCACCTGCGAAAATCTGGACGAACGCAGGCTGTGCAAACTCACAGTAACCGAGTAGAGTCCCGCCTGCTTCAGGGCTTTCGCTTTCTCCGCAAGGAAGAATCCATTAGTTGTCAGTCCCAGCCTGCTTATGCCTGGAACTGCAAGTATCATCGGAATCAGTCTTTCAATTTCCTTGCGCACAAGCGGCTCGCCGCCGGTGATCCTGATTCGGTCAACTCCGAATAGCGAAAAGATCCTTACGAGCCGCGAGATCTCCTCGAAACTTAGGACCTTATCGTTAGGGAGCCATTCAGGGTTCTCGGGCATGCAGAAATTACATCTGAAATTGCACTTGTCGATGACAGAAAGCCTGAGTTTCCTTGCCCTTCTTCCAAATGAATCTATGAGGGCCAGGTCTTCCTGTTTTTCCCGAGTGGCCTGCATCAGGAGCATGACCCGCTCCGGGCGATAATAAATATTCTTTATCAGGGCTTCGGCATCGGAAGCATGATCAACTTGGCTGTATCGAACTAGAAATGTATCCAAAGTGTTTCGGCAGAGCTTCTATGCATTCACAAACCTTTACTCGCTTGATTTCTTTCTCTATTGATTGTACGTAAAAATTCCAAAACGGGTCTCGCCTTTAAAGCATAAATAACGAAAGTCAGAATTGTTGCTTCTATGAACACTCAAAAGCTCAAGTTTAAACGCCGTGCTGTCTCTACAGTCGCGGTTGTTGTAATTATAATTGTAATCATAATTATTGCCGCGGCAGGATATTACTTCTATACCACCACTACGACGCCAACCAGTATTACCAGTTCCACATCGTCTTCTTCATCCTCGTCCACTTCTACATCACTTTCGTCTTCGTCCTCTGCCACAAGTTCTGTGAGTAGTACTAGCTCCACGGGATCATCTTCATCTTCTTCGTCCTCCATCTCTACATCGGGTTCTGCAGGCTTCGGGCCCAACGTGACCGTTGCAATGACCGTGTCGCAATCGGGGGCATACGGTCCTCTTGATTCAGGCTATCTTTACTTCAATCAAGCTTGGCAGGCCTATGTCAATGGCAATGGAGGTCTCGTTGATGCCAACGGGCAGCATCACCTTGTGAAGGTCATTACTGCTGATGACGCAAGTGACGTCCCAACCGCCGATAAATTGTATCACCAGTTCGCCGAACAGCAGGGTGCAAATGTCCTAGTCAGCCCATACAGCGCTGACACTGGACTGACGCTGCAGCCAATTGCACAACAAGATCACGTTCCTTTGATTATGGCTGAGGCGAGCACGGCTCAAATGTGGAATGGCACGTACACTTGGCAGGTGACGGACATGGTTCCATACTGGTCACAGAATACAACAACAGCTTGGTCCGCTAGTTACTTCCGCATGCTCAACGAGACAAAGTGGGCAAAGACAATCGCGTTTGTGGGTTGGGACATAACCTGGGCAATTGACGATTACAGCAGCGGCCTATGGCTCGCAAATCACACCCAAGGACTGTCGGTCGTGTATCAGCAGCTCCTCACCCCCAAACTTCCAAAACCCTGACTTTTCTCAGCAGATAAACGCCCTAAAGGCGAAGAACCCTGACATTGTCTACCTTGCCATGTTCGGGCCCTTCTGCGCCCTGTTCATTAACCAGGCGGCCGCCGCAGGATTCCACCCGAAGGAGTGGCACACAATCGAGTGGGGTGCCAGTTTTGCTAGTACGCTTGCTTCGAAAGGAGTTAGCACGGAGAACATTACCTCCGACGTATTCTGGACTCCTTCATTCCCATCGAACAACGCGGGCACGAGCACATTCCTGCAGCTAATGTCAAATGCAAACCAGCTTGCGAAGGCGGCAAACTCGTCGGGGAACGTCGCAGCCGTGAACTGGTACAACTATCAGAACATCGAGCTTCGAATGATAATCTTCCAGATGATTACTCAAGCAGTTTCCATGATCCCCTCTGCCAACTTTAGCACTCCGCAGCAGGAGAATGCGGCCCTGAATAACGCGCTGCATGTTCTGAACATGCAGACCATAAGCGGCCCACTGCAGATTCTCGCTCCGGGCTACGGCACGATAGGTCTTGCGGCGGTTCAGTGGCAGCATGGCGACATTCAAACAGTCTATCCTAAGAACGTCGCCAATGCGACATACGCTCACCCCTAGAGCAAGGGCAGCAGCAACTTTCAATAAAGACAGAGTCGGAGTGTTCGGACGAGAGCTAGTAATACCTAGTTGCTAGACCTCACTCCACAAATCGCTCAGTCCGCTGCAGATGGCCTACTCTACGGAGCCATCTACGCTCTGGCTGCACTCGGTCTTTCTCTAATTTTCTCCGTGATGGGCGTTCTCAATCTCTCGCACGGAGATTTCATAATGCTCGGGGGATTCGTGGGTTTCTATTTTGCCGGTGCGCTTTCGGTCAATAAGAATGGTCCGCTCGCCCTGCTCGGGATCTTCCTTAGCGCCTTCGTTGTGATTGCGGCCTTCGGCTCCGCTTATGAATTCGCCCTAATTCGCCCCATACTCAAGAGGCCTTCGGGCGACGTTCTTATAAGCTCCATACTCCTGACCGTGGGAACGTCCTTTCTTATCGAGAACATTGGCTACAGATACATTCCAAAGTACATCCCGTTTCAGCTCACCGTGTTTTCGATCCCGATCAATGTAAGCCAGCTTACCTTGAGCTATGGTGGCGTGTACATGGACGGAGTAAAGGTCCTCGGGCTTGTGATCATCGCCTGCGCGACTGCGCTGCTCTATGTTTTCTCGCGGAGGACTTACTTGGGGAAGGCCATGCGAGCGATAACCCAGAACAAAGAATCTTCCCTTTTAATGGGGGTCAATCTGCAAAAGATCTCACTCCTGACATTTGCACTCGGATCAGGTTTTGGCGCGCTCGCGGGAGTTATTATTGCGATGACGAACAGCATGGATCCGGGCTTTGGACTGCCCTTTACAATTGCCCTTCTTTCTGTCATGGTCCTCGGAGGAACCAAGTCCTACTGGGGGCCGCTGGTCGGAGGTTTGATAATCGGATTTGTCCAAATATTTGTTCAGGCGCCCTTCCTGAACCCCTTCACCATTCCAATTACAAACATTGAAATTACAAATCTGGAATACTGGGCACCTGCAGTTTCGATAGTTGTCCTGATCGTGGTTTTGATGGTCAAGCCCTCAGGACTGGCGGGCGAGCGCAAAGGCACTTCAAAGTTCTAGACTGAATAGCAGAACAAGTAGTCAGTAGGTCTCTTCGAGTGGGAGGGAGGAAATGCGACGCAAACGAAATCCAATCTGAGCCCCTCCGTTTTTCAGTGGCTCTCGAACTTTGCAAGAAAGCACCGTACTCTCGTGATAGGCCTTACGGCATTTGTAATCCTTGGAGGAGTTGCCCCGTTCGCGACGAACAAATACATCCTGAACAGCGTCCTCGACTACTTCCTGATCTACGTCGCCCTCGCGGAGAGTTACGACATTCTCGGGGGCCTGATGGGCTACGTTGATCTCGGCATAACGGTCTACTTTGGCGCGGGTGCATATGGGTTTGCAATACTATATCACGTGCTCCACTGGGTTGCCCCACAGGCGCTTGTTGTTGCGGTCCTGTTTTCGGGATTCTTAGGTCTTCTCGTAAGCTTCCCAATGTTCCGTCTTAGGGGGTTTTACTTTGCCGTCGCCACTCTCGCGCTTGTTCCGCTAGGGCAGTACATTGTTCTTGCTCCCTCACTCGGCAAGTGGACGAACGGTGTGGGAGGAATAAGTGGATTCCAGGCGAACTCCGTAGAGGCCTACTACGGGATCTTCGCATTCGCAGTGTTTTCCATCATCCTTGTCTTTGCAATCTCGAGGTCTCGACTGGGCCTCGCTCTCACGAGCATAAGGGAAGATGAACAGGTCGCAGAGTCGTCTGGTATCAACACTCGCTTGACAAAGAAAATCGCGATGGTCATCTGCGCCACTCTGTCGGGAGTCAGCGGCTGCCTCTTTGCCTGGTCTCAGGGAACGATCCTTCCTTCAGTTGTCTTCTCGCTCTATCTGGCTTTCATCCCGGTCACATTCGCACTCTTTGGTGGAACGGGAACCGTCATGGGTCCTATCATCGGAACAGGCGTATACTCGCTTCTTGACTTCGTTCTTCACTCGAGCCAGGTACAAAATTCCCAATTCGCCTGGCTTTCCTCATATGAACAGGCACTGGTGGGTCTATTCCTTATAGTGGTGGGGCTGTTTGCACCAGACGGAATTCTAGGTCTCTCAAGAAGGATATACAGAAGGCAAAAGACCAGAAAACTGCGCGGAAAAGAATTGGCTGACGATAAATTAGCCCCGATGAAATCCATGTTGGAGATTGAGGAGAAGTGGAAAGCAGAGGAGAAAGAAGGAGAGCAGGAGTAGCAACAGGAGCCAAACGGTCGTTATGGGATGCCTCAGCGGGGACTAGGACCGTAAAGGAGGTCTACAGTGAAATAGTAGGCGAAGAAAAGTATCGCCGTAGCCCAATTACCTTCGTCTGCCCGGGAGACTCACATCGCAAGGTACGCTTGCTTAACGTACGGATTGTCCAAAAGCTCGGCGCCTGTCCCGGACAGTTTCACCCTGCCCGTCTCCAACACGTAAGCATTATCGCTTATCTTCAGCGCACGCCCGGCGTCTTGCTCCACGATTAGAATTGTTATTCCTTCCTCCTTCAGTCTGTCAATCGCCTTGAATATTGTATCGACGACGATTGGCGCGACTCCTGCAGATGGTTCATCCAGCATGAGGATTCTCGGGACTCCCATCATTCCGCGTCCAATTGCAAGCATCTGGGCCTCTCCTCCTGAAAGTGTGCCAGCGACCTGATTGCGTCGTTCCCTCAAGATTGGGAACAGCGAGTAGACTTTTTCAAGCATCTCCGCATGGCGGGGGCGAGCATGCCTCGAGAATGACCCCATGTCAAGGTTTTCTCTGACAGACATGTCGGGGAAAATCCCGCGCCCTTCAGGGACGTAAATGACTCCGCTGTCGACAATCTTCTCTGTGCTCATGCGATTTAGAGCTCTACCAGCGAATAGGATTTGACCCGGAGGCTCAGGCCTCAAGATGCCGGCTATCGTCTTCAGCATCGTAGTTTTGCCCGCGCCGTTAGATCCGATGAGTGAGACAATCTGCCCTAACTCGACTTCGAAGGATACGTCCCAGAGTACGCGGATGTCTCCGTAGGACGCATTGACTCTGTTGACGGCCAGAAGCGGAGGCTTTTGGTGGTTAGTGCCGCCGTTACTTTGATTGCTTGGAATAAGACTCACCTAGATATACTTGTATGACGCGCTCGTCGGTGAGAACCTGGTCCGGAGTGCCCTCAGCGAGCATCTCGCCGTGGTGCAATACGACGACTCTGCTGCACGCGGACTGGATTGCCTTCATCACGTGTTCCACGATTAGGACTGACAGCCCTCTTTCCTCATTCAGTTTCCTGATGAGTTTAACAAAGCGAGTCACTTCCGAGAGGTTCAGGCCGGCCATCGGTTCATCGAGCATCAGCAGTTTTGGGTTTGCCGCGAGAGCTCTGCCAACTTCCACGATCTTTCTTTCCTCGATAGGGAGGTGCTTTGCGTAAATCTCTGCCCTTTCCCTTAGGCCGAGTAGGTCCAGGATCTCTTCCACCCTTTCTTTGAGATTCGTCTTTTCGGAGTGAGGCCTTCCATAGATCGCGCCCACGAGTATGTTGTCTCTTACCGTGTGGTTAAGAAAGGGCCTTACGCTCTGATAGGTCCTCGAAATTCCAAGCTTGCAAATGGCGTGCGGAAGAAGCTTGCTGATGCTCTTGCCCTCAAAGAAAACCTCTCCCGAATCAGGCCTTTCAATCCCGGTGACAAGATTGAACAGAGTTGTCTTCCCTGCGCCGTTCGGCCCGATCAGCCCGAGCACCTCGCCGGAGTGCATCCTGAAGGTTACATCTTTGATCGCAACCAGTCCACCAAAGTCCTTTGTCAGATTTCTGGTTTCAAGAAGGGAAGTCAGTTTTAGACTCAAGGAGAAGCTCAGCTACGGTCTGCCTTTGAATTTGATTCGATTGCCCGAATAATAAGGCATATTGTTCCTCGTATTGGATGTGCTAGGAAGCTAGTCCCTATTCAACACCTTGCTGTTGGCATCGAACTCAAATGCCAAAGGAAAACGACAAGAACAAAGTTAATACCTGCTACTTATTCGGAAGGTATCGGTTCAACCGGTCGTATCTCAATCAAATTGCCGAGCACAACTTTAAACCAAGTAAGAGGAAAGCAAAGGAAGGCAAAAGAAAAAAAGAAAAAGGGAAGAATTCGAACAGCGCGAGCATCGGTTCCTTTCAAGGTCATTACTTCGGACGGCCAAACAATAGAGCTACCTTACTTTTCACCAATCAGAGCAGCAGGGCACAAGGAGCTCAAACTGCTCAGATCTCTCCCTTGGTTTGAGGAAGGCAAACCTCTGCGCAACTGGATGCTACACGAGACCGACTTTTACGATGAGGTTGAGCAGATTTGGGGAAAGAGGTGGGGCGCGGAGGGCATCGGTAGATTGAGGGAGGTCCTGGTTTCCAGGCCGACAGAGAACGAGACGCGCGCGGAGTACGAGAAGGAGTGGCAATACTATTACTCTTCTTCAAAGGGCAATGCAGATCTTTCGAAGTTGCAGGAGCAGTTTGACAACTACTACACCATTCTGAAACAGAACGGAGTGAGGCTGAACTACGTCGAACCTCCAAATCCTGCTATAGGGGCGTACGGCTATCTCAAGAACATGGTGACGCTCGCCGGTGGAGGGCTGGTCGTCAAAGGGGGCGCTATAATCCACAGGATGGGTCTCGGGTCATGGCAACGAGGTCGCGAGGTAATCTGGAGCAAGGCACTCTCCGCTTTGCAGGTTCCGATTTACTTGACGATTCGCGGCAAGGGAGTGGGCGAGCCGGGGGCTGGTAGGTGGCTAGACAGCAAGACCTTTGTGTTCAACGAGAGTGTGGTGGCAAACGAGGAAGGGCTGGCCCAGATCCAGTACGTCCTAAACGGCCTCGGAATCGAATTTGTAATCACGCACAGCCCCGGCTGGATCGAAACGATAGGCAACGGCAACATAGGAACAAGCCACGCCGACATGTTTATGATCGTCCCAGACATCGGCGTCTGCGTTCTCTACCCCGATCTCGTCAATTACGGTTTCGTCAGATACCTCCAAAAGCGAAAGGTCAAGATAATCGAAGTACCTCCGGAGGAGTACTGGGCGCTTGCGGTAAACGCCGTGACACTTGAACCTGGGAAGGTTGTGATGAATTCTGGGTCGAAGAAGGTTGTCAAGGCTCTTGAGCGCGAGGGCATTGACGTCATAGAAGTGGACTTTTCTGAAAGCCACAAGTTTGCTATAGCGGGGCTGCACTGTGCCACCCTTGAGCTGATCAGGGACCAGCCTGGGCCGCTTCTAGATCAGGTTTAGCGACGTGTCCCAAAGTAGAGGTAAGCAACGACGCTCGTCACCCGCAGTACTCTATCTTGAGCATGAGTAGGATCATGAAAGTGCGAAAGGACTGCCAGTGAACGAGCGGGAAGTAGGAGCGCCAAATAGAAGGAGTTGTGGGATCATTGAAAGAGTTGAACACCGAAGGAAGTAATCAAGCAGCTCCTCAACAACCCGGAGGAAGACACAGACAGGCCTTCTGGGTTGGGATGCTCTTTACCCTGTCCTCCGCTATTCTCTGGGGAAGCACATATCCTGTAATCGGGGTGGCGCTTAATTCTTACAACGCCTTTGATATCGCGCTTTACCGCGCCATTCTCGCTAGCGGCACGCTCGTAATTTACTTCCTAGTTTCGGATAGGGTGCGCGACATGCGGCCGAGGCGTGAAGACATGTCGCTCCTATTTCTCGGTTCGGTGTTCGGAGCTAGCGGCTTTTGGACGCTCCTGAACATCTCTGTTCTCTTCCTCGAAGCCGACACCTCTTCTTTTCTAGTCGCGCTTTACCCACTGATTGCAATAGTTCTGGCCAATATTGTCCTGCATGAGAGGATGACTTCGTTTAGAGCAATTGGCGTCATCGCGGGGATTGCAGGTACCTTCATCATAGTCGTCTTCGGAGAGGGAGCAGGATTTGTCGGAAGCCAGCCTGTCCTCGGGTCAATAATTGCGATTTCGGCCGCTTTCTTCTGGGGAGGCTACATGATGACGACGAAGATTCTAATCGAGCGGGGGAAGGCCAGCGGACGCGGCACGAGCCCGGAATACATCACATTTTACAACTTCTTACTGGCTATTCCGGTAACGCTGGTGCTGGTGCTCCTCAGTGGTTCGGGGCAGAGTTTCTTGAGCTTTTCATCTGAGGGATTGAGCCTCGTACTCTACCTTGGCGTCATTGCATCGGGAATCGCGTTCCTGATCTTCAACAAAGGGATAAGGTTAATTGGAGTTAGTGGGGCGGCCATAAACCAGCTGATCTTTCCAGCGGTTGCTGTGATCCTGTCCTATCTTTTCCTCGGCGAGGTCATCAATCTCGCCGAGGCTCTGGGAATGGGACTCATAGTTGCCGGAATAATCGTTGCGCAGTTGCTCTCTAGGAACTAGTTGGCCTTCTGCCGCCGGCTTTGACTAGCAGTGTCCTGACCTTCTCAGGGGTAATCGGGAGGTCAACATACTTTATGCCAAATTGCGACAGGGCATCGTCGACAGCATTTGCGATTGCTCCTGCGGTTGGAATTGCCGCGCCCTCACCAAGGCCCTTGAAACCACCCAGGGTAAGCGACGGTGTCTCGATCGAGTCGACCTCAACTGTGGGCATTTCATTTGCCGTAGGAAGTAGATAGTCCATGAACGTCGAGGAGAGCAACTGACCCTCCTTGTCGTAGACTAAATCCTCAAACATTGCCCCGCCAATCCCGTGAGCCAGCGCTCCATGAACCTGACCGTGGGCAGTCATCGGATTGATCAAAACACCGCTGTCGTCGACGATGTAATACTTCAATAGTTTTACGTACCCAGTTTCAGGATCTACCTCGACTGAAACAAGATGTGTCGCATAGCTACACGTTGTGGGGGCGTCAGGCTCGTAGAACGACACGACTTCGAGGCCTGGTTCCATGCCCTGTGGAAGCTTCCCTGAAAATCTGATTGCGACATCGGCGACCTCTTTGAGTGAGATTCTCTTGCTAGGATCACTCTTCACCGTGATGATGCTGTTCTTGATTTCCAAGTCTTCCGGGGCCTGCTTCAACAAATGCCCCGCAATCAGGAGTATCTTGTCTTTCAGCTTCCTTGAAGCTTTGATGCATGCACCTCCTGATGTCACGGTGCCTCGGCTCGCCCAGGCTCCGAATCCATAGGGCGATTCTTGCGTGTCGCCCTCCAGAACCGCAATGTCTTCGAAGTCAGCACCGAGAGCGTCAGAAATAACTTGAGCGAAGACAGTTTCGTGTGGTTGGCCCTGTCCAGCCATTCCAAGGTGAGCAGTCACCTTGCCTGACGGGTCAACTGAAAGCCTGCAGGACTCCCACCCTCCAACGGCCCAGCCGAGGGGACCCTGGAGACGGGATGAAGCAGGCGCGGTATACTCGACGTAAGTTGCAAGGCCGATCCCAATAAAGCGTCCCTGATTACGAAGTTTCCTCTGTTCCTCCCTGAGTTTGTCTAGCTGTGCAAATTTGAGTGCCCGCTCCAACACCTGTTTGTAGTTCCCCGTATCGTAGAGAACACCAATCGGCGTTTTCCATGGCATCTCTTTGGTATCGATCATGTTCTTGAGACGAATCTCCTCCGGCATCATTCCTAGCCTCTTCGCGATGAGATCCATCATCCGTTCGATTACAAACGCTGCCACAGGCCTCCCGAACCCTCTGTGCGGCCCGCACGGCGCTTTGTTTGTAACAACGCAGAGCAGATCAAAGTCATAGTTCTTGAGCCTGTAGGGACCAGGAAGTGACGCGCACGTGAGCATCGCTGGTTGGACCTCAGTCCAAAAAGTACCCGAGACTCCAAAATCTGCGACAATCTTGTCTCTCACACCAAGTAGCGTCCCGTCCTTCTTTACCGCGCACTCAACGTAGTGAACTTGTTGTCTCTCATGGCCAGCAACCAAGAGGTGCTCTTTGCGGTCTTCGTACCACTTAACCGGTCTTCCGAGTTTCATTGAAAGAAGTACCGTACTCACCTCGTCCTGAAAGACCGCCGATTTTATCCCAAAACCCCCGCCCACCCTTGGGGCAATGACTCTGATCTTGTGTTCTGGAAAGTCGAGTGTTTGTGCGAGGAAAGTTCTTAGGGCATGTGGGAATTGAGTTGAGGCATAAACCAGCAACGTCTTTTCAGCGCTGTTGTAACTAGCTAGAATGGCGCGGTTCTCCATGGGTGTCGGAGAATATCTGTTGCTCACTAGTCTTTCCTTTAGGACAATGTCCGCTTGCTTGAAGGCCTCGTCAGTTTCCCCACCGTGAAAAACGTCGTGGAAGAGGATGTTGTCTCCCCAGTCCTCGTAGAGTAGTGGAGAGCCATCCTTGATGGACTGTTCGGCATCAGTCACTGGTTCCAGCGGATCGTAATCCACTTCAATCAGCTCGAGTGCATCCTCGGCTATAGCGCGGCTTACCGCGGCTACGGCTACAACGGGTTCCCCTACGAACCTGACCTTGTCAGTGGCGAGCGACAATCTCTCTGGGGTCCTTAGCCCAGGCAATGCCATCCAGGAGACAAGCTGCTTTGCCGTCTCGCGCCCTGTTAGTACGTAAACAACACCTGGGAGTTCGTAGGCTTTGGAAACGTCAATGTTTCGAATTTTTGCATGTGCGTAAGGGCTGCGAAGAAAGGCCGCATAGAGCATCTTTGGAAGCTTTAGATCATCAGTGTAGGTGCCCTCGCCCTTGAGGAGCTGGAGGTCTTTCCTTGGTCTGATGTTCTTTCCGACCATTCTCTCCTCTTCAACTGCAATCTCGCCCCTGACAATAGTCGATGACAACTGGTGAAGAAAATCGCCTTTATCCGAACATATCTCACCCTCCTGTCAACCAATTAAAATTTCTGGGAGGAATTGCACAAAAACACGGTCTCCTAGGTTCGATTCATATCCCAAGAGAGTTGAAAAGAACGGCCTGAATCACGCTGAGGAGTCCTTCATAAGAGTACTCAGAAACACGTAGCAACTTAACCGGAGTGCAAAAGGAGGTCTCACCAGGACCTAACGGTAATGAACTGGCGAGTGCGAAAACATCACATTTCCACTAAGGAGTTCATGTCTTCTGAGCCATGGCTCTTCACTGCTGATTCTGACTCAACTGTTCCTTTTCGGGGTTTACGAGATAATCGGCTATTCGGCCGGCAATACTGTGTTCTGTAGATGTCTGAGCACCCTTGAATTCTACTGTGCCGTTTACCTCGTGTACAACGTAATCCGAGGAATCTGGTGTCCTCTCCATCACGTCGATTCCCAGGACTCCTGCCCCAATGGTTTCGACAGTCCGAAGCAAAGTTTCTTCAAGTTCAGATGTCAGTTTGCATGGTTCGGTGTGTCCTCCCAATGCAACGTTGGTCTTCCAAGAATCGACTGCAGCATATCTGTAAACAGAGGCGACGACTTCGTGGCCCACGGCGATGCATCTGATGTCCCTGGGTGGTCTGTTTATCATCTCCTGTATGTAGAAGATTGATTGCATCGAGTCTCCGTTCTGTTCACGCATTTCTATGAAAGCTTCTGCAGTTTCTTTGTCACGAACCGGGACAACCTGCCTCCCCCAGCTTCCTACTATGGGTTTCATGACACAAGGAAAACCGATCGACTCGATTGCCTTCATCGCGGATTCTGCCGAGAAGGCGACAACGGTCTTTGGCGTGGGTATGCCTCTTTTCGCAAGAAGCTGACTCGTCTCGAGTTTATTCCCGCACAGGTTGAGGACTCGGCAGGAATTTATGACCTCAATACCGTGAGACTCAAACACAGAGGCCACATTTGCACCGCGGTAGTAACTGACGCACCTGTCCAGGACTATCTGGGGGAGATGGTCAAACCGAGAGGTATCGAGGGGCAGAACGAGAGCCTTGGCGTCGACCATATTCGGGGTAATTCCCCTGATCTCGAGCTGCCTTGCGATTTCCTTTTCCTCCCACCTTACGCGGTCATAGAGGATGCCAATTGATTTAGAGGGCAAGCTCTGCGACTCACTCACCCCAATCCTCTTTTACACTCTCTGCTACCTTGATGGTTACGGTCCCGCCGCCGAGCGAAGCGATCTCATAATCCGCACCGCAATCCGGGCAAGACACAATTTCTCCGATTACCGCATCGTCTTCAACGTGAACCGCGGCGTCGCACTCTAAACACTTTGTCTCCATATTCTTTGTTGATTCACCTCCGCACCCTTGTTCCAGTTATATTATTTCTTCCAGCTCTAGACGACATTGTGAGGGTCAGCGGGGAAGCCAAATTGTTACGCGATACGCCGTCGCCGCTATCGCCCCCAACAGCTTCAGTGCCATTGATTTTTCTTTCCTCTTTCATTGATTTCTTTTTCATCAGACCTTGATTGCTCTTTTTCCTAAACCGGAAATCACGCTTTCTGCTTCCTGTGCTCTCCTCCTGTCTCCCTAAAGATTTCACATACGTCACGAGAAGCATCTCCGATCTAGTAACGCTGGCCGAAAGTTTACGAAGCATTTCGCCGTGCTTTGTAAGATCTTTTGACCTCGCCTTGCACGACTTGGAGACGAGCGTCGGATTCGGGGCGCCTATTGTCTTGCGCTTTCGGAGAACAATATTCGGATTTGTGATATCTGAGATCTCTTCGCGTTTTATTGGCACCCCTAGGATCTTTTCGAGCTCTGCTTCGGTTACATTGGAGAATTGCTTAAACTGGTTCTTCTCACGAGAAAGTTCAGAGGCATGCTTTACGAGCGAGGCCACTCTGCCGTGTGCCTCGCGAAAAGGTAGGCCGTATTTCGTGACTAGATGATCAGCGAGCTCGGTTGCAAAAAGAAAGTCATCAGACACTGTCGCTGAAAGGAGAATTTCTTCGTTGAATTTGATCTCCTCAAGGAGCTGTGCATGAAGTGCAAGCGACGAGATAGTATTGTCCAGCGCACTCCAGAGGTTTCTTGTGAGCTCCTGAAGATCGAGGTTGTAACTTAGTGGTAAAGACCTGACTATCCCAAGCGCCCCAACAAGGTCGCCAACGACTTGCGAAGCCTTTGCTCTCCCGATCTCCGGCACGATTGCATTCTTCTTCTGTGGCATCATGCTCGACGTGGAGGAATATCTGTCACTAATCTCGGCAAATGAGAACTCCTTTGTGGTCCAGAGGACAATTTCTTCTGAGAGTCTACTGAGATCTGCCATTATCTGGGCGCAAAGGTAAACGGATTCAATTGCAAAGTCCCTCGAGGAGACGGCGTCGAGAGAGTTCTCGACCAATGAATCAAAGCCAAGAAGTTTTGCGACAAATCTCCTGTCTAGGCTGAAGCTGCTCGAAGCGAGCGCTCCGCTGCCCATCGGCGACTGGTTTACTCTCCTGTAGCATTCCAAAAGCCGAGAAAAATCCCTATCCAGCACGTCGAAGTGAGCCAAGAGGTGATGGCCCACCGTCACTGGCTGAGCGCGTTGAAGGTGTGTGTATCCAGGCATGATAGTGCCAGCGTGCTTTCCTGCCTGAAGGAGCAAGGCATTCTGGAGTGATACGAGCGAGCAACCTAGTTCCAGAAGCTCCCCCCTCAGAGCCATTCTGAGCGCCGTTGCCACCTGGTCGTTTCTGCTCTTCGCTAGATTCAACATGCCGCCAACCTCTCTTCCGGCGCTTAATATGACGAGATCTTCGACGTTCATGTGCACGTCCTCTAGCACCTCTTTGAGTTCCATATTGCGGGGAATAATTGAAAGCGAGTGCAACAGCTTCCTCGCTGTTTCTCTGTGAATCAATCCTTTTCGCGAGAGCATTACTGCATGAGCAGAGTTTATTGCAATCACTGCTTTTAGAATCCTGTGATCTATGTCGATTGAAGAGGTGTACTTGGCTGCACTTGGAGCAAAACGCCCTAAGCGGCCAGTGTGAAGTATGTCGCCGCTCCTGACCCTTGTGCGATCTGACTTCAATGAAACTGCCTTTGACTCCCCATTGCGCTGTCTTGAATTGTCAGTTTTCATTTTGGTTTCAAGCGATGTACTTGTATCGTACTACTTGTGAAGCGTTCATCAACTTGCTCTGAAGAACTTTGGAGTCTGCAACCGTTTTGCTACTGTCTGTGCTTCTCACTTTTGGCTGGGCTTTTGCTGGGCAACGGGAATGCCGGAATCCAACACTTGATTCTGATCCTTTGCGCCCGGTATTTCGTTTGCAACTCTGGACGAGAGCCCCCAGATGTCGATGAAACCTACTGCCGCCTTCTGGTCATATACGGAGGTCGCGTCGTAGGTTGATAGCCGATGCTGGTAAAGCGAGTACTCCGACTTGCGTCCGACAATGCGCAGTGAGCCCTTGTGCAATTTCACCCTTACCGTGCCTGTGACCCTTTCCTGGGTTGAGTCAACGAAGGCATCGAGGTCTCGTCTTAGAGGTTCGATCCACAAACCGGAGTAAACCAGCCAAGTCCACTGCTCCTCCGCTCTCGACTTGAACTCGAGTTCATTCCGCGTGAGTACTAGTTTCTCGAGGTCCTTGTGCGCCGCGATGAGCGTGAGGGCCGCGGGGCATTCGTATACTTCGCGAGACTTTATTCCAACCAGTCTGTCCTCTATGTGGTCAATTATTCCAACGCCGTTCAGACCAGCCTTGGAGTTCACGTAATTGATTAGGTCGACTGGGTTTGCCTTCTTGCCGTCAACGTTAACAGGGACACCTCTTTCAAAATCGATTTCGAGGTACTCTGGCTCTTCGGGCGCATTTCTTATGGGGACGCACCACTCGAACGCCTCTTCTGGAGGCTCGACGAAAGGATCTTCCAGCGGGCCTGATTCTATTGACCTGCCCCAGAGATTTTGGTCGGTTGAAAAGATGGATTTACTTGGTTTCACTGGAATGTTATGTCTTTGCGCGTACCTGATCTCTTCCTCTCGGCTGAGATTCCACTCCCTCACAGGCGCGATGATCTTCAGGTTTGGATCAAGGCCCTTTATCGTGACGTCGAAGCGCACCTGATCATTTCCCTTTCCGGTGCATCCGTGGGCCACCGCGACTGCTCCTTCCTTTTCAGCCACTTCTACGAGTTTCTCGGCTAACAGCGGTCTAGCGAGAGCAGTGCTGATCGGATAGGTGCATTGATATAATCCGTTGGCCTTGATGCTCTTGAAAATGTAATTCGTTGCAAACTCTTCTCTTGCGTCGATCTGATAGTGATTCACCGCTCCGATTTGCTTTCCTCTCTCGCCTATCGTTGAGAGGTCTTCTCTTTGGCCCACATCAATTGTGCAGGTAACTACGTCCAGCCCGTACTTTTCCTTGATCCACCTGATTGACACCGAGGTGTCGAGGCCACCGGAGTACGCGAGAACTGCTTTGTCCGTCAATTCGTCTAAATGTCTCTGTGACACACAATTATTTCCAAAACTCTTTTATAACTTTCGGTCAATAATAACGATATCAGTCAAAAGTGACCGATGTTGGTCAACGATGTTTCCATATCAAGAACGGTGAAAACCGTGATTGATAACGACCTCTCCATGCAGGACGCGATTGGCAGGAGATATGGAAACTATACAGCAATCGCGCGCTTGATCAAGCCCAAGGTGGAAAGAGAACTGGGACGAAAAGTGAATTTTGAATCGCTTGTCACTTCAGTGAAGCGTGTGAAGCCAAGAATCCAATTGGCCTCAGCGGGAATTGAGGGCGTACTCGCAGAGAGCATCGTCAACGTGCGAACAGATGTTGCAAAACTCAGCTTGGAAAAGAGCAAGCGATCTCTCGAGGCCTCACGGAACCTCATGGCATCGTACCAAGAGGAGTTCTTACAGGTATCAGAGAGCAACTCTGCAATTACAATGATCTTTGATCAGAAGCTTCTAGAGACTGTGCACAAGAAATTCAACGACGACGACATATTGGATGAGCAGTCAAACTTGGCCGCCATAATAGTCCACAGTCCATCCGAAATCGTCAGAACCCCTGGCGTCGTACTTTCGATTTATGCAAAGATCGCGGAAAATCACGTCAACATAGAAGACACAGTGAGTTGTTTCACGGACACGATCGTAGTGATTAGAATGGAAGAAGTCGCAAGAACATTTTCCGTATTGACAGATCTGATAACTGAGTGCAGGAACAAGATAAGGAAGCATACAGCGAGAGGTATTGCAGCGAGATGACATCAGTATCCAAATCCATAGAGCAACACGACCAGCAACAGCAGGCCACGAGCACATCCAGTAGAGGCACGCCTTTGGCATCTTCAGGCAATCTTCTGACACTGGGGGAATTGACACCACCAGAGTTCAAATCTCTGATTGATCTTGCGGAAGTCTTTCGGGCCGAGCGCAGATCAAAGAAGTTCACGCACCAAATTCCCGGAACCTCTCTCGCCCTTTTGTTTGAAAAGCCCAGCACGCGGACTCGCGTCTCATTCGAGGTGGCGATGTTCGAGCTCGGAGGCCATGCCGTGGTCTTGAGTACGCGCGACATGCAATCCTCGAGGGGCGAACCACCAGAGGATACTGCGAGAGCTCTTTCGAGGTACTGCCACGGAATCGCAGCACGGGTCAACAGTCACGAGACTCTCGTTACATTTGCAAAGAACGCATCCATACCAGTGATCAACGCACTTTCTGACAACTACCATCCGTGCCAGACCATAGCTGACATCCAGACCATCCGACAGTACAAGCGTAAACTCAAGGGCCTGAAGCTTGCTTGGATCGGTGATGGGGACAACGTCTGCAATTCTTTGCTCATAGGCTCAGCACTTTCCGGAATCGACGTGACGGTGGCTTGCCCCGCAGGGTACGCGCCGCTTGACGAGGCAATGTCACTTGCAAAAACGCAGGCGGAGAATAACGGCTCACAGATAGACGTCGTTCACGACGCGGCAGAAGCAGCTACAGACGCAGATGTCATCGTAACCGATACTTTCATCTCGATGGGTCACGATGAAGAAAGGGAAAGAAGGCTGAAAGTGTTCATCCCGGATTTTCAGGTGAATGATAGATTGATGTCCTTTGCGAAGGAGGATGCAATCTTCATGCACTGCCTTCCTGCACACAGGGGCGAAGAAGTAAGCGCGTCAGTCATTGATGGGCCACAATCAGTGGTATGGCAAGAGGCTGAAAACAGATTGCACGGTCAGAAGGCCGTGCTGTACACTTTGATGAAGAAGTACTCTGCCAAACTCTAGTTAGGTTTGGACCTGCGACACGGACGCCCCAAAAGGTAGAAGATTCGGAGAGGCGTTGTAGGAATGACAGCGAATAGAAAAGTGAGAGCGGTACGTCCAAGCAGTAACCCTCTTTCTGTTCATAGATGGGATTCAGCTATGCGGCCTACCTGGGCCTCCTGCGGTGTCATCGCGCCCTGTTTGGCCTTGGTCCGCACGGGACAACCGTTTCATCCCGCCCCAGGAACCTCAGCATCTCTGCATCATCGTATTTGACTGGATTGGGTATCGTTTCTGTTTTGTAGCCAGCCATCTCTGACTGTGTCTCTCGACACCGTGACTTTTCCGCGGGGACAGAGGAGTTTCCTCAGAAGGTCTCCGAGACCCACCCGCTTGCTCGTACCAGTACAGAGTTTTTCTTATCAGAAATAATAACCTTGCGAGAGTGAGGGAACAAGAAATGCTGAAAGTTCTTTTGAAGTGACCTTTTTCATGAACTATCCCGTCTCCTACAAATGTTCCTCTTGGCTGTTGGGAAAATAGGAACGCTCAATTTTGGTGACTTGCTGCGCTGACTCTGCCCTTGAGTACTCATCTAATGGCTCCTGGTTCAAGGTCAGAAATGTGCCTCCCCACTTGTATATCGAGAGCAATTTCTTCGCTACATTGCTAAAGCCCAATATGTACAACGATGCGGCTACCGCTTCGAGAGAACTCAACGCTCCAATTTTCGAATAGTTGGTAGGATTGCCAGCCAGAAGTGCAGGCAATCTTCTCTGGTGACCGCGGAATTGCAGCCGCGCAAATAGATCCTGTGCTTTGGCCCATGAGCAATCAATTACAACAATTCCAAAGCTCAACGCTGACTGTCTGTCCGCTTTCGATAGTGTATCTTCTGCTGCGGGATTGAGCACCAGGGCGCCCTTCGGGATTGATCTTATCGACATCGGTCTGGCCAGCCCCATTCTCCTCATCTTGGCGGAAGTGCATTTTGCAGGGTCGTCCTGACGCATCTCGATTGTGTATATCCTTGGTGCGCGTATTTCAACTCCAGGTCCAGAAAGAACTCCCAATTTTTCGCTCATTTGAGGCCTGCTCGAATCGCATTTCCATAGTGGTAGTGATATGGAAGAAGAAAGAGGTATTCTTGCACTCTCCCATATTGATTTCGCGCTGGCATTCAGAACTTTGTCCAGAGGGTATTCGGCGGCCTGTGAGTAGGGATTTGGTTGATGCGAAAGCGCCGTTTTTGAATTAATTGATTTGTTCAGGGAATTGGAGACGAGAGTGCCAACGTTTGACAAGAGTGTTGGAATGAGTACATAGCCAGTTTCAAAAAACTATTTTAATAAGACAAGGGTTGAAAGTAGAACGTGACGTCCCAACATATGCCGATGGCGTTCGTGCTGATTAACGCGGATCTCGGCGCCGAAGAGGAATTGGTTCGAGAGCTTAGGAGCATCGAACACGTAAAGGAAGTTTACGTTGTCTATGGCGTTTATGACATTGTAGCGAAGATCGAGGCCGACACTATGGAGAAGGTAAAGGAGACGATAACCTGGAAGATCCGCAGGCTGGAAAAAGTGCGCTCGACACTCACTATGATCGTTGTAGAGTCCTAGGGACATCTCACTCCGCACTACCATTTGTTCCACCTCCTGCTCCTTTGACAGTGTTCAATCCAACCCGTTGGCGTCGTTGTGACCACGGGTCATTTTTTCCGAGATTAAGTTACTTTTTCTCTACCTTTCCTCATTCGTAGTTTGAGTTTCGAACTTTGGCCAGATTCTATCATATCGGCCTTGACGATACCGATTCAAGCGATGGCATGTGCACGACCTACCTGGCCTATTGTATAGTCCGCAGATTGATCAGGCAAAGCAGTAGGCGTGAAAAGACCTCGCTCGTAGATTATCCTAATCTGATACGCCTAAATCCAAATATCCCTTGGAAGACTAGAGGAAACGCCGCGCTCGCTTTACGCTTGAAGAGCAACCTGGATCGCGAAACACTATTTCGGCTGTGCTCCAGATTTCTTCGAGCACACGCTACCAGTCCAAGGGCAAACTCGGGTCTGGTAGTGTACGAGGGACAAGACATTCCCGTCGAGGTAAAGGAATTTTCTGAGAGAGCCTTGCATAAAGTACTGGGAAAGCGCGAGGCTTATTCGCTACTTGGCAAATTCGGAATGCGCTGGCTAGCCCTTAGATCGAGGCAGGGGATTGTTGGCGCACTTGCCGCGATAGGCAACACCTTGGAAGGCGATCACACCTTTGAGCTGATTTCCTATCGAAGGAGGGTGGAGATAGCTAGGGAAATTGATGCAGACAGGATCGTCAAGATGGATAGATCGACGAGACCGAGTACTTTCAGCAGTTATGACCCAGAGACCGGAAGAATCATGATTATGCCTCGTGGGCCTGATCCAGTTCTGTGCGGGGTCAGGGGGGAGAGTGCGTCTTCCGTCAGGAGAGCCTTCAGTATGCTGCTACCGATCAAGAACCTGGAAGGATGGATGATCTTCAGAAGCAATCAGGGTACGGGCGAACACCTGCACCACGAGCTGAAGCTAGATGACGCAAAGGTATACAGCAGCGGTTTCCTCCGCGGAGTTCTAAAATCAAACCCAAGAATAGAACGCGGTGGGCACATCTTCTTTAAATTATCAAACGGAGAAGGCGAGATCGAGTGCGCCTGCTATCAACCAGCAAGAAATCTGAGGAAGAATGTGCTTTCCTTGATTCCGGGTGATATGATAGAAATCGCAGGAGGCGTGAGGAAGCCAACGAGGAAACACTCAAGGGTCCTTAACATGGAATACCTATTGCCATTGAAACTTGCTACGGAAGTGAAATTTGAGAATCCACTTTGCACCAAGTGCTTCTCTCGCATGGCATCAAGAGGAAGGGGCCAGGGATACGAGTGTCGAAGATGCGGACACATTGCGCGCGATGCGGTCAAGATAATGTTAGAGCAACCTAGAAGTGGTGTCATTGAGGAGGGGAAAATGTATCTTCCACCATTAGGCGCTCAGAGGCACCTTACAAAGCCACTCCAGAGGTATGGTCTTCCAATGCAAGTAGACCGTAGAATAGTGCCTCCGACTGGCAAGTGGATAAAGCTCTAAACACGCACATTTCAAGCGAGAGATGAGCGTTTAACGACTACTAAGAAAAGAAAGAGGGAGAACAAGAACAAAGAAGGAGTAAACGTGTTAGGAGGGATTGCAACTCGCTCCCTTTCTAGTTTGCACGCGGCTAGTTGCCGATGGGAAGAATTTCCATGTTCTAGAATTGCTGCTCGCCCTTGTGGTCAGTTGTTAGGCCTGATTGAGGGGCTGAAGCAACAATAGGGGCTGTCGCTTGCGCGATAGCTGTTTGCGCTGCTCTCTTTGTTCTTCTCCTCTTTGGAGTTGTTTCTCCAGGGGCACCTGGAAGCGCAGAAGTTGAGGGTAGCCTCTTTCTTGAGGCAGACCTCGGCCGCTTCAATTTGGGAGCGGGTATGACTAGAACTGGACTTATCGCTTCGGTTGGGCCAGCAATATTTGAGACTGCGTTTATGTCCGTTGGGAGCGATGTCTTTGAATTCGACTCCTCGGGGAATGGTGGTGGCGCTTCCTCTGGCAGGTTAGTTGTGATTGCCGTCACTTCTTCTTCTGCTTGAACAACGACAGGAGAAGTCATTGGAGCACTAATGGCCATCTGGGCCGTAGGAGCAACAATTGTTGCCGGAGTGGTAATCTCGGGCGCAGGCTCTGAAACGGCTATCTCAGATTGTGGTGTTAGTGCAGTAATCGCCGTGGAAGTGGTCTCTTCCAAAGTTGTCCCATCGTTAGAAATTGGATTGGCGGTTGTTGCCTCCTGAATTCCATTGCCTACGATCGGCACTGTTTCCAATGAGGTTACCGCAGCTATCTTTCTACTCGAAAAGCCTCTGTAAGCAACGAATCCAGCTAAGGCGATTGCTACGACGGATCCGGCTAGCAGAAGGAGTGTTTCGAAAACTCCCGTATCTCTTCACCTATGACTTCTCAAGTTTCTCAGTTCTGAACATCTGTCAGAGAGTCAAAGTTAGTTGACTATCAGCTATGGAAATTATTGATGACCTCGGTCGTGGAGGAAACCTTCGATGCCTCATCGTTTAGCATTCAGGCGAACCGTAGCAAAACGAGCGCGGCTGCAAGAAGGAAGACTACAACGGTCAGCCCCTTCAAAGCAATCTCAGCTGGCTGTGCAAGATCGGCAGAATTAATTTGAACCGTGCTCCCATCCTGAAGATGCACTCGTTCAATCGTGGGCACCTTTCGTCTGATATATCTGGCCTGTGTGCTGAGTGTTCTCTGAACAATGGTGAGAATTCCGATCACAGCGGACATTAAAATGACTGGTAGACTGATTGATAGGGCATTTACAAAGTATCCAGTGAAGAAGGGAATCACGCCCCACGAGAGTGAGAAGACTATCGCGGAATGGAATTTCTTTTCAAGGATTTCCAAATTGTATGCAATCGCAAAGAACAATTCTGCGAAGATAATTGGAAGAAGCAGAGGAGACAGCGTAATTGAGTAGTAGAGGCCTATGACTACGGCAAAGGATAGTGCAGTCGCGCCAAGAGCGTAGAGACTGCGCGTGGACAACCTCGTACGCAAAGGGTTGCCCATAGTTTCATCGAGTGCATGCGCGCCCACGCCTAGTCCGAGGAAAAAGGCGATCAAGACGGCAATGGATCTCTCGACATAAATTGTCGGTGCCATTGAAATTCCAATTATGACATATGACAGATGCCAGAGAGTGTAAGGTGGATGAAGTAGGTTGACAAAGTCAGCTAATCGGCCTCTCCCTTCCAGGGAGTACCAAGATGATTTCAATTGGGTTCGCTTCAATCTAATTTGTCTGTGTTTTCTTCTTGAAATGACAAATGACGATTGCAGCCCTCTCTGGGTCGATGATATCTGATTTCCCGCATTTCCATTTCCTCTCAAACACTGTTTTCTCTAATTCGTCACACCTTTCTTCCTTCCGACGACAAGTGCCGTGACACCGCGCGTCATTTTTGTAGTCGAAACATCCTCGAGCCCGCTGATCCGCATAATGTCTGCAATTTGCTCCGGGGACTTTGACCTCTTTATCGAACTGGCAAGGTAGGAGAATATGCCGTTCCAGTGCCGAGAAATTACTAGCCCTAGAGAAGGAAGCAGTTTGAAGATGTAGAAGCTGTAAAAGTGCCTGAAAGCTCTCCCGGTGGGCATGGTAAAGTCAAGTGAGGCCACCACGCCACCGACGCGTACACATCGTTTCATCTCCTGTATTGTTGAAGCGATGCTGGTTACATTTCGTGTCGCAAGACTGATCGTTGAGCACGCAAATGCCGAATCTCGGAGCGGTAGGTTTTCGGCTCTTGCCTGGATGAAATCCACATCGAGACCACGGTCTCCCTCTCCGGAATTCCTTTTCTTGAGTTCGACAGCCCTAACTAGCATCTCCCTCGTAACGTCCACTCCGACTACGCAAGCTCGCATCCTTGAAGCAATATCGAAGGATACCAACCCGGTTCCGCAGGCAATATCGAGCACGGTTTGTCCTCTAGAGGGGCGGAGCATTTCCGCCATCGTGGTTCTCCAGTATCTGTCTCTCCCAAGACTCAGGACCCTCAAGAGAAAATCGTACTCCTTCGACCCATCAGAGAACAGATACATGACGTACTTTACTTTACGATCATGAGACTTGACACTCTTCTCCACAGAGACGAAATTGTTAGGCAGCCTCTTGCCTCCTTTGTCCTCCCCTAGACGTCTCTTCATTTGCTCGTCCGCATTTGCTTCCAGAAACTCCCTTGTCGTTGTCAATCCGAGAGACGGTGAAGACGATGTAGTCCCATGATTTATACGTTGAAGAACTCCGAATTTTGGAAAGATTTCTAAAGGTCGATGAAACTAGATTGACCTTTTCTTCGCTAGTCCTCGCAGTCTTGATGCAGCTATTCTAGCCTCATACTTGGCAAATCGCGAGGTGGCACAAAGGTAGACAAAGTGATGCGCTCTCCCAGATTGAACCAGAACGACTTTTAAATTACTACTGCGCAGTGGTAATAACTTTAGTTCGGAGCGTGCGAAAAGGCGGGCTTTGAGAGTGGGTATTGGTTTCAACGCTGACCTCCCTGTAACGGAATTGGTGAGAAAGGCTCAGTTTGCCGAAGGACTCGGGTATGACAGTTTCTGGATGCACGAGCACTCCTTTGGGAGAGACGCTATATCCTTTCTGAGTTCCATATCCTCGAACACTTCAAGGATCAAACTAGGGGCCGCTTGCCTCAGTCCCTATACAAGGCATCCGGTGGTCCTAGCTATGTCCATGCTTACTTTGCAGGAGAGCAGTTCGGGGCGGGCAATACTAGGCCTGGGGAGTGGCTTTCCCGCTCGCTTGGATCTACTTGGGATCAATCACGAAAGACCAATCGGGACAATTCGTGAAACAATAGAAATATGTCGCACCCTGTGGTCCGGTGACGCCCTAAGTTACTCTGGACGAAACTTTTCGTTAAAGGGCGTCAAATCTATTGCTGGAAAGGCGCATTCGAAGATACCTGTGTACATCGCTGGATGGAAGAAACAGATGCTCGCTCTTGCCGGCCGGTATGCAGATGGATACGTGGCGAAAGGCGGCGAGTCGATTCACTCGATTCGCCAGATAACTTCGAGCATTGAGGCCTCGGCTTCAAAATGGGGACGGAGGCTCTCTGACATTGACATCTCTGCTTACCTTCTCACTTACGTGGGCGGGAGCAAGGAGGAAGCTTTAGGGACAGCAAGGAGAGATCCATTCGTCAACTACATGCTGTCGGTCCAGGATGATTACCTGTATGAGGGAACTGGCATCGATCCAGCAAAGAAGAAACCGATCGCGGAGAACTATTTCAAAGGTGATATTACAGCCTCGTCGTCCTTCATAACCGACGAGATGCTCGAGGCTTTTACTCTAGTTGGGACTGGAGAGCAGGTATGCGATCGCGTGCAAGAGTTCAAGAAATCCGGGCTCAATCTCCCAATCCTACAGCCAATAAGCATGAAGGCACAAGATATTGACACGGTATTAAGAGCTGGCGCGATGCTGATTGGCGAAGACGAAAAAGGAGAATATGCAGCGACCCAGAGGGCACCAAAGTAGCTTTCGAAAGACAAAATCATCAAAGTTCGGATCAGGAAGCTCGAAGTTGTTTCCCATAGATCCACACGTCTCGTACAGATTGTTCTATCCTCAAGTACCGATAATCATCTGTTCGAAACAAGAGCGCGACGTAGCGGGTATGCCGGCCAGCAGTTGTATCCCAGTCTCTAACTCTCCTCCGCTGGTAGCTGTCGGAATAAAAACAGGCTTGAGAACTGGAGAAATTTTGGTCAAGAGCCGATTGCTTTCGCTCAACTGGGTCTCCTACGAAAGTAAGAATGCTCATTCTCTCATATTGAAGTTAACGAATCCTTCGGAAGAGAAAAGAGAGAAAAAGATGTGGGAACGCAAACCAAAAGGCTTCGACAAACTCCGACGATTTGGTATCAGATATCATTTGGTGGCAGGTGCACCGGTGCTGGCTGAGGCAGTCGCTTATGCCGTGTGTAGCATCCAGAAGTTCGTTAGGACAGGAGATCACAATCTCTTCATTGCGGAGGTTAAGCAGGCAAAGGCTACGAATGATTTTGGCTCTGATCAATTTTGGAGATTCAAGAAATACAGGCCGATGCTGTACATTGGAAGCGTAAAAGGGAGAAGACAGCTCACGACAATTCGAGCAGGATTTCGCTAGCTGCCATCTTTCTTTGAAATTAAGGAGTAGAGTATGTTTTTGGTACCATTGATGGTCTCTTGAATTTCCGCTACCTTTCCCTTTCTCTTTAGGTATTCCAGGTGTGCTAGAGTCTCCATTAAGGCCGCGCGCTTCTCCCACGGGGAAAGTGCTTCCCAAGAACCAGTGTACCAGCGAAGTTTGGATGAAACCCTATAAGCCGAACTTGCTTCGCCCACTCCGCCGAGTGCATGAAGCGCGTCTGCCAATCTTTCCCTGTGGTGCTCCTCTATTTCATCTATTCTATCTGATAGACCAGAAAAGATGTACTCGTGGCTCGGGAGTATCTTTGTTGGATTTAAGGAACGGAGCTCCTCGAGTGAATTCAGATAATCTCCGAGCGGGTCGCCTCCGTCGTAGAGCGGCGAAAGTGAAACGTTCGGAGTAATGGTAGGAAGTATGTGATCTCCAGAGAAAAGTAGCCCCGACCCTCCCTTATCGTAGAGACAGATGTTTCCTGCAGTGTGCCCAGGCGTCGGTATTACCAGAAAATCCCAAGTGTCTCCAACACGAATGCTTTCTCCACCAATCAACTCGATGTCCGGGCGTGCTGGTGGTGTGAACCTCGACATCGGGAGCGATGAATCGATCATCGCCTTGACATCGGACTCGGGCGCGCCATGTACCCTAATCCAATCGTGTAGCGCTGCAAGGAATCTGTCAAATTTTTCGCGCGTGTCTCTTAGCGAAACGGCATCTGCCCTGTGCATCAAGACAGTGGCGTTTGGCGCCTCAGATTTTAGCCTACCAGACAGACCAAAGTGGTCGGGGTGAAGATGGGACACGACGATCTTCTCAATCTCTGAGATTTCAAGGCCCGTTGCCCCGAGTGATTCCTTCAAAGCAACGTAGGAATCTTGACTATCCCACCCCGTGTCTATGAGGAGATTGCGATCTCCGGATTTGATGAGATAGACATAGACGCTGCTTAGGGATTTTATCGGAATTGGGAGTCTAATCTGGTACATTCCAGGGACGACTTCGAGAACGGTGTCTGCCACTTTCTCCTCCACCATCGCACCAAACATCCATACTCCAGTTAGACATCATCGATTTCAGTGTAGTTTTAAAAAAAGAGAGCGGTTTCAACAAAGACAAATATAAATCGCAAGTTGCATTTGCTTCTGTCAGTTCGAGCCCCAGTTAGTTTGTCTCAGAGGGCACCTCTCTCTATATCTTTGAATTCTCATCCGACTGAATAATTCCATCTCGCTCTCTCCGTATAAGGTTCTCGATAAAGTACTCTCCGGCACGGTACGAAGTGCGCACAAGCGGTCCTGACGCGACGAATTTGAACCCGAGAGACTCGCCAACTAGTTTGAAATGCTGAAACTTGGATGGATGCACAAACTCGCTGACTTCCATATGCCAGGTCGAAGGCCGTAGATACTGCCCTATCGCCAGCAGGTCCACACCTGCGGCCCGCAAATCTTTCATTGATTGAACCACTTCTTCGTCTCTCTCGCCGATCCCCAACATTAGAGAGGATTTTGTGTAAATCGAGGAATCCATCTCCTTGACGGCTTTGAGTACACGAAGCGATTGTTCATAACTCGCCCTTCTGTCTCTCGCCTTTGAGTGGAGCCTTTGAACAGTCTCGATATTGTGGGCGAATACGTCTGGATGCGCGTCGACCACGGTATGCACCGCATCGAGGTCTCCTCGAAAATCTGGGGTGAGTACCTCGATGAGCATGTCCTTGTTCTTGGTTCGAGTTTCGATGATTGTCTTTGCAAAGTGCGCTGCTCCTCCATCGGGCAGATCGTCCCTGTCCACGGAGGTCAGAACAACATACCTGAGAGACATCTCTTTCAACGCGAGGGCTATCTTCAGCGGTTCAAGATCGTCAACAGCTCCCGCAGGATTGCCGCTCTTAACCGCACAAAACCGGCATCCTCGCGTGCACGTGTCGCCAAGAAGCATGAAGGTGGCGGTTCCACCGCCCCAACACTCCCCAATGTTTGGGCAGTGTGCCTCTTCGCAGACCGTGTGCAGTCCAAGGTTTCGCGAGAGTACTTTTAGTCGCTTGTAATTTTCCCCTGAGGGCGGGCGAACCTTCAACCAGTCGGGTTTGGGCTGTTGAATTGTTCGATTTTGCAAGGGATGTCTCCAGCAACACTCCGCTCCGCGAATTCCAGCACTTGATTATCTACGAAGACGTTGAGAGAGAATGAGAATTGCTGATTGAAAAAAGAATCGGTGGAAAATTGCTTTGTTCTAGACTTTGTGTGCTCCGTTTACTTAACCACATATTCTATCGCCCGGATGAAAGATTTGTACATTGGCTGATGGTGCAGCCAAAAGACGTTGATCCAGTTTCTGATATGTCTCAAT
>JAJPHP010000011.1 GCA_021325255.1 Nitrososphaerota archaeon | reverse complement strand
ATTGAGACATATCAGAAACTGGATCAACGTCTTTTGGCTGCACCATCAGCCAATGTACAAATCTTTCATCCGGGCGATAGAATATGTGGTTAAGTAAACGGAGCATTGCGACTGCAAATAAAGATTATCTTCTTCCCCAATGGCCCTGCAAGTGTAGACGCATTAATGATCACACTAACTGCCACTTGAGGGTGAGTACTTTAGCCATAAGTAAACACAACCGCCGCTAGCATCTACTTTTTCTAGAAACTTCAGTCATCAACTTGATTGCAATTCCTCGTGAGCAAGAAGAATCCTCTTCCCATCAAGACGGTGATTCGAATCGGCATTTTTTCGCTTTGATTTTGTTGTTGGGTGGAACAAGGTTTGCTCCTGACGCAACGAGCAGTTCTTCTTCCTCCTGTCTCTCTGAGACTTTCACGTTCATCGTCATGCCTACGTTTGGTCAGGTCTTCTTTAGTACAACCGGAGCCACATACTCTAGTGGTGGCGGGGTTACTCTTGGTACCTGCAATACCAGCATATCTGGTCAAGCCGTCAAGTTAGCTTCCGGCTACGCCTTTATGCTGTGGAGCTCCAACGGGGTCGTGTCAAAAACCAATCCTTCGACTATCAGTGGGTGCGATAGTACAGTTAGTACAACGTGCAGTGTAACAGTATATCTGTATTTGACTACCGTTGGTAATGGCGCGAACGACTGGTGCTGCTGGTCGAACAAGTGAGACTATCCCAATCAAGAAATAGTCGAGCCAGATCTTTATGCACTATCCGGCAGGAGCGGCGAGACGGGCGCGCTCTACATGGACGAGTATCAGCCAGACAATGCAAGTCCGGCCTGGAACTTTCCGAGTACGATTGGCAACATCCTTCGTTCTGTTTCCGGTGTCGTCGGATACGGTGACATCTATTATGGCATGGGTCAGTTCACATGCTGCGGTGGCACATACTGGAAGAATACCTCGATAGTCTCGACGATGAAACTGCCAATGAATTACGGCGTCATGGTATCCGACAATCTGTACATCTATTCCGAGTACCGCGTGAACAATAACAACAATGGAAAGAGCTCGTTCGCCGTTACAACGGATAACTGGCTGTTCCTAGTCGGTTACTACATGACCGGGAACTACCCCAGCGCAGAGATCATGGTGATGCCCTTTGAGCAACACTTCATCCGATGCACGCGCCTGTCTACCTGCCCTTCGATCAATGGCGAGACGCTAGTTGTAAACGGCCAGTCCGTGGCCTCCTCCGCGTACGTTTTCCATTACTGGTGCAACTCCGGCGGCGTTGCGGGTCGGGATGGCATCCAGATAAGATTCCGATACTCTGCAAATTGGAAGAGTGTTTCCGTTGGGTTTAACTTTTCACAGATCGCAATATCTTCGGTGTCCTATCTCCGCTCCGCCTGCGGCACGTCTTTCCCGACTAGCAATATGTGGCTGCCTAACCTTTACTGCGGCGTAGAATACCAGAGTTACAGGCGAACCTCATTCTTCAGCGTCTTGGTGGACAGATACTACGCAACATCATACGCAGGTGCCACGAATTACTTGTCGTAACCGATAATTACCAATTGATCCAACGCGGCCGTTGACATCCTACATCTTTGTTCGCGATGGGATGCCTGGTTTAACGAAGATGGCCTTCTTCTATTCGCTGTAGAATCTCCATGCAAACGTGGCACCCACAGCAAGCCAGCGCTCTCTTGAAACTCGCCTGAGCAGTAATGCCAAGAACTCGGTAAAAGGAAAGTGCTTGCTCTATCCTTTCCTCTGGAAGTTCCGCTTCCATCAGCAACAATTTCTTTTTTGTTCCTTCTTCTTCCCAGATTTGTTTTGTACATCACCAAGTGGATAAGGGCCTTGCGAAGCTCCAATTCACCTCCCGAAACTGGACGAGCGATCCTTAGGTGCACTTCATGAAATTGAATCCAATTATACACGCAATATTTCACTGGCGTCAATGTGAATGCCAGCTGGCAGCTTTGGCTACGGGTTTGTGGCCTTTCTCAATCCGTCAAGGAGTTCCACATTGTCCTCGGCTGTTGAATCGAGCATTGGCTTTGGCCAGTGAAGCTCCGCAATTATTTAGGCGTTGGCAATCACATTGGCAAAGTCACAATTACGATTTGACTTTCTAATTATTGATGATCGTATCCACATTTTATAGGAAGCCACCTACCGTGCTAAAATCCTGATCAAACGATATGTCATCTGACGAGGAACTGAGGAGAAGGGCAAGGAAGACGGCGAAAGAAAAAGTCGGATTTTACATTCACCTTTCAATATATGCAATAGTCAACTCACTCCTAATAGCGGTCTGGTGGTTCACTGGAGGCGTCAACATGTTTCCATGGTTCATATTCATACTGGGCTTTTGGGGAATAGGTGTCGTAGCTCATGGCATAGGAACTTTCAGGGGTCCCGCATACGTTGACAGGATGGCCGAGGAAGAGTACAGGAAACTGAAAAGAGAGGAACAGGAGCGGCAGGAACAACCTCAGACCGCAAACGCCTGACATCACTTCGAAAATGGGAACCTTGCAACCGTAAAGGGAGAATGATGTTGAATCTTGACTGAAGGCGGAGCTCTTCACAGACAACTAACTAGGGCATCTCAATCGGACCGGCAAGTTTCATATCGTAAGCCCTGGTGGGGGCAATTGATCTGGGCACTCTCGGCCGGAGTCCTAGGGTTTGCCGTGGCAGCTGTATTCGCAGGGCTCTTCCCAGAAATATCTATCTGATTCCATACGTTGGCTTGACGAGCGTCTTCTTGTATTCCCACTTTCGCCGGAGCGGCGTGGACGTTGGAAAGATGCTTCGCCACAATTTGGTTTGGGGGACTCGTCGGCGCGGCAGTTATCAGCTTCTTCACCGTCCAAACCATGCTCGTCCAGCCAGCGTCCCCACCACCGCAGGGATTAGAACTCGGTTTCGATGTAGTATGGCTCGGCATCGTATATGGTGCCATTGACGGACTGCTACTCGTAGTTCTACCAGTATTTGCAACATTGAAGGCGATGGAAATCAAGGGCTGGACCAAACGATGGCGTGGAAGAATTGGAGGTGATGCGCTCGCACTAGCGATAAGTTTGTTCGTAATCGCTGTCTACCACCTAGGCTATCCAGAATTGCGCGGACCGGAAGTGGTGACTATAATGCTCGGGGTGGGTGTCACAGCTCTTGCATACCTAATCACGGGAAATCCGCTCACACCTGTGCATGCTCACATCGCCATGCACATAGCCGCGGTTTTCCACGGGTTGAACACCGTCGCGCAACTTCCCCCGCAGTACTACACACAGGTTATACGCTCGTGATAACATGGCTGGTGCACTGATTCGTGCCCCTTTCAAATGCTGCTAAGGCAGACGCTTTTTTCTTCGCGGAATCCGTCCAATTTGGGATTGCCCTGATCATTGCAGAAGTGCACTACCCCAGCTATGACAGTCATAGTATTGGCATCGCCAACACGGAGATTCTAAGCTAGGCAAGAAATACTTCCTGCGCCAAGCTTCTGATCTTTTACGTTCACTTTTCCCACTCATAAGCCCCCGCATTGACCATTCATGCAAAACGTATTCTCAGCTTTGAGGATCGTGTTAGAGCTTTATGTTCAGGTATGTCTGTTTTAATCTCTCATGGTGAGAAAGAAAGGAGTTGAATAGTCTACCGTCTGCTGGCGAAGAGAGTATAAAACGCGCAATGATAATCTTCGACACGCGCTACGGCAATACTGAGAAAATTGTGCTCTGTTGCACGAATATGATGTTTTGATGCCTTCCTCTGTGTGTTCTCTGAATGCTTCTTTTTTTACATCGCCGCAACAATGAACGAGTTGTAGATGGATACCT
>JAJPHP010000041.1 GCA_021325255.1 Nitrososphaerota archaeon | reverse complement strand
CGAAGAAGAGAAGAGGTCAGAAGAACGAGATCAGATTGAAGGTGCTGACGTACAACCTTTCAATCATAGCGAGACTGCCCGCTCAATTTGATTAATGTGCCAAAGCCTACCTTTGTGGAAGCAAGAGTAAATCGAGAAAATGAGAGAGAAGTTCCGAAGTATGTATTGAAGGCCAGCAGTCACTTCTTTCACTACCCATGACTTTCCTTTTTATCCCTGACCTGTTGGGCATTTTATTCTAAGGCCGTATTAACTCAACTAAGCGATTGATTATTTGCAAAATGAAAACGTTCCCTTCAATCAGGAGAGATACTGACTCGTTTTGATGATTTGACAGTTTTACGATCCTCCACGTATCAGAATCATCAATTCAATCAGTACAGCCTTGTACTTACTTCTTTGATACGCCGCACCATTCCATAATCGAAAGTGCGACCGTCTTGGTAGCAACTATGAGTTGATCGATGCTGACGTATTCGTTTTCGGCATGGGCCTGCTCTATATTCCCGGGGCCGTAAAGAACGGCAGGTACCCCTTTGTTGTCGAGGAAAGGAGCATCCACAGGTGCTGGCATCCCCTTGAGCACGACCTTAGATCCCTGAGCAATGGCATGAGCCGATGCAATCGACAAACAAATCGGATGGTCTGGACTGACCTCACCAGCAGGCCAAGTGCCCTGCCAGTCAAATTTTGGAGGGTGCTTTTCGAGCCATGTATCTAGTCTGCAAGCAGTTAGGACGTAGTCTTCAATCTCTTTCTTTATTTTCTCAGGAGGTTCGGACGGAGGGAAAAGAATGGCATAATCAATATCGCAATAGTCCGGCACGACTGCAACGTATCTGTGCCCGCGTGGGGCGCCGTCGATTACCCCCGGGTGTATGACGAAGTGACCTGGGTTGAAAAGTGGGTGTCGCTTCGTGATTCCCCACTGCTCCTCTAGCTGCTGGAGCATTCGGATGACCTTCACTCCCTTTTCTATCGCATTCACCCCGATCTCGTCTCCAAGACCCCCTGCTCTAATCATCATGTCCCTCGCCGTTGTGTGAGTGGACTTTCCCTCAACGCTTACTCTTAGCAGCAGAACGCCAGTTGTGACCGGTTCAAGGCTCAGCGACGTAGGCTCTGTGATAATGGCCGCGTCCGCCCGGTATCCGCGCTCCACAGTCGCGGAAGTGCCGAGCTCGTGATCCATTGTTTCTTCTCCAACGACGCTTTCTACGAAAAGGTCTCCGTTCAGACTGTAACCGGCTCGTGCAATTGCCTCGGCTGCCTTGCACATCGAAGCAATACCAGATTTCATGTCGCAAGAACCTCGTCCGAAGAGTCTCCCATCTACAATTCTACCACTCAGAGGACCTCCTCCGTTCCATCGCTCCAGCTTCCCAAAGGGGACGGTATCGATGTGCCCATTTAGGATCAGGGACCTCCCGCCGCCGATGCCTTTCAGTGTGCCAACTAAGTTTGTCCTCAGTGGAGCCTTCTCGAAAAGATCGGTCTTACATCCGAAACCCGCAAGTACCGATTCAAGAAGTTTGTTGCAGTCCTTTTCGCCTCCCAAATATCTAGCTCCGTCCGCGTCAGGGTACTTGGGATTGACGCTCTGAAGTTTCACAAGTTGAGCGCATAGATCGATTATTTCACCTTTCATCGAATCGATCACTCGTAACACCGCCTTCTGATCCTCGCGCTCGGGATCCGAATTGTCCTCTTGCATTGCGCCTAAATGAAAGCTACGCCTTTCTTTAAGTCTTGAGCCGCTTTGTGCAACGCGCTGCAGCCACAGACAGGAGAATCGCATCGAAATCAAGTCGAATTTCTCCTGCTTTCGGCTAGGCAAACGCCTCAATCAAGGCAATCTAGTTTTGCATCGATCTGGTGGCCTTGGGAAGTGGACGGCGAGCCTATCGTGGAGAGAGAATTATCCGTGAGGATCACTGCATGCTTAACGAATTATCCCCTTCTTCCTAAGAACTTTCTTTGTTTCGGAGAGTATCCTCTCCCTTTCTGGGCGCGTCCTAGGAACTCTGTTTGCGGGATAGAGCGGCTCCTTGTAAATTCCAGTATACAATTCAGTCCTCAGATTGAGTAGAGGGTTGAAACGGCCTGATGTCGCCCGATGGTGCCTAAGTGCTTCGATATTTATTGGAGAAGCGACAAATGACTCCTGGGTGTCGAGAGTCTGAGCCAAGACTCCTCCGAAGTAATCTACAATCATGGATCTACCGCCACAGATGAAACCTGGCTTCCAATCTTTCATGCTTACATCCGAGTAGAACGGGCCGCAGTTTGGCGCCAGAACAAAACAGGTGTTATCTAGGGCGCGGCTACGGCTCTGGAGATCCCAGATTCCTCTTGCTACGCGAGGCTCCAGACCGCTCAGCATATAGAGTATCTCCGCGCCATTGAGAGCATACCCCCTCGCGCTTTCAGGGAAGTCCCTTTCAAAGCAGATAACGCCACCAAAATTCCCAATTTCGGTCCTCGCCACGGGAAAAAGAGAATCCTCTCCATAGGCCTTGAGCCACTTCTTGAGCACGTCGTGCGGAACTGTCGAAGGCTCGGCAGGATACACTGCGTGTTTGTAACACTTGTAAACGACTTTCCCTCTAGGCGAAATCATGAATGCAGAATTGAAGTAGTATCTCTTGAATTCAGGAAGTCTGACTCGGGCCTGAGCAAGCACGTAGGTATTGTTCCTGCGCGCTGCTTCTCCAAGCATGTCAGTGAACTCTCCGGGTACGTCAATCGCGACATCCTTGTAGTAAATATCCGGGTGCATGGAACCCAACCCCTCGTCGGGGAACCCTTGGAGGCATCCCTCTGGGAACGCAACGACCTTGACGTTTCCCTCCATTGAATTCACGAAAACGGCCGCGTCAATCCAGTCGCAGAGGTATTTCGCGTTTACTTTCACTTCTTCTGGTTTTCTAGAATCAGCAATCCTGCTCTGAACGCAGACGGCGACGTAAGGATCCATATCTAACAGAACAGCAAGACCACTCTCCTGACTTGTTTTAATGTTTTCAAAGTCCGACACTTCTGATCTTCGCGAAGAGGGGTAACTGTATCTCTTCGAAATCCAATCATTTGGTAAGACTCAAGTCTTCATTCAATTATGATAGATTTCGTAAATCAAGTCGCTAGTCCAGTAATGGTATTCTCCTTTCTTTATTGTAAGCGACGGCGGAGATCTTTCATAATTGACTTACTTCCCGGAGTTGAGTCTTCGATAATTGCGCGGTTCTGTTGCAGTCATTATTGTTGCAAAACAAAGTCAAGTGCAGGATAATGAAATTTGCAAAGAAAATGGGCTAGACTCTTCATCCGTCTATGGCTACATTCAAAATCGCTAAAGTAAATCGACTAATTTCATAATTAGGTCATCTGTTGCAAATCAACAGAAGAGGCATAATGACGCCCTCTGCCCTTAATGAAGTGTTGGTCATATCGTCGCTGTCATTAGATAAGCCAAATAACACGCGTATCAATAACCCCAATCTGCCTAAAACTTCCTAGACATGAGATCCCTAAATGCAGACTCTGGAACACAGAGGAAGAAGGCCGAGTCAAGCTTGGGAAGTTTGAAATAACCTATTCTCGCCCTAAACATCGCGAAACCAGTCCTCCCTTCCGTGACCTTTCATTGAAGATTGTTCCACATTTCAGAGGAGAGATTTCCTCTATACCCATCTATGGATTTCTCGACAATTGTCGAGAATTCAATGGGGTACCCCCCTAGAGGGGGTACGTAACAGAGCTAATTTGCTATTTAAAGCGGGAAACGGAGGAGTGTCTTAGGGCATCGCCTTCCGCCTAGTCCTTCTCTTGATGTTTCAGATCTTAACGTTTTTACAAGCAGGATAGACAATTTTTTCCTCTTGAGTACGTTCACGGACTGTTTCTGAAAGGCGCAAGACTGGCATCCGAAGATTCGATATCTGGGCGTACGTCGATACGGTCGTGATACTCTGCTCGGTCTGAATGTATTTACCATGCCCCTCCTCAGATTCAACGGCTCATCTAAACAGCCGACGTCAGCTTCTTGACTCGATTTCGGGTATGATTTATCTGATGATCACTTCAGCAGACCAAAGAATAGAGTTTGATTTCATAACCACTAAATATTGCCAAAGCAAAGTAACAGTATAGGAGTAGGGGAGGTCAGCCGCAAACTGTCCGAGCAACAGCAAGCGAGCAAACGAGGTTTAGCATCAGCCTCAGACGAAACGAGGGAGAGGGTTGCAAGGGCAGGGGGCGAGGCGCCTCATGAAAAGCGCGGTCTTCAAGCAGCCTCTTCCGAGACAAGGCAGGCCGTGGCAAGAAAGGGCGGATTGGCAAGAGGCGAACAGCGTCGCAAAGCTCATCAGCAAAAGGCAAGCCAAGCAAGCTCTGCGGGAAGGTCTTCGGGCGAATCCGAATGATGCAACCCTTCCTGATCTACTGGCTCAATATTTTTCTTTTCTGAAACGACATTCTGCTTGAAATGTCAAAGTTGATATGCTCACTTCACCAATCCTTCGTTCGCGCCTCAAACCATACGGTTGACTGCGAGGAACGCGTTTTTCAGTTTGGCAGACCACTTGTTCGAAACACAGATTGTCCAGACGGATAGAGTATCACTTTCAAATCCAGTTGTCGTCGGTGGATTCGTTGGCCCCGGGCTAGCGGGCCTCGTTTCCGCGAGCTATATGATAGAACAGCTAGGATTACATCAGATTGCGCATGTCAAGTCTCAGCATCTTCCCCCAGTCGCAGTCTTCATCGGAGAGAAATTGAGACATCCCTTCCGAATCTACGTAGACAAGGCAGGAAAACTGGTCGTCATTATTTGCGAAGTGCCGATTGACGTAGAGGGACTCTACGAGATTTCAAACGTATTGCTCAACTGGTTTGAACAAATTAGGGCAAAGGAGGTAGTCGTCCTCGACGCCCTTCCAATCAACGGAATTCCGGCCGAGCACGAGTCTTTTTTTGTTGCCGAAGAGAGCAAGTTCGAGGACATGAAAAGGCACGGGCTTGGTCTAGCGCAGTCCGCGATGATCGGAGGTGTCGGCGGCGCGATCCTGAGCGAGTGCCTAAGCAGACGCGTTTCAGGAATCTCGCTCCTAACGCAGGCATCAATTAATTTTCCCGACCCCGGCGCCTCACTGACACTGATCAAGTCCTTGAACTCGGTGTACAGCCTCGGGATTGGAACGAAGGAGCTTGAAGCTAATGTCGAAGAGTTGAACAAAGAGCTAAATGCGATAGGGGAGCAATACAGGAAGCTGCAAGAACAGGCGCAAAGAAGAGAAGGCCAGCAGCCTGAACCCATTTATCGCTGACTAAGGCTTCGGCAATCCCTGCCGCGGTTTCTCTGCTCTGATTATTTTGGAATTCCCTTCCTAAAGACACGCCCTGAGATGGCTTTTCGCTCCCCAGCACTCAGGCATCTCGCGTGGACGTAAACTTCCGTAGGTTTGCCCAAGACAAGTCTCTTCACCGTTTCAATTTCATCCTCCGGCCCTATCTCAGTTCCACAGAGGAAGCAACTGAATTGGTTCTTGTGGTGCTGAATGAGGTCAAAGTAGATGAATGCGAAGAATGCTGGTACAGTAATGATGTGCAGAATGGCAATAGCGATCACGTCGGAATAGTAGGCAGCTTCTATCGTGAGCACCGTATCAAGTACGAAAAGATCGATCACGATTCTGAAGATGGAGAAGCTTTGTGCCAAGTACAATGCTGGGAGCGGCGCTAGACAAATCAGTGTTGATATCCCGTATAGATAAAGCGCCGGAATCAAAAAGAAAAACTCTGACGAGAGAGGGAGAGGGAAAGATAATAACATTCCTGCTATTGTTACTTATCATAGGGTAAGCATTGGTAATTCTTTTCGCTGCTTACGCGAGTGAAGATCAGAAGGTGGCGAAGAAAATATCAGAAAGTAGATAGTTATGGTTGAACAGCTTGATTATAACCGCAGTTCAAAGCAAGCAAAGAAGGAGGCAACCAAGAGTACGCGCATATCCGAAATGCGTGTCTTTATCTCTTTCTTGATTTCCGAGGGAGAGATCAAATTCCACGTGAACGCACAATTACCCTCTCGCTAGATTTATGAAACACGAGTAAATTGGAGAAAAGTGGGTACAAACCTACAATCCGCCCACCCTTTTCCCCTCCCCTAATCAGTTTAGAAAGCCAAGACAGGTACGCGATTTCTGACATTATGAGTACACAGGTTAGTCCAAACAGAGTTGGGCCCTTCCCATTCCCCAAATCTAATCCGGAGGATCGAAAGAAGGACTTCTCTGAAGTCCAGCAACCGTATACACAGTTACAAGTTATTCAGGAGGCCAAACGATGCCTTCTGTGCGGTACTCCAGTCTGTATTGACGCCTGCCCAGTTCAGATGGATGTAAGGGGGATGTGCGAAGCCGTTTCGAGGGGAGATTTTCAGACGGCGTACACCAGAATAAGAGAGACCAACTCTTTGGTCGGAGTAACTGCAAGATGTTGCCCACAGATGCAAGGGCTGTGTGAGGACGCTTGCGTGATGCGATGGGAGGGACAACCTATCTCGATTGGAATGATCCAACGGTTCGTTAGCGACTACGAACAAAATACGTCGCACCTGCCTCCCCCCGCTGCCGCCCCCCGTTCCGGTAAAAAGGTCGCTGTTGTTGGTGCGGGTCCGTCGGGCCTCGCAGCCGCGGAACTGCTCACGCGATACGGGCACGATGTAGAAATCTATGAAGAGCTTGAGACTCCTGGCGGAACGGCTTGGTATGGTATTCCTGATTATCATCTTCCCAAAGATGTGCTCCTCTACGAAATCGAGCGAATAAAGGGCCAAGGTGTCAGAATACACACAGGAACTAAGGTAGGAGAAAAGGTCACGCTCACCGAGCTTTTGGACGAAGTCGATGCTGTGCTGATAACAACGGGTCCAAAGGACGTGATGAAACTGGACACACCTGGTGTAGATATCAAGGGTGTGTACGATGGTTACAAGTTCATTGAAGATGTCTACGTCAACGGAGTCCAGTCATACCTCAAAAACCCAAAATACGACCTGGGGCAGGACATCCTCGTCATTGGCGGGGGCGATACCGCCCTGGATGATGCTAGAACTGCGAAGAGGCTGACTGGTGCGAATGTGACAATCATATACAGGCGCTCCGAAAATGAGATGCCCGCTGATCCGATAATGACCGAAGAGGCCAAGGAGGAGGGGATCCAATTCAAGTTCCTCACGGATCCGAAACAGTACAACGCTGGGCAGGACGGAAAGCTTGCAAGTGTGACGATGGACACAATGCAGCTGGGTCAGCCTGACGCATCTGGACGGAGAAAACCCGAGCCCGTTCCGGGCAAGGAGTTTGAAATGAAGTGTTCGAGTGTGTTACTGGCTGTGGGTCGAGGACCTGACTCTTTCCTCCAGAAGAAAGCCGGATTGAAGACGGGAAAGAAGAATTCGATTGCGATAGACGATCACTTCAGAACCTCGATGTCGCGTGTATTCGCGGCGGGGGACGTGACCACGGGTGAAACTCTCGTAGTAAAGGCGATGGGTTCGGGAAGGCAAGCTGCCCAAAGAGTTCACGAATTTCTCTCGAACATTCCGGACAGCGAGCACGTTTCACTCTACGAACAGTACTATGTGCAGCGATCATTCGAAAAGATGGCTTCCGGAAGGGAAGAGCAAAGGACGCTCCCTCCGCCCTAAATCGGAAAGTCCTCCCTCGAAGATTCTCTCCGGCTTGGGTGAATGGCGATTCTCTTGAGAGGAATATAAATCGCCCAGATTTAGTACCAGAACTACCTGCTGGGACTGCTTGGCGAGGAAGAGCGTGTAAGTGCAGAAATCGTGATCTCCCTTGACCTGAGCCAGGTAAGTCCCTTCACAAAAACGTCAATGTTCTCGACATTAGTCAACACAGGTATCCCGAGCTCGACTGCCTTCCTCCTTATCTTGTAATCGTCTTCCTGCATGTCAGCAAACTTTTCCAAAGCTATGCTACTGGGGATGTTGATTATGAGGTTTATCTTCCGCTCTGCCAAGTAGTCGCTGATGTTGGGCTTTCTGTCCTTTTCCATCATCTTGTAAAGTATCGCTATATCCGAGAGACCATGCTTTGACAGAAACTCTGCGGTGTGCTCCGTCGCAAATATCTTGTAACCCATCTCCGAGAGTTTCCTCACCGCGTTCAGAGTTCGCCTTTTGAGCTCAGTGCCTCCAACGCTGATGAAGACGTTGCCTTCCATCGGAATACGGTATCCAGAGGAAGCGAGGGCTTTGCAGAAGGCATCGAAAAAATTCTCTCCAAAGCAGGCAACCTCACCGGTTGATTGCATCTCTACCCCGAGAAGTGGATCGGCTCCTTCGAGCTGCATGAAAGAGAATTGTGGAACTTTCACGCCCACCTTGAACGCGGAGACCCTGCGACTTGCAAGATATCGCTCAATCGAATTTCCCAAGACAGCATCCGCCGCAGGCTCCATTAGGTTGATTGCGTTCATCTTCGAAACAAAAGGCATTGATCTAGAGGCGCGGACATTGCACTCGATTACGAGGACATCATCCCCTTTCACGATGTACTGAACGTTAAAGGGGCCCCGAATTTGGAGGGCGCGTGCAATCTTCTCCGTGTAGTCAACTATCTTGCTCTGTACTCCATCGCTCAAACCCTCGGCAGGGATTCTCATTGTCGCGTCGCCGGAATGGACTCCTGCTTTTTCAACATGTTCTATGATCGCGCCTACGAGCACGTTTGATCCGTCGCTGACGGCATCTATCTCTGCCTCCTTTGCGTTCTGGATGAACTTGCTGATCACAAGCGGGTGGTCTGGCGAGACCTCTGCCGCCCCCTTGAGATACCTTTCAAGATCTCGCTCCGTCCAGATTACCTTCATCGCAGCCCCGCTGAGTACATATGAGGGCCGAAGAATGACCGGGTAGTTCTCCCGAGCAAAATCTTCTGCAGTTTCTAGCGAGGTGACCTCGACCCACTTTGGTTGGGCGATTCCAAGCTTGTCGAGGAGATCCGAAAATTTCGCCCTATCTTCTGCTCTATCCAAGTTGACGCTCGCGGTTCCGAGGAGCCTCGCACCACTCGCCGCGAGTTTTGGGATGAGGTTATTCGCTGTTTGTCCCCCGACGCAGCAGACTATGCCAAGGGGGTCCTCCTTATCATAGATGTCAAGGATTCTTTCTTGTGTAATCTCCTCAAAGTAAAGCCGTTCGCTCATGTCGTAGTCCGTGGATACTGTCTCCGGGTTGCAGTTCACAACAATCACTTCGTATCCTCTTTCCTGCAGAGCCCAGACCATGCTCATCGTACACCAGTCGAATTCTACGGAGCTTCCAATCCTGTAGCAGCCAGCGCCGAGCACCACGATTTTCTTTCTGTCTGAGACGAATTCTACGTTGTTTTTTCTCCCGTCGTAGCTGAGGTAGAGATAGTTAGTCCTCGCAGGCCACTCCGCAGCCAGGCTGTCAACCTGCTTGACTACAGGGATGATTGCATTTTTCAGCCTAATCTGCCTGACCTGAATTTCCGAAGTCTTGATCCGCCTTGCGATGTGGCGATCCGAAATGCCGAGGAGTTTTGCTTCCTTTAGCTCCTCGAGCGAGAGTTCAGCACCAGAGGCCCCGATTTCAAGAAGCTTTTTGTCAAAATCGACGATGTTCTTTATCTTAGACAGAAACCAGCAATCTATCCAAGTGCGTCTGTTGATTTCTTCAACCGATAGGCCCGTTGCAAGCGCCTCAGCCACGTGAAATAGAATTGCATCTGTGGGATGAACTAGAGCGTTCTCGATTAATTCCAGCGACCCGAGTGGCTTGTAATCGAGAATGTCGTCTCGGCCAATGTCGAGCATCCTGATCGCCTTCTGAATAGCTTCCTCGAATGACCTACCAATCGACATCACCTCGCCGACTGATTTCATCTGGCTGCTCAGTTCTCGCCTGACTCTCTCAAATTTTCGAAAATCAAACCTAGGCATCTTGATCACAATGTAATCAAGAGCTGGCTCAAAGCAGGCCGAAGTCACACCGGTAACCTTGTTCGTGAGTTCAGAAAGCGAATAGCCCAGACCGATCTTTGCCGCGACGTAAGCAATCGGGTAACCTGTCGCCTTGGAGGCCAGCGCCGAAGACCTTGAAAGCCTGGCGTTGATCTCGATGGCGTAATATTTTTCGGAGGCTGTATCTAGTGCGAACTGAATGTTGCATTCTCCCACTATGCCCACAACCCTGGCCGCCTTGATCGCGAGTTCTCTGAGAAAGTGATACTCGTAATTTGTGATAGTTTGCGACGGTGCAACGACTGTATTGTCCCCCGTGTGAACACGCATCCCGAGTACGTTTTCCATATTGCAGACAATCATGCTGTTGTCTGAAGCATCGCGCATTACTTCGTACTCTATCTGCTTCCAAGAGCCAACATACTCCTCAATAAGGACCTGATGGACGAGACTGTTGGCGAGTCCCTTCTCCACAATTGAATCGAGCTCGTATTCATTGAATGCGACGCCACCGCCTCGACCGCCGAGAGTGAAGGCAACCCGAACAATGACAGGATATCCAATTCTTGCGGCCACAACTCGGGCATCCTCGACTGAGTAGACAGCTTCGCTCACCGGGCACTCGATGCCATTTTCTATCATGATTTTCTTGAAGAGATCGCGATCCTCGGTTAGCTCGATCCCCCTAATGGCAGTTCCAAGCACTCTTACATTGTACTTTGAAAGGATCCCGCTCTTTGCCAGATTTATGCCGCAATTCAGTGCAGTCTGCCCGCCGAAACTAAGCATGATTGAATCGGGCCTTTCTTGTTGAATGACCTGTTCAACATATTCCGCAGTGACTGGAAGGAAGTACACTTTATCCGCCATCTTTGTATCTGTCTGGATTGTGGCGACGTTTGGGTTGACAAGTATAGTTTGTATTCCTTCTTCTCTCAAAGCTTTGAGTGCCTGCGAGCCAGAGTAATCAAACTCGCCTGCCTCTCCTATTTTTATCGAGCCGCTGCCAAGGAGAACAACCTTCTTGATCGACTTGTCAAGTGGCATTGAGAACCCCTCTAATCCTCCCTTTCTCTTCGCTTTCCTCTTCCTAATGGCTTGCTAAACTCTCAATTTTTCAGAATCTAGGTACTAACTGGCATTGCTTTTGCGATCAATTCGGAGAAAATGTCGAAGACGTATGTCGCATCAACAGGTCCGGGTGAAGCCTCCGGATGGAACTGGACAGATATGCACGGTTTTGTCTCGTGAATCAAGCCCTCAATCGTGTGGTCATCTGCATTCATAAACCACGGAACCAGCTTAGTCCCTTTGAGCGATTCTTCTCTTACAGAGTATCCATGATTTTGGCTAGTCACAAGGCACCTGCCTGTCCTCAAGTCAATGCATGGCTTGTTCTGTCCTCTGTGCCCGTATTTTAATTTGAAGGTGTCTGCGCCCTGGGAAAGTGCAATTATCTGCGTGCCAAGACAGATACCGAGCACCGGGACTCCTCGATCAATAAGGCGCGTAGAAAGATCCACCGCCTGAAGGCAATTTTTGGGGTCTCCAGGCCCGTTACTCAGAACCATCCCGCTCAAACCGCTCTCGGAAGCAATTTCGTCGAATGCGGTCCCATACGGGAATATGCTCACCTCGAAACCCCTTCGGACAAGGCTTCTTACAATATTGAGTTTCACACCACAGTCGAGGAGCGCGATTTTGCCCTTCACATTCTTTCCGAAGACTATTCTCTCCTTCGTGGATACGATTTCGCAAAAGTTGATCTTGGAGTAATTCACGGAGCCCTCAATTGCCTTTAATCCCTCATCGCGAGTTTGAGCAAAGGCCCCCATCATCACGCCGTGACGTCGCAAATGTAGTGTGAGTTCTCTTGTATCTAACCCTTGGATTCCACTAATCGCTTCCCTCCTCAGCCATTCACTGATCGTCCTCTTTGACTCGAAGTGGCTCGGGCTGTCTGCGACACTGTTTGCTATCACTCCTTTTGCCTGAATCTTACCTGACTCGAAATTTCTTACAATGCCATATTCATCTAGTATATAGTCAGGCACGCCATAATTTCCAATCAAAGGGTAGGTAAAACAAAGGAGCTGGCCAGAATACGAAGGATCAGTAATCGCTTCGGTATACCCAACCATCCCGGTATTGAAGACAACCTCTCCGACTACTGGGGCGTTAGGAGTCAGGCCAAAAGAAGAACCGTCAAACACCTCTCCGTCCTCGAGAACGAGTTTCAAAGGCAGAGATTTTGTAGTCGAGAAAGCGAACCCTCACTCATTGAGGGAAGAATTCTATTTAAGCATTAATCCATCGATTGGCATCAATTCGTTGCGAAAATTTAGTACAAGCAATTTCTGATCCTCTCGAGATGACTCGCTAATCTCGACCGATAATTCTTGCCAAAACCTTCAGCGCTTCGTCTTCGCCTTGTGGAAGCGGAAACTTTGCCCACATGGTCCCATCCAATTCATTCCGCTCGACGCTTCTTTTCGGATCTTGATTTTCTGCGAGAAATTCGTCGGCCTCCTTCTCTGTTACAAGCCTGACTAGTGCAACCGTCTCCCACTTGTGTTTGACGAAGACCCTTCGCGTGTCCTGAGAAGAATAGATCAACACTGGCTCGATATTTATCGAATCAAATTCCACATCCTCAGCAAGGTTCATCGCAAGTAACTTAGATCTTATAGAAGATATTGCTCCCCTCTTGGGTTCGAGCAGCGTCTTGATCATCTCATCGGCATTTCGATTCCCAAAGGATCCTGTCCTCATACATTAAGCCCTTCTTCTATTGCGTGTTTACTCTGGTCAATTTAACGATCTCCTCTGATCATGGAAAGTATGCGCACGCGCTTCCTTGATTATGCCGAAATTTCCTTAAGGAGATAAGAGATAAAAGTCACCTTCCAGAAAGTAAGAAGTGAATCGAAGAGAAAAGGCGATTTTCCCATCTCGTTTTCAACTCCATCTTCCCAGCAACCTTTACGGACTCCTTTAGAATTTGTTGTTGCTTACATCAGCCTTAGGCGAACCTAGTCGATCCATTCCCCGTAGTCTTCTCCTTCATAATCATCAGTCAACGAAATTTCGACTCTACATGCAAAGAGAGAATGCCAAGAAAATGCCCACCCCAATTCACCTCTTCGACATTTACAGGAGTGCGAACATTGGAATCTTTCTGAGGACCAACGACAAATTTTGTCTTGTTCCACGAGGTATTTCTTCAACCAAAGAAGAGAAGTTACAGAACCTACTGGAAGTTAAAGCGATTCAAATCTCCGTTGGTGGATCAAGGTTACTTGGCCCGCTCGTAGCGATGAACAACAATGGTATGGTTCTGTCTCGATTCGCGGAAGACAGCGAGGTTTCTACGCTCAGCGAAGCGACTGGTCTTGATGTGGTGCGCCTAAATTCTCGATTTACCTCTGTTGGGAATCTGATTTCTGCCAATGACATTGGAGCGGTCATATCAGATGTCTTTGGCGATGAATCGACACGAGCTATCAGAGACACACTGAAGGTGCCCGTCCAGAAAATGCGAATTGCGTCATTTATTCAGGTGGGAGCCATGTTATCCGCAACAAACCAAGGCGCGGTCATACATCCAATAGCAAGTGAAGAGGAGATTTCGAGGATTCGCGGAGTCTTGGGGTTTGAACCGGAGCCAGCAACCGTCAATGGGGGAGTCCCTTTCGTCGCTTCAGGCTTCGTGGGAAATTCGAAGTCGATATTAGTGGGTGCCCAGACAAGAGGTGCTGAATTAGTGATTGTTAGCAAAGCCTTCAGCGCCTGATAATACATAAATCAAGAAAAGCACAAGGGAAAAAGAAGTCTGGGCTCGATAGGTTCGCATCAGGCAAACAGTTGGAGAGAAAGAAATGAGAAACAGCAGTTACTCGCATCTAATGCGTTCCGCTTACCTTTTCCTCGATATTCGGAAATAGTTACACTTTTGCTTACAGAACGAGATACAGAGAATTGTGTGAGATGGAAAAATGAGCGGGACTCGAGTACCTCCAAGCGGTTTGGCTCCCCAGAGGAAGCTCTCAGAGGCGGAGTTGCAGGCACAGGCAGAACAACAACTAAACCAACTGGTCGGGGAGCTAAGGCTGCTGGAAGCGTACCATCAGGAGATTCTTTCGCGCGAACAGGCCGCATCGGCAGCTCTCTCGGACACCCGATCTGCTCTCGAAGCCCTTAGCGGACTAGTTCAGAACCCAAAGAGCGAAGTCCTTCTTCCAATTGGCGGAGGGCTGTTGCTCTCAGCGAAGGATCTGGAAGTGAGGAAATTGATTGTCTCGGTGGGCGCGGGAGTGGCAATCGAAAGAGACATTGAATCGGCAAAGTTATTCTTGCAGGCTAGGGAGAAAGAGCTCGACAAGGCGATCTCGACGCTGGACCAGCAACGACGCGAGATAAGCTCGAGATTAGAGTCCGGAAGAGCGGCGCTTCAACAGCTAACTGGACAAGCTTGAACGACTAGAAAGAAAACGCAAGAATCTCTCTACAGGATTGCACTCCAAATCCATTAATTCGCGAGTCTAGAGCTTCTTGTCCCGACTCTTTAGCCATGTAGGAGGTAAGATGTCCTCAAATTGTTTGACAAATTGAAGTCGGCGCTCTCTTCGCTTACTCAGATGGCTACGCACTCCGCACTCTCTAAAGAACAGGTGGAGTCGTCACTGTGGGAATTTGAAGTCTCTCTGATTGAAAGCGATGTCGCCTCAGAAGCGATTGAAAGTATCAACAGCAATCTGAAGACTACGCTGGAAGGTACAAAGATACCAAGGTCTGAGAACAAAGAGGAATTCGTTCGTGGAGAGTTGAAATCTGCCATACGGCAGACTTTTCAAAAGACCAAGTCAATTGATGTCCTAACACTGATCAAGGAAAAGCGCAAGAAGGAGAAGAACTCTCCATTTGTGATATTGTTTCTCGGAATCAATGGCACCGGTAAGACGACGACTGTTGCAAAAGTTGCGAACATGTTAAAGAGAAATAAATTATCCGTGGTTGTAGCCTGCGCTGATACTCACAGAGCGGGCGCGATCGAGCAGCTTACCGAACACGCCAACAGGTTGAACATCAAAGCCATCGCTCAATCTTATGGCTCCGACCCTGCGGCCGTGGCAAAGGACGCGCAGCTTTATGCGCAGTCGCACGGCTTGGACGTAGTGTTAATCGACTCTGCCGGAAGGATACAAACTAGCCGCAACCTGATGGAGGAAATGGGCAAGATAGTAAGAGTTGTTCAACCCGATCTTAAAATCTTCGTTGGTGATTCACTTGCAGGAAATGACGCGATTTCTCAGGCGAAGGAGTTTCAAAAATTCACCGACTTTGATGGGGCGATCTTGACAAAGGCCGATGCAGACGTGAAGGGAGGCGCAGCTCTTTCTATTGCCTACGTGACGCAGCGGCCTGTGATATTCCTCGGCGTGGGTCAGAGCTACGATGATTTGATGCCATTTGACTTGGAGCAATTCGTGAACTCGATTCTCTGAGTGCGATCTTCTCTGGATCCTCCTCCAGAGGTCTGAAATAGGTGAAGAGCACTCTATCTAAATCAGACACTGTGTTATCTTCGACTACGATTCTTTCGTCGCGTAGGAGCCGGGCTTTCTTACCCAGGCCTCCCGCGCCTCCGTATCCTCCAAGTTCTCCGTTTGATTTGACCACGCGATGGCAAGGCACTACAATGGGCGTCGGATTTCTCTTCAAGATCTGTCCGATTGCCCTCGAACCGTGACCTGCATTTAGGGCACCAGCAATCGCCCCGTAGGTTGAAACCCTACCCCTGGGTATCTGCGCAGTCAGCTTGTATACGTACTCTGCAGTTATATTCCCTTTTTTCGCTTACTGTCCTTCAACTAAGAAATCAACGTGTGGCCTGCTAACAACTTTTTTCAGAATCGTATTCACGACTTATGCACGCAACACCTCCAGACCGGAGGTCTGAAGAATGCCATTCACTGTTTCCTTGAATTTGCCCAACCCCTTGGCATCAACTACAGCAAGAGTGATCGGTTCCATACTCTTCTTCAATAGCTGTCCCAAAATGTCTTCGTTAAAGAACATCAGAGAGTACTTCGGGATGATAGGTCCGAAGGCTATGTCGGTGTCGAGAAGCATTCGGTTAAATTTCTCAGGATAGTGCGTCCCTCCTATGCCTAAAGCGCAGCGTCCGTAGCTGCGATTGTCTGAAATGCCATGAAAAAGCGCCCGCGCGACCTTCTCGGCCGCTTTAGGGTCTCGCCACTGTTCCTCTGTCGAACCAAGCTCAACAAAGAGTACGGGAGAATTCAGACTTGTGGGGCCGTGGTGTGTTGCTTCAAGTGTCAGTTGAAACACGCCCGTAACATCGTCCGTCAACGAGTTCAAGGCAAGGAAGTAATTCTTGAGCAGAGAGGGGCAGTAGTAGGAAACCTCAGACGGTCGTCCACCAAAGACTGCAGGGCCGAAATTGCCAGTAAAGTGCGCTGTCAAGCTTGGGACACCGCTCTCAGCGCGGTGTCTTGAAATGAATACGTAACTACAACTTCCGAACTGGTCCTCAAGATTTTCCACAAAGACTATGTCTTTGTGAGAACAGACCAGTTTAGTATCTCCTTTCCTATAGACAGGGTAGGAATCAAAGAATTCGTTAGTCTCCTCGAAGTCATAGAGTTCAATCAGCCGTTCTCGGATGTTAGTCCCGGCCGGATCCTTTAGTGAGCTTACTATGACATTCGATCCCGGCGTCCTACTTTGTCACCTTCTCCCATTTTGCTACAAGTTGCGGCCTTATGTGCACTGGCTCGGATTGGATTCTGGATTTCCCAAGTCTGCAGTATTCTCTCATGATGTCGGATCCGACGAATCTACGCGACATGAACTTTGCCGCCTTCCCTGTCTGGCCGCTTCCAAGAAAGGGATCCAGTATGAGATCCCCCTTGTTGGAGTAGAGTGCAATAAGCCTCATCGGAATCTCCTCTGGAAATGGACAAGGGTGGTCGATGAATTTTGGCGGCACTGGTGCGATGTTCCAGATTGAGTTACTCGTATCGCGCTTCATCAACTCCGTAATCTTAAGCCTGCTAGAACTATCTCTCACATGCACAAGCTTTCCCTTGCGCAGGACAAGGATGTGCTCATGCATTATATTGGCCCTAAAGTAAGTGGGGTAGGGTCTCTGAATAGTCACGCCAAACCTGTCCAGTCCTCCAGTTACCTTATTCCAGATAATCTCCTCGTGAAACTTCCAAGGTCCCTGCGGTTCGCACAACCTTTGAATCAAGAGATGAGGAAGGGGTATCATCGTACCGTCAGACAATTCGTTCCCTATGACTATGCAGCAAAATCCACTTTCTTTTGTCGCCCTGAATACATCAGTAAATGAAATCACCATTTCATTGAGATAGGATGAAAGGTCGAGCCCCGCGTTTCCTCTGTACCATACGTTGTTTCCTTGCAGATGCTTGACGTAGTCAATGGCGTTGTGGTAGGGAGGGGAAGTTACAGTAAGAGAAACAGATTGTTCAACCAATGGAATCGCTGTTGCTGAAGATTGAAGGACCTCAGTCAGATCCGATTTCGACGTCAAAGTCTCGCTTTTAGGCTCGGACAAAAGGGGATTATAAAATCAGCCTGAACAGCCGGCGACATGTCTGGAACAGGTGCTCTGTTGCACGAATATGATGTTTTGATGCCTTCCTCTGTGTGTTCTCTGAATGCTTCTTTTTTTACATCGCCGCAACAATGAACGAGTTGTAGATGGATACCT
>JAJPHP010000085.1 GCA_021325255.1 Nitrososphaerota archaeon | reverse complement strand
GCCGCCCACGCTTGTACCCTCTGCCGAAGGGATTATGGTGGGCCTGCCGCCCATCATAACTGCAGCAGCCGAGTTGCTCGTTCCGAGATCTATTCCAATTATTTTTGGCAACCTTATCATCACGCCTCTTCTCTTTTGTAATTGGAGTGATATGTGTTAGTAACAGGAGGAGAGTAACATAGCCAATAAAAAATTTACGAAGCAAATAAATAGGGTAGACTACCTAAGGTAGCATACTCAGGTGAAATACCATGAGCACTAGGACAATAAGAAGGAAGAATAGTAACATTACAGGTTCGACGACTCAACTAGCAATAAATCCACAGCAGACATCTCTTGCAACTGGTTTCGACCAAATGTTCGACCAACTCAGACGATCGTTCGATGACTTGATGTCACCGTTCTATCCATTTACAGGAATCGCCACGGCGACCCCACTTTCACAACTCCCCATTAGATATTCAATTGTGGATCTGGTGGATGAGGGCGACCAGTACACCATCTACGCAGAGCTTCCGGGATTCAGCAAAGATCAGGTTGATGTCAAGGTCAACAAGGACGGTCTGGTAATAAGGGCTGAACAAAAGGCCGAAACGGAAGAGAAAAACAAGAACTATCTGCACAGGGAAAGAGCATACTCGGCTTTTGAGCGAGTAGTCGAGTTCCCTGAAGAGGTGAATCCGCAGAAAGTGGACGGTACCATGAAGGACGGGATACTCCAACTCACCATACCGAAAAAGGAGCCGAAGCCTGAAGAAAGGTTGACCAGGGTCCAGCTAAAGTGATCCGCTTTGGGGGGGCCTGCTTCGGCACCCTTCCTACTTTTTTTGAGCTATAATCACCGTTTTACTTTGTTAGAACTTACATGAAGAGATGATGGACAAACTGCAAGTTGAACAAGACAGTAACCCGGATGAATTTGATAAGATTCTCGCAATGATAGAGAATCCAGTCCGACGAAGTATCATAAAGAGATTGAGTCAGGAACCAAGCTATCCACTACAACTATCTAAGGAGCTTGGTTTAGGGCAACAACTGGTAGCAAAGCATCTAGATGCGCTTGAGGACACGGGCCTCGTTGAATCTTCGATGGCACCCAGTCCAACTGGACCAAATAGAAAGGAGTACCTTCTGAAGAAGAGCATCTCTTTGACGGTGGATTTTGCACCTAATCTCTTTTCAGCCCGTCTGACCAGCATAAGCTCGAATTTGCAAGACCTTGAAACAACTAAACAAGCTTCTGCACTTTTGGAGAAAATTGAAAAGATTACACGACTCACAGAGCGAAAGAATAAAATCAGTTCAATCGGAAGATTCCTCTCAGACATTGACAAGAGACTTCACGATCTCGAAGAGGAAAGGGTGGGTCTTTTGCATATCAGGAACCTCGCTATGAGTGAAGCTGCAAAGTTGGTAAGAGAATCCGGACAAAGCACTGACTCTAGAAGGGTTATGTATCACATACTTGATTCTCATTCAAAGGACGTCGCTGACATATCCGAATCAGTCAACCTGAGGGAGGAAACCGTCCGAAATCTTCTGAGTGAAATCGAAAAAAGTGTGAGCGGCCTCTAGCGGCTGCAAAAGAGGAAGGAGCAAGTGGATTTCTAGCTGATGAATCAAGCATATTTGATGCGCACAGGCAGTAGACTGTCATTTTGGTGACGATATTCGAGATGCTTTGCGCCTTAAGTGAACTGATTTCGAATTAATGATGCGGTGTTTTATGCTACCAGCTATAGTGTGTGCCCACATTTTCTTAATTTTCATGCACTTCTGACATACTATCACCGCATACGGATGGAATTTAGTTCAACCCTCAAGAGCCTCGTGAGCATTTTCAAGAAGCAAAATTGGAGAGAAATTAGTAACCTCCTGTTACCACCTATTCATAGAGTTTGTGGAAAATGAGTCAACAAACCATTCCCGCAATGATGAAATCTGGAACACCAGTTTTAATTTTGAAGGAAGGCTCGTCAGAATCCAAAGGCAGAGAATCGCAGCGTAACATATATCTTCGCCGCCAAACTCATTTCAGAGATCATCAAGTCAAGCTTGGGTCCAGTGGCGTGGACAAAATGCTCGTGGATTCTTTGGGAGATGTGACAATTACCAATGATGGAGCGACAATTCTCAAGGAAATCGATGTTCAGCACCCCGCAGCAAAGATGATCGTAGAGATACCAAAAACCACAGATAATGAAGTAGGTGACGGGACAACTTCAGCGGCCGTCCTTGCAGGCCCTCTACTTGAAAATGCAGAGTTGATCAATAAAGAGGTACATCCAACCATTATTGTAGATGGATACAAGAGGGCATCATGGAAAACGCTAGAATTTCTAGACAAGCTCGCAATCCAGGTTCCGCCTACCGACAAAAAATGGCTCCAAAAGATAGCAAAGACAAGCATGGCCTCAAAATTAATCAGCGGCGATTCGGATCATCTGTCGCAGCTTGCAGTTGAAACTTTACTCCCGGCTGCGGATCAAGGTACTTGTCAGGACAAATACAGGGTCGACCTTGACAATGTTCAAGTTGAAAAGAAGCCCCGGTGGCTCAACGAGCGATACTAAACTCATCAAAGTAATCGTTCTGGACAAGGAGAATCGAAAGCGCCAAGATTGCACTTGTCAATTCTGCCCTGGAAATCGAAAAGACGGAATTCTCCGCGGAAATCCGAATCAACGATCCAACGCAGATGAAGAAATTCTTGGACGAAGAAAACGAGATGCTAAAGTCAATGGTTGATAAGGTGGCAAACACTGGAGCAAATGTCTTGATTTGCCAAAAAGGCATCGACGACGTTGCGCAACATTTCTTAGAAAAGAAGGGTATCCTGATAGTCAGAAGGGCCAAAGAATCTGACATGAACAAATTGGCAAAGGCAACTGGCGGAAGGATTGTGACCAATCTCGACGACCTAACAGAGAAAGACTTGGGCAGCGCAAAGCTCGTTGAAGAAAGAAAAGTAGAGGAAGACAAATGGGTATTTGTCGAAGGATGCAAGAATCCAAAGGCGACAACAATTCTCGTACGCGGTGCAACACAAAGAGTGACGGACGAAGCCGAAAGGAGCATGCACGATGCACTGATGGTCATAAAGGATGTGATTGAGCATCCTTCGATTGTAGTAGGCGGTGGAGCTGTTGAGGCAGAGCTTTCACAGCAGCTAAGAGACTATGCTAACTCGCTATCTGGCAGAGAGCAGCTGGCATTGCAGAGGTACGCCGGTGCGTTGGAGACAATTCCGCTGACACTTGCCACGAACTCCGGAATGGATCCAATAGACACTCAGGTAGAACTTGGGCAAAGCATGACCAGAGAAAGACATGGTACGGCGTAAATTGTCTAGCGAGCAAGTGCACCGACATGGAGTCACAAGAAGTCTACGAGCCACTTGCAGTCAAGGAGCAGATAATCAAATCTTCTACTGAGGCAGGGAGATGATACTGAGAATTGACGACATCATAGCCTCGAGCAAGAGCAAACCCCCACCGATGCCACCAGGAGGAGACGCGGGCGGTCTAGGCGGAAGGGGTGGCGGGGATCTAGACTAACTTAAATCTCGTACCTTCTTCAAAATCCCCATGCTTCTGGAGAGCAACACACACGCTGCTTTAAGCCATTTATTTTTACAGCAGTAACGGAAATGTGCGAGTGATAATTCACAAAGTTAATTTGGAGGGCTCTCACTAGTTAATATGTTCTATTTGCATACAGAATTCAGCCCTTACGAAGATTCAGCAAGCCTTTCGAAAAGAATCCTAAGAGTTGCTGATTTTACTAACCCGACGACCTCAGAGAAGAAACTTTATCCGAAAGGTATAGTTGGTTCGATTCAAGTATCGGACTTTAAATTTCCAAAGGTAAATAGGATCGAGCCTTTTGTCCGGAAGCAGCAAGGCATGAAGCGTTACGGAATCCTGAGACAACTATTCACAGCGTTCAGCTCGGAATCGAGAATTCTCAAGTTAGCAGATGCCTCATCAAACGTAGTAGAAATACACGGCATGACCCGTGAAGGAGAAAGAATAGAGATTAGCGAAAGTAAGCTGGTTTTGAAGCGCGCCGAACGGGAAGAGGAAGACACGGGACAGAAGCTAGCATTTCAATTCACCGAACACACACCAAGTCTACTAGTCTCCCAACACTGGCTTGACCTCATGAAGCTCAGTTCGGGAGATAGGGTAATCATATCCAACCCCAGAGAGACCTACGAAATTGCTCCGCCTGTTTTATCTGACCTGAAGAAATAGTTCTATCTCTTATTACTGTGGACCAAGAAAGAGAAAGTCTGAGGTTGAAGAACGAGAAACTTTCTCTTGTTAAAAATTTCAAACACAACTTTGCAAAGTGGAACTTTTTCGATATGTTAAAAGAAGCTCATTCTCTGGTCGAAAAGTCCTTCAAAAGCTAATTCCTCTTAGACTTCTGAAGTAAATGACGGTAGGGCGAATTACTACAACCTATAATCCGAGATAGCGGCCACTTAACGATAGCAATGGTTTGTGAGGCTCCCAAAAGCATGTTTCTCGTGCTCAACAACCATGTATATTGCAGAAAAATTCTGCAATGAATTCCTTAAGTGGACGGTATCCAAGATTCTTATAGGAATATTTATTGGCTATTCGAATTCAAAATACCGCACGATTTCGTCAGGGTGTTTGATCTCGCAGTCCGGATTCGATTGAAGTCCTTTCATGCCATGCGAAATTCGACCGTTTGGGCGCCCAAAGACAACAATTCCCTTACAAAAGTGATCCTAGGGCTGAGAAACAAGCGGTCGGTAGCGGCACTGAAACATTTCGTCCCCTTGCTCGCGCAATCTAGCGTTCCGAATGGCGACAGGTTGGACAAAACTCGTTGCGACCACGCGGCTCTGCCCCTGCACCCATTCGACGCGCGGTCTTCGACGCTGGACAAATGTGTTAAGCGCGTGTTCGATGCTCTCTTCTGAGTGCAAAACTTCTGCTAACACGTACGCGTCTTCCATGGCCATGCATCCTCCCTGCCCCATCATCGGGGAACTGGCATGAGCAGCATCACCGATTAGCACGACTCTGCCTACATGCCAATGGGTTTGCTCAACCCACTCGACAGCCGAGGTATGGATCTGCTCGTCGGATTCGAGAGCAGATAAGTACTCTTGAACCACAGGCCCGAAGCCCGAGAATCTCTTCCGTAAGCGTTTCAAACGATCTTGCACATCATCATGGTAACGTGGTTCGAACGCGCCTCCGAAACCGTACGTGCGCCCTTCACTGACAGGGCAGAGCCCGAAGAAACAACCGTCACCCAAGTGAAACTGTAACTTATTCAAACCTCTCGGGCGGACCGGTGCTATACTCCGCCAAGCCATGTGCCCGGCATAAACCGGTGGATTTGTGCTGAGGGTCAGCCTTCGAACAGTCGAAGAAATGCCATCGGCACCGACAACAAGATCGTATTTGCCGACGGTTCCATCACCAAAAACAACTGAGACATGGTCTGTATCTTGGTCCAGTGTTTGGATCGAGGTGGCCAGCCTCAACGAAGCGGAGGCGGCACCAATAAGGAGTACCTGATGCATTTTGCTTCGCTCGACACCGATAAATGAATTTGATAAATCCCACACAGCATCCAAGTCGCTCTCGCAGAGCACTTGTCCTTGCTGATCGCAAAAATCCCAGTAGCGGATAACTACGCCTGCCTGCTCGATGGCTTTACCCAAACCCAGCTTGCGCAATACACGAACACCATTTGGCTGAACAGAGATGCCCGCACCTACCGCATTCCAGTTTGAATTGCGTTCAACGAGCTCTACCCTAAACCCTTTTTGGCATAGGGCGGTGGCCAGCGTTAGGCCTGCGATTCCTCCCCCAACAATAAGAATTCGCTCGGTTTTGCTCATCTCTCATTCAGCCTGTTCCTGAGAAACGTACTCAACCATAAAAACTACGTCCCCAGGGTAAACTTTCAAGATAGGCGACTAACTAGAAAATCGGCCTTTTTGCATTACGAGATTGCAGTAGGTTTACTCCAATTGAACTGAATTTAGGGGTGAGTGACTAATTCGAGGCTGACTGAAAACCAGAAGTTCTTCATGGTGCTTCCTCGGTATGTGAATTTTTGCCATTCGAATCTAAATTGGATTCGAAAACCATCCCCTCCAAACCCAAGCTTCTGGAGATTATTCCACGAAGACTCCATTCCGCTCTGAAGATCCGACCTCGATTTATCCATCGATAAGTGGTTGGTGACACATAGGATTTGAAGATCTGATAAATCGCCCACCGGCGGCCCTCGTTCCTCACGCATTCCAATGGCTTGACTTTTCATTTGAGTTGACCTAGGCAAGGGAGAGCCCACCGCATGCATCTTTGGCTTCACCCAATCCAGCTAGTGTAAGGTTTCTCGAACTAACTCTGAGCAGTGGACAACGACTACGCTGTTTGGTTGCCGGCACCGACTAACGCACCGAATACGAAACTTTTCATCCGCTAATCGGTCAGAGAGGCCCTAAACGATCTCTCTATTTCTCACTTCTCTTATTCGGAGGAGTCCGACGGGATTTCTTTCCCAAACACCCCGTAGCAACGAAGCCAGCAATTCAGAGCAGTTCGGAAAAGATCTTGCTACGCCCTTTGTCCGCGGCCTTCTGGCAACACTGAAATAGCAAAATCCCTCGTACTTTTTCTATTCTAGAACTAGAAAGGAGGCCGTCTGCTTTTTCCATATGTCGGACACCGTTACCGTAGAAGATTTGGTAGATGAATTCACACTTTCCTCTGGGCGCACAGTCCAGTTTTACTCTCTCCCAGCGCTTCAAAAGTCACTCGGAGAGCGGGCGAAAATTTCACGCCTTCCCATCTCGATCAGAATCCTGCTAGAGTCGCTGCTCCGAAACAAGGACGGGGTGAGCGTGACCGACTCTGACGTTTTTGCACTTGCCTCCTGGGACGCCTCAAACCCGGCCGACAGGGAGATTCCATTTAAAGTGAGCAGGGTCCTTATGCAGGACCTCACAGGCGTTCCCGCGCTCGTTGACCTCGCGGCGATGAGGGACGCGGTCGTATCCTTGAAACTTGACCCGAAGATCATAGAGCCCGAAGTACCTGTAGACTTGGTAATCGACCACTCGATCCAGGTCGACGCCTTCAGGGCGCCTGACGCCATGAGGATCAACGCTGAGCTAGAGATCAAGAGGAACAGGGAGCGCTACGAATTTCTAAAGTGGGCGCAGCAGGCGTTCAACAAACTAAAGCTCGTTCCGCCGGACACGGGCATCGTGCACCAGGTCAATTTGGAGTTTCTCGCTAGCGTGGTCATGCAAAAGCAGAGCGGCGACGGCGTACTAGTGTATCCAGACACGCTCGTTGGGACAGATTCGCACACCCCGATGGTGAATGGTTTAGGCGTACTCGGGTGGGGAGTCGGCGGAATTGAAGCCGAGGCGGCCCTGCTCGGTCAGCCCGTAACATTCGTCACCCCGAAGGTCGTCGGAGTCCACCTAACAGGATCACTACGCGATGGAGTCACAGCGACAGATGCAGTCCTCACGCTCACACAGAAGTTGCGCAGTATGGGCGTCGTCGACATGTTCGTCGAGTTCTTCGGGGACGGCGTCAAGAACCTCTCCGTGGCAGAGCGCGCCACTATCTCGAACATGACTCCTGAATTTGGGGCAACCGCCTCTCTCTTCCCGGTGGACGGGGAGACGCTGCGCTATCTCAAACTCACAGGTCGAAGCGACACTCAAATTGAGATGGTCAAGAGATACTGCGAGGAGCAGGGGATCTTTGGAGTCCCGAGAGATGGGGACATCGACTATTCGATCAGAATTGACATCGACCTCTCGAGCATCGAGGCAAGCATAGCGGGCCCGGCGCTTCCGCATGACCGCGTCCCGCTGAGCGAAGTCAAGAACCATTTTATCGATACTTCCCTGAAATCAAAGGTTGTAGGGGCCGCAACGGCACCTTCGCTCTCAAGAGCATCGCTCGAGTATGAGGGTAAGAAGTACGACCTAACTGACGGGGACGTTGTAATCGCAGCGATTACTAGCTGCACTAACACGAGCAACCCCTCGGTCATGGTCGCCGCAGGCTTACTTGCGAAGAATGCCGTGGAGAGAGGACTCAACGTGAGGCCGGTAGTGAAAACGAGTTTGGCTCCCGGCTCGATGGTTGTTACAGAGTATCTTAGGGCAATGAAGCTACTCCCCTATCTGGAGAAGCTTGGGTTCGGCGTGGTGGGGTACGGATGTATGACGTGCATCGGCAATAGTGGTCCTCTCCCCGACCCTGTAGCTAGGGCGATCAGAGAAAGGAACCTCACCGTCGCCGCTGTTCTCTCAGGCAACAGGAATTTTGAGGCGAGGATCCACCAGGACGTGCGGGCAAACTTTCTAATGTCGCCGCCACTCGTCGTGGCGTACGCGATTGCAGGTAGCATGCTTAAGGACCTCTCGAAGGATCCGCTCGGAACAGGCAACGACGGGAGGGCCGTCTACCTGAAGGACATCTGGCCCGCTCAGCGTGAGGTACTCGACTATACTACCTCCATTAGCACAGAGATGTTCAGGAGCAGGTACTCCTCGGTCTACAACCAGAACATGGAGTGGAACAAACTCGAGGCGCCGGTTGGGTTGCTCTACAAGTGGAGGGATGAAAGCACCTACATTCAGCAGCCTCCGTACTTTGAAGAGTACCCAGCGAAGCTGATCTCCGCGGAGCAATCCGTCTCCGACATCAGTGGGGCGAGGCCGCTCTTGATACTAGGCGATTACGTGACCACTGACCACATCTCGCCAGCCGGCGCGATCAGTCCAAAGTCGGTCGCGGGCAAGTACCTGATTTCCAAGGGCGTGACCGAGGAGGAGTTTAACAGCTACGGCTCGAGGCGCGGCAACCACAACGTGATGATCCGGGGGACGTTTGCTAATCCAAGGATCAAGAATCTGATTCTAGGTGGCGCAGAGGGTTCTCAGACGAAGCACTTCCCCGACGGCGAGACGCTCTCGATCTTCGATGCGTCCTCAAAGTACCTCAAAGAGAAGGTGCCGCTCGTCGTGATTGCGGGCAAGGGATTCGGCACCGGGAGCTCTAGAGACTGGGCGGCGAAGGGCCAGAAACTTTTAGGAGTAAAAGCGGTGATCGCGGAGAGTTTCGAGAGGATACACAGGAGCAACCTCGTGGGCATGGGAGTGCTTCCGCTCCAGTTCGACGATGGCGTTGGAGCAAAGTCGCTCGGGCTCGACGGTTCAGAAACATATGATGTTGTAGGGCTTGAAAAGGCGGTCAGGGGGCAATCGCAAAAGGCCACCTTGGTGATCCACAGGCGCTCCGGTGAGAAGATCGAGACACCCGTGACTGTAAGACTTGACTCCGTCGTGGAGGTCGAGTACTACATGCGCGGCGGGATACTCGACTATGTCCTGCAAAAGACTGCGAAGCAGAAAAAGTAAGTAGGTTTTCGGGAATTCTCGTACGTCTGCTAACCGGGCGCCTTTTTCTCAGTCGTGAGTGTCTAGTTCGTCTTCCTTTGTGAAGGGTCCGATTCTGTTGCTCCGAATCTTACCAGCTCCCCCCTCTCTCTGATTCCTTCCTGCTCCAATGAAAAGACAATCATGCCATCCACTTGGTTTTGAGACCGAATTCCAGAAAATGAGGATCGTCCGAAACCACGTGCGAGGCATGCAAATGTAGGGCCGTGGCTGCTATCAGACTGTCTCCAATGGACCTCTTATTGTCTTTTAGCAACAACTCTCCAGCGAGTAAGGCAATCCCCTCGTCAATATCGGAAATGACTCCACCATGCTCCTTTAGAAGGGAAATTTGAGTTGATGCTCCTTGCTTTCCGATTTCTTTTCCTGCTGTTTTGAAAAATTCAGTGACAACGACCGCAGGAATTATCAAGCGTTCTCTTAGCGAGTGACGCATGAGTTCTCCAATTCGAGCCCGTTCGTCCTCATCCACTGGAAAAGCATGAACAATGAGGAGGCGCGTGTCTGCGACGACAGTCATCGCCAATTCTTCCTTAGCTTCTCCAAGTCTCTAAGGATCTTCCTCTGCCCCTCACGGCCGATTGGCCGCCCTGCCTCAAGAGATTTCTTTGTCTTGATGACTATCCTTTGAGGGTCCTTTGTATCGATTGTGAGCAAGTCTCCTTCCTCGATTTCGTATTGACGCCTCACTTTGGCTGGAATCGTTACCTGGCCCTTTCGTTTGACTCTTACAGTTTCCAACTTCTGCGAAGTATTACTCAACGGAAGTGACACTTAAGGGTTGCCGACCTCGGCGAGGAGAAACTAAGAGGAGGCAAGTCCTCCTCCTTTTTATATTAAGAACAAGAACAGGATTTGAGATTATGAGATGGATATTTGGCTGGGGAAGACGTGCCACAAAATGTTGCCACGACCTATGCCTAATGCGGGGCAGCGTACTCAAAACAAGCCACATCCGGAGCCTCTTGCCTTTCATAGTTAGTGCCATAGCCTTGATTTCGACATTGCACTAAAGGTAAGCAGACTTTCAGGAATTCCCGATGGTTGCTAACTGGGGGTTCGTTAGTAGCTCTCGTCCTTCTCTCTTTCCCCCATCCTGGGAGGGGTGTTGGCTTGGAGTTACGCTCTAGGGGTACTTTTCCTTGCCCTCGATGCTACTATTGAGACAATTCTAGTCCGGTTTGCATGTTAGGCAGACGTTCAATGGACATCTCGACTACATTCCTTTGAAATGTTTGCCTTTCTATTTCTTGCGTTCTAGCAATTCAATCCAGATACCGTTTGGATCTCTCACGAATGCTTCCTTCCATCCAATCGATGAGCCGATCGAATATGGTTCCGCAATGATCTCGACGCCTTGCTTCTTGAGCTCTTCGACTGCGCGTATCAAATCTTCCACGTCAAACGCAATGTGATCGAGTTCTTCGCCGTTCTTGTATTCGGTTCCAAAGCGGGTTTTGTCCTCGTAGTAGTTTAGTTCGAGTAATTGCTCAGAGTTTTTGCTCTTCAAAGTCACGACCTGCCCCTTTGTCGGTTCAGTAACTTCTAACTTCTCTGCTATCTCCATTTGGAAAATCCTTGTGTAGAAGTCCAGTGACTCTTGCATGTCGCGAACTCTTATGCCGGTGTAAATGAACCGAAAATTCATCTGTCGTTATCAAAATCGATCTTGGAACGAATGGCTTTCAGCCTTTTGCTGAGAGAGTAAGTTGCTCAAACCCATGCGTATCGGAAAGGAGTTGAGAAAATCACAGACGAGGAAGCCGGAGTCTTTGAGTATCTCACGCGTGAGCCAATCGCTAGCGCCTTTGCTATTTATGACCTAAAACTTGAAAGAGAGAAAATTGATTTTTACGTCTGTAATATCTATTGTATTGTCGGCATCCCCTCTCATTTTTAAATGCAGTAGAGGAGAAAGAGCAAATCTGTAACGCTCTCAGCTAGTTTTCTTGCTACTGCCTCTCTTCTGCTTCTTCTTTCCAATTGCCTGAGATGAAGCAGAAGCGTCGTCGTGACGCTTGGCGGTCAAGCCGCCTTTCTTTCCTTTTGATTGTTTCTTTCCCTTTACTTCTGGCTCAGGAGTTTGTCCTTCGGTGGAGAACGCAGGCTCAGCTTTCTGAGGTACTTGCTGACCCCCGGCATCAGTTTGCTCTTGGACTGACGATGATAGTTGTGGCACTTGCGTGGTATTCTCTGGCTCTTCTTCCTCGTCTCCCTTAGCGGAAGAGGCCGCTCTCGCCGCCACTTCTCGTAGCTGAGTTAGTTGCAGCGCTAGCTGCGCCACCTGCTTTCCCTTGTCCGTTACTACGTACTGCGTCACGTACCTCAGCCCAAGGAGTCTCGGCTGTGGATCGAGAAGACCTTCCTTGATCAGTTGGTGGAGCGCTCGGCTCGCCGAGCTGCTGCTCTTGCAGGCCCGCGTAGCGTCTGTATAGCTCAAGACATCGACCTTCTTCCTTGCGATGTAGGCAAGGAGTGCGATGTCCGTTACCGGGTGGCGCATGGGGAGATATATCCTGGAACTCTCCCAGAAACTCTGGCCTATATAATCAGATATTTTCGCAGATCATGACCAAACTCAGAGTTCGTCTGATCTGAGACCTTTGAGGGGGCAATTAGTCGAGCGATTGGGCTATGAGAGGAAGGAAGAAAGTGAAGAAGGGCACAGCCCAGTGTCTTCTCTGGTTTGAAAGTCCCTCTCTAACCCTTCCATATTCCGAGTCCGAAGCCTATGATCCAGAAGAGCGGAAAGGCGTAGAAGATCGCCCCAATATGAGAGGCCTGCGAGATAAGGATGTTTACGACGTGCGTCCACAAACCGTTCACTGTGAGGAATGGGATTGCAACGCCGATAAACCCCGCAAGGATGAGCCCGACGATGATCAAGATCACGGAGACAAGAGCTTTCTTTGCGGCTGCTCCAAAGATAAAGCCGTCAACGAGAAGGAGTACTACGGCCACCACGCCGGCTACAGTAGTTGGTATCGCACTCAATTTTTTTCTCTTACACCGATCTGTGAGCCTTTGGCCTTTACAAATCGGCTTTAATCTAGTTATCTGTTTTGGCCTGCTTTCAACAACTATCCGACTTTCTTTGCCCCGTGTATCTCGAGTTTCTCGTCCTCGGTCTGCGTCACGCTTATCCCGGACTTGCACGCGGGGCATCGAGAGTTCGAATAGTACTCCTTCGCGTTCTTTCCTCCCATCGGGAAGAATTTCAACTTGGTATTCCACTCATAGTGGCAGTTATCACAATTTAGCCTGAGCCTTGTTTCTCTTTGCAACTATAACCCGAGACTTCTGGTTAGACGGTGTACGTGTATGGTGCAAGATGTAAAGCTTGCTTTTTATTCTCGCTTTGTTAATGCGCTGTTGTGTTGAACCGGCTCTTTTTCCGCTTTGCAACGCCTTTTTTCCCTCCTGTTTTTTCGTTGATCTACTTCTCGCGTGCGTCGGATCCAGAATCACTTTGCAGGCAGATGGTAAATTGCACCTTGATAGCTCCCCTTTCATGTCGGTTGAGTAAAAGGAAGAAACAGTGAAACTATCAAATTTAGGCTCACAATGATTAGGCTTGGACCAGACTGCTATCAGTGTTTGCGGCACAAGGGAGGTTGAGAACTTGTTTTCTTTTGGTTTGACAACATCATTTCCTTCTTGCTCGAAACAATTCCAGTTCTCTACTTAATGCTCGCAACGTTTCCCTGTGTTCGTCTCCTCTTCTCATCGAGTCTGTCAGCATCACCTTTTTCTATGAACGTGGCCTCTCATTGAGAATTCAAAGCGGTTTTCGATTCTTCAAGTGAGGCCCGCCGGATATCGCTCTTCGCTTTTCAGCGCGTTACTAGGAGCAGTACTGTGGGGGCTGTCGGGGACGGCGGCGCAAGGGCTCTTCCAGGGATTTCATTTTCCCGTCCTCGGCCTCGTGGCCGTACGCATGCTCAGCGGAGGAGGAATACTTCTTCTTGTGCATAGACCGTCCCGCCCGCATCCTCCACTCATGCCTTTGGTGATCTTTTCAATTCTGGGCTTTGCCGGGTCTCAGCTGACGTACCTCTTTGCGATACAATTTTCAAACGCGGCGACGGCCACACTCCTCCAATTCCTTTTCCTGCCCATGGTCGCGGGATACGAAGCATTGACGGGTGCGCTGAAGTGGTCGGTCGGCTGGTCACTTACTCTTTTGCTCGCGGCGATTGGGACGATCCTCCTCATCGGAGGAGTATCTGGTTCGTCATTTCAAATCTTGATAACTCCTGCCGGTCTGCTCTTCGGGCTGCTCGCGGCCGTTTGCGGGGCCTACTATACCCTAGCATCCCGACCTCTTGTGAGAGTTCACGGCCCGTGGTTTTTGACGACTTGGGGATTCGTCATAGGAGGATTGGTCATGCTGCCCTTCGGCGCATTTTCGTTCTTGAATTACGCCCCACCATCCTCACTTGCAGGGAATGCAGACGTATTGTTCCTCGTAGCGTTCGTAATAATCTTCGGAACGATACTCGGGTACGGCCTCTATCTTTCTGGATTACGAAGGCTCTCAGCGACGGAGATCGGGATTGCGGCGTCAATAGAGCCGATTTCAGCCACGATTGCTGCATATGCATTTCTGGGCGTTGCGCTAACTACTCTGCAGTACCTCGGAGGGGCTTTGATCTTGGTCGCGGTAATCTTAGTTGCTTCGCAGGTGGGCAAGAGTCAGAAGGCTGTAGGGCAACCATATTCTAGCGATGTAGCCGCCAAATAGCCCGACTGCACATAAATTCCCGCCGGATTCGCCGCAATAGCATTACCAAGTGTTAGAAGACCGGGTCAGTCCGGCATGGAATCGACCCTAGTCTAGGAGCATGATAATCACAGCTTCTTACTCTAGGGGACAAAATGCCGGTCAAAACTTTGCTCGGCCACCCGGCTGAAGAACAAATGGTCCAAACCCTCTCAAACTTGAGGTTATCATAGTGTGTTATTGAGAGTAGTGTGAAACTTTCGGTATATCCCACAGTTAAACCTCCATGAAAATCTCATCGACTGTTACGGTGTCAATTTATAGTAGTGGCACATATCGCTCTCTGGAATCCAGAAAGGGAGAACATGAACGCAAGCAGGACCGCGTTTGCGTGGTCTCAGGTTCTCTGTATCGTGCTGGTCTTGATTGTTTGTTTCTCTCCGAGAGTCCAGGCCGCAGATGACTCTAATTCGGGGAATCTAGCAACAGCCCAGACCATCAATAACCAGCAGCTAAACGCGACAATCAGCGCGCTATCCCAGAACCTCAATAACTCGCAGGCAAAGCAACTCGTGAGCCAGTTGCAAAGCCAGATCGCTCAGGGCAATGTTTCGGGTGAGGCATCGACCCTTGCCCAGCTCAAGAATCTGATTAATGAGAACAACACCGGCATGTCGAGTTCATTTCAGGATCTCCTGAAAAGCATGTACGTCGGGAACAATGGGCTAACGATCGACCCGAACCTCCTTGCAAGTTTGCTCGGCAGCATTAATGCAAACGGCGTGCCAAGTGGGCTGGCTGGTGAGAGTCCACAGCAATCTTCCTCTGATCTCGTGGCCCTTGCTTCACTTCTCAAAGGAATAGATCCTTCACTTGCCCAGCAGCTTCTAACGGATGCGAGCATGATCGACCAAGGACAGGCAGTGCAAGGCGATAACGGGAACCTGCAGGTTCCCAAGGCTGGAAACATACCTGTGCCTAAACCACCTTCTCCGTTTTCCGCGGGCCCTCCTAAACTCCCAAGTACGAATCTCATTCTCATGATGGTTATCCCGATAATCATAGTCGGCGTGGGACTCGGGCTCTACTTCTCTCGCGCCCGCATAGGTGCCACCTTGGGAAGGAGAATAATTCCTTTTGCTGGGGCCCCGGAGGATACGTCTATTCCCGATTACAATCCGGCCGACCCGAGGGGCAGAATAATCTACTACTTCCATAGAGCGGTGCAGGTCATGAGATTAAGAGGAGTGAGCAAGCTCACAAGCGAAACTCACAGGGAGTTCGAGGCCAAGTGTGCAGAGCGCATAGAGGCACCCGACGTCTCGGGACTGAGCACGTTGTATGAGAGGGCAAAATTCTCAGGTCAGGATATCGTCTCCTCCGAAGCTGACGATGCGGCAACTCACCTCTCGAATATCACGGAGATCGCTCCGAAATGAAGATGGGCAACTTTTTCACAATGCTGAGCATCGTCGCAATCGTTGCGATAATTTACTCCCCTTCCGTCATCGGGACATCAATCCCATTGGGGGCTGGCAGTACCAGTCCAACGGATACCCTGCAGGGAGGGACGTCAACATTCCTTGGCATCCTGAGAAGTTCGGGATACCACGTGGTTGTCGCCAACGACACTCTCTCCTCAATTTCTGCTACAGGCAACGAGAAAGTCGCATACTTTCTGATTGGCGCGGACAACGCTCTCAGCACCGCGGAGCTTCAATCCATCAACTCTCGCTTCAATGCCGGTAGCATGTCACTCTTGATCGCGGAAGGAAATAAGACCAATGAACAGCTGATATCCTCTGTGCTGGGCGCCAGCGTGAATGGCGTCCCAATCCTCGACCCTCTATCCACTTTCGAGGACAAGAGAGTATTCGACGTAATCCTGAACCTCGGTTCCGGTGGCATCGACACCGGCGTAATCGACATTGCTTCACCGATCTCGATTTCTAGAGGCAGCGTGCTAAGACCTGTTGCGTCATCATCCTCTTCTTCCTACGATGAGCAGAATGCAACTGTTGCTCCACGCGTCGTGGTGGCTGCAGGGACAAATTCGAAGGGATCCAACGCCCTTCTCATAACCGACTCGGCTCCCTTCACGAATGCCATGATAAACAGTACAGGCGAACAGAGTTTTGTAATGTCGATGGTCAACTGGGTTACCCAGGGAGACAAGAACACAGTGATAGTACTTGACAATGCGCACTACTCCTCGCAGGCTCAATCCAGAGTCTCATTTGGCGTACCCATCGGACCCATCTTTGCCTCGCTGGTCGAACTCGCACTGTCAAGCTCGAACAGCCTCTTTGGTCCTTCCGCTGTAAGTCTCCTACCAGGGTTTTCGATCTTCGGACCGCTTCTCACTCTGGCCGTCGCTTTAGGCGTCCTTTGCACGATTTACTTTGCCATAAAGCGGTGGTACGCCACTGAAGCCAAGGCCAACGACGATCAGCCGCTTCCTGAAGTCGAGCAAAAGATCGTCGCCCAATCAAGAGCGAGGACTGATTTTCTTCAGATGTCAAGGAAGAAGAGCTTCTATCTTGCAACGTTGGCGCGTCTCTACGAAGTCCTGGACGACATCACCCTACGAGAGCTCGGTTCTTCCATTACGACGCTTCGACCAGATCAGCTCGCCTCAAAGCTCGGGCCCGAAGACGCGAGACAAGCTTCGGAACTTTTTGCAAGGATTTCTCGGTTCTACGAGTACGCGACAGGCAAGAGGCGCTTCATCTTTCCTCCCGTGCTTCGATGGAAGAGCGTCGTGTCTGACATCTCAAACGACGTGGAGAAATTTCTCAACAAGCTTGACATCACCATGACCGGTGCGAGGGAAAAGGACAGCCTGGAATATGCAACCCGGAGACATTGAGGTTACGAGGAAAAAGAAGGGAAACTATGTGTGAGAGAGATATGAAGAAAGAAGAAGGAAATGTCGTTGATGCTGTGAGCCACGGTAGCAGGGTGTACGCCTAAGATTGAGCGGCGCATTTTCGAAAGACACCTGCCAGAAGATCCTCGATGAAGTGGGGAAGATAGTCGTGGGGAAGAAAGAAGAGACGAAGCTGATCCTCGCCTGCCTGATCGCGGGAGGGCACGTTCTCCTCGAAGGCGTGCCCGGAGTCGCAAAGACAACTCTAGCGAGAGCTCTGGCAGGTTCGCTCAGCCTCGAGTTTCAGAGGATCCAGTTCACTCCCGACCTGCTCCCCTCGGACATCATCGGCACGTACGTCTATGACCAGAAGGCGTCAGACTTCAAACTGCGTCAGGGGCCCATCTTTGGAAACATCGTCCTCGCAGACGAGATCAATAGGGCTTCTCCAAAGACGCAATCAGCCCTTCTGGAAGCCATGCAGGAGAGGCAGGTGACAATAGAGGGCTCCACAATGAAGCTTCCCTCGCCGTTCCTCGTCCTCGCAACTCAAAATCCGATCGAGTTCGAGGGAACTTATCCACTGCCCGAGGCGCAGATAGACAGGTTTCTGATGCGAATCGAGATAGGATATCCTTCGAGAGAGGAGTCGGTATCCCTTTTGAAGAACCTGAAGAACATCTCCGACTGGAAAATTGTCCAGGTGGTGGATGCTACCACAATCAATGCGCTGATAACGAACAGATGGAATATTCACATCGAGGACTCGGTGAGGTCCTACATCGTTGACATCGTCGAAGCCACGAGAACCAATCCCTCTGTGAAGCTCGGTGCCTCTCCACGTGCGGCGAGCGCTTTGCAAAACGCGGCCGCGGCCATGGCAATGATAGAGGGACGGGACTTTGTAATTCCCGACGACGTGAAGCGAGTTTCCAAACACGTTCTGGCTCACAGGATAATCTTGAAACAAGAGGCGGTTCTCGACGGGGTTACCCAGCAGAGCATAGCTGATCATGTGATTCAATCTGTGAAGGTCCCGTAGCTCGATTTGGTCTTCTTCCGAACCTCAAGGGCGAACACGGTACTCCTGCTAGCTGCTATCATGATCACCCTGGGACTCGTCATAGCTCCGCAATCAGAGGGCGTGCTCCTCGAAACTGGTGTGGGTCTGTTTTTCTTCTACTACGTTCTGAGGCAGCTTCTGGCTGCCAAGGTCAAGGCCCTTGACTCACTTGAGATTTCGAGAAAGTACTCAACGAGAACAGGAGAGGGGAAGAATCTGGACGTTTCTCTGGTTTTCACAAACCCCACCTTCCTGCGATTGACTCTCGAGGTCTTTGACGCCTACCCCAAATTCTTTCGACTAGTTTCTGGAACGAATTCCGCCGTGGTAGACGTGCCAGCGAAAGGGTACGCCGAACTCAGGTACGAGATAAAACCTACCTCGATTGGGTCGCATGAATTCGGTCCGCTAAGAGTGATGACGAGAGACATCGCGGGACTCTTCTTCTACGAGAGGTATGCGCAGGTGCCGAGCGAAGTCGAAGTCACGCCCAGCGAAAGAGATGTAGCGAGAGGTGCTCTCACCGCCTCGGTGGTGACCGCCTATGGAGGGAGCCTAACTTCAAAGAAAAGAGGAGAGGGCCTAGAATTTGACGACATAAGGGAGTACTCCCCTGGAGACCCCTACAAGAGGATCGAGTGGCTTTCCACCGCGAGAACCGGAAGACTTATGGTGAGACAACTTAGGGCGGAGACTCAACTCAACGTCATGGTCCTCCTCGATTCGACAGAGACAATGTCGTACGGTGAAGCAGGTCAGACCAAATTGGACTACTCTGCGAGGTCTGTGGCCTCGTTATTGAGTTACCTAGGACGGCGAGGCGACTTTATCGGACTGACCGTGATGAAAGGCAAACAGCACCAAGTCATACCTCTCGGCCGGGGAAGAGCGCAGGTAATGAAGGTCCTCCACCTGCTCGGTAGCCTAAGTCCCGAGGCAGGGGATAACTCGAGCCTTCCTCAATCCGTACGCCGGGCGCTTACGCTGGGAGGAATCAAGGGAAGGACACTTTTCTTCGTAATCACCGATCTTGACTCCGAAGTCGATCTCTCGGCCCTCAAGCAACTTGTGGCTATGCGCCACGAGGTCGTGGTAATCTCGCCCTATACTCCGCTGTTCGAATCCCACGGCCTGATCGGGCTAGACAGGGCGATCTATGCAATCAACACATCACATCAGTGGAGAACAAGAAACATACTTGTCAGGCAGGCTTCGAAGCTGGGTATATCCGTTCTTGATGTCGGGCCCGATGATATTTTTTCAAGACTCGTCACGCAGGTAGAGGAGATGAGGAGAAAGGGTGGCTCGTAGCAAGAGGCTGACGCTCTCGCCCTCAAAATTATTCGTGAGGCAGGCAATCTACTACTATCTTCTCTGCCTGCCAGCGATCGTCGCAGAACTTGTTTTTGCCATCGCGATATCCTCGAGCACCTCAGCGTTTGCTCAGATCTTCGGGAGTGTTGGAGCGCTGGGAATTGAGGCAATACCGATAGTCGTCCTCGTTTTGTCTATCTATGCCATGATCGGTTTTCGCTCCAGGATACTGATTGGTCTCCTGACAATCTCCTTCTTCGTCTCTGCTTCAGTCGGCGCAAGTACTGTTCTTTTTGGGTATGCCCTCTCGCTGCCTCTTGCTGCCGCGCTCGTCGTCATCGCCGCCTTCCTGGTGCTTGTGAGTTTCAACTATGCGAGGGGAGCAAAGGTTCTTTCTGGAAGGAAACTGAAATTGACATCCGACGGCCCCGTCGGATACCAGTTACTGAGTTATGCCTTCGAACTCGGTCTCCCGCTCGGCGCGGCGCTGGGGCTCGTCCTGTTGACAGGAATGGTGTTCTCAGCTTTGAAGGCTCAGGCTGCCCTTCTTCCCGAGCCACTCTCAACGATTACTCTTCTGTATGTCAGCACGAGGATGGGTCTCGTCCTCACAACAATAGTTCTTGCGGGCGCAACGATATGGGTGCTCGGTCAGGTGCTTGGTCCCATCATACTGTATTACTCGATTGGACCAGCAGACGCGAAGAAACTCGCTCTGCAGGACGAACAGAAACTGCTCGACAAACTCAGGAAGGAGAGCTCAGCAAATCCGTCCAGCGCGTTAGGCTACATCGTCCCCGGCGCGCTGTTCGGCGCTCTGGTCCTGTTCTTTCTTGGCGCTTTGCTGGGCCCGGGTCAGTTGCTAAGTGATCTGTCGCAGGTGTTCTTCTTTCAGAGGACTCCAGGGTCCTCAAGTGAGAGCTCATTCCTAGTGAGATCGGAAGGAGTGGCCAGCACAATTGATAACATCGTGTTATTCATACAGAATTTCCTGCGAACACTGATGAGGATGCTATGGGGCTAGATAGTGCAAACATGCAGAACACAAGAGTCTGGAGGTGAATAGGCAGATAACATGACAACAGAGATACCAAAGACCGAGGCTAGACGTAGATATGCAAGCGCTTCTCTCTGGGCCGGCGTGGCGTTGATAGCTGTCGCGATTTACTTCTTCCTGGAAGCTGTGACCCTGATTGCGCCGCCCACTCAGGCGGTCGTAGCTTCATTGCTTTCCGCGGTAATCGGATTCGCAATGCTCGGGGCCGGTACGACCTTGATCAGAACGTATGTGGTGGCACGGATTGTTGAACGTTGAAAAGAATAGGGAATGAACCAATCCGCCACACCGCGCATCATTCTGGTGTATTTAGGGCAGCCTTTTGAGAAGACGTAAGGCGGCATGAGCTTCGGGCAGGATTCGGAACCGTGACCCCTATACCTTTCCGTCTCTCTGCAACGACTGAGCAAATCATCGATACGAGGTTCGAGCTGATGCTCACATCCTTCCAATAGATTTGCCAAGGTTGGTATTCTTATATACCAGAATACCCATTTAGCTGGGGCATGGAATCTACCACAGTCAAGGTTTCAAAGCAGACAGCCAGAAAGCTATCCTCTTTGCAGCGCAGTTTGAAGACGAGAAGTTTGGACGAGACCGTGGACCTCCTAGTCAAGCAGCATCGGAAGGAATTGCTAAGGAAAGCATTCGGCGCCGACCGTGGAAAGATAAAACCATTCAGCGAGGAAGAACGCGGTGAAGATAGTGATTGATTCCTATGCTTGGATAGAGATCTTCCTTGGAACTGAAAAAGGACGTTCTGCCCTGAAGACAATCGAGGATGCTGAGCTTGTTCTGACACCACAAACTGTGCTTGCAGAGGTAGCACGCAAGTACCTCAGGGAAGGCATGAAAGAGAATATAATTCAAAGCAGATTAGAAACTATATCGGAAAGTTCTGAGACCCCTCCAGTAGACGAGGCAATTGCAATAGAGAGCGGGAAGGCATATCTCGAAATGGAGCGAAGAGCAAAAGAGGCTAAACTGCGAAAGCCAAGTCTTTTTGATGCCATTGTTCTTGCGACTGCAAGGCTCAATTCGAGCAAGGTATTGACTGGAGATTCTCATTTTCGAGGCCTGCCCGACACAGTATGGCTATGAATCAATGAGCCATCTATAGGTTAGGCGAAAGCGATTTCGACTACTCGTTTATAGTTGAAAGAATTCTGTCAAGGCAGGCTTGAAAGCCTAAGGTAATACTTGCTACTCGAGCAAATCTGTTTCAAAGGCCACCGCCTTGTCCGGCCTCGATGCATATATAATCTGGTGGTGATTTTTCAGCAGCCCTTTGATCCACGTGTCTCTCTTTGATTGCTCCATCTTGCGAATGTCGTAGAATCACAGTTGCGAGTTATCGAATTCCGCGAAGTGATCCTGACCTATTTTCTCAAGAGCGAGCCCCGACTCCATTCCTCGTTTGGATTCGATATCGCTTATTGTTCTGCCCACAAACCTGAAGGGCGGTTTCATCCCCTTCGCAGCTTCCGACCTCAAGAATCTTAGGACGCTCAGGAAGTCGAGTTTCTCTTTTCCCGGCTTTGGAACCTGGTAGATTCGAAGGGCGTTTGCCCACTCGTATTTGTTCACGTCGATGCCCGAAGCAACCAGTCTCTTCTTGATCCCTTGAGGATTTTCTTCGGTGAAGAAGACGCAAGATCCGCCCTTCTGCAGACCATTCAAGAAGTATCGGGCAATGATCAGATCAGCATACTTTTCGTTGTCGTAGAGCAAGACAAGGTGCTTGTTGCCCTCAAGTTTATCCAGGAACTTTACCGGGTGGTAGTTTGTCTTCTTTGCGTTCATGCCAGTTTCCTCTCCCCGCCTGCCAAATACTTCAAGCCCATTTCCTGCATAAAGTCCCTGATACGTTCGTAATCCTGCAAAAAGTCTCGACCCTTTTGCGTCAGCCTGAGCGGACTAGTTGTGATCATCGCTTTCGTTTCCAGTTCGCCGAGATACCGGGTGAGTTTGTCGTAAGCCAGGTTGCTGAGCGACTGAACTCTCGTTGTTCTTGCGTCGCCTTTGATAACTTCTATCTTGATCGCGCTGAGAACGTCGTTGTAAATCTCCAACTTGTTACGTTTCAGCTTCGGCAAGAAGTAAAACAGGCCCTCTCGTTTTATTAACGAGACTCCCCTTGGGGCGGAACCCAATTTATATCAACATTCACCTTAAACAGGCATGAAGCAGATCGTAATAGCGAGTGAGATAGGGAGCTACGCGGCAGAAGAGCTAAAGGAAATTGTTAGACCGCACAGCTTCAGATCATCCGAAGAGTTCACACTAGTAGATCAGTCTGACGAAGGGCTGGTTCGCCCGCAGGTATTGGGCGTGGGTATTCATAGAGATGGAGCGGTCAAGCTATACCCCTTCACCGATTTCTTTAGTGGCTTTGAGAATGTGGAAGCAGTACGATCCACTTTCGGAGAAAAGACCGAGCAAGTGCTGAAGAATCTCAAGGTGGAATTCTTCTCCTTCGGGTTCGGGTACATGGCGGTGAGCGACGCCGACGGCCACATACTCGTGAGTACGCATCACCTGAAGAACAGCGAATTCAATGTGCTATACCTCGACGTAATCCACGAGCTCGTTCACGTAAAGCAGTTCATGGACGGAAGGCAACTCTTTAATGCTGAGCTCGAGTATGTTGATGATCCCACTGAAATCGAAGCTTATCGGCACACCGTAGAAGAAGCCAAGCGAATCGGAATGACCGATAAGCAGATCATCGAATACCTGCGAGTCGAGTGGCTGGATGAAGGCCAGCACAGGCGGCTCGTCAAGAGTGTTGGGCTTGAAATTGAGTAGTGAAGATGCTGCATGACAGATTCGAATCTCCGCGAAAGTGATCGCGGCGAACAAGAATGCGAAGCGCTGGAAGCTCCGCCGGCGACCCCCGCGGTTGCAAAACCTAGACACGCTGGCATGGTCTTTGCCCTAATCATCGCGGCAGTCTTCCTCGACGTGGTCGACTTTTCGATCGTCCAGATTGCGTTACCCACGATCAGGACTCAGTTTTCAGTCTCTCTCGTAGATAGTCAATGGATTGTAGGAGCCTACGGGATCACCATGGCTGGATTCCTCATGCTCAGCGGCAGGGCCGGCGATGTGTACGGCCAAAAGAAATTGTTCATCATTGGAGTCTCGCTATTCTCGATCGCCTCGCTCACCGGCGGCCTCGCTCCTTCACTCTTTACTCTAATAATCTCCAGGTCCGTTCAAGGCGTTGGCGCAGCAATCTCAACGGTCACTGCTTTCTCGATTCTCGTGTCGACATTCCCTGAAGGGCAAGAGCGAAACAGGGCTCTCGGAATCATGGTGGCCGTACTATCCGCAGGGTTTGCTGCTGGATCCATCGCCGGCGGAGTTCTCACTGGCTTTCTTGGATGGAGGTCCGTCATGTTTGTCAACGTGCCGATAGGCACAGCTGCTGCAGTCCTATCGCAGAAATACCTGCCTGACAACAAGCATCGGATAATCAAAACACATCTAGATCTTCCAGGCGCCCTAACCATTACGAGTGGCCTCACCCTCCTAGTCTACGCCCTGACAGTTGCGGGGACCTCTGGCTTTGCCTCGATTGAAACTATCCTACCGTTGGCATTGTCCGCAGTGATACTTACTAGCTTTGCCCTCATTGAATCGAGATCAAAGTCTCCTCTGATCCCTATGGAATTCCTCCGCCGCGGGACCGTCTTGAATGCGAACATACTCGCTCTGATATTCACCTCTCTGAGCGGCGGGCTGGGATTCATTATCACAATCTACCTCCAGCAAATTCTTGGATACTCTGCCCTCTCTGCGGGATTCGGTTTCCTGCCTCCGGCGGCGGTGTTTTTCGTCGTAGGAGGGTGGGGCACGTCAAGGCTTGTCAGTCGTTTCGGACTCAGGTCGGTTTTGATCACGTGCGCGGTACTCATCACGGTCGGTTGCGCGTTGCTAACCCAGATTTCTGCTACAGGAAACTACTTCGAAATCTTGCCCGGTATGCTTCTCTGGTCGTTAGGCGCGAGCATTGGGTTTCCGGCGTTAGGCATCGCCGCGTTGAGTGGCACAGAGTCCGGCGAAGAGGGCCTTGCCTCTGGCTTGATCAATACCTCAATGCGAGTGGGGTTTCCTCTCGGGCTCGCCGTACTCCTGACAATTTCGAGTGCCATGGATCCTCAGTCGATTGGAACTGTGAGTCAACTTGCTTCCGCGATCGGAGTCGTTGACGGATTCCGCTATGCGTTCCTCGCTTCAACAATCATGGGAGTGGTGGGAATTGTCTTCTCTTTCAAGATAAAGAATCCGCCCGAGAATGGAGAAATGACGGGATCAGGGCACAACGCTGGCGTGGTCTGAGTCGAGAAGGATGCCTAGGGAACCGACTAGTTGTATAGGTCAGGAAGAAGATTACTTGGCGTAGTATAGCGCGATAAAGTAGAGCGCGAATGCGCCGATGAAACTTCCTCCCATCTGTGCTGAGTTTCCTCCGTTTGAGAATCCCGACACAACAAACAGAAAGCCTCCCACTGCCGCAGAGAAGACAAAGAACAATCCAAGAATAGCGCAGATTCGTACGCTTCTTGCCTTCGACCATTTGAATGAGAGCGCAAGCACTGCCACTGACAGGGCCATGAGAAGCATCCCTTCGAACGCATGATACTCGAGAGTAAAGCCTAGACTGTATACACCCTGGATGAACCCGCTAAAGGAAAAGGGATAAGCAGGCACGCTGCTCGTAGCGAAGAAGAGATTTACAGTGTCGCCAAACCATCCCTGTATCGCGAGGATGACGAGATTCACTACAAGCAAAATGCGAAGTTTCCTCGAAGTAAGACTCCCGCTAACTCTTCCCAATCCAGTCGTCTCCTGACCCATCATCTGAATATACGCACACCTTCTCCAGAAGATTTTGTAAAGTAAGTTAATTTATCTTGTGTCCTAGCACTCATAGGAATTCGGTCAACTTTAATAGAAATCTGTCCACTTGTTTCTCCCATAGGCGTCTGCTTTGCAGCGAGCAAGGGGAGACCTGGGCGTAAGGGTTCTGAGAGAGCTCACGAGTCCTGGGTCCCTTCAGTGGAATTTCAGAGAATCGTATTCCAAGCTGTCAAAGAGCCTCGGGGCCGACGAGGAAACCGTCAGGCTCACACTCAAGCGCGCCCTCGATTCAGGATTCATAGAGGGGTGGAGGCTCGTACTGAACCCTCATCTCTTTGGAGGAAGTTACGCTGGGGCGCAGCTTGACGTTGATCCCTCGGTCGAAAAGAGCAGGGTGATCTCCCAAATTTCATTGATCGACGGAGTGTTTCTCCTGTTTGATTTCTCCGGACCAGGTCTTAGGGCTGCCTTTTACTACAATGGAGAGAGTTCGCTCCAGAGAAAGGTCGAGCTCATGAGAGAAATCTGCCACCAAAGGAGAGATGATCCGGTGCTTCACTGGAGGGTCGATGCACCCCCGTGCAGACTGAAACTCAGGAGCACTGATTGGAAGATAATAAGGGCGATCAGAAAAGATCCGAGGCGAAACTCCAACGAAGTTGCAAGGGAATTAGGCCTCTCCACACGCACGGTGAATCGACGGCTCAAGCTGATGACCGAGGACAAAGTCGGTTATCTACTTCCCCTTCGCAACGTAAGAAAATCAAAGGGAGTCATGTGCACCTTTCTGGTGTTCTGCCCCGAGAGCAAGAAAGAGGGGATAAATGAAATGGCCCGGAGCGTTGCGGACCGCGTAGATTTTGCCTACAATTCCGTGAAGGGCCTTTGTCTCCTGACACTCTTCGTGGACAATCTTCCCGAGGCCGACGAGATTTGCGAGAGTCTGAGAAATGCGGGCGGTGTGAGCGAGGTCAGGATGGGAATACTGAAGAATTTCATATTCGTTGATGATTGGGTTGACGAGAAGATAGACGAGATTCTTTCGTCAGAGCGCAACGGGTGAGGAGAAAACAAGCGCGCATGTTCTTTTCTGGGAGAAGATGATCTCTCCATCTCCTCGGCCAGAGGCATGTCAGATAGCGATGGGCGATTTCAATAATATGGCACCCAACCCATGAATTTATTATTAGGCGTCCTTACCAGAAGCATTGAATCAAATCGACAGAGGAGTTGCTGGCTTGGTTGTCTCATAAGAGAAGAGGATTGACCGCACCAAGTCCCGAAGACAGATATGCTAACGTCGTACATACTCTAATGAAAAATCCAAAGGTATCTCTTCCGACGGGAAAGAAAGGCTTCGGTTCTTCGGGACTGTACATAGGTGGGAAGATGTTTGCTTTTCTGTCATCCTCAAAGGAATTCGTGGTCAAGTTGCCTCGCGACCGTGTTGACGAACTCGTTGCTGGCGGAGATGGAACACGCTTTGATCCCCGACGCAATGGGCGGACAATGAAAGAATGGCTAGTGGTAAATCCATCATCAAACGTGGAATGGGTACGCCTTGGAAAAGAGGCGATGGAATTTGTTGTCTCTTCAAATAGACAACTCCGAGGCGTTTAGGCAGCTGTTTTTCAAACAGGTCATCAAGCGGCAATAAGGGTCCAACGATTTGTTCCAAGTGGTCGATTGAAATCCGAGCGAGCAAGCTCATTTCGGAAGGGGGTTCTTCACTCTCTTTCCTCTTTCTCGCAGGGAGAGACTGCGATATCTTAGCCACATGGATTGTAAGTCGTGGTGTAGGTGCTTAACGTCGTCGTGCTTCCGTTGTTTGTAAAGTACTGCTCCTGCATTACTGTCTCAGTAATCAGCGTATAAACGCACGTCGAACTGGACGAGACGATTCCCTCAGCAGAACTGGAGCCTTGAATGCTGCTGGAAATGAAGGATAGTGTCGTAATCGTTGTGACCTGAACCTCGTCCCACTCCTGGAAGGAGACATACAGCCCTGTCGTGTTCTTGTACCATAGTATCAGAAGACTAGCAAGTTCGTAGTTAACGGTTACATTTTCTGGGTTTGGCAGAACAGTTTTGTTGTTCACCTGGCACGGAAGGCCGAGATTTGTCGAGCATGGGGGCGTCCATTCAAAGACTACGTTTGTAGTCGCGTTATCGGGCGATGTTACATTGAACGCAAAGGCGTAGCCCGTGTACATTCTCGACGTGCCGTTGATCGGTGGAATGGTGTACCCGGTGCCGTTGTTCACCATGCGAATTGAGAAATTACCCACGCGGAGCGAGTAGGGTATCCTATCGTAATCAAACGCCGGGTTGCTTGTCAGGATCGGAGTCTCGCTAGTGACTGTAATTTCATCGTAGTGGGAGGAATTTGGCCCGCTACTGCTTATCGGGGTGGTTGAGACCGACTGCCCCAAAGAAGTCGTCGATACCTCGCTCTGTTGAAGCACTACATCAAAGTGCAAGAACGCGAGCTGCCCCCACTCGTCCCCGACGGCGATAGTGTATGAGCCGACCGGAAACGGCAGTGGAGAGACAAGCTTGTTCAACCTCGCATAGCTTTGATTCGCCGTGTAGTACCCTGCTACCATGCTGCTGGCGATGATCTGACGGGTACCGTAATCGTTTGGAGATCCCTGCTGGCCGTACACGGTCGCGTTTGCACTCGCAGGTTGGAAGGAGTAATGTGAAAACTCGTAGTAGGAACAGTTGTCAAAGACTCCAGGCTGAAAGAGAGGCATCAGGGAGCTGTTTACGGCGCCAGAGATGTTTTCCGCAGTATAGTATCCTCGAAAGATTAACGCATTCCCCCAGCCGATGCACTGAAACATCGTTGCCGTTTTGTTTTCAAAAGCTGGGATTGCCCAGTTTGACTCTTTAGATACGTTGTTGACTTGTGGCAGAGTGTTTTCGACAAGGAATGTGACGTTCAGTTTCCCAATGCTCTCGCCAGTGATGAGATTCATCGCGGCGAATAGCTTCAATCCTCCATTTACGGAAGAGTTAGTCACCTGATTTCCTTCGACTATTGTTGTGCTTGTATTCGTAAGGGTTGAGATATTCGTGTTAAGATTCGTTGAATTAGCGGAGCCTGTGGGATTCTGGGACGCAAAGTACAACCCGATTACAGCCGAGGCAACAATCAGTGGAATGACTGCAAATGCAATTGCCTTTGAAGTGATGGTGAAATTCATTCGAAGTTTGGAATGCTCGGGTCATATTTGAAACTACAATCTTGCGGATCTGTTCTGTTCAGTAGAACATCATTATGGGTTTTTTCTTCACTCTAGGCGGTAAACTATGGTGGAAGAGTTGAAGTATTCTATTTCGCCGTTCTTGCGAAGAACTTCAGCGTTGGCCTGTCCACCGGGGCGAGGCATCCATGATGTAAGTGCAGAGCTTCATATCTTGTTAACTCTGCGGAGGGTTTCAGATGGCCTCTCTCAATTCCGGATCCAGCCCGAGTCTTTCGAACAACTGCCGATAGCGCGGGTCGCCCCTCGCCCCTTCGAAAATGGGCGAGTAGCGCATCCTGAACGGATCGAGAATGTGTGCTTCGGCGGCGCGAAACATCGCTTCAAAGAATCCGTCCATATCGCCGAGAAGGAATTTGACGTATCCGGACGTGCGATCAAGCAATGCGCCTCTCGCGAATGTCCCGCCGAGCCGTACGAGCGTTTCTTCAGCTCCCTGCCTGTCGCCGGTCATAGCCTGCAGCAGTGCCCGAAGACTAAGCGTTCGAAAATCGGACGGAGCGGTTTCCTCAAGAGCTCGAATCTCCTCCTGTGCTCTTTCGTAATCGCGTTTCCCCAGCGAGTGCTCCATCAAGGCCAGGTGAGTGTCAAAAGGCGCGACACGAACAGTACGGCCCCACAGGTTCAGCGCCTCGGAATCTTTTCCGATCCACGCCAGCGTCAGACCCAGGTACCGCACTACATGGCCTGAAAGTGGATCAAGGGCGTACGCTGTCTCAAGGAGTTTCAATGAAGTCATTGGATAACCTAGTGTCAATTTTAGCGTGGCGAGGCTGAACTGGACCTCCGCGAGGTTGGGATTGAGCTCCAAGGCCCTCATAGCTTCGCTTTCCGCTTTTTCGAAATTGTCCTCACCCCAAGCGTTGAGCGAAAGCAGTGAGTGCGCTTCAGCGAGGTTGGGGTCGATCTCCAAGGCCTTTGCGGCCGAAGACTTTTCTCCCGCGTCTGACTCTTCGACCGAGATCATGTTTCTGAGACCCAGCTCGTAGTAGCATTTCCCCACTCCGACGTATGCCCGGGCAAAGGAAGGATCTAACTTCGTCGCGTTGGTGAAAAGCTCCAGTGCTTCTCGCAGTGAGTCCTCCGTCCTGTCGTTCAAAAGTTGTGTGGCCTTGAGGTAGTAAGTGTATGCGGTCACGTTCCTAGTGTCCTGAGAATATTGAGGCGCCGGCTTCTCGGTGGAGGGGAGGACGACGTAGGCCGGCAGAGAATCGCTCACTTTGGTCGCGATTTCCGACTGAACTGCGAAGATGTTGTCGAGGTTGTTGTCGTAACTTGAAGACCACAGGTGCTCCTCGCTGTTTGCGTTCACCACTTGAACCGTGACCCTGATCCGGTTTCCCGCCTTTCTCACACTTCCTTCGACGATGGTGCCAGCGCCGAGCTCTCTTCCAATTTCTGCTACGCTCTTTCCCTTTCCCTTGAACCTCATTGATGACGTGCGTGCGATCACCTTGAGCCCCTTCATCAGGGAAAGTTTCGAGATCAGCTCGTCGGTCAGTCCGTCCGAGAAGTACTCGTCGTTAGGATCGGGCGAAACGTTTGCAAACGGCAGAACTGCGAGGCGGCGCATGTCGAGCTGCATTTCAGAGTCCACTCCGGTGTTCTCGTCCCAAGGCATCACAATCCTGTAAATTCCGACGGGGAAGGTTATATTCTTGAGCTGTCGGGGCTCGAGCCTTACAATTCTATGGAGCGTCTTGTTCCTCACCTGGGCGTAGACCTGCTCCGAGATGCACACTCCTCCACCCTCAGCAAACGACTCGATTCTCGACGCAATGTTGACCGCGTCGCCGAAGACATCGTTGCCCTTGTGAACAACGTCGCCGATGTGGATCCCGATCCTCACGAGCAATTTTTCGTTGGATTTCTCGTTGTACTCGTGCAGAGCCTTCTGCAGCTCGTACGCGCACTCTATCGCGGCGAGGGCGCTTTTGAATTCGACGAGGAATGAATCTCCAATCGTCTTCACCTCAACGCCGTCGTATTTCGAAAGGACACCCCGCGTGATTTCATTGTGCTGCTCTAAGAGTCGGAGCGCTAGAGCCTCGTTTCTCTGAGTGAGAGCGCTGTAGCCCACAATGTCCGTGAACATTATGGCGGCGAGCTTTCTCTCAGACAAGGACGACAATGGAGATCTTAATCCGGTGACGTTGATTTCATGTTAAATTGATTTGCTCTCTCTTTCCGCTAGAAAGAGTGGAATTCCTATGGTCATCCTTAACCATTGCACATACTCCCCCTCTCTCTTCTGATCAAAAGTGGTCATACGCCGGATCAGATTTTTGGGATAATCTCATTCTTTGGGGGTTTCTCTCTCCCCTTGCCTCTTCTCCGAAGAAAGCAAACTGAGTGGTTTTAGTCTTGGGAGTGATCCATCCTAGACAACGTCATGAACTTCCGGAGCGCTCGTCGACCGGACCTCGCCGCTTCCCCGCAATGAAGAAGGGATAATCGCAATAGAATTGAGGACTGCGAGGACTAGCGTCGCCACCTTGAAACCGTTTATGAATTGATCACGCAAAGCCCCGGGGGCTGAGAGTGGGTTGAAACTTGCGAGCAGTGAGGATAGTGAATCGTATGGAATACCAACCGTAACAAGTAATATCGCGAGGCCGGCACTCGCCGTCAGGCCCAGGTTCAACATCGTTACCCTAAAACCTGACGCAATCCCTCTCCTATTTGCAGGAACCGACCCCATTATCGAACTCGTGTTGGGGGAGATAAAAAGCCCGTTACCAACGCCCATGGTTGCAAGGGTGAGTGCAATTTCTGCGTAGCTTGTAGTGGTACCGGCGAGGAACGAGAGAGCGAAGAACCCCGCACTGCTAATCGCAAGGCCCGCAGTTGTGAACACGCGCTGGCCATACTTATCGGAGAGCCTTCCGCTAAGAGGCGCGACCACAATGTACGTGGCATCGATTGGTAGTATGCTGAGCCCGGCCTGCAGTGCGGAATCACCGAGGACTATTTGGAGGTAGAACGAGACAAGGATGAGGATGCCCGACCACGCGAGCGAGTTGAACAACTGGGCGAGCGCTCCCCCCGCGAAAGATCTGATCTTGAAGAGACGAGGATCCAGAAGCGGCGTCGCGCTCCTCAGTTCCAGTCTGATGAAGAAGACGAGTAAAATCGCCCCACCGAGCAGCATCCCAGAGGCCAGTAGGTTTGAGCTCCCGTAGCTCAGGAAAGTAATCGCAAGGAGGATTAGCGTGAGACCAGCGGAGAATGTGACAAATCCCGGCCAATCCATCCTCGAGGCCTTGTCCCTCACTGAGATTTCTCTCAGTCTCCTGTGAGCCCAGAGCGTCCCGAAGATCCCGATTGGTATGTTGATGTAGAAGAGTGCCCTCCAGTCCGCGATAGCAATTATCAGTCCGGAGAGAGTCAGCCCGGAAATCGAACCAATCCTGAAGGCAATGACGTTTATTCCGAGTATGGTTCCGAGCTCATTTTTCGGAGTCGCGTCGGTCAGAATTGCAGAGCTGTTCGTGATGATCATGGCTGATCCCACGCCCTGAATCATCCTCGAAGCTATCAATACAGGAGCCGAGAAGGATAACGACGCAAATGCCGAGCCGATCGTGAACAGCGCGAACCCGTATTTGTATATCTTTACGCGCCCGACGAGGTCCGTGACTCGTCCAATCAGAAGAAGGCCGACCGTCGTCGCTAGAAGGTAGGCCTGGCTGACCCAGATTACATCCTCCGCACCTGCGCTGAGCTCTCTTGCGATTGTGGGAAGTCCGACTATGACTATCCTCGTGTCGATTCCCGACATGAGCGTGCCGATGGTCGTGACGCTGAGGGCGACCCACTTGTACTGCATCCGATTGCCCAAAAGAGAGGATTATCAGAAGAGGTAATTAGCTGATTGGCCCTCCTGAGTTGTGGGAATCAAAGAGAATTCATTTCGGCGGTTTGAATAATTGAGCCCCAGTAAGAGTTTAGCAGAATGCGTCATTCAATGACTTCGCTAGCTTGAGGCTTTGGTATGCTTCTACCTCCTCGGCGCAGTGCAAAGTAGAACTCCAGCGCGACGCCGATGAACGCGACTGCATTGCTAAGAGGGGTTCTGAAGAAGGTACCCAGCACAAGCCAGAATCCTACAGTTACGACAAAGATAGAGTACATCTTCATCCAGTCGATCTGATTGTCTCTGTCCAGCCTGTTGAAGAGTAGCGCAAAGGAGAAGCAGCCTACGATGACCAGTAGTGTTGCGAATGAATCAAATCCAGGCGGGGAGCCAGCGCCAACTATGAATGGAAAAAGTTGGGAAACAACGAGAAGCGTCAGGCTCCACCCTGCATACCTTCGTGATGTCGTGGTCACCGCAGAACCAACACCATGAAGCTGGACACGCCATGCTGTGACGCCTAAAGCAAGACAGACCAGCGCGAGGATTACAACTGCAATTGGTTGCGGATTTGCCAGTCGAGATTCAAACAATATGAACAGCGAGTAGATCACTGCAAGTACAGGAAGCATCACCGCATAATGCCTCCTGCTAAGGAAAGGTTGCGATACGCGATCAGGCCATATTAATTTCACTACAATAATCGAAGAAATTACGCTGACCACCGTGTGAAACAAAGCAATGTAGATGGCCCAGGTTACATTCAGGCCGGCGATTCTGAAGACTCCGACGAACCCTGGTGGGGTGGGAGATAGCATCGTCTAGACCGCAAAGCCCTCCTCGAATATTCCGTAGATAAGTCCAAGGAGAAACATCGTTGTCCACTTTAGTCGATATCTGACCATTAGGTCAGCCAGTATGCAAACCTGTAGACCATAGAACAATATCCCGAGGAAGTTCGTGAATGTGAAGTAGCGCTCCATCGGTGTTGAGCCCGTGAGGACCTCTGGATTAAAGTGGGCTAAAACGACGAAAATTCCAATCGTAACTCATGAAGACTTTATGCGAGAGGAGGACGAGACTTTCATTCGAGGTCTAGACACTAAGCGCTCATCTCAGATTCAGTCCATTTATAAAAACGGCAAGGAGGGGAGGGCAACAACTAATTTCTCAAGTGCATGTTCGAAATCCGAATCAACTTAGAAGGAACTCTTCATTTCTCAGGACTCGAGCATTTCTCGCCCAAGCCTCTCAATCTCTTAGGTGTTCCTCTCGGCTATCATTTTTCTTCACTGCAGCCCAATTCTTCTCAGGAGGTCTACGAATTTTGGATTCTGCCTAATCTTGTCAAACCATCGCTCCACACCTAGCGATGCGAGGTAAGGTGAATGTTCAACGTAGGCTTTCTCCAGCCACATCATCGCATTGTCCACCTCACCCAGGCAGGCATACATGCCAGCTATCGCAACTGGCGAAACGTGTCCGGTGCCAGCTTGAGCGAGTGCATGAACGAGCAATTCCCTGGCCTCGCTTTCCCTTCCGGAACGGGACAAGGCGAAGCACAAGTCGGCCCGAAGCATCATATTCCGTGGGTCCATTTCCACAGCTCTTCTAACCCCGGCTAGCCCTTCCTCTATCTTTCCTTCTTCGAATTGAGCCAGCCCAAGATTATTTTGAGCCAACGCTGCTCGTGGTTCGATTTCCAAGGCTCTCTGGAATCTTTCTATAGCATCGTGATGCTTACCTGCGAAGTGCATTATGGTTCCAGCTATTTGATTCACGGATACAGAAAGCGGATCAAGCTCTTCAGCGGTCATGACTTCGCTTAGCGCTTCTTCGCTTCTCCTCATATCGTTGAGTAAAAGCGCGTATCTGTAATGAGCTTCCGCACTGTTTGGACTGATTTCAATCGCGCGCCTAAACTCCGCTTCGGCTCCCAGCCAGTCCCACTTGTCCTGAAGAAGGCGACCCATGAGCATGTGGGCGATGTCAAGATCGTCGTCAATCGCGAGAGCTCGCTTAAGCGCTGGCAGTGCGTTGTTGAGTCCTTCCTGCGGCGAGATAAACTCGAAGAATGCAAGAAACATGTAACATTGAGCGCGCATGGCATGAGCAGCGCCAAAATTTGGATCGATGTGCACTGCCTGCGCGAATAGGTCCATGGCAAGTTTCACTTCAGTCTCGGTGTGTCTTGCCAGATGATACCTTCCTCTCAGGTATAGTAGAAATGCTTCTGCGTTCTCAGTAATCCTCTTAGGACCTAATTCGACGGAATCGTTGTCTGCCATCTTCGACCGAAGGGCCTGAACAGTCTTCTCGGCTACGTCATGTTCAACATCCAGTATATCTTCGATACTTCTATCATAATTCTCGCTCCACAGATATTCTTCCGAAGAAGAGTCTATCAGCTGAACAGTGACACGAAGTTTGTTACCGTATTTTCTGACGCTGCCTTCAAGAATAGTACTCACGTTCAATTCATTGCCGATTTCTGAGATGCTCTTATTTGTGCCCTTGTATCTCATCGTTGTAGTTCTAGCGACGACCTTCAGCGCAGGAAGATGTGAAAAAGCCGAGATTAACTCCTCTGTGAGCCCGTCGGCAAGATACTCGTCTGCCTGCCCGATGCTGAGAAGCGGAAGAACAGCAAAGCGGTGCTGCTGAGTCTTTAGGGACTCTTTAGGCGGCTTTCTACGACTAGTCGGACGTATTATGTAGACCAGCGACGGCGTTTCAACGTTCTTGAGTCTATATTCGCCCATCTTCACTATAGGAAAGGGTATCTTATTTCTGACCTGTTCGTATACCTGCGCAGAGATGACTATTCCGCCCGGCTCAGAGATTGACTCCATTCTTTGTGCCAAGTTAACCGTGTCTCCATAGACATCGCCGCCCACCTTGACAACGTCTCCAACATGTATCCCTATTCTGATGTGAATCTGCCTTATCGAAGTGGATTCGTAGTTCCTTTGTGATAACGCCTGTTGCATACTGATAGCACACCTTACGGCGTCTAGGGCGCTTCGGAACTCGACTAGGAATGAGTCCCCGATTGTCTTTATCTCCTCTCCACCGTGGCGTAGAAGAATCTGACGCAGAATTCTCCTGTGCTCTTCGAGCAGTTCCAACGCAAGAGCCTCGTTGCTCTGAGTCAGAGCGGTGTATCCAGCGATATCCGTGAACATAATCGCCCCGAGCCGCCGATCTCCGCCATCAAGATTAGGCGTACTAATCCCATCCTCTTGCTCTTCTTGGCGGTCGGTTTGCATCGAAGGCATTTCTTATTCGGTAGTCTAATAATTAAATTTGATGCGGAAGATTGAACCCTGATGGTTCGTTCAATACCATTATCCAGCGCGTGCTCTGTTGCACGAATATGATGTTTTGATGCCTTCCTCTGTGTGTTCTCTGAATGCTTCTTTTTTTACATCGCCGCAACAATGAACGAGTTGTAGATGGATACCT